>DATKMV010000041.1:0-154878 GCA_035541695.1 Steroidobacteraceae bacterium
GCAGCAATGAGGCGAGAGCATCGGCCGCGTCCGCATCATGATCGACCACCAATATGCGCCGCATACCGCTCCGGGCGCCGCCTTCGCTCTGCGCCTTGGATTGTGTCGAGGAATGCCCGCCCATCAAAGCCCGCTCAGCGAAAGCGAAGCCTCCCCCAGTTTGCGTCTACCTCGCCCCTGAAGCCCGGCCAGCCGGCCTCCACTAAATTCCAGTCCACTATACCCTCCTTGAGTCCTCCGGTTCTCGCGCTGCCGCGCTGGTACTTTGTCGCAGCTTAGACTCGACGCCGGCGCCGCGCTCAGTCCTGGCGTAGAACGAGTTGCGTCAGCCGATCCCAAGCCTCCTGGAACTCAGCCGCCACGAGGTCAGCCGTCTCGGGGGATGAGTCCCGTATCGGTAGATGTCGGTAGCGCTGGCGCATTTCATCCGCCGTCGCTCGCAGTGACTGGGCCAGAGACGGCTGCCAGCTCGCCAGCGAGCGAGTCAAGGCGATGACCAGCGTCTCTAAAGCCACCAGTTCGCTCTTGAGCCGGATCACTTCGATGTCCATGGACGAATCCTCCCGCTTAGTCGTACTGGATAGATCGGAAGCCCATTCACTGCGCGTCGAATGGGCGTGATCGGCATCATCACAGGTTCACCTGCCCGATGCCCACTGCGCTGCAGTGGGGTCGCCCGGGTGACTTCGATCGTGGCGTCGTCGACGATGCTCTGTGCGAGAGCGCACAGACGGCGGGACGAACCCGGCCAAAGATTGGCGGGGCAGTTGCTCGAGCACGGCGCCAATGAATACCGGAGCGATGATCCGCAGTCCCGGCTGTCACGAGCGTGCGTTGTGCGCGCGTTTCGCACGCCCGTCACTCGGCCGGGCGTTGTGGCAATTAGCAAATACCCTTTCAGCATTTGCGCTTTTATGGCTGCTTATGGCCTGTAGTTTTCGCGCACATTGGGGCCATGGCTGCACGCTGCTGCTGGCCCTGCCTGCGGCCGGACTGTACGTGCGCCTGTTCATCATCCAGCACGATTGCGGCCATGGCTCCTATTTCGCAAGCCGGTGGGCCAACCGGTGGGTAGGGGCTTGCCTCGGATTGATCACGCTGTTTCCCTTCGGCTACTGGAAAAAGACTCACGCCGTGCATCACGGCACTTCGGGGAACCTCGATCGGCGCGAATTCGGCGATGTCCGGATATGGACGGTAGAGGAGTATCGGGCGCGCTCGCGCTGGCGCCGCTTCTGCTATCGCTGCTATCGCAGCATGCCCGTGCTGCTCGGGATCGGGCCGACCTATCAGCTCATGATCAAGCACCGGCTGCCCTTCGACCTGCCGCTTTCCTGGAAGCGGGAGTGGGCCAGTGTGCTACTCAACAATTTGATGCTCGTCGTAGTCGCAGCCGCAGGGGGGCGGGCGTTCGGCTGGTACACGCTGCTGGTGGTCCAGTTGCCGCTGATATTGATCGCGGGCGCGCTGGGCGTATGGCTATTCTACGTGCAGCACACGTTCGAGCACGCCTATTGGTCACGGCAGAAGGGTTGGGATGCGCACCGAGCCGCGGTTTCCGGGAGCTCCTATTACGATCTGCCGCGGATAGTACATTGGTTTACCGGCAATATCGGTTATCACCACATTCACCACCTCGCGCCGCGCATTCCGAATTACCGCCTGCGGGCGGCGTTTGAATCGAGCTACCTGCTGCGCCGCGCACCGCGCCTGACGTTGCGAAGCAGTCTTCAGTGTGCGCGCCTGAAGCTCTGGGATGAAGTCCGGGGTTGCATGGTCGGCTTCGCGCAGTCGCCGGTCTAAGGCACGCGGGCAGATCTCACTCCATCTGACGTGCTTTGCTCGCAGCACGCAGCATTTCACGTATCTTGGATGTCGTGAGTACGTGCAGGAACTTGCGAACTCTGGCACTTTCTCCAAGCCGCGCGAATTCGGCCACGAAGAGACGGCGGATATGTTCCACCGACGCGCCGGCGCCGTCGGTCAAAGATCTGATCGTACGCTCTCGTCGCGCGGTCTCTGCCTTGTCATCTTCCGGTAGGTCGAGTTGCGAGATGACTTGGCGCGGTGTTTCGTCAGTGCGCACCGGCCAGGCCGCAGATATCAAGCCGCCGACCTTCCTTACTACGGCGACGGTAGAGCCCGAGCGCTCATCGATGATCATGCATCACTGCGGGTTCGGTGGTGGGCGCTCTGCAGACGCAACCACGCTCGTGCCTGGGCCCGCCGCCATGGCAGTGCTCAGAGGCGTGAGAGCGCCGCGGCGAGAATTTCCCCAGAGCTGTTTCAGCCTATCCAGGAATCGCTGCCAGCCGGTTTCGCGGGCATCGCTGCTCATGGTCATTTCTCCTAGTCGGATCTATCAGGGTACTCCATCCCGGGTCTCTCGGGGCGCTAGTGCGCACTGCTCGTTGTACGCCGAGCGGTTCTCGACCGGTCTGACGTCGGCAAGCAATCGATCATCGTAAGTGCACCAGCGAACAGACGGCGCGCGCAGAGTTCGGTTAACCTGCATCAGGCGTGGGAGTCACGCCAGATGGACCGGCAGATCACACATCGAGGAGAAACATAGCATGACGTTCGGAAAAGCAGTGGCGGCAGTGGCCGTGGTCATTGGGCTGGCAGGTTGCACCGACCTGAAGCCGATTCAGGCGCAGATCGACGACCTGAAGACCCAGGTGGCCAAGAACGCGAGTGATGTGGCAGGAGCGAAGAGTTCAGCTGATGCGGCTAACAGCGCGGCTCAGTCGGCCGGCCAGGCCGCCAGTGGTGCGCAGAGCACGGCCAACCAGGCGTTGGCGGCGGGTCATGCGAGCCAGTCGTGCTGCGATGCCACCAACGAGAAGATTGACCGGATGTTCAAGCGGTCGGTCTCGAAGTAGGACAGCTTTTGCCCCGACGCTAGCTCGCCAGTGATGGGCCGACGCCGTGCGGTGCGTGCGGATGGATCTCAAGCGCCACGGCCAATCCGAGTCGGCCGAGCGTAACCAGCGTTTCGACTGACAGGTCCAGTCGGAAATTTGCGCGGGCAAACAGACTGACGTGAAGCTCTGCTACGCCGCCATCCGTGCCAAGCTGCTCGAGGAATGCGTGAGATCTGCGCAACTGGGCGAGAGTCTGCAGCACGACGCTTTCGACAGATGACCGATCAGAGGACAGTTCGGGTTCCGGCATCAGTCGCGCCACCCAATAACTCTCCCGGTAGGTGCCCTCGAGTGCCTCGCCGACCGGGCTGCGGCGCGCATCGCCGGCCTTCCAGGTATGTTGCGGGTCTATGCCGAGCATCTTGGTAATCGTGAGCGGCTCGATGCTGGGATGGCGGATGCGAAGCGAAATGGTGAACTCGTATTCGCTCATGGGCTGTCCCTTGTTCGGCTGCCATCGGCGGCCGGCTTAGACTGCTTCGGCCGATCCCACCACCCTCCGCGCCGTCGATCCGCTGGTGGCTTCAGCGTCGACGCGGCCCGTCGCGGTCGCCACCACCCGGCCGCTGCCGATCCTGCGCTTCGCTGACACGCAGCGTTCGACCCTCGAAGTCGGTGCCGTTCAACGCCTGCATGGCACGGGATGCGTCGGCATTCGACATCTCTACGAAGCCGAAGCCGCGCGGACGACCGGAGTCGCGATCGGTGATCAGGGAGACCTTCTCGACGGTTCCATGCGTAGTAAACAGCGTGCGAACGGCCTCATCGGTGACGGTGAAGGGAAGGTTTCCGACATATAGTTTGGTCACTGCAGAATACTCACGAAATAAAGAGAAAACTGACAGGTAAAGTCCTGCTTCCTGGTTCGTCAAGCTTTGCGCGGGTGAGTGATTGGCCGGAACGCGCCCGTTGGCGGACGCAGACCAAGGCAGACAAACCGAAAGGTTACGAGCCGAGCGCAGGTTACAGGATTCCCTGACATGCCGCCCATGTTTCGCATTCTCCAAACGCGCTCAGGTATCTGGGCGATACGTTGCCGTGACCTTATAGATCAGCTGCAATTGGCAAGGCCGCTTCGAGGCGCAATCCCACGGGCGCAGACCCGGGCACTCCAGCACCCCTGCCGCGTGATGTGTGGGATCCGCCAGAGCCGCATTGACAGCGGCAGTGAGATCGAAGTGTCCGTCACAGTCGGCATAAGGACACGCGAACTCGAAAAAAGCCTGCGCCGGCGGATGCAGTACGTGCGACTGGTGCGTGGGCGCTTGCGCGCTGGAACTCTCGAACCTCAACTCGAGGCGCAAATGCTGTACGGCCGGAAACGCGACGCGCAGCGCCACCGCGGCCGCCCGATCACGACGCAGCCGGTCTCGGCGCTGCTGCCGTGCGACGGCACTCGAAGGCGTAAGGCTCATGTACCGCTCCCGGAACTGCCCGCAGACGTCGGATCGGGCTGAGTCGCCGACGCGTCCGACTGGGTCGCCTCACGCGGCTCGTCGCGCGCACTTGGTCGAGCTGACCGCCGTTGCTGCTTTTCCTGCTGACGCGCTTTGCGGGCCAGTTCTTTCTGTTTTCTCGCGTGATGGTAGTTCGGTTTGGCCACGAAGGTTTCCTGGTGTGTGAGCGCTCACCCGCTCGGTGTGCTCTCAGGTGGCTACTGGGGCACGGCGCCTCGCGAGCTGCCGTTTGAGGGAGGCGATCCGATCGCGAAGCGCTGCATTCTCGGTTTTCTCATCGCTCAGTCGTTTGGCGAGGTAGAAGGAAACGAGCGCGAGAATTCCGAGCAATCCAACCAACATGCATTACCTCTCGAGGTGGTTACCGTGGCTCCTGAGGCGGACGTGACTGTCGATCCGGCCCGGTGAGGTTGCCGGCGTAGGCACGTAAGCATTCCGATGAACATAGAATGGCCGGTGGACGCTGATCATTGATCGGGCCGGCGTTTGGATGCTGCGTCACGCGCAGGTGTGGCCGTGGGCGACGCCCATCCTCATAGCCGATGTCACATTCGCAGACGTCGCAGGTCAGTACCACGATCTGCTCGGCGGGCTGGAACACTCCGGTCTTGCGGTACCCCATGCAGGTCTTCGCGGGCGCTAGGGTGGAGGCGACGCCGCCTCGCGGGCGAGGCGCTGCTGAAACAATCGCTGCAAGCTGGCGAACATGTGCGCGCCTCTGTCTCCTGCCGCTCTGCAGATGCCCGGCCGCCGCTGCAGGCGTCTGATAAGTCGCTGCAAGGCGCCGCCGGTCAAACCTGGAAATTGAGCGGCAGCCCGGTTGCGTTGCAGTTCTGCGATGCTCCCGGGGTGGCGATCCCGGCAGGAGAGCGCGATCGGACCGAGCAAATCCTGGAATCGCCAAGACGAAGTATCACAAGCCGGCAGGAACGGTAACAGAATGTGCGGTGCGCTGCTTGCGTTTCGCAGCCATCGTGCCCGCGGTTACCGATGAGTGTCGCGACGTTGCTGCCTGTTTCTGCCGCGTGCGTGACCCAGTCCTTCCCGTAGGTCACAAGGGGCAGGTGTTTCGGAGCTGCCCGCTCCGCCCCTGGGAGTAGCCGCCAGCCTTTCTGCTGGCGGCTACCCGTCCACAGGCCTTTGCAGAGACCGTATCTTATGAGTCGAGCTTCTGTCCCAGGAATTCCCTGGCTTTGGCCACTTCATCGTCCCACTTGCCGAGTTGCTCGGGATTCAGAAAACCAGCAACGCGCTGATGAATCTCGGCTCGATGCTCTTTCACTTTGGCAATGATCTCGGCTTTGGTGGTGTTGGGATACGCCTTCAGGTATTCACCGACCTTTTCTCGCCCGTGGGCAAGAGCAGCCTGGAGTTTTTCCTTCTGCTCCTCGGTCAGCTTGATGTCTGCAGCGAAACGTTTGAGTTCGGCTGCGACCTGTTCGCGGTACTCGGTTGTCGTAGTCATACGGTTCTCCAGTGATCTTGATCGTTGTGTTCGACCTCATTAGGCCACATCTGCGCAACGCCGTCTGTAAGTTTATTGACGTGCTCAGGAGAACACTTCGATCTGAAATCGTGAGTGGCGGTTGGACCACTGGCAACTTTCCGTTGGTGGAAGCTGCGAATCAGTCGGGCGTTGCTGATCCACCACGGTCTTGCGTTCAAGGTAAATTCTGCCGCGTCAAAAATTTACCCTGCTGCACGATCGCCGCGACGATCGGGTACGACCCGGCTTCCCGACTCGGGGCGGCTGCGCGGCGCCCCGCTGGTCGGCGCGATATTCGTGTGCGGTATCGTACAGACGAGTGCGTTGCGCTCTGATTGACTGGCGGAGTGAGGGATCATGCGGGCCCGGGTTTATGCGGGCCCAAGGAACGCCAGGAGCTGTAGCAAATGCTGTCTGCACCGGCCGAACTTGCCGCCATGCGCTCGACGCTGCGCCGGATGCGATGATCATCATCGATGTCTCCGGCGCGATCCGGTTCGCCAATCGACAGGTCTGCGCTTTGTTCGGCTACGCGCATGACGAGATCGTCGGCCATGCCGTCGAGGATCTGATGCCGGAGCGCTTTCCCGGCCGGCATACAGGGCACAGGAAGCACTACGGCGATAACCCGCAGGACTGGAGCTGTTTGGGCGCCGCAGGGATGGCACAGAGTTCCCGGTGGAGATCAGCTTTAGTCCCGTCGAATACGGAGGCCGTGACGATGCTCAGAGACATTTGCTCCCGATGGGTTCAGAGTACAGTTACTGAAAAAAGTGCGCCGCGGGTGACCTGAGGCTATCCACCGCCTGTAGACCCACAGCCTCCGACGTGGCGGCAGGTCACCGTGCTGCCGGGCTCAAGTGTACGGTGCATCCTCAGAGCGCGCGCACAGGAGAGCTTGCTTGTCACCATCCTCACGGCCCACAGGAAAGAATCGCTTGCTCGCAGCTCTGCCCGCTCGGGATCGCCAGCACCTGCTCGCGCGCTGCCAAGAGGTTGAGTTGGGGTCCGCCGATGTACTGTGCAGGCCCGGCGAGCGCACCCGCTACGTTTTCTTCCCCACTGACAGCTTCATCTCTCTGATCGCGCCGATCGATCGCGGTAGGCGCCTCGAAGTCGGGCTCGTTGGTGATGAAGGAATGCTGGGAATCTCTCTGATGCTCGGTGTCAGCGCGGCGCCGCTGCAAGCAGTCGTGCAGGGCGGGGGTCCGGCGTGGCGCATGGAGGCCGCTCCATTCTGCCGCGAGCTCGGGCACAGCCAGGCTCTGCAGAAGTGTCTCAATCGCTACCTCTACGTAATGATGCGCCAACTGGCACAGACTGCCGCCTGTACGCGCTTTCATCTGGTGGAAGCGCGGCTTGCCCGCTGGCTACTGATGACCCGCGATCGGGCGCACTCCGATCATTTTCACATCACGCATGAATTTCTGGCCTACATGCTGGGTGTGCGTCGCGCCGGAGTCACTCGAGCGGCCAGATCCCTGCAAAAGCGCCGGCTGATCCGCTACAGCCGCGGCGACATCACGATCCTGGACGGCCGCCGCCTGGAGGCGGCCTCGTGCACGTGCTACGCGGCGCTCAAGGACATCTACGCGGCAGCCCTGAATTAGCCCCCCTGCGCCGGCGCTGTGCGCGCGGCAGGTGGTTCTCGCACGCTGGTCCGTCCTGCAGCGCGACGCAGGGCGAGGACCGTAAGCGAGGCAATGTGCGGTACCGTACGTTGAGAATTTGATCTATGCTTTCGCGGACCGCAGCCACCTTGTTTACCCGGGAATACGGTGTCCGCAACCGAGTCTTTAGTTGCGCCGCAGAATCAACTGCTGGCTGCGTTGTCCTCCGCAGAGCGCGCCCGGTTGGAGCCGCACCTGGAGCTCGTCCAGATGCCGCTCGGCAAAGTCGTATACGAGCCCGGGGATGTGCTGCCCTATGTCTATTTTCCGATCGATTCCATCGTGTCGCTGCTGTACGTGATGGCGGACGGCGCTTCCGCTGAGATCTCGGTCGTGGGCAACGACGGCATCATCGGCATCGCTCTGTTCATGGGTGGTGAGACCACAGCGAGCCGGGCGATCGTGCAGAGCGCCGGCAAGGCGTACCGTCTGATCGGTAAGCGGCTCAAGGACGAGTTCCATCGAAACGGGCAGCTGCAGCTACTGCTGCTGCGCTACACGCAGGCGCTGCTTACGCAGATGGCGCAGACCGCAGTATGCAATCGCCATCACTCGGTGGATCAGCAACTGTGTCGTTGGTTACTGCTGTCACTCGACCGCCTGCCCTCCAACAGACTGGAAATGACGCAGGCGCTCATCGCCGACATGCTCGGCGTACGCCGCGAAGGGGTCACCGAGGCTGCGGGCAAACTACAGAAGCTCGGAGTGATCCGCTATGCGCGCGGCCAGATCACAGTGCTCGATCGACCAAAGCTCGAGGGGCTTTGTTGCGAGTGTTATGCCGTGGTGAAGCGGGAAACCGACCGTCTGCTGCCAAGCCCGCACGCGTAGGCCGGCGCGCGCTCGCGCGCTGCGCGCTGATCGCGGCAGATGGACGCCGCGCTGTGTTCGCTAGCGTACCGACAAACTCAGGTGGAGGAAGTAACATTCTCCGTTCGCTAATAAAGGTTGCTCGCTCCCCTGGGCGACCACTCGATGATGCAGCATGGGTCCGCCGGCATGGAGGCCGGCGGACTTCTTTGGGAAAGCGCGCCCTTCGGTACCGCTCCAGTTTCAAGTGACTCGTGAGTCACGCTCCCGGAGCGCGACCGGTTGGGTTACGCGGCCGAGGATCAGTACGCCGCCGCGGAATTATTTTGCGCCACATGGTGCAGCACAGTGCGGTGGTCTACCGGGATGACGTTTCGCGAGCATCTGCCAGCGGGTATACTGATCAAAACGCGGCCACACTCATCGAGACATATGCCTGCCTCTGCGCGCGCACGAGATGCGGCTGCTCGAGGCGATCGATGGCCAGCGCACGATCCAGGACGTGTTCACCGGCGAAATCGACCACAATGCAGTGCGCTCAGTGTTCCAGCGACGGTGCTGGCACGACCCAGGTCGTGTTCGCCGCCATGCAGCCTCGTGACGGTCAGCGCCGTCCAGCGCCAACGCCAACGACACCATCATGAACGCGGGCGAGTCCGGGTTGCCGCAGCCGTCGTCTTTTGGGGAGACGACACTCGCTGCTGAGACGCCGCGTCCGGGGATGATCCACTTGCCGGGTGGGGTTTTCCTGATGGGCTCGGATCACCATTACCCGGAAGAGCGTCCGGCGCATCAGGTGCGGGTTGATAGCTTCTGGATGGACACCACGCCAGTTACCAACCGCGAGTTCCGGAGATTTGTCGAGGCGACCGGCTATGTCACCTACGCCGAAATTGCCCCTGACCCGAAGGACTACCCCGGCGCTCTGCCGCACATGCTGAAGGCAGGTTCACTGGTATTCACGCCGCCGCGCCGCCCGGTGGACCTCCACGACTGGACTGAATGGTGGCAGTTCATTTTCGGTGCGTTCTGGCGTCGTCCGTACGGGCCCGGCAGCTCCCTCGCGGGGCTCGAGGACCACCCCGTGGTGCACATCGCTTACCGGGACGCGGAGGCTTACGCCCGTTGGGTCGGCAAGGAGTTGCCCAGCGAGGCCGAGTGGGAGTTCGCAGCACGCGGTGGACTCGATGGTGCCGAATACGCCTGGGGCGATGAGTTCATGCCGGGACAGAAACACATGGCCAACGTCTGGCAGGGCGAGTTTCCAAATGAGAACACCTGTGATGACGGCTATGCTCGCACCTCTCCCGTACGGACCTATGCGCCTAACGGTTACGGTCTGTACGACATGATCGGCAACGTCTGGGAATGGACGAGCGACTGGTACGCGGGCCGGCATGAGATCACGTCCGGAAGTGCTTGCTGCCCTTCGGTGAATCCGCGGGGTCCGACCGATGACGGCAGCTATGACGACTGCATGCCGAATATCCGCATTCCCCGCAAGGTATTGAAGGGCGGCTCGCATTTGTGCGCACCGAACTACTGTCGTCGCTATCGGCCAGCGGCGCGCCACGCGGAGCCGATCGATAGCTCCATGAGCCACACCGGCTTTCGTTGCATTCTCAGGGATAGCCGTGGCTGAGGAGTCGAGCAGCGTCGCCAGCCCTGCGTCTACCGCCACCGAGCTGGCGATGCGGCGCACGGGCATGGCGTTTCAACGCACCCGCATGGCAGCGGATCGCACGCTGATGGCGGTGATCCGTACGGCTTTGTCTCTCATCAGTTTCGGCTTCACGATCCATACGTTTTTCAACAAGCTAAAAGATGCGGGGGTGCTGAAGGGCGCCGCTGCGGCACGCAATTTCGGCGAATCGCTGGTGCTGCTTGGAATCGTCATGCTCATCCTCGGCATCGTCTATCACGTCATGTTCATGCTGGGCCTGCGACGTGAGCGCAGCGAGATGAAAGCAGCAGGCCTGGTTCGGGCCGAAAGCGGTTTCCCGGTTTCACTGGTACTCCTCGTGGCGCTGACGTTGCTGTTGATCGGGCTGGCCGCTGCGCTCAGCATGATCGCGCATGTGGGGCCCTACGAGTGACCTGCGTCGCGGTAGCCGCGCGAAGCAGCACCGGGGACACCGATGGCAGACCTGATCAAGTTCGGCATCCAGTTGAGTATCTTTCTGACGGTGCTCGGGATGGGGCTGGCGGCGAGTTGGACCGACGTCACCTATCTGCTGAGAAAGCCCGGTCTTCTCGCGCGCTCTTTGCTCTCGATGTTCGTCGTGATGCCGGTCATTTGTGTGTGCGTCGCACTGTACCTGCACCTGCCGCCGGCCATCAAAGTAGCTCTCGTCGCACTCGCCATCTCGCCTGTACCGCCGTTGGTGCCCAAGAAGGAGTTCATGGTCGGCGGACAGGAGGCTTACGCGCTGAGCCTCGTGTCGCTGGCGGCCCTGCTTTCGATCGTGTCTGTTCCCGTTGTGAGCTCGCTGTTCGGCCAGTGGTTCCATCGCCCGGCCGAGGTCTCTGCCGGCAAGATCGCGGAGATCGTGGGTGTGACCATCCTGATTCCTCTGCTCGTTGGGATAGCTGTGCGGTCGTGGATGCCGGCGCTCGCAGCAAAGACCACGAAGCAGGCAGGAATTATCGGGGTCACCCTGCTGCTGGTGTGCTGCGTACCGCTCGTCATCCGGCTGTGGCCGCTCGTCTCATCCTTCTTCGGCGACGGTACTTTGCTTACTCTGGTACTCATCGCACTCGTCGGGACTGCGGCCGGGCATTTCCTCGGCGGGCCCGACGCCTGGCACCGCAAGGTACTTGCGCTCTCGACGTCAGCGCGCCATCCGGCAGTCGCCATCACGGTAGCGACATCCGCGTACCCGGAAGGGAAAATGGCGCTCGGCGCAGTGTTGCTCTATGTACTCGTCGTCACCACAGTGACCCTGCCGTACGTAGTCTGGAGCAGGGCCCGCGGGATCCGCTTACCGGCGACACGGTAACGCCCGGGCGAGCGCGACCTGCCGGAGCATCGGCATTTGAGCGCTTCGAGCACCATCGTAAGGGCTGAGCCGTCTTTGAAGTTGTGAGGGTCCCGGGCACGACCACTGCGACGCCGGCGCCTCAGCCATGCCCTCGACAAAGCGCTCCGCGCCAGCGCTGGCGCTTCTTGTGCCCCCTCGATTGCTCTATCCTGTTTTGGGGAAATTACCAGAGCAGTCGTGAAATGGAATTCGCTGAGTACCTGCGTGACATCCCGCGGTTTCACAGTTGGGATGGCGGAGTTACCTGGAACAGTGGCGGATTTTCGCCCGGAGCGCTGAAGACGTTACATGGTTTTTTGCACGCGCGGTTGCCGCCGCGGCCGACTTTATTGGAAACCGGGGCCGGCAATTCAACCGTCATGATGCTGTTTCTTTCTCCCGCAAAGATCATCAGTATCGAGCCGGATGCGCAACTATTCGAACGGATTCGGCAGTTCTGCGAGCTGAATGCAATTTCCTATGATGCGCTCGAGAGTCATCCAGAAGGCTCGCAATGGGTTCTGCCCCAATTGGCGGCTGATAACCGTCGATTCGAGCCCTTGCTCGATTTCGCGCTGATCGACGGTTGCCATGGCTGGCCGACCTGTCTCGTCGATCTCGGCTATGCGCATGCGATGCTCAAGCCGGGCGGTTACTTGTTGATCGACGATACACAGCTGCACTCGGTCAAGGAGATGGCCCGGTTTCTGACGGAGCAGCCGGGCTTTTGCTTGGCTCTCGATTTGGGAAAATCATTGGTCTTTCAAAAGCTGACAGCGGAGCGGGATTTCGGAGAGTGGGAGCGCCAGCCGTACATTGTCCGCCGAACCCAACAATACCTGCGCTCCCCAAACCGGTATGCTCTGCTTGATGACTCGTTGTTTGCGAGGACTGCCGATATTTTCGTTCGCGGTCCATTGGCTGGCCTGCGCGCACCTCTACTTTGGGTTGGAAGGCGACTACCGCAACAGCTCGGTCAGCGCCTGAAAAAAAGCAGTTGGTATCGTCGCTTGTTCGAGGGCGTGCACGGCTGCCGGCCGGAATAGCGACATCTCGGAGGAGCGCCTGGCAAGTATCTACAGCGACGTCGCGGCGCTCGCTTGGAAGTTGCACAAGCCGCTTTCCGCGCGGCTGCAGCCCGTGAGGGGAAGAACGAGGTCTATAATGCTTCACCACTGTTGTTAGAACGGCCGAATCCATGGCGACGTTCGTCCTGGTCCACGGCGCCTGGGCCGGCGCACTGATCTGGCGGCCCATCGCGAAGGCATTACGGCAGGCAGGCCACGAGGTTTATGCGCCGACACTCACGGGCATTGGCGAGCGTCGCCATCTCCTCAGTCGCGAAATCGATCTGGGCACGCACATCCAGGATGTGCTGGCTGTCATCGATTACGAGGACCTGGCCGACATCGTCCTCGTCGGACATTCCTATGGAGGAATGGTGATCACGGGCGTCGCCGATGCGATCCCCGGAAAGATCGCCTCACTCGTCTACCTTGATGCATTCGTCCCGGAGAATGGTCAGTCGCTGTTCGGCATGCTGCCGCCGGAGCGACCTCATGCCGCTGCACCCGGTGCGGAATGGCTGACGGCTCCGCTGCCTGTGGAGGTCTTCGGCAAGGTGAGCCAGCAGGTGCAGGACTTCATGGCACGAAAGGGCATGGCGCACCCGACTGCTTGCTTCTCACAAGCCGTGAAGCTCACCGGGGGAATCGACCGGATCACGCGCAAGACCTACATCTATTGCAACGATCCTCAGCCGAATACGTTCACACCTTTCTACGAGAAGCTGAGGTCGCGGACTGGCTGGACCGTACGCACACTGCCCTGCACACACTTCGTGCAGATGGACATGCCCGCTGAGCTGACGGCGCTCTTGCAGGCGGCGGCCGAACTGCCCATGCATGGTGGTGCCGAAGACCCCTAGTCGCGCGCAGCGGCCGCGAGGGATTGCCGTTCGAGGTCGATATTTTCCGCCCGTCTTCAGGTGCCGCGTAGCTTGTCATTGACCCGCATCGCCGCCTGTGGCAGGCGCGGCTGCGCCAGGTCCGGCCCGTTAGTGCGCTCTGCGAAATCGCCAGTGCCCGGCGGTCCGCTACATTGCTACATTGGCTCTCTTGGCGAGCAGCTCATGAATGGATCGCGAGAATGCGCAGGCTATTGAATCGACTCGGCTGGAGTCCGCGCTCCTGGATCCGCGCCCGAAAATTCCACCGTGTTGGCTGGATAGCGGGCCGCTTCCGGACGCCCGAGGCAGCGCTTCGTCCACGCTCGGCGGAGCACGAGCGTCGGTACTACGTCTATGTTCCTGCGGAGCTCAAGAGCGAGGACCGCGTGCCCCTGATGATCATGCTCCACGGCTGCAAGCAGAATGCGGAGGTGTTCGCCGAAGGTACGCGGATGAACCGGCTGGCTGATGAGCATCGATTCATCGTGCTGTATCCGGAACAGTGCTCGCGCGCGAACCCGCTACGCTGCTGGCGTTGGTACGAGCGCGATACGCTCCATGGGCAGGGCGATGCCGCGCTGATCGCCGGAATCATTCGAAGAGTGATCAATAACTATCCGGTCGACCGCGCCCGCGTGTACATCGCCGGAATATCGGCCGGCGGGGCGATGGCGAGTGTCGTTGCCTTCTGCTACGGGGAAATGCTGAGCGCCTGCGCCATCATCTCCGGGGTCATGTACGGCGCTGCCGAGTCAGGTGTGGACGCCTTGGCGGCGATGCGCGGGCGTACGCGGAAGGAACCGCACGTTGTCGTAGTCGAGGCAGCGCGCCGTGCCGAGCGCTCTCCCGAGTTCCTGCCCGCCCTGATCATTCATGGGGAGCGCGACTCGACGGTGCATCCTTCCAATGCCGACCACCTGGTGCAGCAATTTCGCAGCCTGGCTGCGCACGATTCGCGCGCCGGTCCACTGCTGGAGGTGAGGGAACGACGCATCCTGGATCAGGACCGTGCCTACCGACAGTGGGATTATTTGGGCAATGGCCAGGCGCTGGTGCGCAAGATCGTCGTTGAAGGACTCGGCCACGCCTGGAGCGGGGGCGATGAGCGGCATCAATTCAACGATGCGGCCGGACCCGACGCCAGCCGCCTCATCTGGGAGTTCGTATCGCAGTTTCGACGCCCGGAGCGACGCGATGGGACGGGCGCCGTCGCGGTCGGTTAGAGGGTCGACCCGGATCTGCCGCTCGCGAACGGCGTCGAGCTCAGGAGTCTCGTCGCTCTACTGTTTTTGCGCCAAAAGCTCGTGAATCTGATTCACGGCGTCATCGATCTTCCACCCGAGGAACATCTTCCCGAGCTCGGGTGTGGCCTTGGTGGGATCCCCCTCCACTCCGGTCGTCGGCTGCTCATCGGCCGTACTGGGTGCAAGCTTATCGCGCCGAATCCACTTCTGCTCATCGAGCACCATCACTTCGGAGGTGTCATCGGTCGCCGCGTGTGCGTCGTAAGGAATACCACGCTCGGTGAGGTATGCCTTCATCTGCTGTTTTTCCATGAAATACAGGTCCGGTACATAGTAGACGTGGGCGGTCTTATCCAGCTTGTCGTACTCGTCCTCGAGATCCTTGGCCGCGGCGCGCAGCGCGTCCTGTCCTCCACCGTGATCCCCCATCAGGAAGACGTTCTTGAAGCCGGCTGCCAGTGCGCTCTGCGCGACCTGACGCACCACCGCCTGGAACGTCTCGGTGTCAATCGACACACTTCCCGCAAACCTCATGTGCCCCGTGCGCAGCTCGCGCGAGCCCGTCGGTGCGAAAGGCATGGTCGGATACACGAGCGCATTGCCGAGTTTCTTGGCGATCTCACCGGCGGCGTAATGCGCGATGAAGTTATGTTTGCCGAGAGCCAGGTGCGGACCGTTCTGCTCGGTGCTGCCCGTATAGATGATCGCGGTCGTCTTGCCGGATGCGATCGCCGCCTTCACCTCTGGCCAGGTGAGATCCTCGATGTACACCGACGCTGCGCTGCGTGCGTGGTCCGGCGCCCCGGGCATCGCCGCAAATGCCGCCATGTTCAGGAACAAGACACTCGCCGCCGCTAGCAAAACGCGTTCCATTACGGTTCCCCCGTGTCGTGGCGCTACCGGCTGCAGCAACGCCAACCGGCTGTTATTCTGCGATCGTACCCGAGGTTGAAGAGCACAGCACTCCAGGCACGAACCCAGCAGTGACAGATGAAACAGGCGAGCGCGCCGCCCCGGACGCGCACCACCCTCGCGGCCAAACGGATGCGCGCGCCGACCGCGAGATCTGGATCGGGCTCGACACCGGCGGAACGTTCACGGACGCGGTTGCGCTGATTGCCGGACGAACCATCGTGGCGAGCGCCAAGGCACTCACCACGCATTGGGATCTCTCGGCAGGCATCGGCGAAGCGATCCGCGCTCTGCTCGCAAAGCTGCCCGAGGGCATGCGCCGCGAGCGTATCTCGCTGGTGTCCGTGTCGACGACGCTCGCCACCAACGCGGTGGTGGAGAGCCGGTTCAGCCCCATCTGCACGCTGCTCATCGGCTTCGATGAGCAGATGCTGGAACGGTCCGGTCTGCGGCGCGCCGGCGGGGTGCTGGTGCGCGTCGCCGGCGGACACGAAGCGACCGGGGAGGAGACCACGCCACTCGATGAGGCCGCGATCGACGCGGCGGTGCGCCAGCATGCGCCTCAGGTGGAAGCGTTCGCCGTCGCCGCCATGTTCTCGGTGCGCAACCCGGCGCATGAGCGGCGCGCGCGCGAGCGCATTCGCGCACTGTGCGGCAAATCGGTGACCTGCAGTCATGAGTTGAGCTCCCAGCTCGACGCACCGAAGCGCGCGCTCACCGCGGCGCTGAATGCGCGGCTGACGCCGCAGATCCGCCATCTGCTCGAGGCCCTCGGGCAGGTGCTCGAGCGCGAAGGCGTGGTTGCGCCGGTCATGGTGGTCCGCGGTGACGGCACGCTCATCCGCGCGGAAGTCGCGCTCGAATACCCGGTCGAGACCGTACTGTCGGGCCCCGCCGCCAGTGTCGTCGGGGCCGGATTTCTCACGGAGCTAGCCGACTTCGCCGTGGCCGATATGGGCGGCACGACCACGGATGTCGCGATCGTCGCCGCCGGCCGGCCGGTCGTGCGCCCTGAGGGCGCGGTCGTTGGAGGCTGGCGCACCATGGTGGAGGCGATCGATGTGCGCACCTGTGGGCTCGGCGGCGACAGCGAGGTGTATTTCGATCACGAGGCTCAGCTGCGTGTCGGGCCCCGGCGCGCGCAGCCCCTCAGCCTGCTGGCGGTGCAATTTCCTGAAGTGCTCGGCGCGTTGCGCAAGCTCGCGGCGAGCGAGCGGCTGCCGCCCTACGCGGCGCGGTTCGCGCTGCGTAATCCGGGACGTGACCCCGGGCCTGGCCTCGATCGCATCGAGCGGCGTGTGTGGGAGGCACTCGACAGCTCGCCGCGGCCGCTCGCCGAAGCGGCGCGCACGGCGGTCGGTGTCGAGGCGCTGCGGCGCCTGGTGGACCGGGGGCTGGCGACACTCGCGGCCTTCACGCCGAGCGATGCATTGCACGTCCTGGCGCGGCAGCGGGACTGGAACGTCGAGGCCGCTCGCCTCGGGGCCACCGTTCTCGCAATGGAAGAGCGCAATGCCCGCGCGCGTGCGCAGTCGGAAGCTCCGGAGGAGTTTGCCGAGCGGATCTACCAGCACGTGGTACGGGAAGCGGCGCGGGTCGTGCTCGAGGCGGCCCTGTCGCACGATCCGGGCCTCGAGGCAAGCCATGGACGGTGGGGAGCGCTGGGACCGCTGCTCGACTCCATCGTCGCCGGGAAGCCCTTCTCGCAGTTGCTCGATGCCGGCATCCGGCTCGCCGCGCCGCTGGTCGCCATTGGCGCACCGGCGCATGCCTACTATCCCGAGGTTGCGCGCCGTCTCGGGGCGCGTCTCGTCGTGCCGCAGCACGCCGCAGTCTGCAATGCCGTAGGTGCGGTCGCCGGGGTCGTCTCGGAGAGCTGCGAAATACTGGTGAATCAGCCGCAACTGAACCTCTTCCGGGTGCACGACCCCGCGGGCAATTGCGACTACACGGTGGTAAGCGAAGCGCTCGAGCACGCGCGGCGGGTCTCATGTGAGCGTGCGTTGGCGGCCGCGCGGCGGGCCGGGGCAAGCGATCCTCACCTCGAGACCTCCGTCACGGAGCGACGCGCACGCGCGGGCTCCAACTCGGAGGTCGACTATCTGGCGGAAGCGGTGGTGCGATCACGTGCCACGGGACGTCCCGCGAGCGGCCGCGCTCCGTAGCGGGCGACTGCTGCAGCGCGAGATGTCTCCACATCAGCTGCCAGCGGCTCGAGATCGCACCGCGCCTGGCTTCTGTGTTAGGTTTGGCAAAGCTGCGGAGTGTCATGGCGAAACAACAGCCTGGATCGCGGTGGAACGCCGTCTCGGTGGTACCGGGCAGCGGCGGTTGCGAGGCGGCCCGTGCCTTGAAAGGGCAGCGTTTTCTGAGCGCGGCGGCGCCGCGGATTCCTCTCCCCGACTGCAGCTCACCCGGCAGCTGCAAATGCGTTTACAAGAAATACGCGGACCGGCGCGCTGGTCCGCGCCGCGCGGAGGATCATGAGGGCATGCGGCGTAGCAGCGGCGGCGGGCCGGAGCGACGCCTCGGACGCGGCCGGCGCAGCACGGACGTCTGAGGGCAGGGGTGCCGTGAAGCGCCAGCCGCAGGTCGTCGCCTTCATGACGCCCTTTCCATACTCCGTCGATGTCGATGCACCGCTCGCGCAGGCGCACGAGCTGATGCGCAAGCATCATTTCCGGCATCTGCCGGTGACCTCCGGCCAGGCCATCGTCGGCATTCTTACGGATCGGGACATCAAGCTCGTTCTCGGGCCGGACTTCGGCTCGCCGCCCGAAGGAGAGCTGCGCGTGCGTGATGCCTACCTCGAGCGCCCGTGCGTGGTGTCTGCAGCGACGCCCGTCGCAGCCGTCGCCCGTACCATGGCGGAGCACCGCATCGGGTCGGCGATCGTGACCAAGAACGACAAGCTGGTCGGCATATTCACCGTCACCGACGCCTGCCGTGCCCTCGCCGAAGTGCTCGGAGATCACCCCGACGAGGACACCCCCGGCGCGGCCTGACGGGGCGCCGAGCCGGCCCCGAGGCCGGCCTTTGCCGTCAGAACCTTATGCCGACCCGGATCGGTATGAAATCCCAGTAGCCCCCATTCTGGGGCTGCTTGATGCGCAGGAACCGCCCATCGACAAAGAACGTTGCCGGGTCGCTGAGCGGGAACTCAAAGCCGATGCCTACATTCCACGACTTGAGCCAGTCGGTCGTGCTCGTCTGCGCGGTGGACCAGACCGGGTAGTAGCCCTGGTAGCAGTAGAACCAGCAGATGGTGCCCTGCTGGTACGTCACGCTCTTCAGAGTGGTTCTCTGCTTGTACCACCCGATGCCGCCGAAGAAGTACTCACGCGAGTGCTGGCCCAGATGCAGGTCTATCTCGGCGTCGATGTCACCGCCGTAGATGTCGGTATATCCATCACCGATATTCTGACCCGTGGACTCGGACGCGAGCGCGAGCGCATGCAGCGTCTGCGGCAGACTCGTGTAGCTCCCATCCACCCGGACGCCCAACGGAATTGCAGCCGTCGGGAACCAGGTAATTCCAAGCCCGGCGTTGCCGCCGTCGTTGAGCAGCGTCTTGACCGTTTCACCCTGGGTGATCGTGTAGCCGCCCTCGATCTGCATGCGCCACGGGTGGTACTGGATACCCTGCGGATGGCCCGCTGCGTGCGTCGATGGCGTCGACCCCGAGGGCGCCGTCTTGCCCGGTGGCGGGGGTGGCGGCGGCGGATACGCCGGCGGCTGCTGGTAGGCCGGGGGCTGCTGATAGGCCGGGGGCTGCTGATAGGCCGGGGGCTGCTGATAGGCCGGCGGCTGTTGGTAGGCCGGCGGCTGCTGGTAGGCCGGAGGCTGTTGATAAGCCGGAGGCTGCTGATAGGCCGGCGGCTGCTGATAGGCCGGCGGCTGTTGGTAGGCCGGCGGTTGTTGGTAGGCCGGGGGCTGCTGATAAGCCGGGGGCTGTTGGTAAGTGGGTGGCTGCTGATACGCCGGCGGCTCATATTGAGCCAGCACCGGTGCCGCCAGGGAAAGGCCAGCTACGAGGGCACACGATTTCTTTGCATTCATAGTGTCATCCCTGCCATCGAGGCGCATTTCCCCCATATTTCCGATGACGGAGTGCCTCCTCCTCCGACAACGGAGCCCGGTACTTCGTAAGTACCGCGGTTTTGGCGTGCTCAAAAGCTCGCAGATATCCGCTGGTGGTCCTGTGCTGTCCACCCCGCATCCAGCCAGACTTGCGCGACGGTCGCACGTCGACTGCTCGAACGCAATCCGCACGTAGACCAGTTTAAAACGCCGAGTGCTGCATTTGCGTTGACGTGCGCAGAGTGCCTGAGTTCCGTCGTTCCCTGAGGGCGTATTTGACAGATGATTCCCCGACCGCGAGGCAAATCGCCGAGATCCCGGCCAAGCCCGGGAGACCTGGACGAGGGCGGGCGGCGCCGCAGAGACCGTCAGGCAAGCGTCAGATCGGACCGGGGGGGTGATCCGATCGACGCGATGGGGGCAGCCGCGAGAGGGGCAGCCGCGAGAGGGGCAGCCGCGAGAGGGGCAGCCGCGAGGGGGGCGACCGCGAGGGGGGCGACCGCGAGGGGGGCAACCGGCAGCCGCAGCGCCGCCTCACGCGCTGCGTCCTGCAGGAGCTCGTGGCAGGCAATCTGCAGCAGCTCATCGACTGCTGTGGGCTTCGCCGGATCAAAATGCGCCACCGCGATGCGCAGCGGAAGCGCCGGAGCTTCTGTCCCGCTTTCCGGTTTGCGCGCCCGGAGTGCTATCGAGCTGCGCGAGGCATTCTCGGCAGTCGGGGTAAGGGCCGCGAAGTCTGCCGCGCCGAGACGGCCCAGCACCTCGTAGACGCCATAGCTGGGGAACAGGTCGCGCAGGAAATTCCCCATGCGCCGCAGCAGCAGGTCCCGAGTTAGGGCAGTCCCGCGATCCACGGTTGTACGCCGCTCCGGCTGCGGCTGCGGGAGATCGAGACGGAAGTACACCAGGTGGACCTCCTGGCCATCGCGCAACGCGAGATCGAGCAGGCGCGTCGCGCTCTGCATGAATCCACGCCGGTTCAGAAGTCCGGTGAGCTCATCGCTCAGTGCGAGCGCGCGCAGCGAGTGCACCAGGTTCATCAGCGCGCGGGACTGCAGGCGCACCCGCTGTCCCTTGGTGAGCCCGGTGACACGCAACAGGTCGGACAACAGCCGGGCGACGCGCGCGTCATCGCCCTCCATGATCGCGGCACGCAACTGACCGGCAATCTCCAGGCTTCGAGCGGCGGAGGCCGCGGCGGCGGCGGCATCGGAACGGCTCAGCGAAGATTGGACGATCGATGCCAGTTCCATGTGTTGATCCTCGCGCAACCTGCCGGCACGGCGCACGTTACGGGCGGGGCGGCGCACCATTGCGCCGGTGCAGAGCGCGCTGCACCGTCGGTTCGTGGCCATCACCACAGTAGGGCCCCTCCTACAGCTGCCGCGCCATGGGCTTGCCATCGGCTCAGCCCGCCACGGTGATCACGGTATCATCGGGGAGACATGAGTTCGGTTGCGCGTCAGATCGTGTCGGTCACACTGCTGCTCATGGCAGTGCTCGGGTTGTTCGTTGCGGCGCAGTCCGGGCAGCGCCGGCTGGAGGAAGCGAGTCAACAGGTGCAGCGAGCGGCCCAGCGGGAGCTCGCCCTCGCTGATGTGTGGCAGCTGGTACGCAGCGCCGAAAGCGGTCAGCGCGGCTACATCCTCACGGACGACGTCGCCTATCTCATGCCGTTCCAGGAAGCCTCGGGAAACCTTCCGCAGGCCATGGCGCGGCTCGAGAAGACGTACGCCACCGCACCGCGCTCGGTGCGGACCGACGTCACCGAGGTGGAGCGGCTGGTCGATGAGAAGTTTGCGGAGATGCGCAAGACACTGGAAGCGTATCGCACCCGGGGCAGGCTTGCGGCCCTCGAGCTCATGCGCACCGACTATGGGATGCTGACGATGCGGCGCATCGATGATCGCGTACGCAGCATTGAAAAGGCCGGAACGGCCGAGGTGCTCGCGGCGAGCAATTCGTGGCAGACACGGCGCTGGGTGAGCCTCGCGGTCACGACCGCGGCGCTGGCCGCCACGATCGGGCTCGTGCTGCTGCTCAGCCGGCTCGCGATGCGCCAGGTGCGCTCGCGCGAGCGTGTAGCGGCCGAGCTGGCGCAGCGGCACGCCGAGCTCGAGCACCTCGTGGAGCAGCGCACCGCGGAGCTGTCGGAGCTGTCGACGCACCTGCAATCGCTCGCCGAGCAGGAGAAGTCCGCGTTGTCTCGTGAGCTGCACGATGAGCTCGGCGGGCTGCTCGTTGCGGCGCGCATGGACGTCTCCTGGATCGAGGAGCGGCTCGGCGTCCAGGATCCAGAAGTGCGGGCACACTTTCGCCGGGTGCACGAGGCGCTGCAGTCGGGTGTCGATGTGAAGCGTCGCGTGGTCGAGAATCTGCGGCCGTCGCTTCTCGACAATCTCGGCTTGTTCCCGGCGCTGCGCTCGCAGGTGGCAGACGCCTGCTCGCGCGCCGGCCTGAAGCGCATCGAGCGTTATCCGCCGGAGGACGAGGCCCGACTCACCCCGGAGGCCTCGATCATCGTGTTCCGCATCGTGCAGGAGGCGCTCACCAACATCGTCAAGCACGCGCGCGCCCGTACGCTCGAGGTGTCCATCGAGCTGTGCGCTCCCTGGCTGGTGCTGAGCATCCGGGACGACGGCATCGGGCTGCGGCTCGAGCGGTTGAAGGCACTGCGTGCCCACGGGCTGGCAGCCATGCGCCAGCGCGCCGCCGGCCTCGGCGGACAGTGGCAGGTGCACCGACCCGAGGGCGGCGGGACCGAGATCGAGGTACGGCTGCCCCTCGAGCGGGTGCTGGAGCACGCGGGCGAGGCGGTCGAGGAGCCCGCGGCTAGTGAGGTTTCTCGGCTCGATCCCGCGCGAAGTCGGTGAGGAGGGAGGGCAGGCGGAAGTAATCGCGGGACTTGTCGAGGAACGCCTCCACTCCGAACGCCTCCGCCTCCCGCCGGTATTCGGGCAGCCCGAAGTTGGTGAGGATCACGATCTTCGGACGCGGATGGTCGCGCGAGGAACCGGACCGCGAAAGCGCGCGCAACACGCCGAAACCCGAACCGCTGCGCAGGTGCAGGTCGAGAATGAGCACGTCCGGAGTGTCGGCGGCGACGTGGCTCAAGGTATCCGCTTCACAGTCGACGGTGCCGATGAGCTCCACATCGGGGAGGCGGCGGATCAGCTCGGTCAGGCGGAAGGCGAGCAGCGTCGAGTCCTCCGCCAGCAGGACACGCAGTGAAGGGCTGTGGGCCATCGGAGCCGGAGTCTACCGAGCCTGAAAATGGGTGCTGCCGGAAGGTCTCCCACTGACCTGTCAGCGGCTGCTGACTGGCCACGTTCCAGCTACTGCACGAGTCCGTTGCGCAATGCGTAGGTCGTGAGGTCAGCGTTGGTCTCGAGATGCATCTTCTCGAGGACGCGCGCGCGATAGGTGCTGACGGTCTTCACGCTGATGCACAGCTCCTGCGCGATCTCCGAGACGCTGCGACCGACGGCGAGCTTGCACAGGATCTGGAATTCGCGCTGGGACAGCGATGCGTGCAGCGGGCGGTCGGCGGGCTCATCGAGCGCGTTCACCAGCATCTCGGTGAGTGCGGCACTTGCGAAACGCCGTCCGGCGAGCACGGTGTGTACGGCGCGCATGAATTCCTCCGGCGCCTGGTCCTTGGCGAGGTACCCGGAGGCGCCGGCGCGCAACGCATAGATCGCGTACTGCTTCTCGGAAAAACCGCTGATCACCAGCACGCGCGTCTGCGGATGCCCGGAGCGAATGTGCCGCAGGATATCGATACCGCTGCGGTCCGGCATATTGATGTCGAGGACGACGAGATCCCAGTTGCCATCGCGCAGCTGCTGCAGAGTCTCTGCTCCGCTCGATGCTTCCGCCACTGCCTCGACCGAGCGGTCCTGCTCGAGCCAGCGGCGCAGGCCAGCCCGAATCATTGCGTGGTCATCGGCGATCAGTACCCGTGCCATCGAGCCTCCTCAATGGAGTCGGAAGGTGCGCACAGTAACGCTCCCGTGACTTATGTAGAGTACGCCATCACGCTGACCGTGTGTAGGATCAATCCTACGGGCTCCTACGCGGAGGATCGCCGGCAAGCTCACGACAGAGCTGTTGCATCCACCTCGAGAAGCGTCGGTCCGGGTCGCGAGAGTGCATCGCGCAGCAGAGGGCCGAGCGCCGCGACATCACGCACGTGGACACCCGATGCGCCGCAGGCGTGAGCGAGCGCGACGAAATCGGGATTGCGACCGACCACTCCGATCGGAGCAATGCCGGCCGCGCGCATGTCATCGCGGATCTGGCCGAGTGCGTCGTTGTTCCAGACGATGAGGGGCAGGGTGAGGTCCAGCTCCACCGCGGTCGTGAGCTCCTGCAACGTGAATTGCGCGCCGAAGTCACCAGCGAGGGCGACGATCGGTCGTTGCGGCTGCGCGATGCGGGCACCGATCGCCGCCGGCAGGGCATAGCCGAGCGCGCCATAGCCGCAAGGGTGGAACCAGACCCCGGGGCGCTCGGCCGGGAAGGCGTAGTTGCCGAGATAAGCGATCTGCGTCATGTCGGTGAACACCGCGGCATCCGCGGGGAGTCCGGCGCGCAGCACCCCGAGCACCTCACGCGCTCGCCTCATCGTGGGAGCGAGCTGCGCATCGATGCGGGCCCGATGCACGTCGCTCCCCCCCGCCGCCGTACGCCAGCCGGTATGGCGTTCGCCAAGCGCCGGCCTCCCGGCGCCCTGGCCGATGCTCTGCGCGAGTCGTTGCAGCGCGGCGGCCGCGTCGCCCTGCAGTGTCAGCGCCGCCTCGTACTGATCGTCCAGCTTGTGCGGGTCCACATCGATGCGCACCAGGCGCCCGTGCAACGGCAGTCGCGTGGTGGTGTAGATGTCCGTCTCGGAAAGCTCGGTGCCGGCTGCGACCACCACGTCGGCCGCCGCCGCGAGCTGCTGCGTCGTGAGGTAAGGCAGGCTCACGCCGAGGTTCCCCGCGTGGCTCTCCGCCACCACGCCCTTGCCCGCGACAGTGGTCACGAGATACCCATCGAGCGACTCGATCAACTGACGGAGCGCAGCGCCTGCGGCCCGGGCGCCCCCACCGGCGATGAAGAGTGGCCGCTGCGCCTGCGCGAGCAGCCGCTGCGCCTCCTCGAGGTCCTGTGCCGCAGGTGGCGCGGGTACGGAAGCGGCCGGGAAGATCTCCGGCCGCAGCTCGGTCGGCTCAGCGAGGAGATCGAGCGGAATGTCGAGGTAAGCCGGCCGGGGGCGGGCGGCGCGCAGCGCCGCGAAGGCGCTGCGCAGCTGCGTGCGCAGCTCCGCGTCGCTGCGTGCGCTGCCGGCAAAGCCGGTGATGCCCGCGGCAAGCGCACGCTGATCGGGCAGCTCGTGCAGCACTCCCCAGCCGCGGCCGAGCGATGCCCGCACCGGCGCGCTCGCGACCATGAGCACGGGCACCGAGTCCGACCAGGCCTGCGCGAGCGCGGTGAGGGCGTTGGTGACGCCAGGCCCGGAGATGACGAACGCCGCCGCGGGCTGGCCGCTCGCGCGCGCGTGTCCGTCCGCCGCGAACACCGCATTCTGCTCGTGGCGCACCAGTATGTGCCGCACGCGAGCGAGCTCGAGCCCGCGGTACAGCTCGATGTTGTGCACTCCGGGAATGCCGAACACGGTGCCAATGCCGTTCGCGGCGAGTGTCTCGACGACGTAGCGACCAACTGTCCGGGGAGCCGCGCTCATGTGCTTGAAATGTTAGCACCCGGCACGGCACAGTGAGCATGTGGAATTCTCGGCACTGGTCGATCGCGTACGCGGGGAGGGGGCGGCAGCCTGGCGCACGCACTACGAGGCGGTGGCCGCGCGCGATCGCGGCGAGGACGTGCTCATTCTCAGTGTCGGGGATCCGGACCTGGAGACTCCCGAGCCGGTGATCGAGCGGGCCATCGCCCGGCTGCGCGGTGGCGATACTCACTACGTGCCCGCTGCCGGGCGTCAGGCGTTGCGCGAGGCGATCGCGCGCGCGCATACGCGGCGCAGCGGCCAGACGGTCGGCGCGGAAAACGTGGTGTACCTGGCGGGAGCGCAGAACGCGCTCTTCGTGAGCTCGCTGTGCCTCGCGGGGCCGGGCGATGAGGTGATCACCTTCGAGCCGCTCTATCCCACCTATCCGGCGACCATCGAAGTTTCCGGGGCGCGTCTGGTACGCGCGCCCGCGACCGAGGCGTGCCGTCCGGATATCGGGGCGCTCGCCGATCTCGTCGGGCCGCACACGCGTGCCATTCTGTGGGCAAGCCCCAACAATCCAAGCGGTGTGGTTCTCAACGAGCACGAGCTCGATGTCATCGCGGCGCTCGCGCATCGCCACGATCTGTGGCTGATCGCCGATGAGGTTTATGCGGGGCTCGCGCCCGGCGGACGCGTGCCGAGCCTCGGCGCACGGCTGCCCGAGCAGGTCGTGACGCTCGGGAGCCTGTCCAAGTCGCACGCCATGACCGGGTGGCGCGCGGGATGGCTGGTTGGACCGCCGCAGCTCGCGCTGCACGCCGAGCATGTGGCGATGTGCATGCTGTTCGGATTGCCCGGCTTCATTCAGGACGCCGCCATCACCGCTCTCGAGCTCGCCCCTGAAGCCGAGGCCCGGATCCGGGCGTACTGCAGCGCGCGCCAGGCGCGCTTCACCGCCGGCCTCGCCGGCATCACCTCGCTCCGGCCGCTGCCCCCGGAGGCGGGCATGTTCATGCTGATCGATGTGAGCGGCACCGGCTTGTCGGGTGCGCAGTTCGTGCGCGCCCTCTATGAGGAGCAGCGCGTCTCGGTCATGGACGGTGCCGCCTTCGGTGCGGCCACCGCCCACTGTGTGCGGGTATGCTTCGCGACGGACGAGGACACGATCGCCCGGACCTGCGAGCGGCTGCGGCGATTCTGCGCAAACGACGCGCGCGCGGCGCGCTCATAGCCTCTCTGCGGCGCCGTCAGTCCTCGAGCTCCTGCAGCGACTCGAGCAGATTCGCCACATCGGGCACCCCCAGACCGCTCGCCTGGTCGTATCCGGGCCGTGCAAACCAGTACCAGTTGTCGCCCGCGGTGATGTCGCGCACGGGTGCGTGCTGGCCCGCGGAGCGCCCGCTCGCGGCGAGGAGGTACAGCGGCACGTTGAGGAGACCGACCCGGCGATGCAGCGCCTGCGAGAGGAGCGAGGTCACGCCATTCATCTGCGGTGATGCGAAGCTCGTCCCGCCCCAGAAGGTCTGGAAGGAGAAGCCCGATACATCCGAGGTGTACGCCACGACGTAGCCCGTCTGCGGGTCGGAGTTGAGGGAGATGTCGGGCACGTTGCGGCCGGCGAAGCCGGCCGGCAGCGCCACTACGAGCGCCGGCGGATTCTGCGACTGATCGTAGACGGCCTGGCCCGCGACGGACCTGGCCATCCCGGGCACGAAGCTTTGATAGAAAGGCCGGTGGAAGAAGACGCTCACGCCGCCGCCACCACCCGCGGGGAAAATTCCGCACTGCGCGATCGTCAGATCGAGCGCGCTGCAGAGCGGCTCGAGGTAGTCCCAACCCCAGGCCTGCTCCTGTGCGACGTGCAGCGTGAGGTCCGTGCCATCGGGCAGCGGGTACGTCTGTGCTCCGGGTAGCGTCGTGCCGCCCATCGCCGTGATAAAGGGCTGCGCCGCCGGATCGTCCACCGAGATCACGTTGCTGAACTGCGATGGCAGCTCGCCCACCTCGTCCCAGGCGCCGGCGTCACCCGCCGCGGCAAACATGCTCTGTCCCTGAAGCGCCGCCTGGGTGAGCAGGTCGTTGTAAGCCTGAATGATGCTCGTGACGCGATGAGTCACCGGGTCGGTTACCGGACCGTTGTCGAAAACGTTGTCCGGCGTATCGAACAGCTCCCATTCGCCCCAGCTGGTCGACACCGTGTCCGCGGCGTTGCTGTCGATAGCGGCGGCGAAGGCGTCCACGAATCCCTGGTTGGTGTTGGGGGCCTCGTACACGAGGATCCTCGCTCCCGGTGCGATACCGCCGGACTGCTCCACATCGAGCGTGGTCTCGAGAGAGCCGGAGTCATCGCTCGGAGCGCCCGGTCCACCATCGATCATCACTTCCTTCAGCCGATTCTTCGCGACCTTCAGTCCCAGCGCCGACCAGTAGGCGAAGGCATCGCTCGGGGTGAACCCCGCGAGTGTAACGATGCCGATCGTGCGGCCGTGGCCGTCGATGTGTCGGCCGTACAGCGGGTTCAGGTCGTAGTGCTGCGCAAAGTCCGCCACCGTCAGCGAGCCAAACGGATTGGAGGTCGTGCGGCTCTGCGTGGTGGCCTGCGCGGCGTGCGCGGCGCCAGCGGCCCGGCGCAGATGGGGGAAAAACCGCGGCCGCGTGTCGAGACCGAATACGCCCTGCACCGAGGAGGAGATGGCGGCAGGAAGCTGCGGCTCTGCAAGCGGAGCGCGGTACACGTACCCGCGACCGGACGCGGCCGCGGCCACCGCATACCGGTGCAGCTTCACCGCAAAGGCACGCTCGATGGCGCCTGCGTTGCCGCTCACGCGCAGCTGCGCCGTGGCAGACCGGGTTACCGTCAGGCCGGCTGCTTCGAAGTAGCGGGTGAGTCCCGCGATGGTGTCCGCGCTCGGACCGAACCGCGCGCGAAACTCCGCGGCGGTGAGGAACTGGTGATAGAGCGGCGCGCCACGGGTGTACATCGCCTGAAGCAGGGGCTCGAGCTGCTGCTCATTGCTGAGCCGAAGCGCAACCGTGACGGTAATCGACTCGTCAGTGGCCAGGGCGGCGGCTTCCCCGAGGTCGGTCGGTGCCGGGCCGGCGCGATGCGGATAGGGTGTGGCGCTCGCGACGCCGATCAACCCGGCGAGCGCCCCGGCGAGCAGATGCCTGCTGCGTGTCATGGATGCTTCCCTTTCGATTGAGGCCGCTGGTTATCGTTGTCGCGGCGCAGCTAAGATGCAGCGCACCGCGTGCGAATGCAAGCGGAGCGCAGCGGTGGCGCCTCGATGACAGGGCCCGAAAGCTGCGGGCGCAGAAGGCCGCCGCGCCTCGCAGCTGGCGCAGGAGCGGCGGGGCCGCTGCCGCGGGCGGTTCAGGCGGTCTTCGGGGGGACCTTGCCTTCGGGAGTGAGCTTGTCGATCGCGCCCGGCAGCACCTGCGAGATCTTCTGTGCGAGCTCCTGCGGGCTCATGCCGGCCTTCGCGGCGAGCTGCGCGATCATGCCGCTGCCGAACACCTGGTGCACCTGATCCGGTGAGATCGGCTGGTTCGGCCCGGTGCCGACCCAGGAATGCACCGTTGCCCCGAGGCCCTGCTTCTCCAACTGCGCGACGATGCCCTGCACGCCGCCGTGTTGTTGGATGAATGAATTCACCACCGTGGCCATCTCGGCGCCGACGGCGCCGCCCAACAGTCCATCTAACAGGCCCATGCTGCCTCCCGCTGCCTCTTCGAGTTCGGACGCGATGCCATTCTCCGGCAAAGGGCGGCCGTCGCTCAAGTGCGGCGCGAGCTGCGGTGCGGCAGCACGCGCATCGATCCGTGAGCGCGCGCTCGCGGGCCTGCGCTGCTTTGTTATATTATTATGACGACATTAAAAAACACCTGCCGCTGCGCGGCGTCACGAGGCGACTCCACACCATCATGAGACAGGTGCGAACGCTCGGTCTTCTGGGCACCGGGGTGATCGGCGGCGGCTGGGCCGCGCGCGCGCTGCACTTCGGCATCGATGTGGTCGCGGCCGATACCAGGCCGCAGATGGAGGAGTGGCTGCGCGGCGCCATCGCCAATGCCGAGAGCGCGCTGGCGCGGCTCACGTTCGCGCCGCTGCCGCCCAAGGGGCGGCTCAGCTTCACGACCGACCTCAACGCCATGGCGCGACAGGTGGATTTCATCCAGGAGAACATTCCCGAGCAGCTGGAGCTGAAGCAGCAGGTACTGGCAGAGATCAGCCGTCACGCGCCGGCCGATGTGGTGATCGCCTCGAGCACCTCCGGGCTGATGCCCTCGGATCTGCAGCAGCACATGCTGGTGCCGGAGCGGCTGCTGGTGGCGCACCCCTTCAACCCCGTGTACCTGTTGCCGCTCGTGGAGCTCGTCGGCGGACGTATGACCGCGCCGGCGGCGATCGAGGCGGCGGCGCAGTTCTATCGCTACATCGGCATGCATCCGCTGCGGGTGCGCCGCGAGGTGCCCGGGCATCTCACCGATCGCCTGCAGGAAGCGCTGTGGCGTGAAATCCTCCACCTGGTGAACGATGACATCGCCACGACCGGCGAGCTCGATGACTCGATCATCTACGGGCCAGGGCTGCGCTGGGCCGGCATGGGCACGAACCTCATCTATCATCTCGCCGGCGGCGAGACCGGCATGCGGCACATGCTGCGACAGTTCGGGCCGTGCCTGAAGTGGCCCTGGACGAAGCTCGAGGCACCGGAGCTCACGGAGGGCCTGATCGACAAGATGGTCGCGGGCACGCAGGCACAGGCCGCGGGGCGCTCGATCCGCGAGCTCGAGCGGTTGCGCGATGACTATCTGGTGGCCATACAGCAGGTGCTGCGCGAGTACGACCTCGGCGCCGGCGCGACGCTGCGCGCGCTCGAGGAGCGGCTGTACGCCGCCGCGGCAGCCGAGGCACGGCCGCGTATCGCCGCGCTCGCCGCCGTCGGCGGCGCCGGCACGCGCGCGGGGCCCCTGCGCCTGCTCGATACCCACGTGCGGCCGGAATGGATCGACTACAACGGCCACATGACCGATTCGCGTTACCTGCAGGTGTTCGGCGATGCGAGCGAGGCGCTGTTCCGCTACGCGGGTATCGACGACGCCTATCGTCGCTCGGGACGAGCTCTGTATACGGTGGAGTCGCACCTCAGCTACCGGGCCGAGGCGCATCTGCAGGAGAAGCTGTACGTCCTCAGCCGCGTGGCGGAGGTCGACGACAAGCGCATTCGCGTGCTGCATGGCCTGCACCGTGCGCGGGATGACGCGCTCATCGCGACCGCCGAGCTGCTGTACCTTCACGTCAGCACCCCACCGGGCAAGGCCTCCGCCATGGACGCGCAGGTGCGCTCGCGCCTTGCGGCCGTGCAGGCCGCGACCGGCTGATCCGATGCCGAAGATCGTCGACCACCAGCAGCGGCGCGATGAGATCGCGCTCATCACCTGCCGCGTGGTCGCGCAGCATGGCTTCGAGCAGGCGACCATCGTGCGCATCGCCCGGGCGGCCGGCTGCACCACCGGCATGATTGCGCACTACTTCGAGACCAAGCAGGAGATCATCCTCGCGGCGCTGCGGTTGATTCTGCGGCGCATCGAGGAGCGGCTCGCGCAGGCGGGCGCCGCAGGAGATCTGCTGGCGCTCCTCAGCGAGGCGCTGCCGATCGATGCCACACGTTACACGGAGGGCGCGGTGTGGATGGCATTCTGGGGGCAGGTGCCCGCCGACCGGCGACTCAGGCGTGTCAACGCGTGGCTGCATCGCGAGTATCTGCGGCTGTTCGAGCGCTGCCTGGCGCGCGGCTTCCCGGAATGGGAACGCTGGCCACGGTCGACGCGCGCGCACGTGCTGCGCTCGGTCATCACCTTCATCAACGGTGTCACGGCGAGTGCGGTGGCGAGCCGCGCCGAGTGGCCCGCTGCACGCCAGATCGAGCAGCTGCGGCTGCAACTGCAGCTGCTGCAGGGCTGGGCCAACGCCGGCGCGGCCAGGGTTTCTGAGGAGTAACGCATGGACTTTTCCCTGAGCGAAGAGCAGCAGCTCATCATCAAGACCACGCGGGATTTCGTGCGGCAGGAGCTGGTGCCGCACGAGCGCGAGGTCGAGTCGAGCGGGGTGCTCGCCGCGGAGCTGTGGCGGCCACTCAAGGCCAAGGCGATTGCCGCGGGGCTGTATGCCGCCAACATGCCGGCCGAGGTCGGCGGCGCCGGCCTCGATGGGGTGAGCTGGGTCCTGTACGAGAAGGAGCTCGGGTACACCAGCTACGCCCTGCAGTACACCTGCGTGGCACGCCCCTCGAACATCCTGCTCGCCTGCAGCGGTGCGCAGCGCGAGCAGTATCTGCTGCCGACCGTGCGCGGCGAGCGCGTCGAGTGCCTCGCCATGACCGAGCCGCAGGCGGGCTCGGATCTGCGCAGCATGCGCACGAGCGCGGTGCAGCGCGGCGGCGATTTCATCATCAACGGCACGAAGCATTTCATCAGCCATGCGGACCACGCCGACTTCGTCATCCTGTTCGCAGCGAGCGGCGAGGAGAGCTCCGCGCGCGGCAAGCGCAAGCTGATCACCGCGTTCCTCATCGACAAGGGCACGCCGGGCTTCGAGGTGCGGCCCGGCTACCACAACGTCTCACACCGCGGCTACAACAACTGCATATTGGACTTCAGCGACTGCCGTGTGCCGGCCACGGCGGTGCTCGGGGAGGTGCATCGCGGCTTCGAGGTCGCCAATACCTGGCTCGGGGCAACGCGGCTGCAGGTTGCCGCCAACTGCCTCGGGCGCGCCGAGCGAGCGCTCGAGTGCGCCACGCAGTGGGCCGCCGAGCGCGTGCAGTTCGGTCAGCAGATCGGGAAATTCCAGGGCGTATCGTTCAAGCTCGCCGACATGGCGGTCGAGCTGCGCGCCGCAGAGCTCCTGACGCTCGAGGCCGCCTGGAAGCTCGAGCAGGGTACCGCCGGCGACATGGACATGGCGGTCGCGAAGCTCAAGGCGAGCGAGATGCTCGCGATGGTGGCGGATGAAGCGCTGCAGATCCACGGGGGGATGGGACTGATGAGCGATCTGCCGCTCGAGCGGATCTGGCGCGATGCGCGCATCGAGCGGATCTGGGACGGCACCAGCGAGGTGCAGCGTCACATCATCTCGCGCGCCCTGCTGCGGCCGCTCGGGGGGTGAGCGCGCGGGGCGGACTGCAGCCGCTTCACTGCCCCTTCCATACCGGCGCACGCTTCTCGGAGAACGCGCGCGTGCCTTCCTTCAGGTCTTCGGAGCGGATCACGCGTTGCACCGCATCGAGGCTGTCATGCAGCTCGAAGGCGGCATGCTCGGCCACGACCTCGGTGTGGCGCAGCAGCTGCTTGATCGCCGGGAAGAGCAGCGGCGGACCCGCCGCCAGCTGCCGTGCGATCTCCCGCGCCTTCGCGAGACTCTGGCCCTTGGGTACGACGTGATTGGCGAGTCCCCAGTGCTTGGCTTCGGCCGCATCCATCCAGCGGCCGGTCATGAGAAACTCGACCGCGACGTGATAGGGGATGCGGCGGCGCAGCTTGATGGTGCCCGCGTCGGCAAGCACACCCACGTTGATCTCGGGAAGCGCGAACCGGGCGTGCTCCTCCATGACGATGATGTCGGTGCCGAGCACGATCTCGAAGCCCCCGCCGCAGGCGATGCCATTCACCGCCGCGATGAGCGGCTTGTCGAGGTTGCGCGGGTAGTTGAGCCCGCCGAAGCCGCCCACCCCCCAGTCCTCGTTCGATGACTCCCCGGCCGCCGCGGCTTTCAGATCCCAGCCGGGGCTGAAGAAGCGCTCGCCGGCACCGGTCACGATCGCGACGCGCAGTGCCGGATCATCCCGAAAACGGGAGAAAGTGTCGTTGAGCCCGCGACTCATGGCGAGATCGATGGCATTCGCCTTGGGGCGATCGAGCACCACCTCGAGAATCGGGCCGTCGGTTCGGGTCGTGACGCCAGCGGACATAGTTGCTCCTTTGTGCGAGCTCTGAGTCAGGCAAGACGGATCAACGCATCGACCGCCACCGCGCCGCGGCCGCGCGGGCGCACGATGACCGGATTGAGGTCGAGCTCGACGAAGCGCTCGAGATTCGTCGCGGCGTAACGCGTGCAGGCGAGGGCGGTCTCGATCAGCGCCGGCACGTCCGCCGCGGGTCGGCCGCGGAAACCCGCGAGCAGCGCGGCGGACCGCAGTCGGCCGAGTGCCGCAGCGATGCCCGCGGCGGTGAAAGGCGGCAGCAGTGTCACGCTGTCACGCAGCAGCTCCGTGAGCACGCCGCCGGCGCCGAGCACGAGCAGCAGACCGAACTGCGGATCGACACGCAGGCCGACGAGGATTTCCGCCACTCCGTCGGCCACCATCTCCTCGATGAGCAGCGTCGGGGAAAGCGCGGCGAGCCGTCGAGCGGCGCTGGCTGCTTCGGCGACAGTGCGCACGTTGAGCACCACCCCGCCGATGTCGGACTTGTGCTCGAGGGCCGCGCCCGCTGCCTTGATGACCACCGGGAATCCGATCGCGGCGGCGGCGTCCGCCGCATCGGCGACGCTCACAACGCGCGCCCGCGGCACGACCACGCCGTGCCGCGCCAGGGCTTCCTTCGCCTCCGGCTCCGAGAGTGACTGCGCGGTGCCGGCCGCGGCCTTCGGTCGTTGCAGCTCGAGCGGCGCGCCCTGGCTCCACGCCTCACCGACCTTCGCGGCCAGGTCGATCGCCTCGAGCGCTTCGCGCTGGCCCTGAAGCGGCACCACGCCCCAACCGAAGCACTTCTCGCGCGCGGCGCTGCCGAGCGATTCGGGCAGGGAGGAGATGACCGCGGCGCGGCTGCTCGCCCCCGGAAGCGCAGCGGCGAATTCCTCGATCGCGCGCACGTACGCGGCGTCATCGGCCGCCGCCGGCGGGCAGTCGAGGAGAAACGCCACGAGGTCGAAGCCGGCGCGCTGCGCGATGCTGAACATGGCGCGCTGGCGGGGATAGTCGAACCAGACGTGGGTGTGGAAATCGAACGGATTGGAGATATGCACCCGCGCGGAGAGCAGCGCGCGCAGCTGCGCGGCATCGTTCGGGTCGAAAGGCGGAAACTCGATCGACAGGTTGCGCGCGGCATCGGCCGCCATGGCCGTGTCGCCGCCCGAAGCGCCCATGGCGAGGATGCGCCGGCCCGGCAGCGGGCCGCCAACGTGCAGGAGCTTCAAGGTCTCGCACAGGCTCGCGAGCGACTCGCAGCGCGCCACCCCGGCCTGCGCGCAGAAGGCATCGAACACGTTGTCCGCGCCGGCGAGCGCGCCGGTGTGCGTGCGCGCCGCCTCGGTGGAGGCCGCCGTGCGCCCGGTCTTGACGAGCGCGATGGGCTTGCGGGCGAGCCGTGCATGTGCGACCGCCTGTGCGAAGCGCGGCACATCCTTGACGCCCTCGAGATACAGGCCGACCGCCGTGACTCGCTCGTCCGCGCACAGGTGCTCGATGAGGTCCTCAGCTGCGAGCCGTGTCTGGTTGCCGACGGTGAGTACCGAGGCGATGGGGAGCGAGCGGTCGTTGAAGAGCAGGTTGAGTGCCACCGTGCCGCTCTGACAGATGAGCGCGACGCCGCGCTCGCGCCGTCCGCCGACGAGCTGATCGGGCCAGAGCGCGGCGCCATCGAGGAAGTTCACGAGTCCGTAGCAGTTCGGTCCGAAGAACGGCAGCTCCCCGGCGGCCGCCAGGAGCTCACTCGTCAGCCGCTCCCCCTCCTCGGTCCCGGTCTCGGAGAACCCGGCGGCGAAACAGACGAAGCCACCCGCCCCGCGCCGCGCGAGCGCAGCGGCGATCGCCGGCACCTCGCGGTTCGGCGCCGCCACGAAGGCCGCATCCGGCGCCGCCGGCAGCTCATCCACCGAGCGGTAGTAGCGCTGCGCGGCCGAGGAGGCCCGCGTCGGATGCACCCGCCAGAGCTCGCCGGTGTAGCCGATCACGGTGCTCGCCGCCTGCGCCGCATCGGCCCATGTGCCGCCGATCAGTGCGATGCTCCGGGGCGCCAGCAGGCGCTGCAGCCGACCTGCGCTCATGCACGTACCGGCGGGCGCAGCTCCATGCGGCGCGAGCCCGGACCTTCCGCCGCCAGCGCGGCGCTCTCGCTGTGCAGCCGCTCGAGCGCTGCACTCACCTGCGGCGGAAACGGCGCGCTCGCGACGTTGCCCGCGGTCTGACGCACGTGCAGCAGCATCAGCTCGGCATTCGCGGCAATGCCCGGCTTGCCGCGCCGGCCGATCTCGAAGGCGGCATGGATGCGCTTCTGATCGACGCCGAGGACGCGCACGCTCACGGTGGCCGTGTCGGCCGCGTGCACCTCCTGGAGGAAATTCAGGTGCATCTCGAGCGTGTAGAGCGTGCCGCCGGTGCTCTGGCGATACGCCTCATCGAGCCCGACGCGGTCCATGAGCGCATCCGTCGCGAGGCTCACGATCAGCCCGTAGTAGGCGTCGCGCAGGTGGCCGTTGTAATCGATCCACTCCGGCTGGATCGCGGTCTGGTAGAGCGGAATGCCGGCCACTTCAGGAGAGCTTCAGCCGCTCGCGGGTCTGCGCCGCGGTGAGCACGCGCGCGCCCATCGCCTCGATGATGGTGCGGGCCTTCTCGACCAGCTGCGCGTTGCTCGCGTACACCCCGCGCGACAGGTACAGGTTGTCCTCGAGGCCGACGCGCACGTTGCCGCCGAGCAGCACCGACTGCGCGACCCAGGGCATCTGCATGCGGCTCACGGCGAAGGAGGTCCAGACGCAGTCGGGCGGCAGAGAATTCACCATGGCGAGCAGGTGCCCCACATCCGCGGGCACCCCCCAGGGGATGCCGGTGCACAGCTGGATCATCGCCGGAGCCGGGATGCGTCCCTCCTTGATCATCTGCTTCACGAACCACAGGTTGCCCGTATCGAAGATCTCGAGCTCCACCTTGACACCGAGCTCGCCCAGGATCCCGGCACCCTCGCGACAGTAGTCGGGCGTCGAGATGTAGGCGCGGTTGCCATCGCCGAAGTTGAGCGTGCCGCAGTCGAGCGTCGCGATCTCCGGCCGATACAGTCCCTCCTCGCAGAGCTCGATGACGTGCCGCATGCGCTCGCGCTGCGTCACGAAATCGGTGCCGGCGGCGGGGGTGTCCTGCAGCCCCTGCTTCCCTATGCAGATATACCCACCCATGCCGCAGGTGAGGTTCACCAGCACATCGACTTTGCTCTCGCGGATGCGCTTGACCACCTCGCGGTAGTGCCGGGTCGCCATGCTGAAAGCGCCCGTCTCCGGATCGCGCACGTGGATGTGTACGATGGCCGCCCCGGCGCGTGCCGCCTCGACGGCGGAGGCGGCGATCTGCTCGGGAGTTATCGGACAGTGCGGGCTCTTGGTAACCTTGGTGTCATCGCCGGTGATGGCGCAGGTGATGATGACGTCGGAGTTCATGGCAACCTCGTCGCAGCAGCGCGCACCGCTAGTTAATATTATGGCTATAATAATATAAGCGCACCGCGCGCGCGGCAAGCACACGCACTGGAGACCGAAATGAACACCAAACTGTTGATCGGCGGCCGGCTCGTGAGCGGCGAAGGCGCGGCGGAGACGGTGCTCGATGCGGCGAGCGGAGCGCAGATCGCGAGCGTACCCGCGGCGTCGGTGTCGCAGGTGGAGGAGGCGGTGCGCGCCGCGGAGGCCGCATTTCCGGGCTGGGCGGCCAGCCCCCCCAGGGATCGTGCGCAGGCGCTGCTGCGCATCGCCGATGAGATCGAGGACGACGCGGATGGTTACGCGGCGCTCGAGTCGCGCAACACCGGCAAGCCGCTCGCGGCGGCGCGCAACGACGAGATGCCCTCGATCGCCGACGTGTTCCGCTTCTTCGCCGGCGTGTGCCGCAGTCCCTCGGGACTGGCGGCGGGCGAGTACCTGCCCGGTCACACGAGCCTCATCCGCCGCGACCCGGTCGGAGTGGTCGGCTCGATCGCCCCCTGGAACTACCCGCTGATGATGGCGGCCTGGAAGATCGCACCGGCGATCGCGGCCGGCAACACGCTCGTGCTCAAGCCCTCGGAGATGACACCGCTCACGACACTCAAGCTCGCGGCACGCTTCGCCGAGCTGCTGCCGCCCGGTGTCGTCAACGTGATCTGCGGCCGCGGCGAGCCGGTCGGCACGGCGCTCGTCAGCAACGAGCGCGTGCGCATGGTGTCGCTCACCGGCTCGGTGGCGACCGGACAGAAAGTGCTGGCGGCCGCGGCCGGCAACCTCAAGCGCACCCATCTCGAGCTCGGTGGCAAGGCACCGGTCATCGTATTCGACGATGCCGACCTCGAGGCGGTGGTCGCAGGCGTGCGCACCTTCGCGTTCTACAACGCCGGTCAGGATTGCACCGCCGCCTGCCGGCTCTACGCCGGCAAGCGCATCTACGAACGCCTGGTGGCGGATCTCACCAGCGCGGCCCGCAGCCTGCGCGTCGGCACGCAGCAGGAGGCGGGCGTCGAGATGGGACCGCTCATCTCGCAGGTGCAGCGCGAGCGGGTCGCCGCCATGGTCGCACGGGCGGTCGCCACCGGGCACGTCGAGCTCACCACCGGCGGCAAGGCGCGCGCCGGCGCCGGCTTCTTCTACGAGCCCACGGTCATCGCCGGCGCGCGCCAGGACGATGAGATCGTGCAGCGTGAGGTGTTCGGGCCGGTCGTGTCGGTGACGCCCTTCAGCGATGCCGAGGAGGCCATCCGCTGGGCGAACGACAGCGAGTACGGGCTCGCCTCCTCGGTATGGACGCGCGATGTGTCGCGGGCCATGCAGGTGGCGGCGCGACTGCAGTTCGGTGCGACCTGGATCAATACCCACTTCGCCACGGTGAGCGAGATGCCGCACGGCGGCTTCAAGCGCTCCGGCTACGGCAAGGATCTGTCGGTGTATGCGCTCGAGGATTACACGGTGGTACGCCATATCATGGTGAAGCTCCAGGGGTGAGTGGCAGTGCCCGGGGCCTGCTGAGCCTGCGCACGCCCGGCGCCGCGCTCGCGGCGCTGCTCGCCGGCCTGCTCGGGGCGTGCGGCAGCGGCTCCGGCAACGTACCGGGCGCGCCGGAGCGGGAGCTGCGCATCTACAACTGGGCCGACTACATCGGCAAGGACACCATCGCCAACTTTGAGGCCCGCACCGGTATCCGGGTGATCTACGACACGTACGACGCCGACGAGACGCTCGAAGCGAAGATGATGGCGGGCGATGCCGGCTACGACGTGGTCAGCACCTCCACCGACTACTTCAGCCGCCAGATCAAGGCCGGCATCTACCGCCCGCTGGATAAGTCGCTGCTGCCGAACTGGAAGAACCTCGACCCGCACGTGCTCGCGATCGAGGCCGCTGCGGATCCCGGCAACCGCTATGCGGTTCCCTATCTGCAGCACGTCAACGGCTTCGCCTATAACGTCGACATGATCCGCGCGCGCCTGCCGGATGCGCCGGTCGACAGCCTCGACATGATCTTCAAGCCCGAGGTGCTGCGGCATTTCGCGGACTGCGGCGTCACGTTCCTGGATTCCGCAGAGGATGTGCTGCAGCTCGCGCTCAACTACCTGCACCTGGATCCCAATACCCATCGGCCAGAGGACTACGCGCAGGCGGAGAAGCTGCTGATCGCCGTGCGCCCCTACATCCGTGCGTTCGACTCGACCGAATACATGAACGGGCTCGCCAACGGGGAATTCTGCATCTCCATGTCGTGGTCGGCGGACTACGCGACCTCGCGCGCTCGCGCCCGCGCGGTAGGCCTCGACGTCCCACTCGTCTTCACCATCCCCAAAGAGGGCGCGAACGGCTCGTACGATGCCTGGCTGATACCCGCCGATGCGCCGCATCCGCTCGCCGCGCACAAATTCCTGAACTACATGCTCGAGCCGCGCGTGATCGCGGCGGTCACCAACGACATCAATTACGCGAACGACAACGCGGCGGCCGACGCTTACGTCGATCCGCAGATCCGTGCGGACCCGGTCCTCTACCTGTCCCCGGCGGTGGAGGCACGGCTGTACCATGCGGTGGAAGCCGGACCGGCGCTCGAGCGGCTGCGGACCCGGACCTGGACGCGCATCAAGACGGGCCTGTAAAGAGCACCCGGCGGAATCCGGCTCGCCGGCACGGCCCTCACCCTGCGGGTGGGGCTGCGAGCGCGCGCCGGCGCTCGCTGCGCAGCATCATGCCGCGGGCCGCGACGATGCAGACGCCGACACCGCAGACGATGATGCTCGCGAGCGCGTTGATGTCCGGGCTCACACCGAGCTTCACCTTCGAGTAGATCACCATCGGCAGGGTGCTGGCACCAGGTCCCGCGACGAAGCTCGAGATCACCAGGTCATCGAGTGACAGGGTGAAGCACAGCAACCAGCTGGAGATGATCGCGGGAGCGATGATCGGCAGCGTGATGTCGATGAACGCCCGCGCCGGGGTGGCGCCGAGATCCTGCGCCGCCTCCTCGAGGGAGCGGTCCGCCGCCTGCAGCCGTGACTGCACCGTGATGGTGACGTAGGCGGTGCAGAAAGTGACGTGCGACAACACGATGGTCGTGAAGCCGCGATGCGGCCAGCCAAGCAGCTGCACCATGGACACGAACAGCAGCAGCTGAGTGATACCGGTGATGATCTCCGGCATGACGAGCGGCGCATTCACCATGCCGGTGAGCAGCAGCCGTCCCGGAAAGCGCGCGAAGCGCACCAGCGCGATGGCGGCCAGGGTGCCGAGAAAGATCGCGCCGGTGGAGGCCGCGATCGCCACCTCCAGCGACAGCAGCGCCGCGCCGAGCAGCTGCCGGTTGTGCAGCAGCTCGCCGTACCAGGCGGTCGAGAAGCCGCCCCAGACGTTCACGAGCGGCGAGGCGTTGAAGGAGTAGGCGATCAGCACCAGGATCGGCACGTACAGCAGCGCGATGCCGAGCAACAGCACCGACAGCAGAGCGACGGAGGGGCGGCGCTCCATGAGCCCGCTCAGGCCTCGAGCTGACGCACGTTGTAGTACTGATAGATGGCGATCGGCCCGACCAGCAGCAGCAGGAACGCGATCGCCACCGCCGAGGCAACCGGCCAGTCGTGGTTGCCGAAGAACTCATCCCACAGCACGCGGCCGATCATGAGCTGGTTCGGGCCACCGAGGAGCGACGGAATCACGAACTCCCCGACCGCGGGGATGAATACCAGCATGGAGCCGGCGATCACCCCGGGGATCGACAGCGGCAGGGTGATGTCGAGGAACGCTCGCCACGGCCTGCTGCCGAGGTCCGCGGCGGCTTCGAGCAGGGTCGGATCGAGCTTCTCCAGCGTCGCAAAAAGCGGCAACACCATGAAGGGCAGGTAGGAGTAGATGATGCCGAGGTACACCGCCAGGCTGGTGCGCATGATGCGCAGCGGCTCGCGTATCAGCCCGAGGTGCAGCAGCGCGGTATTGAGAAAACCGGTATCGCGGATGATGCCCTCGAGCGCGTAGACGCGCAGCAGGAACGAGGTCCAGAACGGCAGCATGATGATGAGCAGCAGCAGGCCCTGCCTCGACTTCGGCGCACGCGCGATGGCGTAGGCCATCGGGTAACCGAGCAGCAGGCAGATGAGCGTCGAGAAGAAAGCGGTACGGAGCGAGTAGAGGTACGCGACGCCGTAGACTTCATCCGTCAGCAGGTAACGATAGTTGCCGAGGCTGATGGCGAGCCGCAGGTGGTGATCGCTCGTGAAGGAGATCACGTCCGTGAACGGCGGCACGCGCGGCGCCGCCTCCGCGAAGCTGATCTTGAAGGCGAACGCGAACGGCACCAGGAAAAATATGACCAGGAACAGCAGCGGCGGCAGGATGATGAGCCAGCGGCCCGGAGCCCAGGTACGTCTCATGAGTTAAGGTACGGAGGGTGCCTGGGAGTATTGTGCGGGATAAACTTGCGCGGCGTACAGGCGCCCGCCGCCAACACGCCAAAGCGAGGAGCTGCCAGTGAGTCGACCGTCCGCGCAGCGGGCCACGGTGAGCACGCATCCCGGGAGCGGCGGCTCGCGCATCCGCCAGCGCCAGCGGCAGCGCCTGATCGACGCGTGCATCTCCGCACTGCACCTCTACGGACCCTCGCGCACCACCGTGGAGAAAGTGGTGGCGCTCGCCGGCCTCTCACCCGGCATCGTGCGCTTCTATTTCGATTCGAAGGCCGCGATGCTGGTGGCATCACTCGAGCATCTGGCGGCGGAGTTCGGCGAGCAGCTGCTCGGGCCCGTGAGCCGGCTGAGGAGCGACCCGGTGCAGGCGCTGCGGCTGCTGGTGAATCTCTATCTCGACGCGGACATCGCCAGTCCGCGCAAGGTGTCGGTGTGGTACGCATTCTGGGGCGAGGCGAGCGCGCGGCAGGAATACCAGGACATCTGCGGCCAGAAGGACGAGGAGTTTGCCGCGCTGGTGCGCGAGCTGATGGAGCGGATGATCGCGGTGAGCGGCGCGAGCCACCTCGATGCCGACGCGGTGGCGCTCGGCCTGATCGGGGTGCTCGAGGTGTTGTGGCAGGGGATCGCCTTCCAGAGCGAGGCGAACATCGACCGCGCGGCGCTGGTCGCCCGCTCGTTGCGCTACCTGCGCTCGCTGTTCCCCGGGCAGTTCGGCGAGCCCGGCGGTGAGCTTCCCGGCGCACCGGCCGCGGCAGCGGCTGCGGCCCGCGGCGATGAGCGGCTGCCGGCGCAGGCCTACCGTGACGAGGCGCTGCTCGCCGCCGAGCGCGAGCAGCTGCTGCGCCCGGCCTGGCAGGTGCTCGGACACGAGGCGGAGCTGCGCGTTGCCGGTGACTACCTGAGCGGGGATGTGCTCGGCGAGCGCGCGCTCGTCGTGCGCGCCGAGCGCGGCCGGCTGTACGCTTTCCGCAACGCATGCCGGCGACGTCCACACGCACTGGTGACGGCGCGTCGCGGCCACCTGAAGAGTGCCATTCAGTGCGCGCCGCACTCCCTCACCTACAGCTTCGATGGCCGTCTCGTCTCCGGCTCGACGGCGGGCGATCTCACGCCGCTGCCGCTGCACCGCGCCGGCGGCCTGCTGCTGATACGCGCCGGCGCCGACGGCGACCGCGCGCCCACGGCGAGCGATCGATCGGTGTGGGCACCCCTCGCCGCGCTCACTCCGCTCGGCATGAACGAGCAGGAGGTCGCCGCCGACTGGAAGCTCCTCGTCGAGCAGTGGCTCGAGGCACCGCTGCCGCAGCAGCGTTTCATCGCACCGAATCAGCTCCTCGAGGTGCGTACCGATGGCGCGCGCATCCTGCAGGTGTTGCCGACCGTGGCGGGCCGCAGCCGGCTGCGGCGTTTCGAGTTCGCGCGTGGGCGCTCCGGGCGGCAGACACGGGCCGCGCGCGCCGGGCCGCGGCTGCAGACGTGGCTGGCGCAACAGATCGCGCTCGCGGAGTCGACCCAGGCGGGTCTCCAGGGCATGAGCGGCCCGGTGAGCGAAGACGGCCCGGTGCCGGCAGCGCTCGCCCGGTTCCGCGCGCAGAGCGCAGCCCTGCTGCGTGCGTTGCAGAGGCAGGACGATACTCTCTGAGCTCAGGCGAAGCGCGCCGGCCGCTCGGGCAGCGCCACCTCCGGGATGCGTGCGCGCAGCAGGTCGTGGAACTCGAGCATCCAGACCTCGATGCGCGAGAGGGGTCCGGGCCGATAGGCACTGTCGTTGAGGCCGCGCTGCAGCCGCTCGCACAACAGGCGGTCCTCCCTGTTCACCTGCATGTTGATCCGGTTGCCGAGCCAGCGCACCAGGCGCATTTCGCGCCGTCCATCGGGCAGCCCGAAGGCTGCGCCCCGGATCGCGGTCCGGCCCGCACCGAGCGGCAATACCTGAAAGAAATCCACCTGCTCGGGCATGATGTCGAGGCCGATGTTCGGCAGACAGCTGTAGAAGCGCCAGCTGCGGCGCTCGCGCTCCGGCAGGTGCGGCGCGGTCACCGTCGCCACGTGCTTCTGATATACGCGCTCGCTCCAGCGTGCCGAGGGTGCCTCACGCAACCAGCTGAAGCCGCGCGCTATACCGGGCACACCGCGCTGATCCTCGTAATCGGGGGTGAACAGGCGATTGAGCCCGGGATGGCCGATCGGCACGTGATAAGACTCGAGGTAATTGTCCATCGCGACTTTCCAGTTCACCGCCCACTCCTCGATGTAGAGCGGCTGTGTCGGCACGAGCTCGGCGAGCCGATACGGGGCCAGCTCCTCGATCACCGGTGCCCATACCGCAGAGGGCGGGGGTGGTGGCTGCACGGCGAGGCACACCCACACGAACCCGAGTGCCACTTCCATGTGTACGGTATCCAGGCTGTGCTCGCGCAGGTCGAGGCCCGGGAAACTATCGCGCGCCGGAGTGGCCAGCAGCGATCCGTCGTAGCGGTAGGTCCAGCCGTGGTACGGGCAGACGATCCGTCCCGGGCAGTGGCCGGTGCCTTCCAGCAGGCGCGTGCCGCGGTGGCGGCAGACGTTGCGCAGCGCACGGACGGTGCCCGCGGCATCGCGCAGCACGATGACGCTGTCGGTGCCCAGCTCGAAGGTGATGAAGTCGCCCGGCTCCGGGAGCTGGCTCAGGTGACAGGCGATCTGCCAGCTCGGCTTGAGGATCCGCTCGATCTCGAGCGGCGTCAGGCGCTCGTCGTTGTAGACCCAGGCGGGCAGCGAGCGGGCGGGCCAGCGGGTATCAGGCTCGAGCGCCTGATGGGCGGTCGCGTTCATGAAGCACTCTCCAGCGCCGAGTCGATATACGACCATATAAGTCTAACCCATAAAATTATATGACCATATAGACGGGGGTCGTGCCGGATGGTAACGTGGCCCGATCGCCTGCAGGCTCAGATACTTACAAGCAGGGGGTCCCCATGGCCCGTACTCTCATCCGCAATCACGAGCACTACCAGCGTGCGCTGCGGCGGCTGCCGCTCGGTGTCGCCTCGAATTTCCGGTTCTGGGGCGAGGGCCGCACCATCTACGTGAAAGAGGGGCGCGGGGCGCGCGTCACCGATCTCGATGACAACGTCTATGTCGACTATCGCCTGGGCTATGGTCCGGCGATCCTCGGCTACGCCGATCCGCGGGTGGATGCCGCGGCACGCGCGGGGATGGAGGTCGGCGGGGTCTTTGCGCTCTCGACCGAGGCCGAATACCGCGTCGCCGAGCGCATCGCGCAGATGGTGCCGGCAGCCGAGCTGGTGCGCTTCTCCAACTCCGGCACCGAGGCGGTGATGGCCGCGCTGCGCCTGGCGCGGGCCTACACCCGGCGCGATGACTACGTCATTCTCGAGGGCAGCTACCACGGGCTGTTCGATGCCGCCATGTGGTACACCCCGATGGAGAAGTGGTCGCAGGTCGGGGACCCGGTCGTGTACCCCTACAGCGAGGGCGTGCCGCTGGCGACGCGCAACTTCGCGCACTTCGTGCAGGCCAACGACGCCAACCAGCTCGAGGACGTGCTGCGCCGGCACGGCGAGCGGATTGCCTGCCTGCTCATCGAGCCGATCATGGGCAACTGTCTCGGCATCGCCGCCGAGCCCGAGTACGTGCGCGCCGCGCGCGCACTGTGCGACCGCTACGGCGTCGTCATGATCATCGATGAGGTGAAGACCGGCTTTCGCGTCGCGCGCGGCGGGGTGCAGGAGCTCTATGATGTGCGCGCCGACCTCTGCACCTTCGCCAAGGCGCTTGCCAACGGCTATCCGATCTCGGTGCTCGCCGGGCGCGAGGACATCATGCGCAAGCTCGGCAAGGGCGTGGCGCACGGCGGCACCTACACCGCGCATCCGGTCTCGCTCGCTGCGGCCGAGAAGACTCTCGAGATCCTCGCCAACACCGATGCGCTCGAGCGCATCGCCGCCTTCGGCACGCGCCTGCGCGAGGGCCAGAGCGCGATTCTCAACGCGCGCGGCATCGCGCACAGTTTCGTCGGCCATCCTTCGATGACCGGACTGTACTTCGCCCACACCCCACCGCGCACTTACCGTGACTGGAAGGGCAGCGACTACAGCTTCTACGACGCCGTGGCCAAGGTGCTGCACGATGAATGCATCCTGTGCGAGCCCGATTCGCGCGAGCCCTGGTTCATCTCGGCCGCGCACGATGAGTCGTGCCTGGGCGATACGCTGCGGGCCTTCGAGGTGGCGGTCGATCGCACCCTCGACACGCTGCCGGACAGGCGTCAGGGCACGCACTGGGGCCTGATGCGCGGCGAGCCGGCGGCGTGAGTGCCGGCGGCGCGAGCCGCTTCGACGCCATCGTCGTCGGGGCGGGGCACAACGGTCTGGTGAATGCCTGCTACCTGGCACGCGCGGGGCTCAAGGTGCAGGTGCTGGAGCGCAATCCCTACATCGGCGGGGCGGCGGTGAGCCGCCGGCTGTTCGACGGCTTCACTTACTCGAACTGCTCGTACGTGTGCAGTCTGCTGCGCACGGAGATCATGCGCGAGCTCGAGCTGCCGCGCCACGGCCTGCAGATCATTCCCTACGAGGGTGGCTGCACCCTGATGAGAAACGGCGAGCACCTCGCCATCTACGACAACCACGAGGCGCTGCGCCGCGAGTTCGCACGCCACTCGCGCCAGGACGCCGAGGCCTATGAGCGCTACGTGCGCGACATGTTGCGGCACTGCCGCTTCATCAAGCCGCTGCTGCTGCGCACCCCGCCGGATCCGACCTCCTGGCGGGCGCGCGACCTCAAGGAGCTGCTGTTCCTCGCCCGGCACTTCTACAAGCTCGACGAGGGGCGCATGTACGACACGCTGCGCTTCTTCACCATGAGCTGCGCCGACATGCTGGCGGAGTATTTCGAGAGCGAGATCGTCAAGGCACACCTCGCCGGCAGCTCGATCATCGGCACCGCGCTCGGGCCGTGCTCGCCGGGTTCGGCGTACGTGCTGCTGCACCACTACATGGGCAGCATCGACGGCGCGGTCGGTGCCTGGGGCTTCGCGCGCGGCGGCATGGGCGCGATCACCCAGGCGCTCGCCGCCTCGCTCGCGGCGAGTGGCGGCGCGGTACGCACCGACGCCGCGGTCGCGCAGATCCTGACGCGTAACGGGCGCACGCTGGGTGTGGTGCTCGAGAGCGGGGAGGAGCTGCACGCACCGGTCGTGGTGTCCAACCTCGATGTGAAGCGCACCTTCCTCGAGACGCTGCCGGTGCGCGAGCTGCCGCCGGAGTTCCTCGAGCAGGTGCGGCGCTTCAAGATCCGCGGCTCCTCCGGCAAGCTCAACATCGCACTCGATCGATTGCCGCATTTTCCGGCGATTCCGCAGGGCTCGCCGTGCACGCGCGGCGACATGCACGTCACCGACACGTTGGCGATGCTCGAGCGCGCCTACGATGACTGGAAGGAGGGGCGCTGGTCGGATGCCCCGTACGTCGACATGCTCATTCCAACGCAGATCGATCCGACCATGGCGCCCGATGGCAAGCATTACATGTCGGTGTTCGTGCAATACTGCCCGTACCAGCTCGCCGCGGGGGAGTGGACCGCGGAGCGGCGGCGTGCTTTCGGGGAAACGGTCATCGACAGCATTGCGCGGCACAGTCCCGACTTCCGCGAGCTCATCCTGCACGCGGAGATCCGTACGCCGCAGGATATCGAGAGCGAGGTCGGACTGACGGAAGGCAACATCTTCCAGGGGGAGCTCACCTTCGATCAGCTCTTCTTCAATCGGCCGCTGCCGGGCTATGCGCAGTACCGCTCACCACTGCGCGGGCTGTACCTGTGCGGCTCGAGCACTCATCCGGGCGGTGGCGTGATGGGAGCACCCGGCGCCAACTGCGCGCGCGCGGTGCTGCGCGACCTGCGGCGGGGCGCAGATGCGGGGCGGCTGTCGTGAGCGCCGCGGGCCCCGCGCGCTACGACTGTATCGTCATCGGCGGCGGCCACAACGGTCTCGTGTGCGCTGCCTATCTCGCCCGCAGCGGCCGGCGCGTGCTCGTGCTCGAGGCGTCCGCAGAGGTCGGCGGGGCGGCGGTGACGCGCGAGTTCGCGCCGGGATTCAAGGTATCGGCCTGCGCGCACCTGCTGCACCTCATGCCTCCGAGCATCGTGGGCGAGCTCGCGCTCGAGCGGCACGGGCTCGCCTTCGCGGCGACGCGCTTGCCGAGCACGGCGCTCGCGACCGACGGTGCGCACCTCTCGATCGCGGTCGAGGGCGCGCACTCACTCGCCGTCCACTGCCCGGCGGATGCGGCCACGTATGCCGAGTGGCAGCGGCTCGTCGAGCGCATCGCTGCCGCACTCCATCCGGTGCTGAATGCCACGCCGCCGCGGCTCGGCACCACCGCCTGGCGCGATCGGGCAACGCTTCTCAACGTCGGTTGGCGACTGCGCCGCCTGGGGCGCGAGGATCTGCGCGAGCTGCTGCGGATCGGTGGCATGTGCGTGCACGACCTGCTCGAGGAGCGCTTTCGGTCGCCGCTGCTGAAGGGCGCGCTGGCGCTGGACGCCGTGCTCGGGACCAACCACGGTCCGCGCTCGCCCGGGACGGTGCTGTCACTGCTGTACCGAGCCGCCGCGGCGCAGGGAGCCGGCACCTTCCTGCAGCCGGCAGGCGGCCTCGGCGCCCTGTCCCAGGCTCTCGCACGGGCGGCGGCTGCCGCGGGCGCCGAAGTGCGCACCGGGAGCCTCGTCGAGCGCATCCTGGTGAGCGACGACCGGGCCGCGGGAGTGCGGCTGGCGTCGGGCGAGGCGATTGCCGCGAGCACGGTCATCTCGAGCGCCGACCCGAAGACGACTTTCCTGCGCCTCCTCGGTTGCGAGCACCTCGATGCCGGCTTCGTGCGGCGGGTCTCGCAGCTGCGCTCCCGCGGTCTCACGGCGAAACTGCACCTGGCGCTTTCGGGCGTGCCGGAGTTCCCGGGCCTGGAACCGGCGGCGCTCGGGGGCCGGCTGCTGATCGCTCCCTCGACGGACTACATCGAGCGCGCCTACAACCACAGCAAGTACGAGGAGTTCTCGAGCGCGCCGACACTGGAGATCACCCTGCCGACGCTCGCTGACGCCTCGCTCGCGCCGCCGGGCCGACACGTGCTCTCGGCCATCGTGCAGTACGCGCCGTACTCCCTCGCCGGCGGCTGGATGGGCCAGCGGCAGCGATTCGCCGATATCGCGATCGAGACCCTCGCGCGCTATGCGCCGGCGCTGCCCGGTTGCATACTCGGGAGCGAGCTGCTCACGCCGCCCGACATCGAGCGGGAGTTCCGCATCAGCGGCGGCCACTGGCACCACGCCGAGCTCGCGCTCGATCAGTTCTTCATGCTGCGTCCCGTGCCGGGAGCGACGCAGTACCGCGCGCCGCTCGAGGGGCTGTTCCTGTGCGGCGCCGGCTGCCACCCCGGTGGCGGGGTCATGGGACTCGCGGGCCGCAACGCGGCCCGGGCGCTCTTGCGGGAGGCTGCGTAGATGCTCACCCAGAGCGAGCCGCATTACCGTCAGCCGCTGCTGAAGACGCCGTTTCACGAGCGCTCGCGTGCGCTCAGCCAGCTCGACAGCTTCATTCCCTGGAGCGGGTACAGCACCGTCGATGTGTTCACGAGCGTCGAGCAGGAGTACTTCGCGATCCGCAACGCGAGCTCGCTCTATGACCTGACACCCATGGTGAAGTACCGCATCACCGGGCGGGATGCATTGCGCTTCCTCAACCGTCTGACGACGCGCGATCTCGGCAAGCTCGCAGCGGGAAAGGTCACCTACACCATCTGGTGCGATGACGCCGGGCACCTGATCGATGATGGCACCGTCTTCTGCCTCGGCCCCGGGGACTACCGTCTGTGCACCGCCGAGTGGCAGCTCGACTGGTTGTGCGCCTCGGCCATCGGGTTCGAAGTGGAGATCTGCGAAGTGACCGGGGAGATCGCCGCGCTCGCGCTGCAGGGCCCGACTTCCTGCAAGCTGCTCCGGAGCCTCGGCCTTGCCGGGGTCGAGCGCCTCAAGCCCTTCGAGCATGCCACCTTCGACCTGCCCCGGAGCGTGGGCGGGCCGATAACACTCCAGATCTCGCGCACCGGCTTCACCGGCGACCTCGGCTACGAGCTGTGGATGTCGCCCACCGACGCCGAGCGTGTCTGGGATGCGCTCATGGAGGTCGGCAGCAGTCGGGGGCTGCGGCCGGTCGGCTCGCGCGCGCTCAACATGGCACGCATCGAGGCGGGATTCCTGCTGCCGCGCGTGGATTTCATCTCCGCGGCACACACGTTGTATCCCGGCACCGAGCGATCACCGCTCGAGCTCGGGCTCGCATGGCTCATCGACTTCGGCAAGGGCCATTTCACCGGCCGCCGCGCACTGCTCGCGGAGCAGGCACGGGGTCCCCGCCGGCAGCTCGTGGGGCTCGATGTGGCGGGACAGAAGCCGGCGCACGATGCGCTGCTGTACACCAGCCGCTCGGGCCGCACCCAGGCCGGCAGTGTCACCTCGGCGACTTGGTCGCCGACCTGCAAGCGCAACCTCGCGCTCGCCACGGTGGACGCTGCGCACAGCGCCATCGGCTCGACCCTGTGGGCCGACATCTACCTCAACCGCGAGCTCGTATGGGAGCGGCGCATGGTCCCCGCACGGGTCGTCGAGCGGCCCTTCTATGCGCCGGCGCGCCGCCGGGCGACGCCGCCGGCGGATTTCTGAGCGGGAGGTGACGCCGGGCGCATGATCGTCAGTCAGGCAAAATCGAACGGCACCCGGCCGTGGCTCGACCCGGCCGCCACGCCGCAGATCCTGATCGAGGGGGTCAGCAAGACCTTCGGCGCCGCCACCGCGGTGAGCGAGGTCGATCTCGCCATCTACAAAGGCGAGATGTTCGCGCTGGTCGGCGCCTCCGGCTGCGGCAAGACGACCCTGCTGCGCATGCTGGCCGGATTCGCCGCGCCGAGCAGCGGTCGGATCCTCATCGATGGCGTCGACATGGCGGACGTGCCCCCACACGAGCGGCCGGTGAACATGATGTTCCAGTCGTACGCGCTGTTCCCGCACATGACCGTCGAGGACAACGTCGGTTACGGGCTGAGGCGTCTGCCGCTCGCCCGCGAGGAGAAGCAACGGCGCATCCGCGAGGCGCTCGAGATGGTGCAGCTCGGCGCGCTCAGCCGGCGGCGGCCACACCAGCTCTCCGGCGGCCAGCGCCAGCGCGTTGCGCTCGCCCGTGCGCTCATTCGCCGGCCCAAGGTGCTGCTGCTCGATGAGCCGCTCTCGGCGCTCGACAAGAAATTGCGCGAGCAGACGCAGTTCGAGCTCATGGACCTGCAGTACGAGCTCGGCATCACCTTCATCGTGGTCACCCACGACCAGGACGAGGCCATGGCGCTCGCCACGCGCATCGCGGTGATGGACCGCGGGCGCGTCATGCAGGTCGGCACCCCGGCGGAGATCTACGAGTTTCCCTGCAGCCGCTTCGTCGCCGACTTCGTCGGCACCACCAATCTCTTCGAGGGCACCGTGTGCGCCTGCGACGGGGGAGTGATCAGCGTGCGCTGCGCCGAGGCGGGCGGTGAGCTGCTGGTCGATCATGCCGGCAGCTTCTCGGTCGGGCAGCGGGTGTGGATCTCGCTGCGCCCGGAGAAGATGCGCCTCGCCAAGCAGCCGGCCGACGGTGCCCGCATGAATCAGCTGCGCGGCACGGTGTGGGAGCTCGGCTACCTCGGCAATCGCTCCACCTACCAGATCAAGACGACGAGTGGCAAGCTCGTGACCGTGTTCGCCCAGAACGAGCGCCGCACCTCCGAGGCGCTCATCGACTGGAACGACGAGGTGTTCGTGAGCTGGAGCGCGGATGCGGCGGTGTTGCTGCAGACCTAGCGCCAATTTGAAGGGGAAGGTTATGAGGAACTCGATACGCGCCACTCTCTGCTCGATGTCGCTACCGCTCGCCGCGGCCTGGCTGGTAAGCCTGGTGCCGGACAGCGCGCGCGCCGGTGACGCTGCCAGCGCCACGGGTGCGGCGGGTCCTGAGGCCCCCGCCACCGCTACGGGCGGTGCGGCACCGCAGCTGCAGGAGGTGGTGGTCACCGCGACCCGCCGCGAGGAAGAGCTCAGCAAGGTGCCGATCAGCGTCACCGCCCTGACCCAGGACGCGATCGACTCGCGCGGCATCAAGGACTTCCGCGACATGGTTCGCTTCACCCCGGGTGTCACCATCGATGACTCCGGCACCAATGCGATCTCGATCCGGGGCATTTCCTCATCCGGTGGCGCCGGCACCACCGGGATTTACATCGACGACACCCCGATCCAGATGCGCTCGGTCGGCTTCAACCCCGACGACACGCTGCCCAAGACTTTCGACCTGCAGCGCGTCGAAGTGCTGCGCGGTCCGCAGGGGACGCTGTTCGGTGCGGGCGCCGAGGGCGGCGCGGTGCGTTACATCATGACCCCGGCCAGCCTCACCGCGGCGGACGATTACATTCGCAGCGAGCTCTCCTACACGGAGCACGGCCAGCCCAATGGCGAGTTCGGCGTGGCCGTCGGCCGGCCGCTGGTGGATGGCGTGTTCGGCATCCGCGCAAGTCTCTGGTACCGCTACGACGGCGGCTGGATCAACAGGGTCGATCCCGGCACCGGCGCCATCATCGACGACAACATCAACTACTCACACTCCTACCTGGCGCGCCTCGCGGCCACCTGGCAGCCGGCCACGAGCGTTACCATCGCGCCGAGCTTCCTCTACCAGAAGCAGGACCGGCACGACGAGCCGACCTACTGGCCGGCGTATTCGAACCCCGATCAGGGGCAATTCAACACCGCGACCCCCGAGCGGATCGGCGGACCGGATGATTACTACCTGGGCGCGCTCAAGGTGCAATGGGACCTCGGCAAGAGCCAGGTGATCGGCAACGCCTCCTACTACTACCGCAGGCAGCTCACCGCCTACCAGGGGACGGTGTATGACCTCAGCTACTGGAACACCATTCCGAGCGGGCTGGGAGGGCCGAACGACTCGTTCCCGCAGTCGCCCAAGTGCTCGGCACCCGATGATGCCACCAGCTGCTCGTGGTTCCCGCTGATCGACAGCAGCGGCATCCATCTGCCTGCGGCGCTGCGCGGCACGCAGACGCCCAACGCCATGACCAACCACCAGAAGAGCTACACCGCCGAGCTGCGCTGGCAGTCAGCCGACACCAGTTCGCGCTGGACCTGGACCGCGGGGGTGTTCTGGCAGGAGGCCAAGGAGGGCAGCATCGAGGAGCTGAAGTCGACCAACATCGACCAGGTGTTCAACTATCTCTACGGGTTGTCGCCCGCGGACTATTACTCCCCCGACGGGGTAACCCCCGCCAACTTCTACTCCTGCCCGACCAATGCGGCCTATCCGGTAATTCCTGCCTGCGACATCTACTACAACAACAACACCACCATCGACAAGCAGTTCGCGGGCTACGGCGAGGTGAGCTACGCCTTCACCGACTGGATGCGGCTCACCGTCGGCGAGCGGATCGCGCATACCACCTTCGAGCTCACTCACTATGCGGACGGCTACGAGAACTACGGGCCGCAACCCACCCAGGCGAGCCAGAGCGAGACCCCCAATACGCCCAAGGCGGTGCTGTCCTTCCAGGTCGACCCGCGCAACCTGTACTACCTGAGCTATGCCAAGGGTTTCCGCGTCGGCGGCGGCAATGCGCCGCTGCCGCAGTACTGCGATGCGGACCTCGCGGCCGCGGGCTACCCGAACGGGGCGCCGCTCACCTACCAGTCCGACTACACGCAGAACTACGAGATCGGCGCCAAGAACGGGGTTGCCGACTGGCTGCGGGTGGCGACCAGCGTCTACTACATCAAGTGGCACAACATCCAGCAGAACCTGTACGTCGCCGGCTACTGCGGGCTGCAGTTCACGGACAATCTCGGTACCGCGGTCGCCAAGGGCTTCGATCTGCAGGCGCAGATGCTGTTCGGGCCGGTCGCCATCGACCTGGCCACGGCCTACACCAGCGCCCGCTATACCAAGAACTCCCCGAGCGACTGCACGCCGGGGAGCTCCGGCATAGGCATACCGTGCAAGGCCGTCGATGGCGATGCCATCACCGGCCAGGAGGGCATCAACTACGCTCCGGGCACGACTCCACCGTGGACGGTATCGGTGGGCGTCCAATACAACTTCCACCTGGCGGCACGCGATACCTTCGTGCGCGCGGACTGGCAGTACGAAAGCCGCAACAATTGGCTCGCGAACGTGCAGGACCCGAATGCCGGTGCGGTGTACAACTTCGGCTACTCCTACGCCTATCCATCGAATTCGTTCGCCTCACTGCGTGCGGGCATGAGTTTCGGGGACGTGCAGCTCACGGCCTTCTGCGACAACCTGCTCGACTCGCACACCACCACCAACTACATCCTGGGTCAGACCGATGGCAGCTTTCCCCCGCAGCAGAACGTGTACACGTTCCGGCCGCGTACCTTCGGCGTGAATCTGGTGTGGCGCTCGGGCGGCGCGGGCCATTGACCGGAAACGGCATGCTGATGCCGGGTAAGGCGGCGCAGACGGCGGCGGTGAACGCACCGCAGGCTGCCGAGCGCTGCGCGCAGGCGGTGGCCGCGCAACGCGCCGGCCATGCGCTCACGCGCGAGTTCTATTGCGATCCGGAGCTTTTCGAGCAGGAGGTGCAGCGGCTGCTGCTGCGCCACTGGCACTGCGTGGGGCACGAGAGCCAGGTGCGCGCGCCCGGGGACTTCTTCACCACCAGCTTCTGCGGTGAGCCGCTGCTGGTGGTGCGCGGACAGGACCAGGAGGTGCGTGCGCTCCTCAACGTCTGCCGGCACCGCGGCTCGCGCGTGTGCACCCAGGAGTCGGGCCACGCGCGCGGCGGCGTGTTCGTGTGCCCCTATCACGCCTGGAGCTACGGACTCGACGGACGGCTGCGCGCAGCGCGCCACATGCCCGATGACTTCGAGCGTGCGGGCTTTGCACTCAAGACCCTGCACACGCGCGTCATCGAAGGGCTCATTTTCGTCTCCTTCGCCGCCGCGCCGCTCGGCCTCGAGCACGTCGAGGCGGCGCTCGCCGGGTCCGCGCGCCTCTATGGCTGGGCGCAGGCGAAGGTCGCCCACCGCGAGACCTACCCGGTGCGCGCCAACTGGAAGCTCGCAGTGGAGAACTACATGGAGTGCTATCACTGCGGTCCGGCTCACGAGGAATACTCGCGCTTCCACCTGTATGCACGGCCGGCGCCGCTCAACCGCGCCGCGGACGAGCGGGTGCGGCAGCGGGCTGCCGAGCTGCGTATCGATCTGCAGGAGCTCGATTACTTTGGTCTGAACGCGCGCCCGGGGCAGGAGGCCGCCGACAGCGCTCGCTCCGCGCTCGGTGGGGGCGCGGTGAGCGGCAGCGAGGACGGACGGCCGCTCGCGCCGCTGATGGGCCAGTTCTCCGACTATGACGGTGGCGTGACCTTCTTCGACGTCGGACTCACCAGCAGTTTCCTCGCCTATCCGGACCACGGGCTCATCTACCGCTTCGTTCCGAACAGCGTGCAGAGCACCGACATGGAGGTGATCTGGCTGGTGCGCGAGGACGCGCGCGCCGGCGCCGACTACGAGGTGGAGCGGCTGATCTGGCTGTGGAAGGTGACGAGTCTCGCCGACAAACGCATCATCGAGCTCAACCAGCAGGGCGTGAACTCACGCTTCTACCAGCCTGGGCCGTACACTCCTATGGAGCAGCACACCCGGCGTTTGGTCGAGTGGATCCTGAGCGAGCTGCGTTAGCGCGGCACGCCTCAGGCGCGGCTCAGCTGCGAGCGCACCCAGTCCTGGAACTGCCGCACCGCGTACTCCTCCGGCATGAGGACGCCGGCGGTGTGGGCAAGGGCGTGCAGGCCACGCTGGTTGACCTCGCAGATCGCGGCATCCTCGCTCATGACCGTGTCGGTGAATTCGATCGCCGGGCGCAGATCGCGCGCGGGATCCGCCAGCGTCTCCGGCAGGAACAGGAATTCGATGCTCATCTCGGTTCGCTCGGGTGACACGGGCAGCAGCCGCACTACGCGCACGTAGTCGACGTGCGCCGCGAGGAACATCGAGGGTACACAGGTGAGGTAGGTGTGGCCCGCGTTGCGCTCCGCCGCGGTGAGCTTCGGGAACATCGCCCCGACCGGCCGGCCGTCCAGGGTCCAGGACAACGCTCCGCGGCGCAGGCCGCCGGCATACTGGGGGTCATCGTCGTGCGCATGATCGCGCCAGCGCGGATCGTCGCGCGGCTCCATGAAGGCGCGGCCGAAGATCGGCACCAGCTGCGCGAGGCGCGGATGGACCGCGGGGCAGTGCAGGCACTCGTTGTAGTTCTCCCAGAAGACTTTCCAGTTGCACTCGATGGTCTTGCTCATGCGGTGGCCGACGACGAGCCGCCCGAGCTCCCAGTTGTCGAGCCGGTCGAGCGCAACGTCGATGGTCGAGCCGAGTGGCGCAGGCTCGGCGCTGAGCGAGGCAAACACGAACCCGTTCCACTCCGTCACCGGCAGCCGGTAGAGCGGGTAATCGCGCACGTCGAAGCCATCGCCGGGCTGGCGCGAAGTAGCGGCCTGGAGCAGCTCGCCGCGCAGGTTGTATCTCCAGGCGTGATAGGGACAGACGATGCCGGCGCCGGGGAAGTGGCCGGCGCGCTCGCGGCACAGCGCCGCGCCGCGATGGCGGCAGGTGTTGTGGAAGGCTCTGAGCGTGCCATCCTCTGCGCGCACGAGGAGGAGCGACTGATCGCCGACCTGCTGCGTTCTGAAGCTGCGCGCCTCGGCCACCTCGCTCGAGCGGCAGATGTACAGCCAGTTGCGGTACCACACCTGCTCGAGCTCCCGCCGGTAATGAGCCGGGTCGAAGTACCACTCCGCGGGCAAGGTCTCGACCGGGCTCGTCAACCCCAGGTAACCGGGGTCGCGTCGGATCGAGGAAGGATTCGCGCTCATGTTGCCTGTCTCCGGGGCGTCGACCCGATTGTAGCCGAGCGGCAGGGTGCGCAGCTCGCGCCAACGATGATACCGTCTCGACCGCATGTCTGAAGGCAACACACCGGCAAGTCCGCGGCCGGAAGCGCTCGCCCGCGCCGAGAAGCTGAATACCAGGGCCGCCGGGGTGGTCGGCCTCGCCGTGCTCTGCAGCCGTGTGCTCGGGCTCGCGCGCGAGCAGATCTTCGCGGCGCTGTTCGGCGGCGGTCGTGTGATGGATGCCTTCACCATCGCCTTTCGCATCCCGAACCTGTTGCGCGACCTGTTTGCCGAAGGTGCGCTCTCCACCGCCTTCGTCACCGTATTCGCCCGCACCGCGACGCTCGAGGACCCGGCGGCGGCCTGGCGGCTGGCCAACAAGGTGGCGACGCTCACCGTCGTGGTGCTGAGCGCCATCACGGTGTCAGGGATCGTAGCTGCTCCATGGCTGGTGGGGCTGCTGGCCCCGGGCTTCGACCCCGCCAAGGCGGCGCTCACCGTGACGCTCACGCGGATCATGTGGCCCTTCATCCTGCTCGTCTCCCTCGGCGCGCTCGTCATGGGCATGCTCAACGCCCGCAACGTGTTCGGTATGCCGGCGATGGCGTCGAGCTTTTTCAACCTCGGTTCCATCGTGGCCGGAGTCGTGCTCGGCTACTGGCTGGATCCGCACTTCGGGCCGCGCGCCATACTCGGACTCGCCATCGGCACGCTCATCGGGGGGGCGCTGCAGCTGCTCGTGCAGTTGCCGGCGCTCGCGAGCCAGGGCTATCGCTTCAGCCCCGACCTGCATTGGCACGATCCGGGCGTGCGCGCGATCCTGCGTCTGATGGGCCCATCGGTGGTCGCCGCGAGCACCACGCAGGTGAACGTGCTCGTCAACTCGGTGTTTGCTTCCGAGCTCGGCGACGGGCCGACCTTCTGGCTGACCGTGGCGTTCCGGCTCATGCAGCTGCCGCTCGGAATATTCGGCGTGGCGCTCGGGACGGTGGCGCTGCCGCTGCTCGCGCGCATGGCCGCGACGGGCAACCGCGCGGCATTCCGCAGCGAGCTCGCCCGCGGCATGCGCCTCGCGTTCCTGATGACGATTCCGGCGAGCGTCGGGCTGATCGTGCTCGCGGAACCGATCATCTCGGTGCTGTACCAGCACGGGCGCTTCGGCGCCCACGAGACCGCGGAGTCAGCGGCGGCGCTGCGCTACTACGCGCTCGGCCTCTGCGGCTATGCCGCGCTCAAAGTGCTCGTCAACGCCTTCTATGCTCTCGACCGGCGCAAGACACCGATGGCGGTCAGCTTCATCGCGGTCGCGCTCAACCTGCTGCTGAATTGGATATTCACGCGCGAGCTCGGCTGGGGACACCGCGGCCTCGCCTTCTCCACGGCATGTGTGGCGAGCAGCAACTTCCTCATACTCTACCTGCTGATGCGCGGCGAGCTCGGGCAGCTCGAGTCGCGCGCGCTGCTGCGTCTGCTCGGCAAGGTGGCGCTCGCCTCGGCGGCGCTCGCAACCATCGCCTGGGGCGGCGACCACCTGTTGCTCGCCGACTGGGCGGTGCAGCCCTTCTGGCCGAAGTGCGCGAGTCTCGCGCTGGTCATCGCCCTCGCCGCTGCCGCTTTTTTCCTGTGCGCACATGCCCTGCAGATCGGCGAGGTGCACGACATCGTTGCGGCACTGCGCCGTCGGCTGCGCCGCGCAGCCTGAGCGGTGCAACGGAAAATCGCGGCGGCTACGCGGCAGCCTCGCCGGCGAACGCCAGGCAGGTCATGAGAACCTGCTGCAGCAGGCTACGCATCGGCGCCGCCATCGCCTCATCCCACCGGCAGGGCCAGTTCGACACGTCCACCTCGCCCTGCGGCTCGCGCAGATAGCCCCGGCAGGCGAGCTCCATCTGCAGCGCGTGCACGCCCTGCTGCGGCTGTCCGTAATGGCGCGTGGTGTAGCCACCTTTGAAGCGACCGTTGGTCACCCGCGAGAACCGGCCGTCATCGCACAGCCGCTCGATGCGCGCCGTGAGCTCCGGCGCGCAGCTCGCGCCGGCGAAGGTGCCGATGTTGAAGTGCGGCAGCGTGCCGGTGAAGAGGCGTGGGATGGCCGAGCGGATCGAATGGCAGTCGTACAGCACGATTCGCGGGTGCAGTGCACGCAGTCTTGCAATCTCGGTCTCGATGGCACGGTGATAGGGGTCGAAATACTGCCGGCGGCGGCTGCTGATCTGCTCCTCGGTCGGCGCCGCGCCGGTGCGATACAGCAGCTCCCCGTCGAAGGTGGTCGTCGGACACAGCTCGGTGGTCGCCCGGCCCGGATAGAGCGAGGCGCCCGAAGGATCACGGTTGCAATCGATCACGGTGCGCGAGATGCCGGTGCGCACGATGCTCGCACCGAGATCCGCAGCAAAGGCATACAGCCGCTCGATCCACCAGTCGGTGTCCTTGCGCGCCAGCCAGGCCGACACCAGCTGGCCCTCGATGTCCGCCGGGATGGTCGTGCCGGTGTGCGGCATGCCGAGCAGCAGCGGCGCCGAGCCCTGCTGCACGGTGAGCCAGGGCGCCGGTGCGGTCGCGATCATCGTGAGGCATCTCCAGAGGCTGCCGGTTTGGCGGTCGATAATGAATAATGTAGCGCATGGCGAGCCTGTGGTTTGAGTCCGCGCTGCTCACATCGGGTTGGGCGCACGGCGTGCGCCTCACCGCGAGCGGCGGGCGGATTGCGGAGCTCAGCAGCGGCACGCGCCCACAGCCTGGGGACGAGCGTCACGCCATTGCGCTACCCGGTGTTCCCAACGTGCACAGTCATGCCTTCCAGCGCGGGCTGGCCGGGCTCACCGAGCGGCGCTCGGCCGGCGCGGACAGCTTCTGGAGCTGGCGTGAGCTCATGTACCGTTTCCTCGAGCGCCTGGGTCCGGAGGAGCTCGAGGCGACCAGTGCGCTCTGCTTCGCCGAGATGCTCGAGGCCGGGTTCACCCACGTCGGCGAGTTCCACTACCTGCACCATGACATCGACGGGCGGCCCTTTGCCGAGCCCGCAGAGCTCGCCACGCGCTTGGTCGCGGCCGCTGCGCAGACCGGGATCGGATTGACGCTGCTGCCGGTCTTCTATGCGCACGGCGGCTTCGGCGGTGCGCCACCTGCGCTGCGCCAGCGGCGCTTCGTGAGCGATCCGCAGACCTTTGCGCGCATCCTCGAGGCGTGCCGGCGGGCCGTGCAGCCGCTTGCCGGCGCAAGTGTCGGGGTGGCGCCGCACAGCCTGCGTGCCGTGACGCCCGCGGAGCTCGCCGCGGTGGTGCAGCTCGCGCAGGGCGCGGTGGTGCACATCCACATCGCCGAGCAGCTGCGCGAGGTCGAGGAATGCCACGCGTGGAGCGGCGCACGCCCCATCGAGTGGCTCCTCGGCTCGCAGCCGGTCGATGCCCGCTGGTGCCTGGTGCACGCGACCCATGCGACAGCGGCCGAGCTCGAGGGGATTGCCGTGCGCGGCGCGGTGGCGGGGCTCTGTCCGATCACCGAATCGAGCCTCGGGGATGGCATCTTTCCGGCCGCCGAGTTCACGAGCCGCGGCGGCCGCTTCGGCATCGGCAGCGACTCGAACGTTCAGCTGGATGCCGCCGCGGAGCTGCGCACGCTCGAGTACTCACAACGCCTGGCGCTGCGCGCGCGCAACGTGCTCGCCGCGGGCGCAGCGGCCTCGACCGGCCGCACGCTCCTCGATACCGCGCTTGCAGCCGGGTGGCAGGCACTGCACGGCGGTGCGGCGGCAGGTCCGCACGGCCTCGCCGTCGGAGCGCCGCTCGATCTCATCACGCTGCGCGCCGACCATCCCTCGCTCCTCGAGCGGCGCGAGGACGAGTTGCTCGACAGCTGGATCTTCGCGGGCGGGCGCGAGCTCATCGACTGCGTGTGGCGCGCCGGCGAGCGTGTCGTGAGCGACGGCCGGCACCGTGATCGCGCGGCGCTCATTGCCCGCTACCTGCGGGCGTTGCAGCGCCTGCGCGCGTGAGGCATACCGCGTGACCCGTACCCTTTCCGGGGCCATGCTCGCGCTCGTCGGGGCCATCGCGGTCGCAGGCATCGCGCTCCACCGGCACGAGCCGATCAACGCGCTGTGGATCATCACCGCCGCGGTGTGCATCTACCTGCTCGGCTATCGGTTCTATGCGGCCTGGATCGCAACCCGGGTGCTGCGCGTCGATCCATCGCGCGCCACGCCGGCCGAGCGGCTGAACAATGGCCGCGATTTCGTGCCGACGCATCGCGCCATCGTTTTCGGGCACCACTTCGCGGCCATCGCCGGCCCCGGTCCGCTGGTCGGTCCGACCCTCGCGGCGCAGTTCGGCTACCTGCCCGGAACGCTGTGGATTCTCGTGGGAGCGGTGCTCGGCGGCTGCGTGCAGGACATGACCGTACTGCTGCTGTCGACGCGGCGCGACGGTCGCAGCCTCGGACAGATGGCGCGCGATGAGTTGGGGCCGCTCGGCGGATTCGCTGCGCTCATCGGCACGCTGCTGATCCTCGTGGTGCTATCCGCGGTACTCGGGCTGGTCATCGTCAACGCGATGAAGCACAGCCCGTGGGCGACCTCGACGGTGGCGGCGACCATCCCGGTGGCGATACTCGTCGGTCTGTACCTGCGGTTGTGGCGGCCGGGCCGGGTGCTCGAGGCTTCCGTGCTCGGCGTGGCGCTGGTGCTCGGGGCGGTGCTCGCCGGTGGCTGGCTCGACCACCAGGCGGGCCTGCGAGACTGGTTCGACTATGCATCGCTGCCGCTCGCCGCCGCGGTGGTGGTCTATGCGTGGGTCGCTGCCACCTTGCCGGTATGGCTGCTGCTCGCGCCGCGCGACTACCTCTCGACGTTCCTCAAGCTCGGCATCGTGGGACTGCTGGCCGTTGCGATCGTGCTCACTCACCCGCAGCTGAAGATGCCGGCGGTGACGCAGTTCATCGATGGCAGCGGGCCGCTGTTCGGCGGTGCCCTGTTTCCGTTCGTGTTCATCACCATCGCCTGCGGGGCGATCTCGGGATTCCATGCGCTCGTCGCGAGCGGCACGACGCCGAAGCTCATCACCAACGAGGCGGACGTGCGCCTGGTCGGCTACGGCAGCATGGCGCTCGAGTCCTTCGTCGCCATCATGGCGATGATCGCCGCAGCGCTGCTCGATCCGGGCGTGTACTTCGCGATCAACTCCGGCGCCGGTGTGGTTGGAGCGACGCCGGAGCTCGCCGTGCAAACCATCAACGGCTGGGGCTTCCCGGTCAGCGCACAGCAGATGCAGTCGCTCGCGCAGGCGATGGGTGAGCACACGCTGTTCGCCCGCACCGGCGGCGCTCCCTCGCTCGCGGTCGGCATGGCGAGCATCTTCGGCAGCAGCTTCGGCCGCGGGCTCGCGGCGCTCTGGTACCACTTCGCCATCATGTTCGAGGTGGTGTTCATCCTCACCACGCTCGATGCCGGGACGCGCGTCGGGCGCTTCATGCTGCAGGATCTGCTCGGCCAGGTGTGGGCGCCGCTCGGGCGCACTTCCTGGTATCCCTCGGTGCTGTTCGCGAGTACGCTGCTCGTCGCCGCGTGGGGCTACTTCCTCTACGTCGGCGTCATCGATCCGAATGGCGGCGTGAACATCCTGTGGCCGCTCTTCGGCATCGCCAATCAGATGCTGGCCGCCATCGCGCTCTCGGTGGCGACGGGCATACTCATCAAGTCCGGCCGTGCACGCTATGTGCTCGTGACGCTGATACCGCTCGCGTGGCTCGCGCTCGCCACCACGAGCGCCGCCTGGCAGAAGCTCATGAGCGCGGATGTGCACGTCGGGTTCCTCGCGGCGGCGAGCGATCTCGCCGCGCGCCTGGCGGCGGGGAGCCTGAGCCCCGAGCGCGCAGCGGCCGCCCCGCAGCTCATCTTCAATCAGCGGCTCGATGCGGCACTCACAGTGCTCTTCACGACCCTGCTGTGGCTCGTGATCCTCGACATGGGCCGCGTGTGCGTGCGCCGTCTGCGCGGACTGCCGGTGCGCACCAGCTCCGAATCCCCCTACCTGCCGAGCCGGCTCGCGACGCCGGCGCTCGCCGAGCGCTGAGCGCAGCGCCCCCGGCCCACGCGGGCCGCTGTGGTCGCGGCGGCGAAGATGCTAACATCGCACGCTTTTCTGCCCGCGCCGGCCGTGGGTTGCCGGGCCGATGCTGCTGGAGGTGGCGACATGGCGCTCAAGATAATGATTCTCGGGGCAAACGGGTTCATCGGCACCGCGCTCACCGGCGCGATCCTCGCGAAGCGGCCCTGGGAGGTATACGGCATCGATCTCGCCGACAGCAAGCTCGGCGATCTGCCGAACCACGATCGCTTCCACTTCGTCGAGGGCGACATCACCATCAACAAGGAGTGGGTCGAGTACCACGTGAAGAAGTGCGACGTGGTGGTGCCGCTGGTGGCGATCGCCAACCCCGCGCAGTACGTCACTCACCCGCTGCGGGTGTTCGAGCTCGACTTCGAGGCCAACATGGATGTGGTGCGCCACTGCGTGAAGTACGGAAAGCGGCTGTTGTTTCCCTCGACCTCCGAGATCTACGGCATGTCTCCGGACTCGGTCCTCGATGAGGAGACGAGTCCGCTCGTCTACGGGCCGATCAACAAGCAGCGCTGGATCTACGCCGCCTGCAAACAGTTGCTCGACCGCGTGATCTACGCCTACGGCGTGCGGGATAACCTCGACTACACCCTGTTCCGGCCATTCAACTTCATCGGTCCGAATCTCGACAACCCGGAGGAGCCGAAGGAGGGCAGCTCGCGGGTGTTCACGCAGTTCCTGTCCAACGTGCTCTACCGGCGGCCGATCAAGCTGGTCGATGGCGGGAGCCAGAAGCGCTCCTTCACCTACATCGACGATGCGATCGAGTGCCTGCTCACCATCATCGAGAACCGGGACGGCCGCGCCAGCCGGCGCATCTTCAACATCGGCAATCCCGGCAACTGCATCTCGATACGCGATCTGGCGCAGCGCACCATCCGCATCGCCCAGGAGTTCCCGGTGCTGCGCGAGAACGCACGGGCCGTGGAGATCGTCGATGTGTCGGCCGGGGAGTACTACGGCAAGTACTACCAGGATATCCAGGTGCGCGTGCCGAACATCGAGTCCGCACGCCGCGACCTCGGCTGGGCTCCGAGCACGGACATGGACACCGCGATCCGCCGCACGATCGACTTCTACGTGAAGCAGGAAGGCTTCGCCGCGCGCGTTGCGTCGCTGACGGCGATCTGACGCAGCTTGCCGCTCGCGCAGATGGAGCAGGGCCTCGCGTACCGGGGGTCGGGTGAGCAGCGTGGATGGCGCATCGCCGCGGTGCGCTGGCTGCCGTGGGCGCTGCTCGCCATCGGGTGGCTCGCGACCATCCAGGTGCGGCCGATGCTCGATCCCGATGAGGGCCGCTACGCCGAGATTCCCCGCGAGATGCTGGCGCGCGGCGATGTCATCACACCGCGATTCAACGACCTGAAGTACTTCGAGAAGCCACCGCTGCAGTACTGGGCCACCGCCGCGTTGTATGCAGTCTTCGGTCTCTCGGAATGGACCTCGCGGCTGTGGGCGCTCGGGCTCGCATTCGCGACGCTGCCGCTCGTCTTCGCCTGGGTGCGGCGTCGCTACGGGCCCGAGGCGGCGCTCGCGGCGATTGCCGCGCTCGGAGTGAGTCCGTACTTCCTCGTCATCGGACATCTCAATCTCCTCGACGCGGCGTTCACCTTCTGGCTCAGCGCCGCGGTGCTCGCCTTCACGGTGGCGCAGGATGAGACCGAAGGAAGTGCCGCCGAGCGGCGCTGGATGCTCGCGGCCTGGGCGCTCGCGGCGCTCGCGGTGCTCTCCAAGGGCATCGTGGTCGGGGTGCTCGCGGGCGGGACGCTCGTTGTGTACTCCCTCATCGAGCGCGACCCCCGACCGTGGCGGCGACTGCATCCCGCGGCCGGCATTGCGGTATTCCTGCTGATCGCCGCGCCCTGGTTCGTGCTGGTGAGCGCGCGCAATCCGAGCTTTCCCGCATTTTTCTTCGTGCACGAGCACTTCGCGCGCTTCCTCACCACGGTGCACCAGCGGGTCGAGCCCTGGTGGTATTTCCTGCCGCTGCTGCTGCTCGCCGTGCTGCCGTGGCTCGGGGCCTGTGTGCGCGCGCTCGGGCGCGCCTGGTCCGCTGCGGCCGACAGGCCGGGAGCTTTCAGGCCGCAGCGCTTCCTGCTCATCTATGCCGCCGTGACGCTGGTGTTCTTCTCCGCCTCCGGGTCCAAGCTCGCCCCCTACATCCTGCCGATGGTGCCGATGCTCGCCGCGATCACCGGCGCGCAGCTGCCCGATCCCGCTCGGATCGCCCGGCACGCCGCGCGGGCGGCGGCGCCGCTCATCGCTCTCGTGGCGGCCGGTCTCCTCAGCTACAGCGTGCGCCGCAACAGCTACGTGCCGCACGCGGCCTGCGGCTGGGCGCTCGCGGCACTGGCCGCCGCGGCCATCACGCTGGTGCTGAGCTTCCGCGCCTCGCTGCGCGCTCCTGCGCTGGTGCTGAGCGCCATGCTCGGCGCCAGCCTCGCCTGGCAGTCGCTGCTGTGCGAGTACACGGTCATCCCCCCGGCCCGATCGGCGCGGGATCTCGTGCGCGCGGTGCGGCCCTTCATCGGCGTGCACACGCCGCTTTACAGCGTCGGGCAATATCGGGAGACCGTGTCGCCTTACCTCGGGCGCACATTGCAGCTCGCCGGGTACGAAGGGGAGCTGCGTTTCGGGTTGGATGAGGAGCCGCAGCGGCGCATGAGTGTCGAGCAGTTTGCGGCCCGCTGGAGCGCCGGCGGCGCGGGCGTGGCATTCTTCGATCCCGGCGTGTGGGACAGCTGGCGCCGGCGCGGCCTGCCGGGGCGGGTGCTCGCCGCCGACAACTACACCGTGGCGGTAGGTCGCCTGTGAGATTCAGTGATTTCTCGATCCTCTTCTGCGGCGTGCTGCTGAATGCGCTCGCGCAGCTCGGCCTCAAGGCGGCGACGCGTGTCAGTGGCCCGCTCGTCGCCGGCGATGTGGGGGTGTGGGAGCGCGCCTTCAGTGTGCTCGGAGTGCCATCGCTCTGGTTTGCGCTCACCTGCTATGGCCTGAGCGTCATCGTCTGGACCATCGGCCTCTCGCGCGTCCCGGTGAGCCAGGCGTACCCGTTGCTCTCGCTCGGCTATGTGATCAACATCGGGCTCGCCTGGTGGCTGCTGGGCGAGGTCCCCAACGTGCAGCGCGTCGCCGGCATCGGCATCATCGTGCTCGGAGTGGTACTGGTGGCGCGCTCGTGACTCCGTTATGAACGACTCGAACCGATCCCTGCAGCCCATGCTGCCATTTACCCGACCGACCATCGATGAGGACACCATCGCCGCGGTGGCCGAGGTCCTGCGCTCCGGTTGGCTCGCGACCGGGCCGAAGGTGGCGCAACTCGAGGCGGAGCTCTCCGCGTACCTCGGTGGCCGCCCGGTGCGCACCCAGACCTCCGCGACCGCGGGACTCGAGATGGCACTGCTCGCCTGCGGCATCGGGCAGGGCGATGAGGTGATCACCCCTGCGCTCAGCTTCGTGGCGACGGCCAACGTGATCGTGCGCGTCGGTGCGCGGCCGGTGTTCGTCGACGTCGGCCTGGATTCGCGCAACATCGACCTCGCGCAGGCCGAGGCGGCCATCACGCCGCGCACGCGCGCCATCCTGCCGGTTCACTTCGCCGGGCATCCGGTGGACATGGAGCGTCTCTATGACATTGCCGCGCGCCATCGGCTGCGCGTCATCGAGGACGCCGCGCACGCCATCGGCTCCGCGTGGCATGGCCGTCGCATCGGCAGCTTCGGGGACCTGGTGTGCTTCAGCTTCCACCCCAACAAGAACATGACCACCATCGAGGGTGGTGCCATCTCCGGCGGCTCTCCCGAGGAGCTGCGGGCCATCGAGCTGCATCGCTGGCACGGGCAGGTGAAGTCCGGCTTCGACGGCTTCGACACGTTGCTCGCCGGCGGTAAATACAACCTCTCGGACGTCGCGGCGGCGGTGGGACTCGGTCAGCTGCGGCGGCTGGAGGAGTTCAACGCGCGGCGGCGCGCGCTCGTGGCACGCTACTACGAGCTGTGGGCGCGCGATGCTCCGCTGCGACTGCCCGAGCGCGGCGATGAGGGACACAGCTGGCACGTGTTCACGCCGCTGCTGCCGCTCACCGAGAGCCGCCTGTCGCGCGCGCAGTTCATGGAGGCGATGAAGGCGCAGGGCATCGGCACCGGCGTTCACTATCCGGCGATCCATCTCTTCAGTGCCTATCGGGCCCTCGGCTACCGCGAGGGCCAGTTCCCGAATGCCGAGCGCATCGGACGCGAGACGGTGACGTTGCCGCTGTTCCCGGCGATGCAGCCGGCTGACGTCGAGCGCGTCGTCACGGCCGTCAATGGCATCCTGCGAGGAGCGCGGCGGTGAGCGCCGCCCCGGGACCGGAGATCTCGGTGGTCGTCCCGGTGTACAACGAGGAGGAGGGGCTGCCGTTTCTCTTCGAGCGGCTCTATCCGGCACTCGATACGCTCGGCCGCACGTACGAGGTGGTGTTCGTCGATGATGGCAGCCGTGACCGCTCGGTAGCCGAGCTGCGTGAGCAGTTCGCGCGGCGGCCGGACGTGACGCGCGTGGTGGTGCTGGCGCGCAACGCCGGACAGCATCTCGCCATCCTCGCCGCGTTCCAGCATACCCGTGGCCGCTACGTCATCACGCTCGACGCGGATCTGCAGAATCCTCCCGAGGAGATCGCCCGCATCGTCGCCGCCATGGATGCCGGCGCCGACTACGTCGGCACGATCCGCCTGCGCCGCCAGGACGTGCTATGGCGCCGCGCGGCCTCGCGCTTCCTCAACCGTGTGCGCGAAGGCACGACCTCCATCCACATCACCGACCAGGGCTGCATGCTGCGCGGCTACGACCGCAGCGTGATCGATGCGGTCAATCGCTGCAGCGAGGTGAGCACTTACGTGCCCGCGCTCGCCTATACCTTTGCGAGACACCCGGTGGAGATCGAGGTGGCGCACGCCGAGCGCACCGTCGGGCAGTCGAAGTACTCGCTGTTTCATCTCATCCGGCTGAACTTCGATCTCATGACCGGCTTCTCGGTTGCACCGCTGCAGTTCTTCTCCATGACCGGCATCGTGATCGCGCTGCTCTCGCTCGCCTTCGTCGTTTATCTGGGTATCCGGCGCCTGATTCACGGTCCCGAGGCGGAGGGCCTGTTCACGCTGTTCGCGATTGCCTTCTTCCTCAACGGTGTCGCTCTCATCGGACTGGGCGTGGTGGGCGAGTACGTCGGGCGCATCTATGAGCAGGTGCGCCAGCGGCCACGCTACACCGTCGCGGCCGTGCTCGAGGAGCCGGGGCCCGTGTCAATGAGTCTCCCCGCGCAGCGCGCACCGGGCGAGCTTGTGCGGGGAGCGGTGGAGTGAGCCAGGCCTGCGCCGTCGTCTTCGCGTATCACGATGTCGGAGTCCGGTGCCTCAAGGTGCTGCTTTCCGGCGGCGTCACGGTGCCGCTCGTGGTCACGGTGCGGGATGATCCGCTCGAGCAGCGCTGGTTCGCGAGTGTCGCGGACACCGCGACGGACTATGGGCTCGAGGTGATCGCTCCGACGGAGCCCAACACGCCCGAGCTCACCCGACGCATCAGTGAGCTGCAGCCGGACTTCCTGTTCTCTTTCTATTATCGCGCGCTGCTCGCGCCGGAGCTGCTGCGCGTACCGCGCCTCGGCGCTCTCAACATGCACGGGTCGCTCCTGCCCCGCTATCGCGGACGTGCTCCGGTGAACTGGGCGATCCTGCGCGGTGAGCGGGAGACCGGTGCCACGCTGCATTACATGGTCGAGCGCGCAGACGCGGGCGACATCATCGACAGTCAGGCGGTCCCGATCCTGATCGACGACGATGCCCGCGAGGTGTTCTCGAAGGTGACCGTCGCGGCCGAGAGCGTGCTCGCGCGCTCGCTCCCCGCGCTCATCGCCGGCACCGCCCCGCGCCGTGCGCAGCCCATCCTGCCCGGTGAGTACTTCGGCCGGCGACGACCGGAGGACGGGCGCATCGACTGGTCGCGTCCGGCGCTCGAGATTCACAATCTGGTGCGCGCTGTGGCTCCGCCATTTCCCGGCGCCTTCGGTCGGATCGCCGGCGAGCGCTGGGAGATTCATCGTACCCGCCTCGCTCCGCTGGTCGGCGTACCCCGGGGCGCAACGCTTTTCAGCGTCGCCGGCAGCTGCTACCTCGCCTGCGGTGACGGTGCGGCGTTGCGCCTGCTAGGCGCAGCGGACGCGCGCGGGCCCATCGACCTGCGGCAGCTCGCCTCGCGCGTGGCACGGCAGCCGCTGCCGCTCGGCTGAGCAACGGCGTCGTTGCGGCAGTCTGCCGATGCTCATTGCGCTCAAGGTCGACGTCGACACCTACCGGGGAACTCGCGAGGGCGCGCTGCGTCTCGCAGACCTCCTCGAGAAGCTCGACGTACAGGCCACCTTCCTCTTCAGCCTCGGTCCCGACCACACTGGACGCGCGATCCGCCGCGCTCTCCGCCCCGGCTTTCTCGGCAAGGTGAAGCGTACCTCGGTCCTCGAGCACTATGGATTGAAGACGCTGCTCTACGGAGTGCTGCTCCCTGGCCCGCACATCGGTCGCCGCTGCCGCTCCGAGATGCAGTCGATCGCACGGCGCGGCTTCGAGGTCGGCGTGCACACCTGGGACCATGTTCGCTGGCAGGACGGCGTCGCCAAAGCGGGCGAAGCCTGGACGCGTCAGGAGCTCACCCGCGCACGAGATCAATTCACGGAGGTCTTCGGGAGGTCGCCGGTAGTGCACGGCGCCGCGGGCTGGCAGATGAACCGCTATGTGCCGGCGCTCGAGCAGGAGCTCGGCTTCCGCTATGCCTCCGACACCCGGGGACACGCGCCGTTCCTGCCGGCCTCCGTGCATGGTGCCGCATCGGTGCCGCAATTGCCGACGACTCTGCCGACCTTCGATGAGCTCATAGGACGCGAGGATCTCGGCGGCCTGGACCCGGTCGAGTACCTGCTCCAGGCGAGCGATCGGTCCGACACGCACCCACAGGTGTTCACGCTGCACGCGGAGATCGAAGGCGGCAAGTATCTGAGCCACTTTGAGCAGCTGCTGCGCGCCTGGCGTCAGCGCGGCGTCCAGCTGACCGATCTCGCCAGCTGCGCTGCGACGCTCGATCTGTCGAGCCTTCCCCGCCGGCGCATCATCGATGGCACTGTCGAAGGACGTTCCGGAACGCTGGCCATGGAGGCGCCGGGCGCCGCCTGAGGCCGAAGCCGAAGCCGAAGCCGATGCCGTGCCGATGCCGTGCCGATGCCGGTACGCGGCACCCCGGGGCCCATTGCCCGCTGCCCGCGCGTGCTACGTGGGGTCCGGCGCCTCATGCGCATGGTCGATGCGCATGGGTGAATGCGCATGGGTCAATGCGCATGGTCAATGCGCATGCCCGGTATGGACGTTCTTCGAACCCGCGCCTCTCCGAAGGCCGCCGCCTGTGGCGGCATGGCGGGGTTGACGCCGGCAAGCGCGCGGCGGCACGCTCCGCCACCCATGATTCCCCAAACGATGACTGCGGCGGAGATACGCGAGCCCGGGCCGCCCGAGGTGCTGCGCGCCGTGCAACGCCCGGTGCCACGGCCGCCGGCGGGTGAGGTCCTCATCCAGGTTGCTGCCGCCGGAGTGAACCGGCCGGACGTGCTGCAGCGTCGGGGAATGTACGCGCCGCCACCGGGTATCACCGACATCCCGGGCCTCGAGGTGGCCGGGGAGGTCGTGCTGCTCGGCGATTCGGTACGCGAGCCCGCACTCGGCACCAAGGTGTGTGCGCTCGTCGCCGGCGGCGGCTACGCGCAATACGTGAGCGCCCCTGCGGCGCAATGCCTGCCGGCGCCGCCGTCGCTGACGCTCGAGGAAGCCGCGGTCCTCCCGGAGACTTTCTTCACCGTGTGGCACAACGTGTTCGAGCGCGGGCGGCTGCGAAGCGGCGAAACACTGCTCGTGCACGGTGGGGCCAGTGGCATCGGCACCACCGCGATCCTGCTCGGCAAGGCGTTCGGCGCGCGTGTCATCGTGACTGCCGGCACCCCGGAGAAGTGCGCAGCCTGCCGCGAGCTCGGTGCGGATCTCGCCATCAACTACCGCGAAGCCGATTTCGTCGAGGCGACGCTGCGTGCCACGGACGGCAAGGGCGCAGATGTGATACTCGACATGGTCGGCGGCGACTACGTGCCGCGCAACATCGCCGCCGCTTCGGTCGAGGGCCGTATTGCCATCATCGCGACGCAGGGCGGCAGCAAGGCGGAGCTCGACCTGCGCCCGCTCATGCTGAAGCGCCTCACTCTCGGTGCTTCGACGCTGCGTGCCCAACCCGTGGCCAATAAGGGTCGCATCGCCGCGGCCTTGCGTCAGGAGGTATGGCCGCTGTTCGCTACACGGGGACTGAAGCCGGTGATCCACGCGCGCTTTCCGCTCACGGACGCCGCCGGCGCCCATCGGCTCATGGAGTCCGATGAGCACATCGGGAAAATCGTCCTGCTCACCTGAGCGCCGGAGCTTCCATGCGCTTGCTGTACGGTCTCATCGAGCTGCCCTTCTGGGGTTATTGCCTGGTCACCTTTCTCACCGTACAGCTCATGTTTCTCGGGGTGACGCTGTACCTGCACCGCGACCAGTCACACGGCGGCCTCATCCTGCATCCGCTGCTGCGACACGTGTTTCGCTTCTGGCTGTGGTTCAGCTCGGGCGCGGTCACGCGCGAATGGGTGGCCGTGCATCGCGCGCACCATGCGCACGCTGACGAGCCGGGCGATCCACACAGTCCGGTGTTGTTCGGGCTGCGCTGCGTGCTGTTCGAAGGCGCCGAGCTCTATCGGCACGCCGCCCGCGATGCGCAGTTGCTCAAGACCTATGGCCGCGGAACGCCCGATGACTGGCTCGAACGCCATCTCTACAGCGCGCATGCGTATGCCGGCATCGGTCTGTTCGTCCTGGTGCATCTGGTGCTCTTCGGCGTGCCCGGCATCGTCATGATTGCCGTGCAACTGTCGGCGCAGCCGTTCTTCGCCGGCGGTGTCATCAATGGCCTCGGCCACGCCGTCGGTTATCGCAGCTTCGAGATGCCCGCGCGAGCCACCAACCTCGTGCCGTGGGCCGTGCTGCTCGGCGGCGAGGAGCTGCACAACAACCACCATGCCTTCCCCCGCTCGGCGCGCTTTGCCGTGCAGCCCTGGGAAATCGACATCGGCTGGCTGTGGATATGCCTGTTCCGTGCGCTCGGTCTGGCGCGCGTGCGCTGGGAGGCGCCTCGGCCTCGCCGGACACGACGCCCGCACCAGCTCGATGCGGAGACGGTCAGCGCGCTGTTCACTCATCGTATGCACGTGCTGCGCGATTACGGCCGGCGGGTGGTGCTGCCGGTGTGTCGCGAGCTCGCGCGACGTGAAGGGCAGGGCGCGTTGCCGCCGAGCGCATCGACGCTGCTCATCCGTCATCCGGCCACACAGCCCGATGCGGCCCGCCGCAAGCGGCGCGAGCTGCTGGAGAAGTACGAGGTGCTGCGCAGTGTGGTCGAGCACCGCGAGCGCCTGCAGCAGCTGTGGCACGAGAACCCCGTGCGCGCGCTCGCGCAGCTGCGCGAGTGGTGTCGACGCGCGGAGGCGAGCGGGATCGGCGCGTTGCGCGAGTTCGCGCAGGGCCTGCCGGCCTACGCCCGCTGAGCGGCCGCGCGTCCGCTTTCGACCGCGCGCACCGGCAGGCCGGCGGCGCGCGTCACGGTGCGCATCGCGAAGCTCGAATGCACCCGCGCGACGCTCGGCAGTCGCGTCAGATGCTGGCTGTGCACGCGCTCGAAATCCGCCATGTCGGTGACCACCAGTCGCAACAGGTAATCGTGCTCACCGGTCATGAGATAACACTCCATGACCTCCGGCACCTTGCGCACGGCACTCTCGAACGCCTCCAGCCCCGGCTGGCTCTGCCGGTCGAGCGTGATGCTCACGAACACGTTGACCGGAAATCCGGCCTTGTGCTGATCGATGAGCGCGGTGTAGCCCTGGATCAGCCCCGCCTGCTCGAGAGCCCGCACGCGCCGCAGGCACGCCGATTCGGAGAGGCTCACCTTCTCGGCGAGCAGGGTGTTGGTGATGCGGGCATCCTGCTGTAGCAGTCGCAGGATGGCGCGATCGTAGCGGTCGAGCTCCATGTACGCAATAATCCTGCAGTAATTAAGGATTTCGCGGCAGATTCTGCCACAGAACGCGGCCGGGCGCCGCCATTACGCAAGCCCCCGCCTGCAAGGCCCTCCTAGTCTGGCCGGACAAGAAACCGGAGGACCGCGGCCATGCGTATCGGGGTTCCACGCGAGATCAAGGTGCACGAATACCGGGTCGGGCTCGTGCCCGCGGGTGTGCGCGAGCTCACCGCCGCGGGTCACCAGGTGCTGGTCGAGACCGGCGCCGGCATCGGGATCGGCGTCGACGACGAGCAATTTCGTGCTGCCGGTGCGGCAATTGCGGCGCGTGCGGCGGAGGTGTTCGAGCGCTCGGACCTGGTCGTGAAGGTGAAGGAGCCCCAGCCGGTCGAGTGCGAGATGCTGCGATCGGGACAGGTGCTGTTCACCTACCTGCATCTCGCGGCGGATCCCCAGCAGGCCCGGGGGCTGATGAAATCCGGTGCGACCGCCATTGCCTATGAGACGGTTACCGCGCCGAACGGCTCGTTGCCGCTGCTCACGCCGATGAGCGAGGTGGCAGGGCGCATGTCGATCCAGGTGGGTGCCGCGAGCCTGCAGAAGGCGAATGGCGGGTTCGGAGTGCTGCTCGGCGGCGTGCCGGGCGTGCCACCTGCCAAGGTGGTGATACTCGGTGGCGGGGTGTCCGGCACGCACGCCGCGGAGATGGCCGTCGGCCTGCGTGCGGACGTGACGGTGATCGATCGCTCGGTCGAGCGGCTGCGCGAGCTCTCATCGATCTTCGGCTCGGCGCTGCGTACCGCGTACTCCACCACCGAGACCATCGAGCGGCTGGTGCGCGATGCGGACCTCGTCATCGGCGCCGTGCTCGTCGCTGGTGCGGCAGCGCCAAAGCTGGTCACCCGCGCCATGGTGAAGACCATGAAGCCCGGAGCGGTGCTGGTCGACATCTCCATCGACCAGGGCGGCTGCTTCGAGACCAGCCATCCGACGACGCACGCCGAGCCGACATTCGTGGTCGATGGCGTCATCCATTATTGCGTCGCCAACATGCCCGGCGCGGTGCCGCGCACCTCGACTCTCGCGCTCACCAATGCGACGCTGCGCTATGTGCGTGCGCTCGCCGATCTCGGCTGGCAGCAGGCGTTCCGGCGCGATCCCGGACTTGCCGCGGGACTGAATGTCCATGCCGGGCAGATCGCGCACGAGGTGGTGGCGAAAGCGCTCGGACTCGAGGCGCATCCGCTGCGCAGCGCCTGACTCCCCAGAAAGGGAGGTGGTGGCGGTGGGTGCGTGCCGCTACGCTAGCCGCTTGAGATTCCAACAGCTGGAGGTTCACGTGACGAAGATTGCGATGTCGGCGGCGCTGCTGGCGCTCGCGGCGGTGGCGGCGCGCGCCGAGCCGGTGACGTACCAGATCGATCCCTCTCATACCTATCCGAGCTTCGAGACCGACCACTTCGCCGGCATGTCGGTGTGGCGCGGCAAGTTCACCCGGACCTCGGGATCGGTGGTGCTCGATCGGGACAAAGGCGCGGGCAGCGTCGACATCACGATCGATGCCGCATCGATCGACACCGGCAACCCGAAGCTCGACGAGCACGTGAAGTCAGCCGATATGTTCGATGTCGCGAAATACCCGACCGCCACCTACAAGGGCAAGCTCGCGGGCTTCAAGAACGGAGTGCCGACCGAGGTCGAGGGCGAATTCACGCTCCATGGCGTAACCCGCCCGCTGACTCTCAACATCAACACGTTCAAGTGCATGTCCTATCCCGATAAGAAGGAGCATTGCGGAGCGGACGTCTCCGCAACCTTCAACCGTGCGGACTACGGCATCAGCTACGGCGACAAGTACGGCTTCAACATGGAGGTAAAGCTCGCCATCCAGGTCGAAGCCGTGCGGGCGAGCTGAGGCTGCTGCGCGCGCACCGACGCCTCAAAGCACCCGGGACACGGCCTCGCTGGCGAGTGCCAGGCAGGCCGTGAGCCCCGGTGACTCGATGCCGAAAAGATTGAGCACCCCCGTGATTCCGTGGCGTGCCGCATCATCGATACGGAAATCCGCCGCCGACTGCAGGGGGCCATAGATCCGCGCACGGACGCCGGCGTAGGCCGGCTCCAGCGCCCCATCGGCGAGCGCGGGCCAGTAGCGCCGTACTGCCGCATAGAAGCTCGGGGCGCGTCCCGCATCGACGTTGAAATCGCGCTCTCCGACTCCCCACTGGACGTCCGGGCCGAAGCGGGTGCGCCCGGCGAGGTCGAGCGTGAGATGGATGCCGAGTCCACCGGGCTCGGGAATGGGATAGATGAGGCGCCGGAAAGGCGCCCGGCCGCGCAGCGAGAAATAGTTCCCCTTGGAGAAGAATGCCGTCGGGATGTGCTCCGGCGCCAACCCTTCGATCAACCGCGCCACGGCCGGGGCCTGCACTCCGGCGCTGTTGATGAGCCAGCGCGCACGCAAGGCGGGCGCGCCGTCGTTCACGCCGATCGCAATCCCTGCCGCTGCCGGGACGATGCGCGTGACACGGCTGCGACAGACGAGCGTCGCACCGGCGGACTCGGCGTCCGCGAGCAGCGCGAGCATCAGGCCGTGCGCATCGACGATCCCCGAGAGCGGCGAGTGGAGCGCCGCAGCGCAGGTGAGCTCGGGCTCGAGCGCGCGGGCCGCTGCGGCATCGAGCCATGCGAGCTCGACCCCATTCACGCGGGCGTTGCGCGCCAGCGCCTCGAGCTGCGCAAGCTCTCCCCGCTCCGCAACGATGAGCTTGCCGAGCCGTCGATGGCCGATGCCCTTCTCGAGGCAGAACCGATAGAGCTGCTCACGGCCGATGATGCACAGCCGTGCACGCAGAGAGCCCTGGGGGTAATAAAGCCCGGCGTGGATTACCTCGCTGTTGCGGCTGCTCGCCCCCGAGCCGATCGTGGGCGATGCCTCGAGTATCAGCGTCTCATGGCCACGCAGTGCCAGCTCACGCGCGATCGCAAGCCCGACGACGCCGGCTCCGATCACCACCGCATCGACGCTGTCCATCGGAGGTGAGTGTAGCCTGCCGTACAATCGCTGCAGGCCCCACTTGACAGGAGAGAGCGCCGTGCCCGCCGTGAGCTACCGACTGCAGGGCGATATCGCCGTGCTTGCCATTGCCCACCCGCCGGTCAACGCGCTGAGCCTCGTCGTGCGCACGGACCTGATGGAAGGACTGCGGCGCGCCGCGGCGGACGATGCCGCCGCGGCGCTCGTCCTGACGGGCTCCGGCGGCGTTTTCTCCTCCGGCGCGGATATCAACGAGATCGGCTCGGGCGCCGCTCTAACCGCACCGACGCTGCGCGACCTGCAGGATGCGATGGAGGCCAGCCGCAAGCCGCTGGTCGCGGCCATCGATGGCATCGCCTTCGGGGGCGGGTTCGAGATCGCGCTCACCTGTCACTGGCGTGTCGGCAGCCGATCCGCGAAAGTGGGCTTGCCCGAAGTGAAGCTCGGTCTGCTCCCCGGGGCCGGCGGCACGCAGCGTTTCACCCGCCTCGCGGGGCCCGCGGCGGCGCTCGAGGCCATCACCAGCGGCGCACCTATCGCCGCTGCGCGCGCGCTGGAGCTGCGCCTGCTCGATGCCGTCGCGGAGGATGCGCTCGCGGGGGCCATCGAGCTCGCTCACCAGGCGTTGCGCGAGCGCTGGCCGCTGCGCGTCACCAGCGCGATCGATGCGCAGCTCGCGGCAGGCACCGCGGAGCTTTTCGCCGAGGCGCGCCGGCGCCTCGGCGGCAAGATGCGCGGCCAGCTTGCGCCCGCGCGCATCATCGACAGCATCGAGGCCGCCTGTACACGACCGAAGGATGAGGCGTTCCGCCTCGAGCGCCAGTATTTCCTCGAGTGCCGCGACAGCCCGCAGCGCAGGGCGCTCACCCACGTATTTTTCGCCGAGCGCGAGGCGCGCCGGATCCCCGGACTGCCGAGCGACACGCAGCCGCTGCCGATCCGTACGGCCGCGGTGATCGGCGCCGGCACGATGGGCGGTGGCATCGCCATGAGCTTCGCGAACGCCGGCATCCCGGTGACGGTGCTCGAGGTGTCCGCTGCAGCTCTCGAGCGCGGACTGGAGGCGATCCGCCGCAACTACGCCACTTCGGTGGCGCGCGGCAGCCTCACCCAGGCGCGCGCGGATGAGGTGCTGCAGCACATTCACGGCGAGCGCGACTACGCAGCGCTCGCGCAAGCGGACATCATCGTCGAGGCGGTGTTCGAAGACCTCAGCCTCAAGCGCGAGGTTTTTGCGCGGCTCGATGAGGTGGCGGCGGCGCGCACCATCCTCGCCACCAACACCTCGACGCTCGACATCGACGCGATCGCCGCCAGCACCCATCGCCCCGAACAGGTCGTGGGGACGCATTTCTTCAGCCCCGCCAACGTGATGAAGCTGCTCGAGAACGTGCGCGGGCAGCGCACCTCGGCGCAGACCATCGCGACCGTCATGGCGCTCGGCAAGACCCTCGGCAAGATCCCGGTGCTCGCCGGCAACTGCGATGGCTTCATCGGCAATCGCATGCTGATGTTCTATGGGAGCGAGTCCGAGTTCCTGCTGGAGGAGGGAGCGACGCCCGAGCAGATCGATCGGGTGATGGAGGGTTTCGGCTTCGCGATGGGTCCGCTCGCAGTGCGGGATCTCGCCGGCAACGACGTCGGCTTCCTCATCCGCAAGGGTCGCAGGCTGCCCGCGGACGAGCGCTGGTCGCCGATCCTGGAGCGCATCGTGGCGGCCGGCCGGCTGGGGCAGAAGAGCGGCAAGGGCTTCTACCGCTACGAGGGACGCACGCGCAGCGTCGATCCGGAAGTCACCTCGATCATCGAAGGCGTGTCACGCGAGCTCGGCATTCACCGACGTACGATTCCCGATGAGGAGATTCTCGAGCGTCTGCTGCACCCGCTCGTCAACGAAGGCGCGCGTATCCTCGAGGAAGGCATCGCGATCCGTGCGTCCGACATCGATGTCGTGTATGTGTACGGCTATGGCTTTCCGGCCTGGAGGGGTGGGCCGATGTTCTGGGCAGAGCAGGCGGGCCTCGGACGGGTGGTTGAGACCATGCAGCGTCTGGCGCCGACGCACGGCGCGCGCTGGCGGCCCGCGGGGCTGCTGGAGCGGCTCGCGAGCGCGGGCGCGGGCTTCGGCAGCGTGCGCCCGCGATGAGCCGTGCGACCGCCGCGGCGCTGCTGCTGCTCGCGTCGCTCTGCGTCGCCGCAGCGGACGCCGCGGCCGCCGAAAGCCACATGCCGCAGCTGCCCGCGACGGTCGCGGACTGGGCGCACGGGGCGCAGCTGTTCAGCGGACTCGGCAACTTCCACCGCACCGTGACCACCTCATCCGCCGAGGCGCAGCAGTTCTTCGACCAGGGCATGCGGTTCCTGTGGGCGTTTAATCATGACGAGGCCACGCGCTCGTTCGCGGAGGCGGCGCGCCTCGATCCGCGCTGCGCAGCCTGCTACTGGGGGGTCGCGCTCACGGTCGGGCCGAACTACAACCTTCCGGCCATGGAGGCGGTGCGGGCGCGCGTGGCGGCCGAGGCGCTGCGCAGTGCACAGGAGAATGCGGCAGGCGCCACGCCCGTGGAGCGCGGGCTGATCGCGGCGCTCGCGGCGCGCTATCCGGCCGCAGACCCGCTCGGGCCGGAGAATCTCGGGGCGGTCACGCGCGCCTATGCGGCCGCGATGCGGGAGCTGGCTCAGCGCTTTCCGCAGGACCTCGACCTCCAGACGCTGTGCGCGGAAGCGGCGATGAACGTGCATGCCTGGAAGCTGTGGAGCGCGGCGGGTGAGCCCGCCGAGGGCACCGCGGAGATCGTGGCGCGCCTCGAGTCGGTTCTGCGCCGCGACCCGTACCATCCGGGCGCGAATCACTACTACATCCATGCGATGGAGGCTTCGCCTCATCCGGAGAAGGCACTGGCGGCGGCCGAGCGACTCTCCGGCATGATGCCCGCAGCGGGGCATCTCGAGCACATGCCCGCGCACATCCTGCAGCGCCTCGGCGACTACGAGCACGCAGCCGAGGCGAACCGCCGTGGCGTCGCGGCCGACCGCGCGTACCTCGAGGCCACCTCGCCTCCCGACTACTACCGCATGTACCTCGCCCACAATTACGCCTTTCTTGCTTACTCGGCCGCGATGGAAGGCCGCAAGGCGGAGACGCTGGCGGCGGTGCAGAGTCTCGTGACGACCGTACCTCCCGACATGGTGCTCGCCATGGGCGACTCCGGATGGGCGCTCTCGACGCAGTACACGGTGCTCGTGCGCTTCGGGCTGTGGGATGAGGCGATCGCGCTCGGCGTGCCGCCAGCGCGTGCCCCGGGTCTCACCGCCGGCTACCTCTACGCGCGCGGCGTCGCGCTCGCCGCGCGTGGACGACTCGAGGAGGCGCGCGCCGCCCTCGCTCAGCTGCGCGAGCTCGCGGCGACCGTGCCTGCATCCACGGCCGCCGGATTCAACACGCTGCCGGACGTGCTCGCGGTGGCCGAGCCGATCCTGGCGGCACGCATCGCCGCGAGCGAGCGGCACGATGCTGAGGCGATCGCCAGACTCCAGCAGGCGGTGCTGGCCGAAGACAAGCTCGCCTACAACGAGCCGGCGGACTGGTTCTTCCCGGCGAGGCAGCTGTTCGGTGCGCAGCTCCTCATTGCCAGGCGTGCGGGCGAAGCCGAGCGCGTTTACCGGGAGGACCTGCGCCGCAACCCGCGCAACGGCTGGTCACTCTTTGGTCTCGCAGCGGCGCTGCGCGCGCAGGGAAAGGCGGCCGAGGCCGCGCGGGTGCGGCGTGAGCTCGACGCGGCCTGGGCCCATGCCGATGTCAGGCTCCAGGCCTCCGCCTTCTGGTTCGCCGGTGTCGACACGACGAGCTGCGAGTGCCAGCGGACCGCGCTCGTGCGAGCGCCGCTCAGGCAAGCGGCAGACGCGTGGTGAACTTCTTCGTGCGCAACACGAAACTCGTGTTGACCGAGCGCACCGCCTGAAGCTGCAGCAGCTGCGTCGAGAGGAAGTGCTCGTAGGCCTCCATGCTGGCGGCGACGATGCGCAGCAGATAATCGTTCGCGCCGCTCATCGAGTGGCACTCGAGCACCTCCGGCCGCTCCAGCACGAGCTGATCGAACTCGCGCACCGAGGCCGGATGGTGGTTCTCGAGCGACACCACCGCGTAGGCGAGGATCGGCAGCCCGATGGCGGGGGCCCGCAACAGCGTGGCGTACCCCGAGATGAAGCCGGCCTCCTCGAGACGCCGCAGGCGCCGCCAGCACGGCGCGGGGGAGAGCCCGACGCGCTTGGCGAGCTCCTGGTTGGAGATCCGCGCATCCGCCTGCAGCTCTTCGAGGATGCGACGGTCGAGCCGGTCGAGGGTTCGAGTGGGCATGATGTCGTTCCGCTTGCACTGCGCAAGAAAATTGCTGAAGTAAGCCATTAGACGGCAATACTCGCAAGGTAATTGCACCCAATCGGGCATAAGCTGCCCGGCAATTCCCAACCAAGGTCGGGGTATGGCGGCGCAGCCGCAAACGGACTGGCGACGCATCGCCTCGCTGCTGCTCGCTTCGCGGGCCCTCGATGACATCGAGGAGACCCGGCTCGTCCCCGAGCGGAAGGTGCTCTACCAATTCTCCGCCCGCGGTCATGAGCTGGCGCAGATCCTGCTCGGTCTGCAGCTGACCGACCCCCACGACGGCGTGTCGCTCTACTACCGATCGCGCCCGCTCATGCTCACACTCGGCGTGAGCCTCGAGGAAGCGGCGGCCGGGCCACTCGCACGTAGCGGGGGCTTCAGCGGCGGCCGTGACATCGGTGTGGTGTTCAACCGGCCGGGCCGTGGAGGGCCGACGGTGCTTCCGGCCTGTGGCGGTGTCGGTACGCAGTACACGCCCGCCGCCGGGTGGGCGCAGGCGGTGCAGTTTCGACACCTGACACTCGGTGACCCGAGCTACGGGCGCAGCATCGCGGTGGTGCTGGGCGGCGACGCCTCGACCGCCACCAACGGATTCTGGTCGGCGCTCAATATCGCGACCACGCTGACGCTGCCGATGCTCTTCTACATCGAGGACAACGGCTACGGCATCTCGGTGCCTTCGGTTCTGCAGACACCGGGGGGCAACATCGCCCACAACCTCAGCGGCTTCGCGGGACTTTCCATTCTCGAAGGCGATGGGAGCGATCCGCTCGCCGCCGAGGAGCTCACACGGCGCGCCGTGGCGCAGGTCCGCACCCGGCGGGCACCGCTATTGCTGCGCCTCACGGTGCCGCGGCTCTGCGGCCACTCCGGTCAGGACACCCAGGCCTACAAATCGCCCGCAGCACTCGGCGCCGAGCGCGAGCGCGATCCGCTGCGCCGGCTCGAGGAGTTTCTCGTGCCGCAGCTCATCGCTCCCGAGGAGTGGCGCAAGCTCGCAGGCGAGGCGCGCCAGGAGGTCGAGCGCGCGGTGGAGCGCGCGCTCGCGCGACCGCTGCCCGACCCGCGCGAGCTCACCGCGCACGTCTTCAGCCGCGACGCGCAGGGCACGGTGCAGCTGCAGGAGCAGGGCGGTCTCGAGCCGGAGGGATACCGTTTCGCCTCCGGGACCGACGTGCCGCAACCACACGGGGCGCGTATCAACATGCTGACCGCCATCCGCCGTACCCTCGAGAGCGAGCTCGCCCGCAACGATCGACTGCTCATATTCGGGGAGGACGTCGGCCCGAAGGGCGGCGTGCACGGGGCGACGCTCGGCCTGCAGGAGAAGTACGGCGCAGCGCGCGTGTTCGACACGAGCCTGTCGGAGGAGGGCATCATCGGTCGTGCCGTAGGGATGGCGCTGGCGGGCCTCCTGCCCGTTGCCGAAATTCAGTTCCGCAAGTACGCCGATCCGGCTGCCGAGCAACTGAATGACTGCGGCACGATGCGCTGGCGTACGCGCAACCGCTTCGCCGCCCCGATGGTCGTGCGCATGCCCGGCGGCTTCTTCAAGTGCGGCGACCCCTGGCACAGTCAGACCAACGAGGTCGCGTGGGTGCACGGTGTCGGCTGGCAGGTTGCGGTACCCTCGAACGCCGAGGACGCCGTGGGCCTGCTGCGGGCGGCGTTGCGCGGCAACGATCCGGTGATTTTCTTCGAGCACCGGGCGATGCTCGATGGAGCCTGGGCGCGCCGCCCCTATCCGGGGGATGACTTCAAGGTGCCCTTCGGCGTGGCACGCACCGTACGCGCGGGGAGTGAGCTCTCCGTCATCACCTGGGGTGCGATGGTCGAGCGTTGCCTGCAGGCGGCGGCGGATTCGCACGTTGACGCCGAGGTGCTCGATCTGCGTACTCTCTCACCCTGGGACCAGGGGAGCGTGCGCGGCTCCGTGGAGAAGACCCGTCGATGCCTCATCGTGCACGAGGACAACCTCACGGCCGGCTTCGGCGCCGAGATTGCAGCGGTGCTCGCACAGGAGTGCTTCTTCAGCCTCGATGCGCCGATCGAGCGACTCGCCATGCCCGACATTCCGAGTCCCCACAGCCCGGTGCTGCTGGAAGCGGCGCTGCCGAGCGTCGCGCAGATCACCCGCGCCATTCAGCGGCTCGCCAGCATCTGACATGAGCGATGGCGTTGAAATCCGCGCGCCCGCGGAGCAGACCGAGGGAACGCGCTCGCAGCTGCTGCGCTGGCTCAAGCGGGTCGGCGAGCCGGTCGCCGAGAACGAGCCGCTCATCGAGATCGAGACCGATAAAGTGACCGTGGAGGTCTCGGCACCTGGCTCGGGTGTCCTGCGCGAGATCCTGAAACAGGAGCAGGAGGAGATCCTGCCGGGCGAGCTCCTCGGATGGCTCGGTCCCGCGGAGCCGGGCCAGGAGCCGGGCCGCGAGCCGGGCCGCGCGCCGCCGGTCGGGCGGCAGACTGCGCGCGCCGCCGCCCCCGTTGCGCCCGTCACTGGCGCGACCGGCACTGGCGCGACCGGCGCGTCAACGGAAGCCACCGCAGCGGCGCCATTGAGCCCGGCGGTGCGGCGTCTGCTCGCCGAGCATGGCCTTCGCGCCGAGAGTATCAGCGGCACGGGCGAGCGGGGCCGGCTGACGGTCGAGGATGTGTTGCGCGCCGCTGCAGCCGCAGGTGGCGCTGCCCAGGGTGTGGCCCGGCAGGTGCCGCAGGAGGCGCCACCGGCGCCGACCGACGGCGCGCCGGCGGGTGCTCGGCGCGTGCCGCACAGCGCGGTGCGCCGGCGCACCGCCGCGCACATGGTACAGAGCCTGCTGCACACCGCACCGCACGTGACGACGGTGTTCGAGGCCGACATGGGTGCGGTGCTCGAGGACCGCGCGCGCCAGCGCGAGAGCTTTCTGCAGCGCGGCGTCCCGCTCACCCTGACCGCATACTTCGTGCGGGCCGCGGTCGCGGCCATACGTGCGGTACCGGAGGCGAACAGCCGCTGGACCGATGCGGCGCTCGAGATCTACGAAGCGGTCCATATCGGAGTCGCCACCGCCGTCGAGGGCTCGGGACTTCTCGTGCCGGTGCTGCGCGATGCGCACCGGCTCGATCTTTTCGAGACCGCGCGCGGGATCGAGGATCTCGTCAGCCGCGCCCGTGCCGGCAAGCTCGCCCCCGCCGACCTGCGCGGCGGTACCTTCACCATCTCGAACCATGGGGTGAGCGGCAGCCTGCTGGCGACACCCATCATCATCAATCAGCCGCAGTCCGCGATCCTCGGCGTCGGCAAGCTCGAGCGGCGAGCGGTGGTCCTCGGCGCAGGCGAGGCCGAGAGAATCCTCGTCCGCCCGCGCTGTTACGTCACACTGACCCTCGACCATCGCGTCATGGATGGCGAGCAGGCTAATCATTTCATGCGAACCTTCACCGACACCCTGGGCAACTGGCGATGACAGCGGAACTCGAGCCGATCGAGCGAGCGAGCGCCGATGAGCTGCGGGCGTTGCAGCTCGAGCGCCTGCAGTGGTCGGTGCGGCATACCTACGAGCACGTGAGCGCCTATCGCACCAAGTGCGAAGCGGCGGGGGTTCATCCGGCGGACCTCCGCAGCCTCGAGGACTTGCGGCACTTCCCCTTCACGGTCAAGGATGATCTGCGCGCTGCGTATCCGTTCGGCCTGCTCGCGGTGCCGCGGGAACGGCTGGCGCGTCTGCACGGCTCGAGCGGCACGACGGGGCGGCCGACCATCGTCGGCCACACGCGCCGCGACATCGATGTCTGGGCTGCGCTCGTGGCGCGCTCCATCCGCGCCGCGGGCGGCCGGCCCGGCGATATCGTGCACATCGCTTACGGCTATGGACTCTTCACCGGGGGCCTCGGCGCCCACTACGGCGCAGAGCAGCTCGGTTGCACGGTGGTGCCGATGTCGGGGGGACAGACGCAGCGCCAGGTGCAGCTCATTCTCGATCTCGAGCCCGACCTCATCATGGTGACACCTTCCTACATGCTGGTGATCGCCGAGGAATTCCTGCGACAGGGGCTGGACCCTGCCGGGTGCTCGCTCCGTGCGGGCCTGTTCGGCGCGGAGCCCTGGACCGCGGCGATGCGTGAGGAGATCGAGACGCGCGTCGGTCTCGCCGCGCTCGATATCTATGGACTCTCGGAGGTGATGGGCCCTGGCGTCGCGAGCGAGTGCATCGAGACGAAGGATGGCGCGGTGATCTGGGAGGATCATTTCTACCCGGAAATCATCGACCCCGAGACCGGCGCCGTGTTGCCCGATGGCGCCCCGGGGGAGCTCGTGCTCACCACCCTGAGCCGCGAAGCGCAGCCGATGGTCCGCTACCGCACTCGCGATCTCACGGCGCTCCTGCCGCCGACCGCACGCGCTATGCGCCGCATGGCCCGCATCACGGGTCGTTCCGACGACATGCTCATCATTCGTGGCGTGAACGTCTTCCCGAGCCAGATCGAATCGGTGTTGCTGCTCGTGGCCGGACTCACGCCCCACTACGAGCTCGAGCTGAGCCGCGAGGCGCATCTCGATCAGCTCGCCGTGCGCGTCGAGTGCAGCTCCGAGCTCGCACACGAGGCGGCACGCGGCCGCCTCGAGCACGAGCTGCACCATCAACTGAGATCCACGCTCGGAATCGCAATACGTGTCGAGGTCTGCAGCCCCGGGACGATCGAGCGGTCAGCGGGCAAGGCGCGGCGCATCATCGACAAGCGCCCGCGTGCCTAGCGGGGTAAACCGCTGCATCCGTAACCCGCCGAAGCGCGAGTGCACGGACGCGGCCGCCAGGGCGGGCAGCGGACGATCCAGACGGTGTGCGACGGCCGAGAGGTACTCCTCTGCGGGTAGGAACACGCGGCCATACAGGCGGCGGCAGAGTCCATAGGCGGCGCTCCCCACCCAGTCCTGCGGCAGCAGCGCGGGTGGCAAGAGCGGGTCCTGCAGGTGGATCTTGCGGTACTCGTGGATGAGGAGGGTGCGGACGAGGAACGCCGTCCCGATCGTCACCCCACCGGCATCGAGCATCGGCTCGATGGCGGAGAAGCGATGGACGAACCGTTCGTAGCGGCGCGAGAGCGCGGCGAGATTCCAGCCGCGGGCGATGAGCTCGCGGTCGCCAGCGAGGCCCGCGCCGAAGCTGTGGAGCAGCAGCGCCCCGTCCGCGCCGGGAACGTTGCGCAGCGAGGCGCGCGCCGCGCGCAGCGTGCAGCCCGGGTGCGCGAGCAGCGCCGGACTCACCTGACCGAAGCCGAGCCAGCGCAGCTGCTCACGCGTCTGCCGTCCCGCGCCCGGAGGCAGCAGCACGAGCGTCCACCTTCCGTTCCACGAGCGCGGGCTCTCGGCGTAGATGCGCCGCGTCGCCTCGGCGAAACGCCTCGCTCCGGCGCGCGTCAGGCGGTACTCGCTGCGTCGTCCGGCACGCCGTGAGGCGAGCCAGCCATCGCGCGCGAGGCGCGCCACCGCGGTGCGCACCGCGCGCTCGGCGAGCCCGAAGGGCGCGGCGAGCCGGATGAGGCTGCCGAGAGTGGCCGCGCCGCCACGCGGGGCGATGGCGTCGCCGAAGAGCGTGATGAGGAGCGAGCCGGCGCGCAGCGGTCGCTGCGCCTGGAAATGCCGCAGCAGCCCGCGTACGGGGCGGGGCAGCGCGGTAGTCGGCCCGGCTTCCATAGTGCGGAAATTGTGACACAAAAAAACGCAACCCTGTGCTAGTCTTGTGTCATTTCAGCGGAGCCGGCACACCATGTATACGCAGGCACTCGACAGTCCCGGCAGGGAAACTGCAGCGGGCGCGGCGGAGGGCGAGGCGCAGGCCGCGCGCTTCCAGGCGCGCATCGACGCCGACGAGAAGATCGAGGCGAAGGACTGGATGCCCGAGGCCTACCGCCAGACCCTCATCCGCCAGATCTCACAGCATGCGCACTCCGAGATCGTCGGCATGCTGCCCGAGGGCAACTGGATAACACGGGCCCCGACGCTCAAGCGCAAGGCCGTATTGATCGCGAAGGTGCAGGACGAGGGCGGCCACGGCATGTATCTCTACAGCGCCGCCGAGACGCTCGGCATCTCGCGCGCGCAGATGCTGGAGCAACTGCTGGCGGGCGTCGCCAAGTACTCGAGCATCTTCAACTACCCGACCCTCACCTGGGCGGACATCGGTGCCATCGGCTGGCTGGTCGATGGCGCGGCGATCATGAACCAGATACCGATCTGTCGCTGCTCCTATGGTCCCTACGCCCGGGCGATGGTGCGCATCTGCAAGGAGGAGAGCTTTCATCAGCGCCAGGGGTTCGAGATCATGCTCACCCTCACGCAGGGCACCCGCGAGCAGCGCGCCATGGCGCAGGACGCACTCAACCGCTGGTGGTGGCCGTCGCTCATGATGTTCGGCCCGAGCGACGCCGACTCGAAGCACACGGCGCAGTCCATGCGCTGGAAGATCAAGCGCTTCAGCAACGATGAGCTGCGGCAGAAGTTCATCGACACGACCGTGCCGCAGGCACACTTTCTCGGGCTCACCCTCCCCGACGATGCGCTGCACTGGGACGAGGCGACCCAGCACTATCGGGCCGGTCCGATCGACTGGAGCGAGTTCTATGCCGTCTTGAAGGGTAACGGCCCCTGCAATCGCGAGCGGCTCGAGGCCCGCCGGCAGTCACACGAGGCCGGGCGCTGGGTGCGGGAAGCCGCGGCCGTGCACGCGGAGCGGCGGCGCCAGCGCGAGCTGGCAGCGCGCAGCGCGGGAGCGGCGGCATGAGCGAGCAGGACTGGCCCTTGTTCGAGGTGTTCATCCGCTCGCGCGCCGGCCTCGAGCACAAGCATGCCGGGAGCCTGCACGCTGCCGATGCACGCATGGCGATCGAGCATGCACGCGATGTCTACACGCGCCGCCAGGAAGGTGTGAGCCTGTGGGTAGTACGCTCGAGCGAGATCGTGGCCTCCGATCCGGAAGAGGCGGATGCGCTCTTCGAGCCGGCGCGCGACAAGGTCTATCGCCATCCGACCTTCTACGCGATTCCGGAGGAGGTCAAGAACCTGTGAGCACGGTCGCCGCACCGCTCGCGGAGCGCGCCGCCGCCCCCGAGGCAGCGCACTGCCGCTACGTGCTGCGCCTCGCGGATACCTCGCTCGTGCTCGGACAGCGCCTCGCCGAATGGATCGGCCACGCCCCCGCGCTCGAGGAGGACCTGGCGCTCGCGAATCTCTCGCTCGATCTCATCGGCCAGGCGCGGCTGCTCCTCAGCTATGCCGGCGAGCTCGAAGGCGCCGGCCGTGACGAGGATGCGCTCGCCTTTCTGCGCGATGCGCCGGAGTTCCTCAACCTCACCCTCGCGGAGCAGCCGAACGGCGACTTCGCACACACCATCGTGCGGCAGTGGCTGCTCGATGCCTGGCAACTCGAGATCTATGGGGCGCTCGAGCGCTCGAGCGATGGCCGCCTCGCCGCGATCGCCGCCAAGTCCCTGCGCGAGACGCGCTACCATTACCGCTTCAGCAGCGGCTGGCTGGTGCGGCTCGGTGATGGCACGCCCGAGAGCCACGAGCGTACGCAGCGCGCTCTCGATGCGCTGTGGCGCTTCACTGCGGAGCTCTTCGCGCCCGATGAGATCGATGAGCACCTGAACAGTCGCGGCATCGCGCCGCGGTTGCCGCAGCTCGCGCCGCACTGGTCGGCGCGCGTCGAGCAGGATCTGCGCGAGGCGACGCTCGCGCGGCCGGCCACGCAACCCTATCCGTGGCAGGGCAAGCGCGGGGTGCACAGTGAGCATCTCGGCCACCTGCTCGCGCCGATGCAGCACCTGCAGCGCAGCTATCCCGGCGCGCGCTGGTGAGTCGCAACGAGAGGCGCGCATGTCAGCGGAAGGTCAGGTGTGGGAGCTGCTCGCCGGCGTGCCCGATCCCGAGATCCCGGTGCTGAGCATCGTCGATCTCGGCATCGTGCGTGAGGTGCGGCGCGAGGCCGATGGGCGGTTGCGCGTGAGGATCACTCCCACCTACTCCGGATGCCCCGCCACGGACCTCATTCGCGGCCTCGTCCGCCAGGCGCTCGATGGCGGCGGCTTTGCGGATGCGCTGCTCGAGGAGGCCCTGTCACCGCCCTGGTCGACGGCCTGGATCAGCGCGGCGGGACGCGAGAAGCTGCGAGCCTTCGGGATCGCGCCACCCGAGGAGGCCGTCCGGGGGGCTCGTGGCGGCGCGGCAGCCGCCGTGAGCTGCCCGCGCTGCAGCAGCCGCGACACGAGGCGTGTGAGCGAGTTCGGCTCGACGCCCTGCAAGGCCCACTATCGCTGCGAGGCCTGCGGCGAGCCTTTCGATTACTTCAAGTGCCTGTGAGATGCGCAAGTTCCATCCGCTGAAGGTCCTGCAGATCGCGCCGGATGCCGAGGATGCGGTCGCCATCGCGCTCGAGGTGCCCGCGGAGCTCCAGGAGGAGTACCGGGGGAGCGCGGGGCAGCACGTCGTGGTGCGCCTCGCGCTGGAGGGTGAGGACCTCCGCCGCACCTACTCGCTGGTGAACGCACCCGGGGAATGGCCGCTGCGCATCGTGCCGCGCGTGCATGCGGAGGGTCGCGTCTCGCGACATCTCGCGGAGCAGCTTCGTCCGGGCGATGTGCTCGAGGTGCTGCCGCCGAACGGGAGCTTCACACCGCGCCACCCGCCGGGGGCGAGCGGCACTTACGTCGCCTTTGCCGCCGGCTGCGGCATCACCCCGGTGCTGTCGGTGATCCGCGCGCTGCTCGCGCAGCCGGGTCCGCGGGTGATTCTCTTCTACGGCAACACGGCGACCGCGCGCGCGATGTGTCTGGAGGAGCTGCTGGCGCTCAAGGACCGGCACCTCGACCGCTTGTCGCTGCATTTCCTGATGAGCCGTGAGCCACAGGAGGTCGAGCTGTACAACGGGCGCATCGATGCTGCGCGCGTGCGCGCCTTCGCTGCGCGACTGTTCGAGCCGCGCGCCGTGAGCGAGTACTTCCTCTGCGGGCCGGGCGACATGATCGAGCAGATTGCAGCGACGCTGCGCGAGCTCGGGGTCGATGGCGCGCGCGTCCATGCGGAGCACTTCACGCTCGCCACCACCGAGACGACGGCAGCACTGCAGCTGCCGCAGCCGTCCGCAGCGCCGGCCGAGGGTCTGGCCGAGGTCATCGTGACCATGGATGGGCGGCGGCGCTCCTTCACCATGCGGAGGGACGAAGAGACCGTGCTCGATGCTGCAACGCGCGCGGGGGTGGAGCTGCCGTTCTCCTGCCGCGCCGGTGTGTGCTCCACCTGCCGCACCAAGGTGCTCCGCGGCGAGGTGGCCATGACGCAGAATTACGCCCTCGAGGACTGGGAGCTCGAACAGGGCTACGTGCTCGCCTGCCAGTCGCATGTGAAGAGCGCGCTGCTCGAGCTCGATTACGACGAGAAGTGAGCCGGGCACCCGCGGGCCCGGCTCTTTCACGGAGCCATCAGTGAGCTACGCCAACATACTGTTCGACATGGCCGGCGGCATCGCGCGGCTGACCTTCAATCGGCCCGAGCGGCTCAACAGCTTCAACGCCGCGATGCACGCCGAGGTGCGCGAGGCGCTCGAGGTGGTGAGGAAGGACGCGCAGGCGCGCGTGCTGGTGCTGAAAGGTGCCGGACGCGGCTTTTGCGCCGGGCAGGATCTGAGCGACCGTGCGGTGGCGCCGGGCGCGGCGGCCCCGGACCTTGCCGATTCGATCGAGCGCAATTACAAGCCCCTGATTCTGGCGCTGCGTGAGCTGCCGCTGCCCGTGATCGCCGCGGTGAACGGTGTTGCCGCCGGAGCCGGCGCCAACATCGCGCTCGCCTGCGACATCGTGGTGGCGGCGCGCTCGGCGAGCTTCGTGCAGGCCTTCGCCCGGCTCGGTCTCGTGCCGGACTCCGGCGGCACCTGGTTCCTGCCGCGGCTGCTCGGCACGGCGCGGGCGCTGGGCCTGGCGCTGCTCGGCGAGAAGCTCGAGGCGGAGCAGGCGCAGGCGTGGGGGATGATCTGGCGCTGTGTCGAGGATGCGGAGCTCGAGCCCGTGGTCGAGAGCCTGGCGCTGCATTTTGCCGCTGCACCGACGCGCGGGCTCGCGCGCACCAAGCAGGCGATCTACGGTGGCCTGAACCGCACGCTCCGCGAGCAGCTCGACATCGAGCGCGATTATCAGGGAGAGCTCGGCCGGACTTCCGACTACGCCGAGGGGGTCGCAGCCTTCACCGCTAAGCGCGCGCCGCGCTTCACCGGGCGTTGACGGGAGGTCGTATGAGCGGGCAGACACCGGGTGCGGCACAACAGCGGGCGGAACGCGCAGCGGCGGCGCTGTTCGAGCGTGATGGCGCGAGTCAGACGCTCGGCATGCGACTCGCGGCGGTGCGTCCGGGGTGGGCGAAGGTGGTGATGCGCGTGCGCGCGGACATGGTGAACGGGCATGGGCTCTGCCACGGCGGTATCGTATTCGCCCTGGCCGACAGCGCCTTCGCGTTCGCCTGCAACTCGTACAACGAGTCGACCGTCGCCGCGGCGGCCTCGATCGATTTCCTCGCCGCCGCACGCGAGGGCGATGAGCTCACCGCGGAGGCGAGCGAGCTGTGGCGCTCGCGGCGCAACGGCATTTACGAGATGAGCGTTTGCAACCAGCGCGGTGAGCGCATCGCGCTGGTGCGCGGACGCTCCTGGCGCGTCGAAGGCGTGGTGGTGAGCGAGGAGTGAGCGCCATGCAGCTGCAGAGCTTCATCGCCGGGGAGTGGCGTGCGGGCGGCGGCGCCGGGGTGGCGCTGCGCGATGCCACCACCGGAGAGGTCGTCGCTCACGCGAGCGCCGCCGGGCTCGACCTGGAGCTGATGCTGCGACACGCGCGCGAGACAGGCGGACCGAAGCTGCGGCGGCTCACCTTCCATGAGCGCGCGGCGCTGCTCAAGTCGCTCGCGCGGGACCTCACCGAGCACAAGGACGAGTTCTACCGGCTCTCCTATGCCACCGGCGCCACCAAGGCGGACTCCTGGATCGATATCGACGGCGGCATCAGTACGCTGTTCGTGTACGCGAGCAAAGGCACGCGCGAGCTGCCCAACAGCCGCGTGTACGTTGACGGAGCTCTCGAGATGCTGTCGAAGAGCGGCAGCTTCGTCGGCCAGCACCTGTGCGTACCGCTCGAGGGGGCGGCGGTGCACATCAACGCGTTCAATTTTCCGGTCTGGGGCATGCTGGAGAAGCTCGCGCCGGCGTTGCTCGCGGGAGTGCCCGCGATCGTCAAGCCCGCCACGCAGACGAGCTACCTCACCGAATGCGTGTTCCGCCGCATCATCGCCTCCGGCATCCTGCCGGAGGGCGCGGTACAGCTCCTGTGCGGCGCCGCGGGCGACCTCCTCGACCATCTCACCTGTCAGGACATCGTCTGCTTCACCGGCTCGGCCTCGACCGCACTCAAGCTGCGCGAGCACCCGCGCGTCACGGCCGACGCGGTGCGCTTCACGGCCGAGACCGACTCGCTGAACTCGTCCATTCTCGGACCGGATGCGGGTGCGGGGAGTCCCGAGCTCGAGCTGTTCGTGCGTGAGGTCGTGCGCGAGATGACGGTCAAGGCCGGGCAGAAGTGCACCGCGATCCGCCGCGCGCTGGTGCCCGCGGCGCTCGCCGGCGATGTGGTCGAGGCGCTGCGCGCGGCACTGTCACAGGTGGTGGTGGGCGATCCACGCCTCGAGAAGGTGCGCATGGGACCCCTGGCGTCACTTGCGCAGCGTCGGGAAGTGCTCGAGCAGCTCACACGGCTCGAGCGGGAAGCGCAGCTCATCTGCGGCGGCGCGCGCGAGGCGCAGCCGCTCGGGGCGGACGCAGAGCGTGGCGCCTTCATCGCACCGACGCTCCTCTACTGCCGCGAGCCGCAGTCCGCGGGCGCGATCCATTCCGTAGAGGCTTTCGGGCCGGTGTGCACACTGATTCCCTACGGCAGCCGCGAGGAAGCGATCACGCTGGCACGCCGAGGCGGTGGCAGCCTCGTGAGCTCCATCTTCAGCGCGGATGACGCGCTCGCCGCGCAGCTCGTCCTCGGGCTGGCGCCGTACCACGGACGCATCCTGGTGGCGAATCGCCACTGTGCACGCGACTCCACGGGCCACGGGTCACCCCTGCCGCATCTGGTGCACGGCGGTCCGGGGCGAGCCGGGGGCGGAGAGGAGATGGGCGGGATACGCGGCGTGCTGCATTACCTCCAACGCACTGCGGTGCAGGGCACACCGGATCTGATCGCCGCGGCGAGCGGCCGCTGGGTGAAGGGGGCGCGCGAGCGCGATCCCGGCGTGCACCCGTTTCGCAAGCCTTTCGGCGCACTCGTGATCGGCGACACGTTCCATTCGGCCGAGCGGGCGGTGACGGTGGAGGACATCGAGCGGTTTGCGGCGCTCTCGGGGGATCGTTTCTATGCTCACATGGACGAGACGCAGGCGGCTCGCAATCCACTCTTCGGCGGCCGCGTCGCGCACGGCTACTTCCTCATCGCGGCCGCGGCCGGGCTGTTCGTCGACCCGGACTTCGGACCGGTGCTCGCGAACTACGGCATCGACAACCTGCGGTTCGTGAAGCCGGTGAAGCCCGGCGACCGCATTCGCGTGCGCCTCACGTGCAAGGAGAAATCGTTGCGCGCCGGAGCCGGTTACGGCGAGGTGCGCTGGGATACCGCCATCACCAACCAGGATGGCGAAGCAGTGGCGAATTACGACGTGCTCACCATGGTGAGCGAGAGCGCGACTCCGCAGGCCCCCGCTGCCTCCTGAAGGGCGCCGGCGCCTCAGACGCCGCGCGCCAGGGTGAAAGCATGGCCGCGGGTCGATACCGCCTTGACGAGCGTCCACACGGCATCGCCCGGCTGCAGGTTGAGGGCGCGCCGCGCATCCTGGGTGATGCGCGCGAGGACGATCGCGCCCCCCACATCGACGCGCACCAGCGCCGCCCCGGACTCGTCATCGGAGATCGCGATGACGGTGCTCGCGAGCGCATTGCGCACCGACAGTCCCTGCACCGGCTGCGTTGCGAGGATGACATCGCGGGCGAGCAGCTGCAGCCGCACGCGCATGCCGGGCTGCACGTCGCGCAGGCTCACCTGCAGCGTCCCGCTGCCGACCGCGAGCTCGGCGCTGCCGGCCGCTTCGTTCACCCGCGTCACCAGTCCCTCGACCACCGCACCGGCAAGGTCGTGGCCGACGATGCTCTGCAGCTGCGGGTACAGGCTCATCTCCTCCACCGCACCTTCGGCGAGCACCTGTCCACCGTCGAGCAGCACCAGGTGCGTCGCCAGACGCAACACCTCATCGAATTGATGGCTGACGAGCACCATGGGAACCGACAGCCGCTCACGTACGGCCACCAGGTAGGGCAGTATCTCCTCGCGCCGCGAGACATCGAGCGATGCCAGCGGCTCATCGAGCAGCAGCAGCCGCGGCCGCGACAGCAGCGCACGGCCGAGCGACACGCGCTGCCGCTCCCCGCCCGAGAGCTCCCATGGACGGCGTTGCAGGAGCGACGCGAGGCCGAGGAGATCCACCACCTCGTCGAAGGCGAGCAGCGGCGGTGCGCGCCGCCGGCGGCGCTCGCCGTAGCGGAGATTGCTCACCACCGAAAGGTGCGGGAACAGCCGCGCATCCTGGAACACGCAGCCGATCCGGCGCCGCTCCGCCGGCACTGCAATGCCGCGGCGCGCGTCGGTGAGTATCTCGCCATCGAGGCTCACGGCACCCGCATCGGGCGCGAGCAGCCCCGCGATCAGATTGATGAGCGTGCTCTTGCCACTGCCCGAGCGCCCAAAGAGCGCGATGACGCCCGGTGTCGGGGCGCTGAAGGTCGCATCGAGGCGGAACGCCCCGAGCTGCTTGAGGACGGAGACCTCCAGCATCTCAGCCGCCCAGACGCCGGCGCACGCGCCGCACGATCAGCTCCGCGGTGAGCAGCCCGAGGATGCCGAGCGCGAAGGAGAGCATGGCGAGACGGAGGGCAAGCGCGTCGCCGCCGGGGGACTGCATCGCGGTGTAGAGCGCCAGCGGCAGCGTGCGCGTCACCCCCGGCACGTTGGCGGCGAAGGTGATGACGGCGCCGAATTCGCCAAGTCCCGCGGCAAAAGCCGTCACCGCACCTGCCAGGATCCCCGGCAGCATCAGCGGCAGCGTGATCGAGAGGAAGCGGTCGAGCGGCGCCGCCCCGAGCGTGCGCGCCGCGTCCTCGAGTCCGCGGTCCACGTTCTCGAGCGCGATGCGGATCGCGCGAACCATGAGGGGGAAGGTCATGACGGCGGTGGCGAGTGCCGCTCCGGCGGTGGTGAAGGGCAGGTGGATGCCGAATCGCCTGCCCAGCCAGGCGCCGAGCGGGGCGTGGGCACCCAGAAGCAGCAGCAGCACGTAACCTACGGCCACCGGCGGCAGCACCAGCGGCAGATGCACGAGTGCATCGAGCAGGAGGCGTCCCCGGAAGCGGGCGCGCGTCAACACCCACGCCGCGAGCACCGCGAGCGGCAGGCTGAAGGCAACGCTGCGCAAGGCGACCTCGAGGCTGAGGCGCAGCGCCTCCAGCTCGGCTGAGTCTGGCGGACCGGTCACGGGCGAGCGAGACCGCGGAGTTGTTATTGCTGTGGCGACTCTCTCACACGCGCCCGCCACAGGGCCAGCGCCGCGTGGCGCGCAGGCTCAGGCGACGAGCGCGCTGCGGATGGCGATCGGGGTGCGCCCGGGGGGCGCGAGCGCATAGGCCGCGAGACCCTTCTGCTCGAGCCACTCGCGATTGAACAGACGTGATTGATACTTTGCGCCGCCATCGCACAGCACGGTCACGACGACGTGACCCGGGCCGAGCTCGCGCGCGATGCGCAGCGCCGCAGCCACGTTGATGCCGGACGTCGAGCCGAGGAACAGCCCCTCCTCGTAGAGGAGCCGGTAGACGCAGCGGACGGTGTCGGGGTCCTCGATCGAGAGCGCGTCATCGATCGGTGCGCCCTGGAGATTGGCGGTCACGCGGGCAATGCCGATGCCCTCGGTGATCGAGCCGCTGCCGGTCGCCGCGAGCGTGCCGCGCGTGATGTAGGCGTAAAGACTGCTGCCCGGGGGGTCCGCAAGCACGCAGCGGATCGTGCGACGGCGCGACTTGAGGAACTCCGCGACCCCGGCCAGCGTGCCGCCGGTACCGGTCGCGGCGACGAATGCATCGATGCGACCGTTCGTCTGCGCCCAGATCTCGGGTCCGGTCGTCTGCAGATGGACCTCGCGATTCGCAATGTTGTCGAACTGGTTCGACCAGATGGCGCCAGGGAGCGAGGCCGCGAGGCGCTGGGCGACGCGCTGGTATTGATTGGGGTTGCTGTACGGAACCACCGGCACCTTGTGCACCTCGGCTCCGAGCATCTCGAGCAGCCGGTACTTCTCGGGTGACTGGTTGTCCGGCATGACGATGATGCAGCGGTAGCCGCGGGCGTTGCAGACGTGCGCGAGGCCGATGCCGGTGTTGCCGGCGGTGCCTTCCACCACCGTACCGCCGGGGCGCAGCTCACCGCGCCGCTCGGCAGCGGCGATGATCGACGCCGCGGCGCGATCCTTCACCGAGCCGCCCGGATTCATGAACTCGGCTTTGCCGAGAATGTCGCAGCCGGTCTCCTCGCTCAGCCGGTTCAAACGAATGAGCGGCGTGTTGCCGATGGCGCCGATGAAGCCTGCCACTGCGCTCATGCCGGTGCCTGCGCCGCGACTGCAGCGACGCGTCCCGCAGGGATGCCTGCGGGAGTATCTTCGGCATCGAAGGCGGCGACGTTTCCGGTGATGAGAAGCGCGGGCGGTGCGACATCGAGCGCACGGACGCGCGCGACGATGTCGGCGAGCGTGCCGCGCACGGTGCGCTGATCCGCGAGCGTGGCCCGGGTGATGAGCACTGCGGGATGGTCCGGGGCGGCGCCGGCCGCGCGCAGCCGGGCCACGATCTCCTGGAGGTGCGCGAGCCCCATGTAGAAGACGGCCGTATGACGCGGCTCCGCGAGAAACTTCCAGTCGTGGCTCGTGTCCGCCTCGCCCTGATGGCCGTTCACGAAGGTCACGCTGTGTGCGAGCCGGCGGTGCGTGAGCGGCACGGCGGCACTCGCGGCGGCCCCGAGCGCCGCAGTGACGCCCGGCACGACCGTGCAGGGGATGTCGCGAGCGGCGAGCGCCTCGAGCTCCTCACCGCCGCGGCCGAAGATGAATGGATCGCCGCCCTTGAGCCGTGCGACACGCTTGCCCTCGAGCGCGTAGCGCACCAACAGCTCGTTGATCCGCTCCTGCTGCGCGGGATCGCCCGGACTCTTGCCGACGAATATCCGCTCGGCATCGCGCCGGGCGCGCTCGAGCACTGCGGGGCTCACCAGGCGGTCGTAAAGGATGACGTCGGCCTGTTGCAGGAGCTGCAGCGCGCGTAGTGTGAGGAGGTCCGGATCCCCCGGTCCCGCGCCGATGAGGTACACCTCACCGAGCGGACAGGCCCCGGTGCTCAGCTGCGAGGTGAGAAGCTCCCGCGCCAGGGCGCGCGCGGCGCCCGGCTCATCACCCGCCAACACCCGGCTCGCGACTTCCCCGCCTGCGATGCGCTCCCACAGCCGGCGGCGGGCGGGTGCCGCAAGAGCCCGGCGCAGCGCGGCGCGGCGCTCACCCATGAAGCGTGCCAGCGCCCCGAGCCGGGCGGGCAGCAGCGCCTCGAGCTGGGCGCGGATGCGGCGGGCCAGCACCGGCGCGTGCCCGGCGGAGCTCACCGCGACCAGCACCGGCGAGCGGTCGATGATGGCCGGAAAGATGAAGCTCGAGAGCGCGGCGTCATCGACGACGTTGACCGGGATACCGCGCTCGCGCGCGGCCTGCGACACGGCTCGGTTTACCACGACATCGTCGGTGGCGGCGATGGCAACCACTGCCCCATCGAGGTGGGCGGGCGTGAAGGCGGCGGCGATGTGGCGCAGCTCACCGCGGGCCGCCTGGGCGGCGAGTTGCGACTCGAGCGACGGTGCGATCACCGTCACCTCGGCGCCGGCCTCGCGCAGTGCCCCGGCCTTGCGCCGCGCCACCACGCCGCCACCGACCACCGCGACGTGCTGTCGCTCGAGTCTCAGGAATATCGGCAGATAGTCCATGCTGACGGCCGCTCTCACACCGGCGCCGTCACCGGCACCGCGGAGGTGCCGAACAGCGGGTGCAGGCCGCACTCGCGCGTGCCCGCTCGCTCCCACCACCAGCGACCGGCACGGCGGCTCTCGCCGGGCTGGATGGCGCGCGTGCACGGTGCGCAGCCTATGCTCGGGAACTCACGGTCGTGCAGTGCGTTGTAGGGCAGCCGATGGTGGCGGATGTACCGCCAGATATCCTCCTCGCTCCACTCGAGCAGCGGGCTGATCTTGTAGAGGCCATGCTCGTCGTCCCACTCGAGGTCGCGTCTGCCGGCGCGCCCCGCGGTCTGCTCGCGCCGCACCCCGGTCACCCACGCCCCAAAGCCGGCGATCGCCCGGCGGAAGGGCTCGAGCTTGCGCACGCGGCAGCACTCGAGGCGTGCCTCGAGGCTGCGGTAGAAGCCGTTCATGCCCTGGGCTGCGACCAGGCGCTCGAGCGCCGCGGCGTCCGGGTAGAGGACGCGCACGGTGCGCCGGTAGCGGCGCTGGAGCCGCTCGAGCAACTCGTAGGTCTCCTCGTGCAGCCGTCCGGTATCGATGGTGAACACATCGATCTGGGGCAGGTGTGTCCAGATGATGTCGGTCAGGACCATCGCCTCGGCGCCGAGGCTGCTGGCGTAAGCGATCCGGCCACGCCCGGAGCACGCCTGCGCGAGAAGCTCGCGGACCGCGGCGGCCTTGCATTCCAGATCCGGCATCGGCGGCTCAGCCATGATGGGCCACTATAGCCACGCTCGCCGGCGGACCAGAACGAACGATTGCTTCTGACGGGTTGCGCGACGGTTATGGAGCGGTTACAGACCGCTCACGGCGAGGGTTTCGGTTGAGTTAGGCTTCCGCCCCATGGATGGTTCCCGATGAAGCTGCATCAGTTGCGCTACCTCGCCGCGGTTGCGCAGAGTGGCCTCAATATCACCGCGGCGGCACACAAGCTGCACACCTCCCAGCCCGGAGTCAGCAAGCAGATCAAGCTGCTCGAGGATGAGCTCGGTTTCCAGATCTTCGTGCGCGAAGGCAGGAATCTCACCCGCATCACGCCGGCCGGCCAGCAGGTGATCGAGCGCGCGCTGCGCATCCTGCAGGAGGCGAGCGCCATCCGCAGCCTCTCGACCGAGCTGCGCGATGAGGGCAAGGGAAGCCTGTCGATCGGCACGACGCACACCCAGGCCCGCTACGTGCTGCCGGACGTGATACGCCAGTTCCGCGGCCGCTATCCGCAGGTGCGCCTGAACCTCCACCAGGGAACCTCGGAGCAGATCGCGGAGATGGTGGCGAGCGATCGCATCGATTGCGCGATCGCCACCGGATCCGAGCAGCTCTTTCCGGAGCTGACCCTGATGCCCTGCTACCGCTGGCATCGCATCGTCATCGTCCCGAAGGGACACCCGCTCGCAGATGGCACCCGCCTCAGCTTCAAGGCGCTCGCGGCCTATCCACTCATCAGCTACACATTCAGCTTCACCGGTCCCTCATCGCTCCACGACGCCTTTGCCCGTGCCTCGCTCAGCCCCAACGTCGCCATCACCGCGCGCGATGCGGATGTGATCCAGACCTACGTTCGGCTCGGCCTCGGTGTCGGAATCGTCGCGCACATGGCGGTCGATGAGCACGATCCGGACCTCGTGGCGCTCGATGCCTCGCATCTGTTCCCCGCCCACACGACCTGGATCGGCTTTCGCCGCGGCACGCTGCTGCGCAAGTACATGTACGAGTTCGCGCAGCTGCTCGCGCCGCACCTCGATCGGCGCCTGATCGATCGCGCACACCGCGCGGCTTCGGCGCAGGAAGTGGCGGCGCTGTTCACCGATACGGTGCTGCCGGAGCGTTGAGCTTGCGTTGAGCGCCGGATCAGGGTGCGGGAAACCGCTGCCGGCGCAGCTCCACCTGCGGGGCGCCCGGCTGGTAGGCGACGTCATACCGTCCGAGCGCGAGGCGCAGCGCCTCCGGATCGACCCCGGCGGGAGGCTCGAGACTGTCGAAGCCACAGCGCGCCAGCAGAAACGCCTGGTCCGGACGCACCCCGGGGCCGACCGCGCGCAGCTCGCCGCGAAACCCCAGGCGCCCGCGCAGCACGCGGGCCTGCGAATAGCCCCGGCCATCCCCCACGCTCGGGAGCTCGAGCGCGATGAGGCTGAGTCGAGCGAGGAAGGGAGTGAGAGCTTCCACCGCATCGGCCGGAGCGAGACGGGTACCGAGTGGCGCGGTTCGATGCTCCCAGCTCGCGGACTCGCTCTGCAGCTGCAGCCAGGGCACGATCAGCGGCTCGGCCGCGGAGCTCGCCTCGCCACTGTAACGCCACGGGTCGGGCAGCACCTCACGCTGCCTGAGGATGAGCCGCATAGGCGCGCTCCCTGAAGGGGGCGATGCCCGTCCGCCGCACGGTGTCGATGAAGCGCTCGCCGTCCTCGCGCAGCTCGCGATACGCCTCGACGATGCGCTCGAGGGTCGCGGCTACCTCGTGCTGCGCCACCGAGGGGCCGATCACCTCGCCGAGCGCGGTGAAGCCGTTGGCGGAGCCGCCGAGACTGATCTGGTACCACTCCTCGCCATGCTTGTCGACGCCGAGGATGCCGATGTGACCGACGTGGTGGTGCCCGCAGGCGTTCATGCAGCCGGAGATCTTGATCTCGATCTCGCCGAGGTCATAGAGGTAGTCGAGGTCGTCGAAGCGCTGCTGAATGTCGCGTGCCACCGAGATCGTTCCGGCGTTGGCGAGCGAGCAGAAATCCAGGCCGGGGCAGGCGATCATATCGGTTAGGGTGCCGATGTTGGGCGTCGCCAGTCCGAGCGCCGCGAGATCGCGCCACAGCTCGTAGAGCGCGCGCTGGGGCACATCGGCGAGCAACAGGTTCTGACTGTGCGTGCTGCGCACGAGCCCGAAGCTGACGCGGTCGGCAAGCGCGGCGACACCTTCCATCTGTGCCGAGGTGATGTCGCCCGGCACGGCGCCGTGCGCCTTGAGCGAGATGAGCACTGCGCGGTAGCCGGACACCCGATGCGGCCGGGTGTTGTAGCGATACCAGGCGCGGAATGCCGCCTCGCGCCCGGCGTCGGCCTCGTAATCGGCCAGCGCCGCGTAAGGGTGCGGGCGGAAGAAGCTGCGCACCCGCTCGACCTCGGCCGCGGGGACGCGCGGCGCAGCGGCGCGGCTCGCCCGCCACTCGCGCTCCACCTCCTCGCGGAAGCGTTCGATGCCGAGCGCCTTCACCAGTACCTTGATGCGCGCCTTGTGGATGTTGTCGCGCCGGCCGTAGAGGTTATAGACGCGCAGGATGGCTTCGAGATAGGCGAGCAGCTCCTCGAGCGGCAGCCACTCGCGGATCACCTGCCCGATCACCGGGGCGCGGCCGAGCCCGCCACCGACCCGCACGGTAAAGCCGAGCTCGCCGCCGGCATCGCGCCGCAGCTGCAAGCCGACGTCGTGCACCTCGGAGGCGGCGCGGTCCTCGGGCGAGCCCGTCACCGCGATCTTGAACTTACGCGGCAGATAGGTGAATTCCGGGTGCAGCGTGGCCCACTGACGGATGATCTCGCAGTAGGGCCGCGGATCATCGATCTCATCGGGAGCTATTCCGGCCATGTGGTCGGCGGTGACGTTGCGCACGCAGTTGCCGCTGGTCTGGATGGCGTGCATCTGCACGCGCGCGAGCTCGGCGAGGATGTCGGGAACGTCCGCGAGCGCCGGCCAGTTGAGCTGCAGATTCTGGCGCGTGGTGAAATGTCCATAACCGCGGTCGTAGCGGCGCGCGATGGCCGCGAGCGTGCGCAGCTGCAGCGAGGAGAGCAACCCGTAGGGGATCGCGATGCGCAGCATCGGCGCGTGACGCTGGAGGTACAGCCCATTGCGCAGCCGCAGCGGGCGGAATTCCTCCTCGGAGAGCTCGCCCGCCAGGTGGCGGCGGACCTGATCCCGGAATTCCGCGACGCGCTGCTCGACCAGCGTCTGGTCCAGCTCGTCGTAACGGTACATCTGCCGGACTATAGGCGCGCCGCGGCGCCTGGCTAAATACCCTCTGGTTTGGTGCCCCCTTTCTGGGGTTATGACCGCGTGCCACACTAGGATGGCGGAAGGAGGGCACGTGGCGGGACTGTATTTCGAGCAATTCGATGCCGGGCAACGCTTCGAGCACCTGGTACGGCGCACCGTCACCGAGACCGACAATCTGCTCTTCAGTGCGCTCACCATGAACCCCGCCGCGATCCACCTCGACGCCGAGTACGCCAAAGGCACCCCGTTCGGCGAGCGAATCGTCAACAGCGTCTTCACGCTCGGCCTGCTCGTCGGGCTTTCGGTCTACGACACCACCTACGGCACGACCCTCGGGAATCTCGGCTGGGAGGAGGTGCGCTTCCCCCGACCGGTGCGGGTCGGCGATACGCTGCGCGCAGTCACCACCGTGCTCTCCAAGCGCGAGAGCCAGTCGCGCCAGGACTCGGGGATCGTGGTGTTCGAGCACCGTGCCTACAACCAGCGCGACGAGGAAGTCGCCTCCTGCCGCCGCGTCGCGCTCATGCTGAAGAGGCCCGGGGCTTGAGCTCGCGGCCGCGGGCGGCACGGCGCGCTGCTGCGTCACCGCGTGCCTCGTCGCGGCGCAGCCCGCGTGCCTCATCGCGGCGCAGCCCGCGTGTGCAGGCGCCGCAGCCCCCCGCACGTCCGCTGCGCTCGTGGCTGTTCGTGCCGGGCGACAGCGAGCGCAAGCAGGAGAAGGCGCTCGCCAGTGCGGCGGACGCCGTGATTCTCGATCTCGAGGACGCAGTGCTGGCACCGCAGCTGCCGGCGGCCCGGCTGCGCGTGGCGCAGCTCCTGCGCGAGCAGCGCGAGCGCCGGCGGCCGCAGCTGTGGGTGCGCGTGAACGCCCCGGCGAGCGGGCTCCTGCGGCAGGATCTCGAGGCGCTGTTCCGCGGGGTGGCTCCGCAGGGCATCGTGCTGCCGAAGATCTCCTCTGCGGCTGAGCTGCTGCAGGTCGAGCGCCGGCTCTCGGCGCTCGAGCGAGCGACCGCCCGCGCACCCGGGAGCACGCGACTCCTCCTCATCGCGACCGAGACGCCGGACGCGGTGCTCGCGCTGCCGCAGTACCCGGCGCTGCTCGCGCCGCTGCCCGCGCTGCGCCGGCGCATCGCCGGTCTCACCTGGGGCGCGGAGGATCTGGGGAGCGCGCTCGGGGCGCTCGCCCGGCGGGACAGCTCGGGAGCGCTCACCTTCACCTTTCAGCTCGCGCGCGCACACTGTCTGCTCGCCGCCGCCGCACTCGGCGCGCAGGCGATCGATGGGGTATGCACGGACTTCCGCGACGCCGCGGGGCTGCAGCAGGAGCTCGGGCTGGCGCGGCGTGACGGCTTTACGGGCAAGCTCGCGATTCACCCGGATCAGATTGCTCCGATCAACGCCGCGTTTGCACCGACGGAGGCCGAGCGCGAGCATGCTCGCCGGGTGGTGGCGGCATTCGCGGTGGCACCATCGGCGGGCGCCATCAGCCTCGACGGCCGCATGCTCGACCGGCCGCACCTGCTGCAGGCGCAGCGCATTCTCGCGGACGCGCAACGGGAGCCGGAGGTCACATGAAGCTGCGGATCAAGGGAGCGACCCTGAGATTGCGCCTCACGCGCGGGGAGATTCGCGCTCTGCTCGATGCGGGCAGTGTCGAGGAGCGCGTGCCGTTCGCGCCCGGTGTGAGGCTCGTCTATCGTCTGCGACGCGACGCGGCGGCGCGCGACATCGGGGCGAGCTTTCGTGACGGGGTGCTCGAGATCTCCGTTCCCGAGGGCGCCGCGCGCGAGTGGTGCACCAGCGAGCTCGTGAGTCTCGCGCACGACCAGCCACTCGAGGAGGGCTCGCTGCGCATCACGCTGGAGAAGGACTTCGCCTGCCTCGCGCCGCGCGCGGGCGAGGACGAATCCGACAATTTTCCCCACCCGCAGGCCGGCCAGGGCGAGAGCTGTTGAGGCGCTCAGCTCGCTGCTTCGAGCGCGAGCAGATCTTCGGGCGTATCGATGTCGATGGCCGCGCTCGGCATCGACACTCTCACGACGCGATCGGGATTGCGCAGCAGCAGCGCGCGCGCACCGGTATCGCCGCGCAACTCGCGCAGCGCCCCGAACGAGCTGCGTGGGAAGATCGCCGGTGCACCGCAGCCGCCGCCGTAGAGCGCCGCCGCGATATGGTGCGGTTGCTTGCGCCAGCTGCCGGCGAGCCGCCTGAGGTCATCGGTGGTCACCGCGGCCTGATCGGCGAGCAACAGCAGCACCGCGCTGCACGCGGCGGGCAGTCGCGCCACCCCGGCGCGGATGGAGCTCGCCAGTCCTTCGCGCCAGTCCTGGTTGACCACGACCGAGCCCGGCGAGTGTCGCAGGAGGGGTGCGAGCTCTGCGGCGGAGGATCCCAGCACCACGATCAGCGCATTACCGGTCACCTCCGCGGCACGCGTGACCGCGGTGTGCAGCAGCGGCCGGCCCGCAACGCGCACCAGCTGCTTTGCCGAGCCGAAGCGCGTCGAGGCACCGGCGGCGAGCACGACGGCGTAGAGACCGTCCATGTTGCGGGCGGGCTTGTCAGAGACTGCCATCAGCCGCCCCGGGCCCGATCGAGCGTCACTCCCGGCGGAGCCTGTGCCACGACCATTGCGTAACGGCGGCGCTCCTCGAGAATCGAGTCCGCATCGATGCCGGCGAGCGCACGCCAGTCGGCGGCGCGGTTGCTGGAAGCGAGCAGCGCGTCGAGCGCCTCGCGCCGTGTACTCCATACGCCGTTGAAGTAATCGCTGAACGCGCTCCAGGCTTGCGGACCGCGCGTGCCGGCGGAAGTTTGCGGCCCGCCACAGGCGGCTTCGAGCTTCGCCAGCGCATCGCGACTGCGGCCCGGACGTGCCAGCACCTCCTCGAATGCGCGGCGCGCCGGATCGGCGGCACCGAAGCGCTTCTGGAGGAGATCCACCACACGCTGATCGCGCTCCTCGAACCAGGCGAGCACGCACGCGAGGTAGGCGACACAGGCGCGGCGAAACGCGCCGACCGGTTCGCCACCGGGGCCCGCTGCAGTATCCCCCGGAAGCACGGCAGCGCAGGCATTCGCAACGGCGCTGGCGTGAGCCCGCTCGAGCGCGAGCTGGTTGCGAATCAGTTGAATCTCGTTCATGGTCTGCGCAGAAATAACACAAATTATATCTTATAATTACTTGATTCCATGCAAGTAAGTGTGCAGCTGCGCCACGATGGAAAGCGCAATCGACTCCGGACCTCGCCCGCCGATCACGATTCCAACCGGCGCATGCAGGCGGCCTTCGAGCCTCTTCGCATCCGCACCCAACTCGCCGAGCAACCGCTCGCGTCTCGCCGCGGGGCCGAGCAGACCGACGAAGGGCAGCGAGCTCGCCGCCAGCACCCGCAGGTACGCGAGGTCCGCGGTCAGCTGGTGGCTCATCACGACGGCCGCTGCAAACCCCCTCAGATCGAGACTCTCCGCGAGTCTCTCCGGCCGTGCAAGGAGCACCTGCTCGGCCTGCGGAAACTGCCGCTGCGAGGCATAGGCCTCGCGGTGATCGACGAGCGTCACCTTCCAGTCGAGTCGCACCGCGAAGTCCACGAGCGGCCGGGCGTCGGGTCCCGCGCCGAGAACGAGGATGCGTGGAGGCAGCGCGAGCGGCACCGCGAAGAGCTTCCAGGAGGAGCGCTCGATCCAGGCCGTCTCGCCCGAACTCGCGCAGCGCTGCAGCAGCTCCTGCACCGCGGCCCCCGCGGTCGATGCCAGCTCGCCCGCGGGCGCCGGAGCGCCCGGGACCACGACGCTGCCGATGCGCACGTCCGGGTGTGAGGACTCCACGATGAGTCCAACCGCGGCAGGCCGGTGTGCGCCGAGCGCCGCCGCGAGATGCTCGAGCGGCTGCCAGCCGTTCGCGGGACCGACCTGCAGGAGCAGGATCTGCATCGCCCCTTCGCAGCCGAGTCCGAGCCCCCAGAGTCCATCGACGGCGCTGCGCGTGTCGTAGTGCACAGTGCGCGCCACGCCGCTGGCAATGACGCTGCGCGCGTGCTCGCGCAGGTCGCCCTCGAGACAGCCGCCGGAGATGAGTCCCGCGTACTCTCCATCGCCGGCGATCAGGATGAGTGCGCCGGGCTTGCGATAGGTGGAGCCCCGCGCATGCACGAGCACGCCGAGGCCCAGCGGGCGGCCGGCGGCGCGTTCGCGCTGGTAGAGCGGCAACAGCGGACCGAGTGTGGCCTCCATGCCCGCGCGATTATGCCAGCGCGGCGACCGGGCACTCATACAGACAGTGCGCGGATCGTTGCGCGTTGCAGAGAGCGTCAGTAGAGTCGCACGGCCTCTCCGGCATCCACCAAGCTCTGGTTGAAATGGTCCAGCCCGATCCCTGGGTCGTGCACAAATTCGGGGGGTCGAGCGTCGCCGACGCCGACTGCTTCCGCAAAGTGGCGGCCATACTCGAAGCCGCGCCTGCGGGGCGCCTGGCCGTAGTATTGTCGGCCTGCCGCGGCGTCACCGACGCGCTGCTGCGCCTGGTCGCGCTCGCGGAGCGACACGATGAGCGCGTGGCTGCGGAGATTGCGCAGCTGCGCGACCGCCATGTGGCGATTGCCGAGGAGCTGCTCAGCGCGCCAGCGGCGCAACGCTACCGGGCCGCCTTCGACAGCGATTGCCGCGACCTGAGGGAAGTGCTGCGCTCGCTGCAGCTGCCGCGCTCGCTCGAGCACCCGCGCGGCTCGGCCCGCGATGTCACCGATCTGGTCGCGGGTTACGGCGAGGTCTGGTCCACGCGGCTCTTCCAGCGCTTCTTCGCCGAGCGCGCGCGCCGGCCGGGACCGACCGCCTGGCTCGATGCACGACGGGTCGTGGTGGTCGAATGGGGCCCGCTCGGCCCGGGCGTGCAATGGCCCGAGTCGCGCGCGAATCTGGCGGCGCAGGTGCCCGCGCAGTTCGACGGCACCCTCATCATCACCGGCTTCGTCGCGGTGGACCGCCGCGGGGTTCCGACCACCCTCGGCCGCAACGGCAGCGATTTCTCCGCTTCCATCTTCGGCGCGCTGCTCGGATCGACCGAGATAGTGATCTGGACGGATGTGGACGGCGTGTTGTCCGCGGACCCGCGCCGCGTCCCCGATGCGACGGTGATCGACTCGCTCTCCTACAACGAGGCGATGGAGCTCGCATACTTCGGCGCCAAGGTCATCCATCCGCAGACCATCGCGCCGGCGGTGCAGGGCCGCATCCCCATCTGGATCCGCAACACCTTCGACCCGCAGAAAGCCGGTACGCTGATCTGCGCCGAGCCTGCCTCGCGGCTGCCGGTGAAGGGCATCACCAGCATCGAGCGGGTCGCACTCGTCAACCTCGAGGGCACCGGCATGATCGGCGTGCCGGGCACCGCGCACCGGCTGTTCGGCGCGCTGCGCGAGGAGGGGATCTCGGTCATCCTCATCTCGCAGGGCAGCTCCGAGCACTCGATCTGCTGCGCCATTCCCCAGGAGCAGGCCGAGCGCGCCGCCGCGGTCGTGCGCCACGCCTTCGAGCGCGAGCTCGAGGAAGGGCAGATCCAGAGCGTCGAGATCGATGCCGACCAGGCGATACTCGCCGTGGTGGGCGATGGCATGGCCGGCACGCCCGGCATCGCCGCCAAGGTGTTCACTGCCCTCGGCGACTCGGGCGTGAACGTGCGGGCCATCGCGCAGGGCGCCTCGGAGCGGAACATCTCCGTGGTCGTCGAAGGCCGCAGCGCCATGCGCGCATTGCGCGCGGTGCACGCGGGTCTGTATCTCTCCCCACACACGCTGTCGATCGGCGTCATCGGCCCAGGCACCGTCGGCCGTGTGCTGCTCGATCAGCTCGCGGCGCAGAGCGAGCACCTGCGTCAGCAGTTTCGGCTCGACCTGCGGGTCCGCGGCATCATGGGCTCGCAACAGATGCTGCTGGCCGATACCAACATTCCGATGCGGGACTGGCGGGCGCAGTACGAGCACAGCGCACGCGCGGCAGACATGGAACGGTTCGTCGAGCACGTGCGGCTCGATTACCTGCCGCACACGGTGCTGGTGGATTGCACCGCGAGTGCTGCGGTTGCATCGCACTACGCCGACTGGCTCGGCGCCGGCATCCACATCGTAACACCGAACAAGAAGGCGAACAGCGGCGAGTACGCTTACTACCAGCGTCTGCAGAGCGCACGGCGCAGCGGCGGGTCGCACTATCTCTACGAAGCGACGGTGGGCGCTGCACTGCCGATCGTGCAGACGCTGCGCGACCTGGTGCAGACCGGCGACGAGATCACTGGCATCGAGGGCATCTTCTCGGGCACGCTCGCGTATCTGTTCAACAGCTACGACGGGCGGCGCGGCTTTGCGGAGATCGTGCAGGAGGCGCGGGCGCGCGGCTTCACCGAGCCTGACCCGCGCGATGATCTCTCGGGACAGGACGTGGCGCGCAAGCTCATCATACTCGGGCGCGAGATGGGCCTGCCGCTCGAGCTGCGCGGGGTGAAGCTCGAGAACCTCGTTCCCCCGGAGCTCACCGGTAGCTCCATCGAGGAATTCATGGCGCGCCTGCCCGCCTATGATGGGGCCATGGCGCGGCGGCTTGCCGCGGCACAGGCGCGTGGCAAGGTGCTGCGCTACACGGGCACGCTGAGCTCCACCGGCGAGGCGAGCGTCGGACTCGTGGAACTCGATGTGCGCCATCCTTTCGCCAACATCGCGCTCACCGACAACGTGGTGCGCTTCGCCAGCCGCCGCTACCGCGACAACCCCCTCATCGTGCAAGGTCCCGGCGCCGGCCCCGAAGTCACCGCCGGCGGTGTGTTTGCCGACCTGCTGCGGCTCGCCGCCTACCTCGGGGCGCGGCTATGAGCAGCGTGGAGCGCCGGCGGGCGACCGCGTACGCGCCGGCCTCGGTCGGCAACGTGGCCATCGGCTTCGACATTCTCGGCTTTGCCATCGACTCGCTCGGGGATCGGGTGACGGTGTCGCGCCGTGAGGAGCCCGGGGTCGAGATCAGCGCGGTGCGCGGCGTGGCGGGTGAGCTGCCGCGGGAAGCGCGCGCTAACACCGCCGGGCGCGCATTGCTGGCGTTGCACGATGCGGTACGCCCCGGTTTCGGCTTTTGCCTCGAGATCGACAAGGGAATCCCGCTCGGCTCCGGGCTCGGCGGCTCGGCTGCCTCCGCGGTCGGCGCCGTGGTCGCCGCCAACGCGCTGTTGCCGCGCCCCCTGAGCCGGCTCGATCTGCTGCAGTTCGCCATCGCGGGCGAGGCGGTCGCGAGCGGTGGGCGGCATGCCGATAACATTGCACCCTCGCTCTACGGCGGGCTCGTGCTCACGGTCGGCATCGACCATCCGCGGGTGAAGCAGATTCCCGTGCCCGCATCGATCCGTGCCGTCATCGTCCACCCGCACATGTTCCTCGCCACCTCGCAGGCGCGGGCCATTCTCAGCTTGAGCGTCGAGCTGTCGGACTTCGTGTGGCAGACCGCCAATCTCGCCGGCTTCATCTCCGGCTGCTACACCGACGATCTCGACATGATCCGCGCTTCGTTCGAGGACGTGGTGATCGAGCCGCAGCGCGCGGCGCTCATCCCGGGCTTCCAGGAGGTGCGCCGTGGCGCAATGGAGGCGGGAGCGCTCGGCTGCTCGATCTCCGGCGCGGGACCTTCCATGTTCGCCTGGTCGCTCGAAGCCACGGTGCCGGCGGTGCTCGCGGCCATGCGTCGGGAGTTCGCGCGCCAATCCCTCGCGACCGACCACTGGGTCGTGGAGGTGAGCTCGCCCGGTGCGCGCGTGATCGAGACTGACGCATGACCGAGCCGTTTCTCTACCGCAGCTCACGCGCACCGGCGGACCGCTGCAGCTTCAGTCAGGCGGTGCGGCAGGGGCTGGCACCCGATGGCGGGCTGTACGTGCCCGTGGCATGGCCGGCGCTCGCGGCCGAGGACTTCGCGGGCGAGAGCGAACTCGCCGCGATTGCCGCCCGGCTCCTGCGGCCGTTTCTCGCCGGTGATGCGCTCGCCGCCGAATTGCCCGACATCGCGCGCGAGGCGCTCGATTTTCCCGCGCCGCTCGTGGCGCTCGAGGGCGATGGCCAGCTCTCGGTGCTCGAGCTCTTCCACGGCCCCACTGCCGCCTTCAAGGACTTCGGCGCGCGCTTTCTCGCGGCCTGCTTCGCCCGGATGCCCCACGGCGATCAACGGCCGCTGACGATCCTGGTGGCGACCTCCGGCGACACCGGCGGCGCCGTCGCAGCCGCATTCCACCGCCGGCCGGGAGTCGAGGTGGCGGTGCTCTATCCGCAAGGACTGGTGTCGCCGACCCAGGAGCGGCAGCTCACCTGCTGGGGTGACAACGTGCGCGCGCTCGCGGTGCGCGGCACCTTCGATGACTGCCAGCGGCTCGTCAAAGGGGCCTTCCTCGACGCAGAGCTGCGCGCCGAGCGGCGGCTGTCATCCGCCAACAGCATCAACCTCGGTCGGCTCCTGCCACAGAGCTCCTACTACGCTGCCGCGAGTCTCGAGACGTGGCGCCGCTATGGCGAGCCGGCCTCGTTCATCATACCGAGCGGCAATCTCGGTAATGCGCTCGCCGCGCTCTGGGCACGACGGATGGGGCTGCCGGTGGGGGAGGTGCTGCTCGCACACAACGCCAACCGCACGGTGCCGGAGTTTCTCGCCAGCGGTGAGTGGCGGCCGCGTGCGAGTGTCGCGACGCTCGCCTCGGCGATGGATGTCGGCGATCCGAGCAACATGGAGCGCCTGCGCGCACTGTACCCGCAGTGGGATGAGCTGCGCAGCGCGGTGAGCGCCTGCTCGGTGAGTGATGAAGAGATCCGCGCCGGTATCCGCGCCGGCTACCGCGACTACCGACAGATCTGGTGCCCGCACACCGCGACCGCCGCCGAAGCATGGCGGCGGCTCACCCCGGCACGGCGTGCGGAGCGGCGCTGGGTACTCGTCGCCACCGCCCATGCGGCGAAATTCCGTGAGATCGTCGAGCCGCTCATCGGGCGCGAGGTCCCCATGCCGCCGACGCTCACGCGGCTGTTCGCACGGCCCGTGCACTGTGTTGAAATCGATGCCACGCTCGCAGCGCTGCGCGCACAGCTGCTTGGGAGGGCTGCGTGGATGAGCTGAGAAGACTGCCGCCGCTCGCCTGGCTGCTGATTGCGGCGGCAGCGGTGTTCGGCTTCCTGCTGTTCTGGGCATGGAGCTGGTATCGGCAATACCGGGCGCGCAAGGCATTGCACGCCACCGTCACCGCGAGCGCCGCCGATCACCTGGTCGATTCACTGGTGCCCGATGGCATGGGCGGCGCCTACCACGTCGATTATCTGCTGCTCACCCTGCGCGGGGTGGTGGTCATCGATCTGCGCGACGTGAAAGGCAACATCTTCGGCGGCGATCAGATGGTCGAGTGGACGGTGATGGACGGCGCACGTCGCTTCACCTTCACCAATCCGCAGAGCGCGCTCTACGACCGGATCGCCGCGGTGAAGGCGGTGGCCGGCGAGGTGCCGGTCGAAGGCCGTATCGTCTTTACACGCCGTGGCCGCTTTCCCAAGGGGCTGCCGAAGTGGACGCTGATGATCGATGCCTTGCGCGCCGAGTTTCCCACAGCGGACTTCGAGTCACCGGCGGAGACCATCGCACGCTTTCGGGAGGGCTGGCAGAGCCTGCGCGATGCGGTGAAGCCGAGCTCCATGAGCGCACACGCGACCAAGCTGCGCGTGCCCTGAGCCACGCGCGGGGGGCCGCGTGCTCAGGACGCTGCGAGCACTCTGGCCTGCTCGGCGAGCACCAGGGACACGCACGCGGTGAGCTTCTTCGCGTACTCGATGTGCAGGAACTCGTTCGGCCCGTGCGCATTCGCCTGCGGTCCGAGCACACCGGTTATGAAGAACTGCGTCCGCGGGAAGCGTTCACCGAGCATTCCCATGAACGGAATGGTTCCGCCGCACCCGATGTGCACGGCAGTCTTCCCATACACCGCCTCCGAGGCGCGCGCGATCGATTGCTCGAGCCACGGGGCGAATGCCGGCGCGTTCCAGCCGGAGTTCCCGGAGGCATCCTCGAAGCGCACCTGGGCGCCATAGGGAGGCTCGCGCTCGAGTGTCTCGCGCAGCGCGCGCTCCGCGCGCGCCGCGTCGGAGGTCGGCGGCAGGCGCAGTGAGAGCTTCACCGCGAGTTCCGGCAGCAGCACGTTGCCCGCCGAGCCGATCGGCGGCAGCCCCTCGGCGCCGGTCACGGCGAGCGTGGCGCGCCAGGTGCTGTTGATGATGAGCTCGGTCGGATCGTTGGAGACCGGCTGCGCCCCCGGCACCCACGGCAACTTCCCGGCCACTTCGCGTCCCAACACCTGCGCGGCGGCGCTCGCCTGGGCGCGCCGGTCACGCGGCAGATTGACGTGCAGCTCATCGAGCAGCACATCCCCGGTGATGGGACTCTCGATGCGCGCCAGCAGCTGCTCGAGAATCCGGAAAGGCGTCGGGGCGATGCCGGTCGCCATCCCGGAGTGCACGCCCTCCGTCAACACGCGTACGCGCAGCGTGCCGACCAGATTTCCGCGCAGCGAGGTCGTACACCACACCTGCTCGTAGTTGCCGCATTCCGCATCGAGGCAGATGACCAGCGAGGGCTCACCGAGGCTGTCACCGAGCGCCGCCAGATGTGCGGGCAGGTCCACGCTGCCACTTTCCTCGCACGCTTCGATCAGCAGCACGCAGCGCGGCAGGCGCACCCGCTGCTCCTTCAATGCGGCGATGGCGGTGAGTGAGCTGAAGACGGCATAGCCATCGTCGGCCGCGCCGCGACCGTAGAGCCGGCCGTCGCGGACCACCGGCTCCCAGGGGCCGAGGCCCGGGAGCCAGCCCGTGAATTCCGGTTGCTTGTCGAGATGGCCATAGAGCAGGGTGCAGCCCGGCAGCTCCCCCGGCACATCCACCAGCAGCACGGGCGTGCGGCCCGGGAGCCGCCGCACCTCGATGCGTGCCCCGGGCACCTGCTGCGCGCGGCACCATTCCGCCATCAGCTGCACCGCAGCCTCCATGTAGCCGTTGCGCTCCCACTGCGGATCGAACATGGGGGACTTGTTCGGGATGCGTACGTACGCGATGAGTCGATCGAGGATCGACTCATCCCAGGTGCGGCCGATGCGGGCTGTCAGTCGTTCGAGGTCCATGGTCGATTTCATTCTTTAAAACAGAAGGTTGTAACGATTTATGTAGGTTGATTCGAGAGACTACGTCGCGACTCCTCGAGGCAGCGGAAGCGCGAACAGATCGCGCGCCGCCGCGGTGCTCGAGCGCGCGAGCGAGGCGAGCGGCTCCCCGCGCGCACGCGCAACGGCGGCGGCGATGTGTGGAAGATACGCCGGTTCGTTGCGCCGCGAGGCGGGTTTCGGCGTCATATCGCGCGGCAACAGATAGGGTCCGTCCGTCTCGAGCAGCAGCCGCTCGGGCGGCACCCGCGGCATGAGCGCGCCGAGATGGGCGCCGCGGCGCTCATCACAGGCCCAGCCGGTGATGCCGATCGCGAGTCCGAGGTCGAGGTACTCCTGCAGCTGCTCGGCGGTGCCCGTGAAGCAGTGCGCGACGCCGCGCCAGGTGCTGGCGTGCTCGCGCAGTATCGCCAGAAAATCCGCGTGCGCGTCGCGCTGGTGGAGGAACACCGGCTTGCCGAGGCTGGCGGCGAGCTCGAGCTGACGGTGGAAGGCGCGCTGTTGCGCCTCACGGGGTGAGAAATTGCGGAAGTAGTCGAGTCCGCACTCGCCGACCGCAACGATCTCCGGGTGGCGCGCAAGCTCGCGCAGCTCACTCAGCGCGTCGGTACCGAGATCAGTGGCGTGGTGGGGGTGAACTCCGGCGGTGGCAAAGAGTCTGCGCGGGTGTGCGCGTGCGATTGCGACGGCGGCGCGGGTGCCCGCCAGGGTGGCTCCCGTGACCACCATCTGCACCACACCCGCCGCACGTGCGCGCTCGATCACGGCCTCACGGTCGCGATCGTAGCTGTCGTGCGTCAGGTTGATGCCGATGTCGATGAGTGACATCGGCTCCTCGGGGGCCGCTGTCACGGACCCTGTGCTATGGTCTGTCATGGGAGCGGCTATCTTACTGAATGAGGCGGAAGTGCAGAGATCAGCGGCGCGTAATGCGGATGCAACGCTGCGAGGCCGCGCTGCCCTTGCACTCCTCGCCGTCACGCTGGCGATGCTTGCCGGCACCGGGCGGGCGGGGGAGGGCGAGGTCGCCTGGCGTGACATCGAGAGCCGCATCCAGTACGGCTACTACACCGAAGACCGTGCGGCCCTGGGGAAGCTCGAGGAGTTGATCGAGTCGGGTGATGCGCACGACAAGCTGCGCGGCTACTACGCGGGGCTGCTCGCCTGGCGGCGGGCACTGCTCGCGGCTCCCGGGCGGGGGGCGGCGCAGGACGGGAGCCTCGCGCATCATGCGCAACGTTGCGTGAGCTCGGTGGACACCTCGCTCGCGCTCGAAGCGGATTTCGCAGATGCGCTGGCACTGCGCGCGGCGTGCCTCGCCGTGGGAGCGGAGATCGCGGGAAGCTACGCGCCGCTCGCCGGACACCGCGCGCACAAGGATCTCGAGCGCGCACGGCAGCTGGCGCAGCACAATCCGCGCGTGCTGCTCGTCGACGCCATGAGCGACTACACGCTCGCGCCGTCCCAGGGTGGCAATAAGGACCGCGCGCTCGGCAAGCTGCGTCAAACGGTGGCCGCTTTCGAGGCCGAGCGCGGCGGTACCGAGCACCTCCCCGGCTGGGGTGCGGCGGAGGCGTGGCTGCTGCTGGCGCAGGATCTGCTCGATCACGGCGACACGGTCGCCGCGCGCGATGCGCTGGAGCGTGCGCTGCTGATCGCCCCGGAGTACGTCCAGGCACGCCGGCTCATGGCCAAGATCACCTCGGGCTGAGCGCCGACCGGACCTGGATGACATCGGAGACCGACAAGAAGGCGCTGTTAGGACAGTTGCGCATCGACCGCAGCGAGCCGCCGCCTTCCGCCTGGAGCGGCCGGCGCACCGTCCTGATCGCTGCCGGGGTCGTCCTGGCGCTGCTGCTCGCGCTCGCCGCCTGGTTGGCCGTCTCGGCGCACGCGGCCGTCACGGTGCACACCGTGCTCGCGCAGCCGATCGGCGCGCAAGCTGGCGGCGCCGCCTCGGTGCTGGATGCCACCGGCTACGTCACCGCGCGCCGGCAGGCGACCGTGTCGGCGCAGATCACCGGCACGGTGGCCGCGGTCCTCATCGAGGAAGGCGATCACGTCAGGGAAGGACAGGTGATCGGACGGCTCGAGGACACTGCCCAACGCGCTGCGCTCGCCCAGGCCGAGGCGCAACTGCACTCGGCGCAGGCACTGCTGCTGCAGGCGCAGGCGCAGCTCGCCCAGAATCAGCGCGACGTGAAGCGCGACGAGGATCTGGTGACCCGCAAACTGGTCTCGGAGCAGGCGGTCGAGCTCGCGCGCACGCAGGTGCAGACGCAGACCGCGCAGGTGGAGTCGCAGCGCAAGCAGATCGATCTCGCCGCCGCCAACGTGCGGGCCGCCCAGGTGCAACTCGATTATTGCACGGTGCGCGCGCCATTCACCGGCGTGGTGATCGCCAAGGCCGCCCAGGTCGGGGAGATCATCTCACCGCTCTCCGCCGGAGGGGGCTTCACGCGTACCGGCATCGGCACGCTGGTCGACATGGACTCGCTCGAGGTGGAAGTGGACGTCAACGAGGCTTACATCAACCGCGTCGCGCCGGGCCAGCGCGTCGAGTCGGTGCTCAATGCCTATCCGGACTGGCGCATCCCCTCGCACGTCATCGCCATCATCCCGACCGCCGATCGCTCCAAGGCCACCGTGAAGGTGCGCATCGGGCTCGACCTCAAGGACGATCGCATCGTGCCGGACATGGGCGTGCGTGTCTCGTTTCTCGAGGCCGCCAAGCCGACCGGCGCGGCGCGCGAGCGCGGGGTGCTGGTGCCCGCGGCTGCGCTGCGCAAGGACGGTGAGCAGGATGTGGTCTTCGTGCTGCGGGATCACCGCGCCGAGCGCCGCGTGGTCACCCTCGGGAGCACGAGCGGGGAATCGCGCCAGCTGCTGAGCGGTGTGAGCGCGGGTGAGGCGGTGATCGTCGATGCGCCGCCGGGGCTCAGAGACGGTGTCAGGCTCACTGAGGCGAAAACATGAGCAACTCGCAGCCGGAGAGCAACCTCATGCCGGAGTCGATGGTCGAGGTCCGCAACGTTACCAAGGTCTACGAGCGCGGCCGGCAGCAGATCGAGGTGCTGCACGGGCTGACGTTTGCGATTCCGCGCGGTGATTTCGTGGCGCTCATGGGGCCCTCCGGCTCCGGCAAGACCACGCTCCTCAACCTGATCGGCGGCCTCGATCAGCCGACCTCCGGGGAGATCACGGTCGGCGGCCGTCGCATCGACCGTCTCTCGAGCGGCCAGCTGGCCAACTGGCGTGCCCAAAACGTGGGCTTCGTATTCCAGTTCTACAATCTGATGCCGGTGCTCACGGCGGAAGGCAACGTCGAGCTGCCGCTGCTCCTCACGCGGCTCTCGGGGGCGCAGCGGCGCAGGAACGTCGCCGTGGCGCTCGAGATCGTCGGGCTCGCCGACCGTGCCAAGCACAAGCCGAAAGAGCTCTCCGGCGGCCAGGAGCAGCGCGTCGCCATCGCCCGCGCGCTGGTCTCCGACCCGCAGCTGCTGGTGTGCGATGAGCCGACCGGCGATCTCGACCGCAAGACCGCGGACGAGATTCTCGGACTCCTGCAGGTGCTCAATCGCGAGCACGGCAAGACCATCGTCATCGTGACGCACGATCCCAAGGCCGCGGAATTCGCGCGCCGCACGCTGCACCTGGAGAAGGGGCAGCTGCTCGAGCAGGCCGCATGACGCGCAGCGGGTTCGTCATCGCCAACCTGTTCCGGCGGCGCACCCGCACCGTTCTCACGCTGCTGTCGGTCATCATGGCGTTCCTGCTGTTCGGACTGCTGCAGTCGGTGAACACCATCTTCAACGCCGGGGCGGACTTCGTCGGAGCGACGCGCCTGTTCGTGCAGGCGCGGGTGTCGTTCACCTCGCCGCTGCCGATCAGCATGTTGCCGCGGCTCGAGTCGATTCCGGGCGTGGCGCGCGTTGCCTATCAGACCTGGTTCGGCGGCGTGTGGCAGGAGAACACCCCTCTCATCATGTTCTCACTCGATCCGCAGCGCTATCGCGACGTGTATCCGGAATGGGTCATGCCCGAATCGCAGTGGCAGGATTTCATCCGCACGCGCACCGGCATGATCGCCGGCAAGCAGCTCGCCGACCAGTATGGCTGGAAGGTCGGGCAGAAGATCCCGATCAACTCCAACATCTACCCGCAGAAAAACGGCAGCAAGGCCTGGATCTTCGACCTGGTGGGGATCTTCGACGGCAAGGACGATGAGTGGAAGAAGCGCACCAACCTCGCGTTCATCCAGCAGGACTATTTCGACGAGGCCAATCAGTTCGGCGTCAAGGGCCGCGAGAACTTCTTCATTCTGAAGCTGAGCGACAGCAACCAGGCGGCGCAGGTCGCACGCACGGTGGATGCGATGTTCGAGAACTCACCCGACGAGACCAAGACGCAGACCGAGAAGGATTTCAACATCAGCTTCGTCAGGCAGATCGGTGACATCGGACTGATCGTGCGCTGGATCCTGTTCGCCGTGTTCTTCACGCTGCTGCTGGTGGTCGGCAACACCATGGCCCAGAGCGTGCGCGAGCGCATTCCCGAGCTCGCGGTGCTGAAGACGCTCGGTTTCTCCGACGGCAGCGTACTGGGCTTCGTGCTCGCCGAGTCTTTCGTGCTGTGTCTCGGCGGCGGGCTGATCGGGCTGCTGCTCGCCTCGATCGCCGGGGCGATGGTGGCGAAAGGGACCGGCGGGCGGTTTCAGCTCACGGTGGATTACCGGGTGTGGCTGCTGGGAATCGCGGCCATCGTGCTGATGAGTCTCGCGGTCGGGCTGCTGCCGGGGCTGCGTGCGCGGCGATTGAAGATCGTCGATGCGCTCGCCGGACGCTGACTCGGCGACCGAGCGCAGCGGGAGCGCCGCATGCTGAAGCAGGCCCTGGCCATCACCGGCATCAGCATCCGCAGCATCCCGGAGCGCTGGGCGCCCTCGCTCGTCATCGTGGTGGGCCTCGCCGGAGTGGTGGCGGTGTTCACCGCACTGCTGGCAATGGCGAGCGGCTTCGAGAGCACGCTCAAGGCGACCGGCCGCAGCGATGCGGCGCTGATACTGCGCGGCGGCTCCGATGCCGAGCTCAATTCCGCCTTCGACCGCGCCTCGACCGATCTCATCAAGGAGGAGCCCGGCATCGCCAGCGGCGCCGACGGCAGGCCGCTCGCCTCCGCCGAGCTCATGGTGATCGCCGAGCTCCTGCGCCGGGATGCCCTCAACAACGGCGCGAACATCACGCTGCGCGGCGTCGAGCCCGCGGCGTTCGCGCTGCGGCCACAGCTGCGGATCGTTGCCGGCCGCAACTTCACTCCGGGCCTGCGCGAGCTCATCGCCGGACGCGGCGTGGTGCAGCAGTTCCGCGGCGCCGCGGTCGGCGACACCGTGCGCATGCGCGGCTCGGAGTGGAAAGTCGTCGGCACTTTCGCATCCGGCGACGCGCACGACAGCGAGATGTGGACCGACCTCAACGTGGCGCGCAGCACCTTCGGACGGATGGGCTCGAGCTCGGTGCTGGCGCAGCTCGACGGCCCGGACGGGTTTGAACGGCTGAAGAGCGCCGTGGCCGCCGAGCCGCGCCTCTCGGTCGATGTCCTGCGCGAGCAGGATTATTTCAGCGGTCAGACCCGGCAGTTTCGCAAGACCATCGGCTTTCTCGCCGGCGTGGTCACGGTCATCATGGCGCTCGGCGCAGTGTTCGCGGCGCTCAACAGCATGTATGCCGCGGTGGCGGCGCGCGGCAAGGAGATCGCCACGCTGCGGGCGCTCGGCTTCGGTGCCGTGCCGGTCGTGACCTCGGTGATGAGCGAGGCGCTGCTGCTCGCGCTCGCCGGCGGAGTGGCCGGAGCGGTGATCGCCTTCCTGCTGTTCAACAATGTCTCGGTATCGACGCTCGGGCAGAGCTTCACGCAGGTAGTGTTCAGTTTCAAGGTGACGCCACAGCTCGTGGTGCGCGGGCTCATCATCGCACTCATCATCGGCATGATCGGCGGGCTCATGCCGGCGCTGCGCGCGGCGCGGCTGCCCGTGACGGTGAGTCTGCGCGAGCAGTGAGCCTTCAGAGCCGCGCGAGCGCCCTGCAGAGCGCGTTCACGTCCTCTTCCGGCTGGTCCCACGAGACGACCAGGCGCGCATCCCCCAGCGCCTCGGCGCCCCAGTCCTCGAACTCGAAACCCTGGGCGCGCAGCTGGTCGCGGCCGCTCGCGCCGAGGTGCAGGAACACCTCGTTCGCCTCGACCGGATGCAGCAGAGCGCCGCCGGCTGCGGCGCCGATGCGCCGCGCGAGGTCATTCGAGCGCCGGGCATTCCTGCGCCATAGCCCGCTCTCGATGTAAGTGAGCAGTTGTATCGAGGCATAACGCGACTTGGAGAGCAGGTGCCCGGCTCGCTTGCGGCGCAGCTCGAAATCCCTGACCAGGGCCTTGTCGAAGAACACCACTGCCTCGGCCGCGAGCGCGCCGTTCTTGGTGGCGCCGAAGCAGAGCACATCGACGCCGGCGCGCCAGGTGATGTCGGCCGGATGACAGTCGAGAAAGGCGATGACGTTGGCGAGGCGTGTCCCATCCATGTGGACCTTCAGCCCGCGGGCGTGGGCGGCTTCCGCGAGCTGTGCGAGATCGCTGCTGCGATAGGCGGTGCCGGCCTCGGTCGCCTGGGTAACCGATAAGGCGGCCGCCTGCACGGTGTGGAGACTCACGGGATGAGCGGCGAGCGCGGCGCGGAAGCGCTCCGGGGTGATGCGGCCATGCTCGCCGGGCAGCGGCACGAGCTGCGCCCCGCCGCTGAAGAAGCCCGGCGCGCCGCATTCGTCCATCACGATATGGGCCTCCTCGTGGGCGAAGATCGCGCCATACGGCGGGCTGAGAGTAGCGAGGCTCAGCGCATTGGCCGCGGTGCCCGTGCTCACCACGAAGGCTCGCACCTCGGTGTCGAAGAAATCGCTGAAACAGCGGTCGAGGCGGCTCGTCCACGGGTCCGCGCCATAGGCGCGCTCACGTCCGGTGTTGGCCTCCGCCATGGCCGCGAGAATCTCGGGGCAGGCGCTCGCGGTGTTGTCGCTCAGGAAACGCATGGGTGCAGCTCCTTGTGGGTCAGTCGATGCGCCAGCGGAAGGACCAGGCGCCGAAGGCGAGGAAGCCGAGCGCGGTAGCGGCGAGGAACAGCAGGTGCGGCGCGATCTGCACGAGCCCCGCACCATCGAGCATGATGGCGCGCGCGGCATCGAGCACATGGGTCAGCGGAAAAACGTGTGCGACCCACTGCACCCAGCGCGGCGAGCCCTCGAGCGAGAACCAGATGCCCGACAGCAGCATCATCGGCCAGGTGAGCAGATTGAGAAGGCCGCCGACCAGCTCTTCGCTCGCGAAGCGTGCCGCGATGGTGAGTCCGAGGGCGATCATCGACAGCGCACCAATGATGGCGAGCAGCAGCAGCAGCAACGTGCTGCCGGCGCTGTGGAAGCCGATGATCGCACCGATGCCCGCATACAGGATCACGGTCACGAAGAGGATCAGGCCGAGTCGTGACAACACCTGGGCGCTGAGGAACTCGAAGGCGCTGAGCGGCGTGGCGTACAGGCGCTTCAGAAAGCCGCTCTTGCGGTAGCGCAGCACCACATAGCCGACGCCGAACAGACAGCTGAACATCATGTTCATGCCGAGAATGCCCGGAAACAGCCAGTCGACGTAGCGCAGCGCGGCGCCGGTCACCGGCTGACGCCGGGCGGTGGGGTCCGCCGCCAGCAACAGCTTCTCGACGATGTAGCCCTTGGGCGAGTCGGTATTCACCCAGTAACGCACCGGCTGCTGCAGATCCACCAGCAGGTCGATCTGCTGATGGGTGAGCTTGCTCAGTGCCGGCTGCTGCTGCGACAGCGGTACGAACTCCACGTAGCGCTCACTCAGGAAGGGATGCGCGCTGCGATCGATGCGCGGCGCGAGGACGCCCACCTTGAAAAGCGGCCGCTGCGGGCCGCCGAACACCAGGCCCATTCCGATCACCAGCAGCACCGGCAGCAGCAGAGTGAAGATGAGCGTGCTGCGGTCGCGCAGAAACTCGAGGTTGCGCGCATGCAGCACCGCGAGCAGGCGCTGCATCACGAGCGCAGCTCGGTGCCGGTCAGCTCGAGGAACAGGTCCTCGAGGTTCGCGGGCCGTATGCGCAGGTGGCTGAGCGGCACCTGTGCCGCGAGGAGCGTGCGCAAGGTTCCCTCCAGGTTATCGGTGCTGATCTCGATGCGATCGGGTCCTTCGAGGATGTTCAGCGGCAGCGCGCGCGCCGCTGCGGGGAAGTCCTGGCGGGGCAGCTCGAGCAGCACCTGCGCGAAGTGCTCGTGCAGCAGCCGCTGCGGCGGACCCTGCGCGGCGATGCGGCCGTGATCGAGGATCACGATGTCATCGCACAGCAGCTCCGCCTCCTCCATGTAGTGCGTCGTGAGAATGATGGTCTTGCGCTGCGCCTTGATCGATTGCACCAGCTCCCAGAAGTTTCGCCGCGCCTGCGGATCGAGCCCGGTGGTGGGCTCATCCAGAAACAGCACCGCCGGGTCGTTGACGAGTGCGATCGCGAGCAGCAGCCGCTGCTGCTGGCCGCCGGAGAGCTTGCGGTTGTCGCGCCCGGCGAGCTTCTCGAGCGCACACAGACGCAGCACCTCATCGACCTCGAGCCCGCGCGCGTACAGGCCGCGGAACAGGCTGATGCACTGGCGCACCGTGAGGAAATCCTGCAGTGCGGTCTTCTGGAACAGGATGCCGGCCTCCTGGCGGAAGCGACGCCCGAGCGCCTCACCCCGGTAGCGCACCTCGCCGGAGGTGGGTGGGAGGATGCCTTCCATGATCTCGATGGTGGTGGTCTTGCCCGCGCCATTCGGCCCGAGCAGCCCGAAGCAGATGCCCTCGGGCACGCTGAAGGAAATGCCATCGACCGCCATGGCGCCGGGATAGACCTTCACCAGGTCGCGGACCTCGAGGATGGGCGTGCTCACTTTGGCTGCGTTACAGGCTCGGGTGCGGGACAGGCGCGCGATCCTAAACTACCCGAGGAAATTGCGCTCGACGTCCGTGGCTGCCGGCGCCGGGCGGTTGCCGGTTGCCCCCGGTGCCCCGGCGTGTACCATCGGCCGCATGAGTGAAAGTCAGTATGACAAACCAGCGCGCGTGGATCTCGCGGACGAGCCGGTGCACTGGGACCTCGGCTCCTCGCTGTCGTACGGCGAGTACCTGCAGCTCGAGAAGCTCCTCGGCTCGCAGCAGCCGCTCTCGACCGAGCACAACGAGATGGTATTCATCCTCGCGCACCAGGTGTCCGAGCTTTGGATGCGTCTCATGCTGCACGAGCTCACGGCGGCGCTCGAGTGCGTGCGACGGGATGACCTCGATCCGGCGCTGAAGATGCTGGCGCGCATCTCGCGCACGCAGACGCAGCTGCTCACCGTGTGGGACGTCCTCTCGACCCTGACGCCGTTCGAGTATTCGGCGTTCCGCAACGAGCTCGGGCGCTCCTCCGGGTTCCAGTCGGTGCAGTACCGGCTGCTCGAGTTCCTGTTCGGCAACAAGAACGCCGCCATGATCGAGGTCCACAAGCGCGATGCGCGTGCCTACGAGCTGCTGGCGCGAGCCCTCGCCGCACCCTCCCTGTACGATGAGGTGCTACGGCTCCTCAGCCGGCGCGGCTACGGGATCCCCGAGAGCTACCTGACGCGCGACTTCAGCGAGCCGTACCAGTCGAGCAAGCAGGTGGCCGGTGCCTGGCTCGGCGTCTATCACAATGCCGATCAGGCGTGGGACCTGTACGAGCTCGCCGAGCGGCTGGTCGATCTCGATTACAACTTCCAGCTGTGGCGCTACCACCACCTGAAGACGGTGGAGCGCATCATCGGCTACAAGCCCGGAACCGGCGGGACCGCGGGCGTCTCGTATCTCTCCAAGGCGCTCGAGCTCAAGTTCTTTCCGGAGCTCTGGCAGATCCGTACCTCGATGTGAAGCTCGACCGGCCGCCCTGCGATCGCACGCGGCGGCCCCAGTAAGGGTTGATTCAGGGGAGCCGAGCGCGCTCTGGAGCCCGTGCAGGGTCCATGCGCAGGGTTCGTGCGCAGGGTTCATGCGCAGGGTTCGTGCGCATGGCGACCGAGGGCACGGTTCATACGCGTGGCAGCCATGCGCATGGTTCATACGCATGGCAGCCCATGGGCATGGTTCATACGCGTGGCGGCCATGCGCATGACTCGTGCGCATCGCGGCCGTGCGCATCGCAGCCGTGCGCATCAGTCGTCTATTACGGGGCGACGGGTGGAGCGGTCCGGGTGCGACCCGGCAGGGTGCCGGAGGCAATCGATGCCGGCGTCGCAGGTTGCACGGGCGCTGCCACCGTGCGCAGCCGCGCCCGTATCACACGAAAACCGAGCAACAGCGCCAGCATCCCGGCGTAAATGAGCGGCTCGCGTATATCGCGCTTCACCTGCCAGTAGAAGTGCCATACCCCGAGGATCGCGATGAGATAGACGAGGCGATGCAGCTGCTGCCAGCGGCGTCCGAGGCGGCGCATCATGCGGTTGGTGGAAGTGATGGCGAGCGGTAACAGTAGCAGCAGAGCGGTGAAGCCGATGGTGATGTACGGCCGCTTGGCGATGTCGCTGCCGAGCGTGGCGAAGTTCAGCTCCAGATCGAGCACCAGATAGATCGCAAAGTGCAGCACGACATAGAAGAAGGCGAAGAGCCCGAGCATACGGCGCAGGCGCAGGAGTTGCGGAAGGCCGGCGAGCTCACGCACCGGTGTCACGGCGAGCGTCAGCAGCAGGAGGTTGAGCGCCGTCTTGCCGCATTCGTGCTCGAGCTCCTTCACCGGGTCCGCGCCCAGTGAGGCGCCAAACCAGCCGAAGGCGCCGCAGGTGAGCCACACGGCCGGCAGCAGGCATGCCGTGAAGACCAGCGGCTTGTAAATGAAACGGTAGCGTTGCGTGAGCGTCATTCAGAAATAGCGCTTGAGATCCATTCCCTGATAGAGACCGGCGACCTCCTCGGCATACCCGTTGAACGGCAGCGTCGGGCGTCGCGCGGCGAGGAATGGCGCACCGATGCGTCGCTCGCTCGCCTGGCTCCAGCGTGGATGATCGACCTGCGGATTGACGTTTGCGTAGAAGCCGTACTCGTTGGGTGCTGCGACGTTCCAGGCGGTGCGGGGCTGTGTGGAGGTGAAGCCGATCTTGACGATCGACTTGATGCTCTTGAAGCCGTACTTCCAGGGCACGATGAGGCGCAGCGGCGCACCGTCCTGGTTGGGCAGCACGCGTCCGTAAAGGCCGACGACCATCAGGGTGAGCGGATGCATCGCCTCATCCATGCGCAGCCCCTCGACATACGGCCAGTTGAGGACGGGTACCCGCTGTCCTGGCATCTGCTGCGGATCATAGAGCGTCGTGAACTCGACATACTTGGCGCGCGATGTGGGCCTGAAGCGCTTCAGCAGACTGGCAAGGGGCACGCCTACCCACGGCACCACCATCGACCAGGCTTCGACACAGCGAAAGCGATAGATGCGCTCCTCGAGCGGCTGGCCCTTCATGAGATCCTCGAGGTCGAAGCTGCCGCTCACTTCGGCTTCACCGTACACGCTCACAGTCCAGGGGCGTGTTCTGAGGGTGTGGGCGTAGCGGCTCGGCGAATCCTTATCGGTGCCGAACTCGTAGAAGTTGTTGTATCCCGCGATCTCTTCGAGCTTGTTCGGCGCTTCTTTCACCGAGTATTGGGAGCTCACCGTGAAGCTGAGGGGCGCCTGCTGCGGCTGCGGTGATTCCGCGGCGCGTAGCAGGGTGCTGGCGCCCGTAGCCAGCGCTCCCGCCAGCAATGCGCGGCGACTCAAGAAGGTGCTCTCCGGCGTGATCTCCGAAGGGGCAATGCTCGGGACGCGGAATCTCATGATTGGGCCTCCGGAGAGTAGACCGGCGACCGGCCCAAAAGGTCACAGCGGCAGCGGGCCGCGCCCGAGCGCTTCACCGCCACGTGACGCACTCGATATTGAGGCCTGCCGCGGCGCGCCGCGCCATGGCGTTGCCATTCACGAGCGTGCCTCGGTCCACGAGCGCGAGGTGCTCGAGGTCGCTCGCGGCATTGCCATAAGCCACCAACCTGTGTCCAGGGTGCTGCGCCCGCAGCTGCGCCACACAATGCGCCTTCTCGATGTCGCGTCGGTTGGGCGTCGTGAGATGGCCATCGAGCCGCTCGCCATCCCACCTGACTCCGGTACACAGCGTCCGTGCGAAGCCAAGCGCGCGGCCTAGCGACGGGACGTAGAGATCGGGACTCGCGGAGAGCAGTACCAGGAAATCGCCGGCGCGGCGATGGGCCTCGAGTGCGGCGAGCGCATCGGCATGCAGGCCGCGCGCGAGGAGCGGCGGAACGAACTCCTGCGTCCACCGTTCGATGTCTGCTCGTCCGTACCCGGCCATGACAGCCCGAATGGCGGAGGACTTGAGCTCGCCGCGATCGGCGCGTCCGAGCGCAAAACCCGCGAGCACGGGAATGACCTGCGGCAGCCGAGCGGCACGCTGCGGATGCCGGCGCAGGAAGCCGCTCAGATAAGGGAGCAGCGTGTCGTGGCGGGTGAGGGTCCCATCGAGATCGAATATCGCCACCGTCGCTGCGGCCGCGCCACTCGCGGCTGCAACGCCCGGGCCCGCTGCCGCACCCCTCAGGCGCCGCCGCCCGGTGCCGCGAGCTGCCGCAGCACGTACTGCAGGATCCCTCCATGACGGTAGTACTCACGCTCCTTCGGAGTATCGATGCGCACACGCACCTTGAACGTGCGCGCGGCGCCAGCGGGCGGCGTCGCGGTAACCACCACCTCGGTCGCATCGCCGCGGCTGAGGCCGGCGATGTCGATGGTCTCCCGCCCGGTGAGGCCGAGCGCGGCGACGCCCTGACCCGGCAGGAACTGCAACGGCGCGACGCCCATGCCGATGAGGTTCGAGCGATGAATGCGTTCGAAGCTCTCCGCGATGACCGCCTTGACGCCAAGCAGCATGGTGCCCTTGGCCGCCCAGTCGCGCGAGGAGCCGGTGCCGTACTCGCGCCCGGCGAGCACGACGAGCGGCGTGCCCTCACGCTGGTAGCGCATGGCGATGTCGTAGATCGAGCCGCGCTCGCCGTCCGGAAGATGCAGCGTCACTCCGCCCTCGACACCCGGCACCATGAGATTGCGCAGGCGGATGTTGGCGAAGGTGCCACGCATCATCACCTCGTGGTTGCCGCGCCGCGCCCCGTAGGAATTGAAGTCCTTCGGGTCGACTCCCTGCTCGATGAGATAGCGCGCCGCCGGGCTGCTTTTCGCGATGTTACCCGCCGGGGAAATGTGATCGGTGGTCACCGAGTCGCCGAGCACCGCCAGCACCCGTGCGCCACGCACATCCGCAAGTGGCGGCAGCTGCATGGTCATGCCCTCGAAGTAGGGCGGATGTTTCACGTAAGTCGACTTGTCATCCCAGGTGTAGCGCTGCCCGGTGGGCACGCTGATGTTGGCCCAGTTCTCATCGCCCTTGAACACGCTGGCGTAGCTCTGGCGGAACATCTGCGAGTCGATGGAGCGCGTGGCGAGCTCCTGGATCTCCGCGTCGCTCGGCCAGATCTCGGCGAGGTACACCGGCTTGCCGTCCTTGTCGGTCCCGAGGGGCTCGCGCGTGAGATCGATGTCGAGCGTGCCGGCGAGCGCGTACGCCACGACGAGCGGCGGAGAGGCGAGGAAGTTCATGCGAACTTCCGGGTGCACGCGCCCCTCGAAGTTGCGGTTGCCGGAGAGCACGGAGGCGGCCGTGAGATCCCCTTCCTTCACCGCGGCGGAGATCTCGGGCTTGAGAGGCCCGGAGTTCCCGATGCAGGTGGTGCAACCATATCCGACGAGATCGAAGCCCAGCGCGTCCAGATCCTTGAGCACGTCGGCACGCTCGAAGTAATCCGTCACCACGCGCGAGCCGGGCGCGAGGCTCGTCTTCACCCAGGGCTTCGACTGCAAGCCGCGCTCGCGGGCCTTGCGTGCCAGGAGTCCCGCCCCGAGCATCACCGAGGGGTTCGAGGTGTTGGTGCAGCTCGTGATCGCGGCGATCAGTACCGCGCCGTCCTTGAGCTCGTAGCTCTGCCCGTCGAGACGCGCGGACGCTACGCCGCCGGCGCCGGTCTGGCGCGCCGTGCGCTCCGCGGCGGCTTTTTTCGCATTCGCCTCGTACACCTGCTTGGCGCTCCGGAGCGGCACGCGATCCTGCGGACGGCGCGGACCGGCGAGGCTCGGCTCCACGGTCCCGAGCTTGAGCTCGAGGATGTCGGTGTAGCTCGCCGGGAGCGCCCCTTCGTTGCGCCACATGCCCTGCGCCCGGGCGTAGGCGCTCACGAGCTCGAGCCGCTCGCGCGGCCGTCCGGAGAGCTCGAGATAACGCACCGTCTCCGCGTCGATCGGGAAGATGCCGCAGGTGCTGCCATACTCGGGCGCCATGTTGGCGATGGTCGCGCGGTCGGCGAGCGGCAGATTGGCGAGGCCATCGCCGAAGAACTCGACGAACTTGTCGACCACCCCGCGCTTGCGCAGTATCTCGGTCACCGTCAGCACGAGATCGGTGGCCGTGGCGCCGGGCTGCAATCGCCCCTCGAGCCGGAAACCGATCACCTGCGGAATCAGCATGGTGACGGGCTGACCCAGCATCGCCGCCTCGGCCTCGATGCCGCCGACACCCCAGCCGAGGACACCGAGGCCGTTCACCATGGTGGTGTGCGAGTCGGTGCCGACGAGGGTGTCGGGGTAGGCGCGGCGGGCGCCTTCGGCCGGGGCATCGAAGATGACCCGTGCCAGATACTCGAGGTTCACCTGGTGCACGATGCCCGTGCTCGGAGGCACCACGGCCAGATTGCGAAACGCCGTCTGTCCCCAGCGCAGGAAGGCGTAGCGCTCCTTGTTGCGCGCGAACTCGATGGCCGTGTTCGCGGCCAGCGCTCCGGGGAAGCCATATTCATCCACCTGCACCGAATGGTCGATCACCAGCTCGGCGGGGTTGAGCGGATTTACTCGCTCGGCACTGCCCCCGAGGCGCACGATGGCATCGCGCATGGCCGCGAGGTCCACCACGCACGGCACGCCGGTGAAGTCCTGAAGAATGACCCGTGCGGGCGTGAAGGCGATCTCGTGCGAGGGCGGCGCCGCCGGGTCCCATTCGAGCAGCGCCTCGATGTCGGCGCGGGTCACGTTGACGCCGTCCTCGTGGCGCAGCAGATTCTCCAGCAGCACCTTCAACGAGTAGGGGAGCCGTGAGAGCTTCTCCTGCGGCAACGCGGCGAGGCTCCAGATCTCGTAGCTCTGATCGCCGACCTTGAGTGTCGAGCGTGCCCGGAAGCTGTTGTTCATGAGTGTCTCCGCCTCGTGCGCGCGATTATATCGGGCAGGTGCGTCGCCTGCCGCCTCGCGCTCCCTCAGGCAGCGGCGTTGAGCTGCGCGGAGCCGGCAAGTGAGTCGATGACGGCGCCGCCGAGACAGCGCTCGCCGTCATAGGCGACCGCGTACTGACCGGGCGTCACCGCACGCTGCGGTGTATCGAACAGCATGCGCATGCTGCCGTCGGTCCGCGGCTCGAGCCGCGCCGCCTGGTCGCTCTGGCGATAGCGCACCTTGACCGTACAACGGAACGGCTCGCGGCGGGCCGGCGCGAGCCAGTGCCACTTGCCGGTGGTGAGCGCACCGCTCGCAAGGAGCGGATGATCGTGCCCCTGCACGATGACGAGCACATTGCGCGCCGCGTCCTTGCGCGCGACGTACCAGGGCGCCTGCTCGCGGCCGCTGCGGCCACCGATGTGCAGCCCGGCGCGCTGGCCGAGCGTGTAGAAGGCGAGGCCCTCGTGCGTACCGAGCCGCTCGCCATCCGCTGACTCGATCGGCCCGGGTGAGCGCGCGAGGTAGCGGCTCAGGAACTCACGGAACGGACGCTCGCCGATGAAGCAGATGCCGGTGCTGTCGGGCTTGTCGAAAACCGGAAGTCCGGCCCGTCGAGCGCGCTCGCGTACCGAGCTCTTGTGGAGCTCACCGAGAGGCATGAGGGCGGCGGCGAGCTCCTCGCGCCCGACCGCGTGCAGGAAGTAGCTCTGGTCCTTGCCGGCATCGCGCGCCTTGCACAACGCCGGTCCATCGGGCGAGGACTCGAGACGCGCGTAGTGCCCGGTCGCGAAGTGCGAGGCACCGAGCCGGCGGGCCCACGCGAGCGCCACCCCGAGCTTGATCTCGCGGTTGCAGAGCACGTCCGGATTGGGCGTGCGTCCGGCACGATGCTCGCTGAGGAAGTGAGCGAACACCCGCTCACGGTACTCGGCTGCGAAGCTGACCCGGTGCAGCACGATGCCGAGCTCGCTGGCTACCGCGCGGGCGTCCTGGAAGTCCTGTGCCGCCGTACAGTACGCATCGTCGTCCTCCTCCCAGTTGCTGAGGAACAGCCCCTGCACGTCCCAGCCGGCTTGCCGAAGGAGCAGAGCGGCAACCGCGGAGTCGACGCCGCCGGAGAGCCCGACGATGACGCGGGAGGAGGGCGATGGCGGAGCGGTCACCGGGAGCATGGGCACATTGTAATGCGCCCGCTGCAACGACGCTGTCGCCTCAAGCGGGCGTGTCGACGGCCTGAACCGCGGGTCCGTAGCCGCCCGCCGCGGCGTGGCAGCCGAGCTCGACGGCGGAGTCCAGATCGAGCTGGCCGATGCCATCGAGCTCGTGGTGTCGTCCCGCAAGGTAGTCGTGCACGCAGCGCAGGACGAGCGGACTTCGCAATCGATCCTGCCGTGACTCGAGCTCACTGCGGCTGAGCCAGTGCGTCGCGATGATGCCGCGGTCGAGGGGCTGCGCCGCATCGTGATCGCTGACTCGACCGAGGAAGGCGAAGCGGAGGATCTCGCGGCGACTGGCGGGGTTGCGCCACAGATATATTCCGAGCAGGGCCTGTGGCTCGAAGCGCCATGCCGTCTCCTCGCGGGCTTCGCGCACCACGGCGGCGAGCAGGGTCTCGTCGCGCTCCACGTGTCCCGCCGGCTGGTTGAACACCCGCCGGCGGTTGATGCGCTCCTCGACCACCAGAAAACGGCCCGCGGTCTCGGCTACCGCGGCAACGGTGACATCAGGCGTCCTGCCCATGCCCAGGATTGTAGCGGCTGGACCGAGGTGTCGGAACCGTCGGCGGGTCGCGACGCAGAGGTCAGCCGCGGCGGGCTGCCCGCAAGCCGTGCTCGGCGGCGCTGGCGTTCCAGACCTGGTCGAATTCCTGCAGGTACACCCGCGCCACCGCCGGATTGTTGATATCGGCGACGCCGTCCCAGGTGTCGGCGCGCATGCGGTAGACGATCGCCCGGTCATCGGCGATGAGATAGCTGGAGGCGCGCTGCGGGCTCTGCGCGGCCACGTAGCGGATGTCGATGCAGCTCGACAGTCGGCGGCCCATGGCGACGAAGCGGTTGCTGTCGCGCATGACACGGGTCGGCTCGGCGAGCAGCACGCGCACCTTGGAGAAGCTGCGCGTCAGGACGAAGTGCTTGATGACATCGAGAAAAGCCGTCTGATCGTACAGATCGGGCTCCAGATCGGGGGTGTAGATCGAAATCAGACGCTGGGCGGTGGCCGCGATCTCGTTGACGGCTGCGCGTACCTCCGCCAGTGAGGTGAGCACGGTCAGCGTCTCCGCACCCTGCCGCGAGCTGGCTGGCCCGGCCGTTCCATTGGGCGACTCGGACGCATAGCGTGCGTTTGCGAGCTGCGCCAAGGCGCTATTGAGATCAAGTTCCCCGCTTATGGCCACTCTTGGCGCCCCGCATCGCCTGCACGGAAGGCAGGCTGCTCGGGATCTTAGTGACCAACCCCCGGATTTCCTTGCCGAATCGGTCACGGTTTGGGGCGCCGGACCCGGCAGAGTAAGTCAAAAGCGAGGCGTGGTTCGCACTTTTCAGGCGGCACCGGCCGAGGCGAGGCAGCTCACACCTTCCGGGCGAGCTCCGCCGCGAGTCCGGTGTACGCCTCAGGACGCAGGCCCCGCAACCGCTCCTTGTCCCCCGCCGGCAGCGGCAGGCCCTCGATGAAGGCGGCGAGCGTTGCGGCATCGATCGGGCGACCGCGAGTGAACGCCTTCAGAAGCTCGTACCCATCGGGTACGCCCGCGGCCCGGAGCACCGTCTGCACCGCCTCCGCCAGCACCTCCCAGGAGCCGGCGAAGTCGGCGCTCATGCGAGCCGGGTCCGCCTCGATTTTCTCGAGACCTCGCCCGAGCGCCTGCCAGGCGATGAGCGCATGTCCGAGCGCAACCCCGAGATTGCGCAACACCGTCGAGTCAGTGAGGTCGCGCTGCCAGCGGGACACCGGGAGCTTGTCGGCGAAGTGGCGCAGCAACGCGTTGGCCAGCCCGCAGTTGCCCTCCGCATTCTCGAAATCGATGGGATTCACCTTGTGCGGCATGGTCGATGAGCCGACCTCGCCGTGCACCGCGCGCTGGCGCAGGTAGCCGAGCGAGACGTAGCCCCACAGGTCGCGGCACAGACCGATGCAGATCACATTGACGGCTGCGGTCGCGTCGCAGTATTCCCCGATCCAGTCGTGCGGCTCGATCTGCGTGGTCCAGGGGTTGTATTCGAGGCCGAGCGACTCGACGAACTCCCGCCCGACGGACGGCCAGTCGACCGACGGCAGCGCCGCCACGTGCGCGTTGAAGTTGCCGACCGCGCCGTTCCACTTGCCGAGGATGCTCACCGCAGCCCAGCGGCGCCGGGCGCGCGTCAGCCGCGCCGCGAAATTTGCGAGCTCCTTGCCGAGCGTCGTCGGACTCGCGGGCTGCCCATGGGTACGCGCCGGCATGGGGGTATCGGCGTAGCGGTGCGCGAGCTGTGTGAGCTCACCGGTGCGGCGGTCGAGGATCGGCAGCAGGCGGGCCCGGGCCTCCCGCAGCAGCCACGCGTAGCTCACATTGTTGATGTCCTCGGAGGTGCAGCCGAAATGCACCAGCTCGAGGGTCGCGGCCGAGGCGCCGACGGCAGCGAGCTGCTCGCGGACGTAATATTCGACCGCCTTGACGTCGTGATTGATGCGCGCTTCGATGCGCTTGACGGCCGCGGCGGCGGCCTCATCAGGCGCATCACCGAGTTGCCGGGCGCGTTCCAGCACTGCGGGAGTGAGCTTCGAGCCGCCAAGTTGCGGCACGCTGCGGGCGAGGTGCAGCAGCCACTGCGCTTCGATACGGATGCGCTCGCGAACGAGTCCGGCCTCCGACAGCAGCCCCCGCAGCGGCTCAGTAGCGGCGCGGTAGCGCCCATCGACCGGCGAGAGGGCCTCGAGCGCCGGCAGGCAATCGCTGGGGCTTCCGGACATGCGCTACTATCATAACGCATACGCTCGCTGGGCCGTCGTTCCGGCACCGGAGTCCACGCATGACGAGTTCCTTCCGTACCGAGCACGACAGCATGGGCGAGCTCAAAGTACCGGCCGAGGCCCTGTGGGGCGCGCAGACACAGCGCGCGATCGAGAATTTTCCGATCAGCGGCCTGCCGATGCCGCGCGAATTCATCGCCGCGCTCGGCCTCATCAAGCAGGCCTCGGCCAGGGCGAATCGTGAACTGAAGCTCCTCGATGCACGCACCGCCGAAGCGGTCGACGCCGCCGCCGCCGAGGTGGCCGGCGGCCGGCATGACCGTGATTTTCCGATCGACGTGTTCCAGACCGGTTCGGGCACGAGCTCGAACATGAACGCCAACGAGGTGGTCGCGGCGCTCGCCAGCCGTCGGCTCGGAAGCGCGGTGCACGCCAACGATCAGGTCAACATGGGCCAGAGCAGCAACGATGTCATTCCGACCGCCATTCACCTCAGCGCCGCGCTCGCCCTGCGGCGCGAGCTCGTGCCGGCGCTCGAGCACCTGCGTGATGTGCTGGCGCGCAAGGAGCGCGAGGTCGCCGGCATCGTCAAGACCGGCCGCACGCACCTCATGGACGCCATGCCTGTGACGCTCGCGCAGGAGCTTTCCGGCTGGCGCACGCAGATCGAGAATGACGCGGCGCGGCTGAAGTCCGTGGAGCCGCGCCTGCTGTCACTCGCGCAGGGTGGAACCGCGGTCGGTACCGGCATCAACGCACACCCCGACTTCGGCGTCCGCTTCTGCCAGGAGCTCACTGCGCTCACCGGCATTGCGTTCGTGCCGGCACGTAATTATTTCGAGGCGCTGTCGGCCCAGGACACCGCCGTGGAGCTCTCCGGTCAACTGAAGGTGCTCGCGGTCAGCCTGATGAAAATCGCCAACGATCTGCGCTGGATGAACAGTGGGCCGCTCGCGGGTCTCGGTGAGATTGCGCTGCCGGCGCTGCAACCCGGCAGCAGCATCATGCCCGGCAAGGTGAACCCGGTGATACCCGAAGCAGTCGCCATGGTGGCGGCACAGGTGATCGGCAATGACACCGCCATCACCATCGCCGGCCAGTCGGGCAACTTCCAGCTGAACGTGATGCTGCCGGTGATCGCCCATAACCTGCTCGGCAGCATCCGGCTGCTCGCCAACGTCGTGCGGGCGCTCGCCGATCGCGCCATCGCCGGCTTCCGCGTGAACAGCGCGCGGCTCGCCGAGGCGCTCGACCGCAATCCCATTCTCGTCACCGCGTTGAACCCGGTGATCGGGTACGAGAAAGGCGCCGCGATCGCCAAGAAGGCCTACGCGGAAGGTCGTCCGATACGAGAGGTCGCCGCGCAAATGACGGAGCTCCCCGCCGCGCAGCTCGAGAAGCTGCTCGACCCGAAGGAGCTGACCACCGGCGGTATCAAGGGAGGAGGCAGTGGAGGAGGCTGAGCCCGGCGGGTCGGCACGCGCCATGGAACAGGCACCCGCGGATAGCGGGCCGGCGCTCCCCACCGCGACCCATCGTGACTGGGCGCGCATCATCCGCGAGCGCCTCAGCGGCACGAGTCCGCGCCATGCGCCCGAGGACTGGATGATCCCGGGGCTGTTCGAGGCGGGCCAGGCGCGGCGGCTGATGCTGGAGGATCCCATACCCGCAGCCGTGCTCATCCCGCTCGTGACCCGCGCGGATGTGACGGTGCTCTTCACCCAGCGCGCCACGCAGCTGCGCAACCATGCCGGCCAGATCAGCTTCCCCGGCGGGCGCATCGAGCCCACCGATGCGGGTCCGGCGGCGGCCGCGCGGCGCGAGGCGCGCGAGGAGATCGGGCTCGATGAGCGCTTCGTCTCGGTGGTCGGCTATCTGCCGGACCACGTGGTGATCACCGGCTTCCGCATCACCCCGGTGGTCGCGTTCGTCGAGCCGGGCTTCGAGCTCGAGCTCGCGAGCCAGGAAGTCGAGGACACTTTCGAGGTGCCGCTCGGCTACCTGTTCGATCCCGCCAACCATCGGCTCAGGCGGCGCGCCAACCTCAGCGGCGAGGAAGTGGAGTTTCGCGAGATTCCTTTCGGCGAGCGCACCATCTGGGGTGCTACCGCCGGAATGCTCCACACGCTCTATCGGCTGTGCGCGGAGGCACCGGCGCGGTGAGCGAGGCCGAGCGGGCCATGGCCGCACTGCTCGCGCTCATGGCGCGCCTGCGGGATCCCGAGCGCGGCTGCCCCTGGGACCGCGCGCAGTCCTTCTCGAGCATCGCGCCGTATACCATCGAGGAGGCGTACGAGGTCGCCGACGCCATCGAGCACGGCGACCGCGAGCACCTGCGCGAGGAGCTCGGCGATCTGCTCTTCCAGGTGGTGTTTCACACACGCATGGCGGAGGAACGCGGCTGGTTCGACTTCGCCGCGGTCGCCGATGGCATCCGCGACAAGCTGGTACGTCGCCACCCGCACCTGTTCGCGGGCGCGAGCCTCGCTGCGCAAGACCTGGTGCGCGTCTGGGAGGAGCAGAAAGCCCAGGAGCGGGCCGCGTCCAGCGCGAGCGCGGGAGGCTCTGAGTCGAGCACGGTGCTCCAGGGGGTGCCGCGGGCACTGCCAGCGCTCACGCGCGCGGCGAAGCTCGGCCGCCGCGCTGCGCGAGTCGGCTTCGACTGGCCGGATGCGCCGGCGGTGCGCGCCAAGGTGGTGGAGGAGCTTCACGAGGTCGATGCCGTCATCGCCGACGCTGACCGCGGCACCGGCGCTGACCGCGGCGCCGACGCTGGCGGGGCACAGGCGGCGCGGCAGCTCGAGGGCGAGTTGGGAGACCTGCTGTTCGCAATCGTGAACTGGAGCCGGCATCTGGACGTCGATGCCGAGACGGCACTGCGGGGCGCCAATAGCAAGTTCGAGCGGCGCTTCGCGCACATGGAATCGCTCGCCCGCTCGCGCGGGCTCGAGCTCGCGCAGCTCTCAGCGGCGCAATGGGAGCAGCTGTGGAGCGAGGCGAAACTGAACGCCAGCTGAAGCGCTCTGCGCCGCGCAGCGCGAGTCGCGGTCCAACACGCGAATGCGTTAGGCTTGCATGTTGTGAGCCGTGGTCTCGTTTTCACGCTCCTGCTCGTATGCGCGGCGACTGCCGGCCGCGCTGCTGCGCCCCCCGTTGTCTCCGCCGCGGTGCCATCCGACGCCAGCCCGCTCGCCATGCCGGGCGGCAGTGTGTCCATGGACGAGGCGGTCAGGATGGTGGAGGAGCGTTATCACGCGCGTGTCGTCCGGGCACAGACCGAGAGCGACGAGGGCCGGACGCTGTACGTCTTGCGGCTGCTGAACGACGCGGGCAGGGTCTGGACGGTGCGCGTCGACGCCGCGAGCGGTGCAGTGCAGTAATCGCGGCCTGATCGGGGAGTGACGTGCGTGTACTGGTAGTCGAAGACGAGGCGGCGCTGCGTGAGAGCCTGCAGACGCGCCTCGCTGCGGCGGGGTTCACCGTCGATGTCGCCCGCGACGGCGATGAGGGTCTGTTCGCCGGACGGGAGTATCCGCTCGACATCGCGGTCATCGATCTCGGACTGCCGGGACTTTCGGGCCTCGAGCTGATCCGTCGCCTGCGTGCGGATCACAAGACCTATCCGATCCTGATTCTGACCGCGCGCGACAACTGGCAGGACAAGGTGGAGGGGCTGCAAGCGGGTGCGGACGACTACGTCGTCAAGCCCTTCCACTTCGAGGAGGTGCTCGCGCGGCTGCAGGCGCTGCTGCGCCGTGCCGGCGGCTGGGCGAGCCCGCAGCTCAAGTGCGGTCCGGTGGTGCTCGACACGCGCGCGCAGACCGTCGCGGTGCACGGGACTCCGGTAGAGCTCACTACTTTCGAGTACCGCATCCTCGAGCATCTGATGCTGCGGGCGGGAGAGGTGATCTCCAAGAGCGAGCTCACCGAGCGGCTCTACGACCAGGACTTCGAGCGCGACAGCAACGTGATCGAGGTGCTGGTCGGACGACTGCGACGCAAGCTCGACCCCACCGATGAGCTGCGCCCGATCGAGACGCTGCGCGGCCGCGGCTATCGTCTGGCGCTGCCGCGTGATGCGGTGACCTGAACTGCGGCAGAGGCCGACCGCTCGTGCATTCGCTCAGCCGGCGATTGCTGATCTCGGTCTCGGTGCCGCTCGCTCTTTTTTGCGGCGTGGTGATGCTGGTGCTCGACACCGGGTTCCGTGCCGTCGCGCAGCGCACGCTGCAGGACGAGCTCGACCGCCAGATGGTGGCGCTGATCGCGGCCGCCGAGCCGCAGCCCGACGGTGGCTACGCACCCCCGCCCCACAGCCTCCCGCCGCGCCTCGAGACACCGCGCTCGGGCGTCTACGCGCAGATCCGCTCGGCAGGACACGACTGGCGCTCGCCGTCCACTGCCGGCATGCGAGCCGACTTCGGGCCACTGTTATCCAGCGGTGAGCGCAGCCTCGTCTTCGCCACCTTCGGCCAGGATCGCGTCGCCATCGAGAGTCGCTCCATCCAGTTCGAGGGCGCGCCGGCGGCGGCCGGAGCAGCGGGGACGCCCGTCCCCGGCCGCTCGCTCACTTTCAGCGTCGCGACGAGCCTCGGTCCCTACGAGCAGGAGCTGTGGCGATTCCGTCGCGAGCTCGGCAGCTGGTTCCTCGTGCTGATGCTGCTGCTCCTGCTGACGCTCGCCGGGCTGCTGCACTGGGTGCTCGGTCCGGTGCGTCGCATGGAGCGCGAGATTCACGAGGTCGAGGAGGGACGGCGCGAGCGGCTCGGCGGGGGCTACCCGCGCGAGCTTTCCGGTGTGGCGAGGAACCTCAATACCTTGCTGCTCGGGGAGCGCAAACGGGTCGCACGCTACCGCGATACCCTCGGCAACCTCGCGCACAGCCTGAAGACACCGCTCGCGGTCATGCGAGCCGAGGGTGCGAGCGCCACGGTGAGCACCGAGATCGACCGCATGAGCGGCATCATCGAGCATCAGCTCAAGCGCGCCGCCGCCTCGGGCGGGGCGCTGCTCGGACAGGCGCCCGTGGAGGTGTCACAGGTGGCCGCGGAGCTGCGCGCCACGCTGTTACGCGTGTACGCGGGCAAGGATCTCGCGATCGAGCTTGCGATGGGTGCAGGTACGCAGTTCATGGGCGATCGTGGCGACCTGACCGAGCTGCTCGGCAACCTCCTGGACAATGCGTGCAAGTGGTGCCGCACGCGCGTGCGCTTGAGCGCGAGCAGCGACGCGGGTGCGGACCCGCGCCAGCGACTCGCGCTGGTGGTGGAGGATGACGGACCGGGCATCTCCGCCGCCGACCGGAACCGTGTACTGCAGCGCGGGGTGCGCGCAGATGAGAAGGTGCCCGGCCATGGCCTCGGGCTCGCCATGGTGCACGACACCGTCGACCTCTACGGCGGCGCGCTCGCCATCGATGCCTCGCCGCTCGGAGGCGCCCGCTTAACCGTGCGGCTGCCGGGCCGTTAGCCGCGGCCCGACTACTCGACCTTGAACTCGATGCCCTGTGCGAGTGGCAGGTCGCGGCTCCAGTTGACGGTGTTGGTCTGCCGGCGCATGTAGGTTTTCCAGGCATCGGAGCCGGACTCGCGGCCACCCCCGGTGTCCTTCTCGCCGCCGAAGGCGCCCCCGATCTCGGCCCCCGAGGTGCCGAGGTTGATGTTGGCGATGCCGCAATCGCTGCCAGCGGCCGACAGGAAAGCCTCGGCACTCTGCAGGCGGTCGGTGAACAGCGCCGAGGACAGGCCATGGGCCGAGGCGTTCTGCTGCTCGATCGCCGCGGAGAGCGAGTCGACCGGAATCAGGTACAGGATCGGGGCGAAGGTCTCGGTCTGCACGATGGGCCACTCGTTGCGCGCGCGCACGATCGTCGGCTCGACGAAGTTGCCGGGCCGTTTCAGCACGTTGCCACCGTGCAGGATCTCTCCGCCGGCGCTGCGCACTGCGCTCACCGCCGACTGATAGCTCTCTACCGCCTTGGTATCGATGAGCGGACCCATGAGCGTGCCGCTCTCGAGCGGGTCGCCGATGCGCACCTGGCGGTAAGCGTGCACCAGGCGTCGCTCGAGCTCAGCGGCGATCGCGCGGTGCGCGAACACGCGGCGCGTCGAGGTGCAGCGCTGGCCGGCGGTGCCCACGGCGCCAAACACGATCGCCGGCACGGCGAGATCGAGGTTCGCGGTCTCGTCCACGATCACGGCGTTGTTGCCACCGAGCTCGAGCAGGCTCTTGCCGAGACGTGCAGCCACGCGCTCGCCGACCTTGCGGCCGACCTCGGTCGAGCCGGTGAAGGAGACGAGTGCGATGCGCCGGTCCTCGACCAGGCGCGTCGCGAGTCCGGTGCCGCCATCGACGAACACCTGGAAGACCGCCGGCAGCTGCGCGGACTCGATCACCTTGTTGCAGAGGTGCTGCACGGCAAGCGCGGTGAGCGGCGTCTTGTGCGAAGGTTTCCAGACGCAGGCATTGCCGCAGACCGCGCCCAGGAATGCATTCCACGACCAGACTGCGACCGGAAAGTTGAACGCCGAGATGATGCCGACCACTCCGAGCGGGTGCCACTGCTCGAACATGCGATGCTGGGGACGCTCCGAGTGCATGCTGAGCCCGTAGAGCATGCGGGACTGGCCGACCGCGAAGTCGGCGATGTCGATCATCTCCTGCACCTCCCCGAGGCCCTCGGCGAGGATCTTGCCGTTCTCGAGCGAGACCAGCGTGCCGAGGTCCTGCTTGTGGCGCCGCAGCTCTTCCCCGATCAACCGCACGGCCTCGCCGCGCTTTGGCGCCGGGACTTCGCGCCAGCGCGCGGCGGCCTGGACCGCGGAGCTCACCACGTGCTCATAGTCCTCGACACTCGCCGGACGCACCTGCGCGATGAGCGTCCCGTTGGCGGGGTTGCGCACGTTGAGGAGCGTCTGGTCGGTGGTGCTCGACCAGCCGTGCGATCCCGACCAGGTGCCCGGATTCACCGACCCGAGCCCCAGCCGGCGCAGCACTGCGCTCGTATCCGTAGTCATGCGTTCAGCACTCATGCGTTCACCGCCTTTGCGCGCCGTTGATGCCCTACCTTGCCGGCGACGACGAGCTCGCCGGAGAGGTGCTTGGTTCCGCCGGGCGCGTAATGACGACCGAAGCGATTGCCGAGGATGTCCGTGAGACGGAACTGCTCCTGCGCGACGAAACCGTGGTAGCCCCCGCCACTCTCGAGCACGAGGTCGACTACCGCGGTGATGCCGGCGGCGGTCGTCACCTGGATCGCCGACCAGAGCCGTCCGGCGATCACCTGCGGATAGATCTTGTTGACGTAGTTCTCCTCGCGCAGCTGGCCGTCCTGTGTACCGGTGACCGCCACGTAGACGATAACGACATCCTGCAGCGTCTGTGGAACCGCATTCTCGAGGATGCGCTTCAACGTGGCGCGATCGTGATTGAGCTTCAGATCGTTCATGAGCAGACGCATCTGCTCGCAGTGGCCGGGGTAACGGATGGTCTTGTAGTTCATGGTTTCGACGCGCGCGCCCTGCGTCTCGGCGAGCGAGCCGAGGCCACCGGAAGTGTTGAAGGCTTCGTAGCGCATGCCATCGATCTCGATCTCCTCGAGACCCTCGAGCGGCGCGACATCGACCAGCCGTCCCTCGCTCACCGCCTGGCACGGATTGCCGTACTCGTTGATGAGTCCCTCGGTCGACCAGGTGAGGGAGTACTTGAGCACGTTGTTAGGGTGCTGCGGCAGCGCGCCGACCCGCAGCTTGACCGCGCGCAGCGCATCAAAGTGCGTGATGAGCTCGGCGGCGGCGATGCTGATGAAGCCGGGGGCGAGTCCACACTGCGGGACGAACGCCTGGGTCGCGCCCGCCGCGATGGCGCGCACGGCGCGCGTCACCTCGACATCCTCGGTGAGATCGAAGTAGTGCAGCCGCGCCCGCCGTGCCGCTTCCGCAACCCGCACGTTGCAGTGAAAGGGAAGACTCGAGATGACCGCGTCCACGGGGTGCGCGCTCAGCTGCTGTGCGAGAGCTGCGCTGTCGGTGGCATCGAGGGCGACGGCGCTGAGGTGCGTGCTGCCATGCGCGCGCACCACGCTCTCGGCGGCCGCGCCGTCGACGTCGGCGAGCTCGACCCTGTAAGCGCCCGATTCAGCTAGCAATCCGGAGATGAGCGCGCCGATCTTCCCGGCGCCTAGGATCAGAACACGGTGCATAGGGCTCCTCACAAAACCAGCGAGATCGAGCTTTGCCCGACCGAGGACATTGCCGTGCTCAGCAAGACGCTTGGTCTCGCGGCGCCCGGTTGAAAAGGGGCGCATTCTGCCCTCGAAGCGCCCGTGGCGCCAGCCATTCGCACCGAGCGTGCAGTACGCCGCGGCGCATCCTGACGAGCCATAAAAAAGTGGTAGGATCAATGACATGCGAGCGCCCGAAATCACCTCCTGGCACAGCGCCAGCTGGCAAACCCGCCCCGCCCAGCAGCAGCCGGCCTATGCCGACGCCAAAGCCCTCGAGCGGGTCGTCGCCCAGCTCTCGCGTCTGCCCCCGATCGTGGTGTCCTGGGAGGTCGAGGCATTGCGCGAGCGGCTCGCCGCCGCACAGCGTGGCGAGGCGTTCCTGCTCCAGGGAGGGGATTGCGCGGAGACCTTCGCCGATTGCGAGTCGGACATCATCGCGAAGAAGCTCAAGATCCTGCTGCAGATGAGCCTCGTGCTGCTGCACGGGCTGAAAAAACCCATCATCCGCATCGGACGCATGGCAGGTCAGTACGCCAAGCCGCGCTCGGCCGATACCGAGACGCGCGGCGGGGTGACGCTGCCGAGCTATCGCGGCGATCTGGTGAATCAGCCGGAGTTCACGGCGCAGGCGCGTGCCGCGGATCCGGAGCTCCTGCTGCGAGGATACGAGCGGGCGGCACTGACGCTGAACTTCGTGCGTGCGCTCGTGGAGGGCGGCTTTGCCGACCTGCACCACCCGGAGTACTGGGACCTCGGGTTCGTCCACCAGGCACCCCTCAAGGACGCCTACCAGCGCATCGTGCGCTCGATCGGCGATGCGCTCGATTTCTTCGAGGGCATGAGCGGGCACCCGGTGCATGAGGCGACCCTGGTCGACTTCTACGCGAGTCACGAGGGGCTGCACCTGCTGTACGAGCAGGCGCAGACCCGCTTCATCCCGCGGCAGAACCGCTGGTACAACCTCTCGACGCACATGCCCTGGATCGGCATGCGTACGGCAGCGCTCGATGGCGCGCACGTCGAGTATTTCCGCGGCATCTCGAACCCGATCGGCGTGAAGATCGGCTCGGCGATGGACGCCGCGTGGCTGCAGGGGCTCGTCAATACGCTCAACCCACACAATCAGCCGGGCCGGCTCACGTTCATCCATCGCTTCGGAGCGAAGGAGCTGGCGGCGGCGTTGCCAAAAGCGATCGAGGCCGTGCGTCAGACCGGGCAGACGGTGTTGTGGGTGTGCGATCCGATGCACGGCAACACCGAGACCACCACCGGGGGACTGAAGACGCGGCGCTTCGAGAACATTCTGCGCGAGCTCGATCTCGCCTTCCGCATCCATGCCGACCTGGGCTCGCATCTCGGCGGCGTGCACATCGAGCTCACCGGCGATGATGTCACCGAATGCACCGGTGGGGCACGCGGGCTCACCGATGCCGATCTCGCCCGCGCTTACCGCTCGAGCGTCGATCCGCGGCTCAACCACGAGCAGGCGCTCGAGCTTGCGATGCTGGTCGCCGAGCGCAGCCAGAGCCGCCGCAGCGAGCGGCGCAGCGGGCCCTCCGCCTCATGAGCTGAGGCGCTCATGGAGTTCGAGCACCTCCGCGTGCCGCCAGCGGGCGGCCGCATCCGGCTGAGGTCCGACTTCTCGCTCGAGGTTCCCGATGAGCCGATCATCCCCTTCATCGAGGGCGATGGCATCGGCGTCGACGTCACACCCGCCATGCGCCGTGTGACCGACGCGGCGGTGGCAAAGGCCTATGGGGGCCGACGGCGCCTGCTCTGGATGGAGGTGTATGCCGGGGAGAAGGCGAACGCCCTTTACGGGCAGTGGCTGCCGCCGGAGACGCTGCGGGCGCTGCGCGAGTTCGTGGTATCGATCAAGGGGCCGCTCGCGACGCCGGTCGGCGGCGGGCTGCGCTCACTGAATGTCGCGATACGCCAGGAGCTCGATCTCTACGCCAACGTCCGTCCCATCCGTTACTTCCCGGGAATCTCGAGCCCGATGCTCGATGCGAGCCTCACCGACATGGTCGTGTTCCGCGAGAACACCGAGGACATCTATGCGGGCATCGAATGGCCGGCGGGCTCCCCCGAGGTGCGCAAGCTGATCACGTTCCTCCAGGGCGAGCTCGGCGTCACCGCGATCCGCTTCCCGGAGAGCTCCGGCATCGGCATCAAGCCGGTCTCGAAGCAGGGCAGCCAGCGCCTGGTGCGCAAAGCACTCCAGTACGCCATCGACAGCGATCGCGTCTCGGTGACGCTGGTGCACAAGGGCAACATCATGAAGTTCACCGAAGGAGCCTTCCGCAACTGGGGTTACGAGGTGGCGCGCGAGGAGTTCGGTGCGCGGCCGATCGGCTCGGGACCGTGGCTTTCCTTCAGCAACCCGCGCAACGGCCACGATATCGTGGTGAAGGACGTGATCGCCGACAACTTCCTGCAGCAGGTGCTGCTGCGCCCCGAGGAGTACGACGTGATCGCCACGCTCAATCTCAACGGCGACTACGTGTCGGATGCGCTCGCCGCACAGGTCGGCGGCATCGGCATCTCTCCGGGTGGCAACATCGGCGACGGCACCGCGGTGTTCGAAGCGACTCACGGCACGGCCCCGGGGTTTGCCGGCAAGGACCGCGTCAATCCGGGCTCGCTCATTCTGTCGGCGGAGATGATGCTGCGGCACCTGAGGTGGACCGAGGCGGCCGAGCTCATCATCAGGGGCGTTGCCGGCACCATCGCTGCCAAGGAGCTGACCTACGACCTGGCGCGGCTGCGCGAAGCGATCAAGGCGCCCAAGCGCGAGCTCGCCGCGCGGCGCAACGTGGAAGAGGACCTGCAGCGGCTCATTCCCGGCGCGAAGCTCATGAGCACCTCGGGTTTCGCCAGCGCCGTCATTCGCCACATGGGTGAGTGAGCTGCGCGCCGCGACGCCCTTAGCCCCGGCGGCCTACGACCCGGACTGCACGCGCTGCCCGCGGCTCGCGCGGTTTCTCGGCGACATCCGCGCGAGTCACCCCGATTACTGGGCGCGCCCCGTGCCGTCCTTCGGTGCGGCGCGCCCGCGCATCGTCATCGTGGGGCTCGCACCGGGTCTGCACGGCGCCAACCGCACCGGTCGTCCCTTCACCGGCGATCACGCGGGCCTGCTGCTGTATGAGACGCTGTACCAGGCGGGGCTCGCGAGCCGGCCGCACTCGCACTCCGCAGACGATCCGCTGCGGCTCATCGACGCGCGCATCGTGAACACGGTCAAGTGCGTGCCGCCGCAGAACCGGCCGCTGCCGCAGGAAGTGCGCCGCTGCAACGGCTACCTGGCGGCCGAGCTGCAGCAGCTGCGCACGGTACGCGTGTATCTGGCCCTCGGGCGGGTGGCGCACGACGGACTCTTGATGGCGCTCGGTCTGCGCCGCTCCGCCTATCCCTTCGCCCACGGCCGCGAGCACGTGCTCGATGCGACACGCTCGCTCATCGATTCGTATCATTGCAGCCGCTATAACACCGCCACGCGTCGCCTGACGGCGGCGATGTTCCGTGAGGTGGTGGCGCGCGCCTGCGAGCTTGCGGCGGTGGGGCACGTACGGCGCGCGGCGCCTGACTGAGGATCGGTTACCGGGCGAAGGCATGTTCGATCACAAGGAGTACATCGCATCGCTGCCGCGGCGTCCCGGCGTGTACCGCATGTATGGCACGGGCGAGGAGCTGCTGTACGTCGGCAAGGCGCGCAGTCTCAAGGACCGCGTCGCGAGCTACTTTGCGCCGCGTAACGTCGATCCGAAGGTGCAGGCGCTGGTAGCGCAGATCGCCGCAATCGAGGTCACGGTCACCAATTCGGAGACCGAGGCGCTGCTGCTCGAGTACAACCTCATCAAGGCGCACAAGCCGCGCTTCAACGTGGTGCTGCGGGATGACAAGAGCTTTCCTTATATTCACCTGTACATCGGGCACGAGTTTCCGCGGCTGGAGTTCTACCGCGGCTCACGCGCGGCTCCGGGGCGCTATTTCGGCCCATTCCCGAACGCCGGAGCGGTGCGCGACACCCTCAATGGGCTGCAGAAGCTGTTCCGCATCCGCAACTGCCGCGACACCTTCTTCGCCAATCGCAGCCGTCCGTGCCTGCAGCATCAGATCGGTCGCTGCTCGGCGCCCTGCGTCGGGCTGATCTCGCGCGAAGCCTATGCGCAGGACATCGCTGCGGCGGTGAAGGTGCTCGAGGGCCGCAGCGATGAGGTCAATGCGGAGCTGCAGAGGCGCATGGAGGAGGCGGGTGCGCAGCTCGAGTTCGAGCGCGCCGCGGCGCTGCGCGATCAGCTTGCCGCGCTCAAGCGCATCCAGGCCCAGCAGGTGGTGATGGCCGAAGGCGCGCGGGATGCCGATGTCTTCGCCATCGCGGGCGTCGGCGGCGAATATGCAGTGAGCGTGATGCTGGTGCGCGGCGGGCGTAACCTCGGCACCAACAGCTACTTCCCGCGCGCGGTGCTCGCCGAGCCGCACGAGGCGCTCACCTCCTTCGTCATGCAGTATTACGCGAGTGCCGCTGCGCCGGAGGAGGTGCTGCTCGGGGGGGCCGCGGAGGACGTCCCCGCGCTCACTGAGGCGCTGCGCCAGCAGCTCGATCGCGCCGTCGAGGTCCGCTGTCCCGTGCGGGGCATCGCTGCCCGCTGGGTCGAGCTCGCGCGCGAGAATGCCGCGCAGGCGCTGCGCATGCGCTTCGCACGGCGCGCCGGCATGGACGAGATGCTGAGCGATCTGAGCCGCCAGCTCGATCTGCCCGAGCCGCCGCAGCGCATCGAGTGTTTCGATATCAGCCACACGGGCGGCGAGGGGACGGTGGCCTCGTGCGTCGTGTTCGGGCCCGAGGGGCCGCTCAAGAAGGAGTATCGCCGTTTCAACATCCGCGGCGTCACCCCGGGCGATGACTATGCGGCGCTGCGCCAGGCGCTCGAGCGTCGCTACCGGCGCGTGGGCGAGGGCGAGGTGCCGGCGCCGGATGTGCTGCTGATCGACGGTGGCCTCGGGCAGATCACCCAGGTGCACGAGGTGCTCGCCCCGCTCGGCTTCGCGGAGCTCGCGCTCGTCGGCGTCGCCAAGGGCCCGGATCGCCGCGCCGGCCAGGAGCGGCTCTTCATTTACGGAGCCCAGTCACCGGTCACGCCCGTGCCCCACGGGCCGGCGTCGCGCCTGATCCAACGCATCCGTGACGAGGCCCATCGCTTTGCGATCAGCGGTCACCGCAAGAAGCGCGCCCGGCGCTACCACGAGTCGGTGCTCGAGGTCGTGCCCGGGCTGGGACCTGCCAAGCGCCGGGCGCTGCTCAAACACTTCGGTGGCCTGCAAGGGGTGATGCGCGCCGGGGTTGCCGACCTCACCGAGGTGAGCGGAATCGGGGCGGCGCTGGCGCGAACTCTTTATGATCACCTGCACCCCGGCTCCTGAGGCAGCACGCAAACGCTCGCTCAGCGTCCCCATGAACGCACCTGCGGCAGCACGATACGAGATCTCGCGAGGACTCCGGTGAGCACCGCGCGCATGGAGTGGAATCTTCCCAACACGCTCACGTGGACGCGTATCGCAGCGATCCCGCTGATCATCCTGCTCTTCTACATGCCCTATCCATGGGCGGATCCCGCCGCGGGGCTGCTGTTCGCGGCGGCGGGCGTCACCGACTCGCTCGATGGCTATTTTGCGCGGCGCTTCGGGCAGAGCTCGCGGCTCGGCGCGTTTCTCGATCCGGTCGCGGACAAGCTCATCGTCGCGGTGGCACTCGTGCTGCTCGTCAGCAAGGATCCGCGGGCGCTCATCGTGCTCACGGCGATCGTGATCATCGGCCGGGAGATCACCATCTCGGCCCTGCGCGAATGGATGGCCGAGATCGGCGCGCGGCGCAAGGTGGCCGTCTCGCAGCTCGGTAAGTACAAGACGATACTGCAGATCACCGGGCTCTCGATGATGCTGTACCGGTGGCCGCTTCTGGGGATGCCGACGTATCGCGTCGGTGTCGCGCTCACGGTGGTCGCCGCCGCCGCGACGCTCGTCTCGATGGTGGCGTATCTGCGCGCGGCGTGGCCTGAGCTCAGGCGTTGATTTTTAGGCTATAAATATATCGATATAATAATCATTTACGTGTTATTTTTGTCTTTGTTTCTAGTGGGTGCTCCGAAGGGACTCGCCTTGACTTCCCGAGGGGTGTACATAGAATTTCGCGCTCTCGAAGAAGCGGGCTTAGCTCAGTTGGTAGAGCGGTACCTTGCCAAGGTACAGGTCGACGGTTCGAACCCGTTAGCCCGCTCCAATCTTTCAGCAACACACATCAGGGCCCCCGGGGATCCCGATGTGGCGGATCCCCCTTCGCGCGCCTTCTGTGTCGGTACAGTCGAACGACATTGCGCAGCGCGGCGGGGGTGAATGCCTGAACCATCGCGTGTGCGGCACCGATCCACCATTGTCGATATGTCGCGGAGTAGTGCACGCTCGCTGCGAGCGTACTCAAGGCGCTTACCCGCATTCCGCGAGCCGCCTGGCTTCCTGCTAGTCCCGCAGCCATCTCCGCCCGCAGCCGTCGCAGGATGGACCTTACACCGGGGTCGGTGATCTGCCCCAAGGCTTTCGTGAACACGCGCCCGCGATCCCGCCACGCTGTTACATCGTCTCCGCCATGCTGCCCATGACGGCGAATCAGGGTGAGCGGTTCCTCTATACCATCGATCTCACTGTGTACGGCCAGGCGCACCCACAGGTCGTCGTCCTCGCACATGATCAGCGTCTCATCGAACGGCCCAACTTGCTCCAGCGACTGCCGTGCCACGACAACACTCGGCAACACGATGACGAGCTCGTCGTTCAGCATCTTCTCCATGATCCAGCCAGAGGGGGTGGGGCACCTGGAATCACCGAGTGGATCTTTTGGCCGACCGGCACCGTCCACCAGGGAAAACGCCGTGTAACTCCACTTACGCTGCGGGTGACGCATCAGCGAAGCCATCTGTATTTCCAGTTTGCGCGGCAGCCAGAGATCGTCGGAGTCGAGAAATGCGATGTATTCCCCGCGCGCCTCGCGTAACGCCGCATTGCGCACCACTGAAGGTCTGCCGCTGTGAGACAGCCGCATGACTTTGATTCGCGGCGGCGCATGGACGCTCTGCAGATACGACCGCGTATCCGTGTCCGAGCCGTCGTCCGCGATGATCAGCTCCCAGTGAGAGAAACTCTGATTGCGCAATGACTCAATGGCCGGCTGCAGGAATTGCCGACGATTGAAGGTTGGCATGATGACTGAAACGAGCGGCTCCATAGCAGCACCCGCGAGGCAGGCAGATCGGGACGCGGAGCGGTTATTTCACGGCGTGGCCGGGAATGGTACACGTTGAGTTAAAGGGGGCGAGGGCGCTCCTCCTCGAGTGGATTCGATCCGGCCCGTACTCGGCCCCGTCGCGGTAGGCAGCCAGCGGCAACTATTTGTAATCACTGGCATCCTCTGCCGCGGCCGGCACATACTACTAAGGTGCCATTGCACCCGGAACGGTAAGCGCAGAGTATGAGAACGCTTATCGGCGCAAGAAACGGTACCTATAGTCCGACGTCAGTTCAGGTGATTGTCAAAATCTCTCACTGCTGACAGCGGCGAACTCCGGAGTGAGCAATGAAGACTTCATGGATGGTGGTCGCGATCCTGGCGGCGGGTCTAAGTACGACCTCGTTCGCGGACCAAGGCGTAAATGATCCGTGCGCCAGCAACGCTGCCAAGCAGTTACAGTCCTGTCTCGAGAAGGCGCAGGGCCCAACGGGGAAACAGGCGTGCAAGGAAGCCGCCAGGCGCGAGCAAGAAAAGTGTGGCGGGGCCTCCAAAGGAGCGACAGGGACGACCCCAAAGTAGCCGGCGAGATTTGCAGGTCCGCGACGGCGCAACACGGCGCTTCGTCCGACCTGAATGCTTGCTCTTCCGACCGACCGGTTCGGTCCTGGTTTCGTGTTGTCTCATCCGTGCCTAAGCCCGCGATAACCCAGCAAGGGGAATGTATGAAACCCACATCGCTCGCACTGCTCGCTTCGTTCGCAATGGCCGGGTACTTGCATGCTCAAACACCGGCACCGTCAGCGGCAGCGCCGGCCCCCGCTGCGTCGTCCGGTGGCTCGCTCACTCGGGCCTGCAAAGAGCAGGTCAAGAGTCTGTGCGGGCGTGCTCATGGCGACGAGATGAAGAACTGCATCAAAAGCAACCTGGAAATGAATAAATTCTCGGCGGACTGCAAAGCTGAACTCGCAAAGCCGGCGCCGAAGCCTGCCTCCTGACACGGCAGAGGTTGTTGCCGCTGTTGGACCTCCCAGTCCTCGGCACGCCACGGGCGGCGCTACGAGGTGACCTCAGTATTGGCGTGCTTTGCTTGCGCAAATGACGGGAGCGAAATCATGGCGGCCAAGAAACCCAACATTGTCATGATCATGTCCGACGATGTGGGCATCTGGAACGTTAGTGCCTATCACCGCGGGATGATGGGAGGCAGCACACCCAACATCGACCGCATTGCCAGGGAAGGTGCGCTGTTCACCGATTACTACGGGCAGCAATCGTGCACGGCTGGACGGGCGGCGTTCATCACCGGCCAGACGCCTTTCCGCACCGGTTTGCTGAAGGTCGGCCTGCCCGCTGCCAAGCAGGGTTTACAGGACAAGGACCCAACGATTGCCGAATTGCTGAAGCCGCTCGGCTACACCTCGGCGCAAATCGGCAAGAACCATCTGGGTGACCGCAACGAATACCTGCCCACGGTACACGGGTTCGATGAGTTCTACGGCATCCTCTACCATCTGAACGCGATGGAAGAGCCCTACGATGAGGTCTATCCGAAGACTCCAGGCTTCCACGCCCAGTTCGGCCCGCGCAATATCATCGAAACGAAGGCGACGACCACCGACGATCCCACCACGGATCCACGCTGGGGCAAGGTCGGCAAGCAGACGATCGTGGACGCAGGGCCGCTGCCGCCGCACCCGAATATGGACCCGGCAGCCAAGTTCAACATGGAAAACGTCGATGAAGAGCTGGTTCGCCGCTCGCTCGACTTCATCGAGCGTTCAGTGGAGGCAGACAAGCCGTTCTTCCTCTGGCACAACTCCACGCGCTGTCACGTGTGGACCCATCTGTCTCCCAAGTGGGCGGGCAAGAGCGGCTTTGGACTCTTTGCCGACGCGATGATGGAGCTCGACTGGGAGGTCGGAGAGATCCTCAAAAAGCTGGACGATCTGGGCGTCGCCGACAACACCATCGTGATGTTCACCAGCGATAACGGCGCCGAGGTGATGAGCTGGCCCGATGGCGGTAATCACCCGTTTCGCGGCGAGAAGGGCACGGTCTTCGAAGGCGGCTTCCGCGTACCGATGGTGGCCCGGTGGCCGGGCGTGATCAAGCCCGGCACCATCGTAAACGAGCTCATGGCGGCCGAGGACTGGCTGCCGACGGTCCTAGCCGCCGCAGGAGAGCCACAGATCAAAGAGAAGCTCCTGAAAGGTTACAAAGCGGGCGATAAGACCTTCAAGACGCACCTCGACGGCTACAACTTCATGCCACTGTTCAAGGGCGAGGTGAAGGAAGGACCGCGTCACGAGTTCTTCTACTTCAGCGACAACGCCGACCTGATGGCCGTGCGCTACAACGCGTGGAAAGTCACGTTCAAGACCATCGTGGGCAACCTCTTCACGGGCAAGGAGGACACCACCAACGTTCCACTCGTGACTAACCTGCGGGCGGATCCGTGGGAGCGTTACCAGACAGAGTCGCAGATGTATATGCGCTGGTGGGGAGAGAAACTCTGGACCCTCATGCCTGCCGCGGGCATGGTGGGACAGTTTCTCGCGACGTTTAAGGAGTACCCGCCGAGTCAGTCGTCGGGCTCGTTCAGTGTGGAAAGAGCGCTGCAGATGTTGCAGGAGGGCGGGCGGAAGAACTGATGCACGGACGATCACGTTCCGCCTTTGCGCCTTGCCACCGATGACACGCGCTCGACGGTTCGAACCCGTTAGCCCGCTCCGCCCGCCCGCTTCGCCGCACCTTCGCAAATTCTCGGCACAGGCTAGCGCTGCGCCTCACCCCCGCGGACGGCCGGATTGCTCTCAGAGCTCGCCAAGTCGGACTGCGAGATCGCACTGGGTTGCCGCGGGTGAGTTCGTTACCATCGCCAAGGCGAATCGGCGCTAACATCGTGTCCGCGCGGTCTCCAAGCAGGACCTGAGGCGTAACCGTCGAGAACGTTAAGCTCAGGCACATGATCACATCGTGCTGCGTCCGCGCGCCGCTTTTTCGGGAGCAAACAAACGGATCTGGGAGGTGTGTCATGAGGATCTCTTTTGCACTGATGAGCGTCGTCGCCATCTGCGTGTTGTTCGGTGCTTGCCAGTCGCAGCAACAGATGGTCGATGAGATGCAGGCGGACGCCACGCAGGTCGCGAAACAGCGAGGCAAGTTCGAGCTCAACTGTCCCACCGCGACTGCCACGGTCCTCAGTAAGGAAATGATCCAGTCGGAGATCGTGAATCCGCGGTGGGCGCCGCCGCAGCGCGCCGAGTACACCGTCGGGGTCGCGGGCTGTGACAAGCGCGCGACCTACCTGGTCGTCTGCGCTGAGGGAGGCACCGGTTGCGTAGCCGCAGGTGCGCAGAACCAGATTCAAGAAGCGTCATCCAAATGAAGCACGCATCGCGTCGCTCACGCTCGGGCTGATCGCGACGCTACCGCTGCCTTGGGGTTCGCCCGGGGGTTGCATGTGTACGCCTCAGGCGCCCCGGACGAGCGCACCGGCTGCGCGCATTTTTCTTATACTGCCCGTCCGCGCGGAGAGGGTTCTCCGCGCTTCGGCACTCTCTTCGCCGGACCTGAAAGGAACCACGCCATGGCCGCTAAAAAGCCGAACATCCTCATTCTGTGGGGCGATGACATCGGTATCTGGAACTGCTCTTACTTCAGCCGCGGGATGATGGGTTACCGCACACCCAACATCGATCGCGTTGCGAACGAGGGCGCCGCGTTCACGGACTATTACTCGCAGCAAAGCTGCACCGCTGGTCGCGCGTGCTTCATCTGCGGGCAGAATCCCATTCGCACAGGTCTCACCAAGGTCGGCATGCCGGGCGCGACCGTCGGACTGCAGAAAGAGGACCCGACCATCGCGGAGCTCCTCAAACCCCTCGGCTATGCCACCGGTCAGTTCGGCAAGAACCACCTCGGCGACCGTAACGAGTATCTGCCGACGGTGCACGGCTTCGATGTCTTCTTCGGCAATCTCTACCACCTGAACGCGGAAGAGGAGCCCGAGCTTCCGGACTATCCGAAGGATCCGAGGTTCAAGGCCGCGTTCGGGCCGCGCGGCGTGCTCGACTGCGTGGCGACCAATGAAGACAACCCCAACGAGGAGCCGCGCTGGGGCCGTATCGGCAAGCAGAAGATCAAGGACACGGGTCCGCTCACCAAGAAGCGCATGGAAACCATCGATGAGGAGATTACCGAGCGCGCGATTCAGTGGATGGAGCAACAGGCCAAGGCCGATAAGCCGTTCTTCCTCTGGTACAACTCGACCGCCATGCACTTCCGCACGCACGTGGCGGAAAAGAATCTCGGCAAGAGCGGCCAGGACCCCTACAGTGACCGCATGGTGGTCCATGACGAGCAGATCGGCATGATCCTGGATAAGCTCGATGAGCTCGGCATCGCCGACAACACCATCGTCATGTACTCGACCGACAATGGCCCCGAGAACGACACCTGGCCGGATGGGGCCACCACCCCATTTCGCAGCCAGAAGGACACCAACTGGGAAGGCGGCTGGCGGGTGCCGGCCTTCATCCGCTGGCCGGGCAAGATCAAAGCGGGCACGGTGCTGAACGGCATCGTCAGCCACATCGATATGTTTCCCACCCTGCTGGCGGCGGCGGGCGATACGGACGTGACGCAGAGACTCCTCGCGGGAACCAAGGTCGGCGATAAGACCTTCAACGTCCATCTCGATGGCTACAACATGCTGCCGTACTTCATGGGGGAGGTGAAGGAGAGTCCGCGGCAGTCGCTCGCCTACTTCAGCGACGATGGTGAGCTGATGGCGGTGCGCATCGGTGACTGGAAGCTGCAGTTCGCGGTGCAACGCGCCTTCCAGATGAACGTCTGGGCCGAGCCGCTGGTGAAGCTGCGGGTACCACACGTGTTCAGCCTGCGTCGCGATCCGTTCGAGCGCGCCGATTTCAATTCCAACACGTATTGGGATTGGCTCGTCGACCACGCACCGATGCTGTATCTCTGCCAGGCCGTGGTGGCCGAGGAGATCGCGGGCTTCGCCAAGTTCCCGCCGCGGCAGAAGCCGGCGTCCTTCAACCTGGACGAAATACTGGCGAAGGTGTCGAAACCCAAGGCTGCCTGATTAAGGGTACTCACGCGGCTCGGGACACGGCGGCACCGCGTAGTCTCGGCGCAGCCCCCGCAGGGCATCTGCCCTGCGGGGCTCTGCACGGGCGTGGGAATGGCAGTGGACCTGCAGGCCTTCTACGACCAATATCCGTATCCTCCACCCGTCGCCGACCTTGACGCCTATCGGCGGCGCTGGCAGGAAAGTGCGCGCCGTCGGGCCGACTTTCATCTCTTCTGGCCAACGAGACCGTACCGCGAGGACTACTCCATACTCGTGGCTGGCTGTGGAACCTCACAGGCAGCGAAATATGCCATTCGCTGGCCCGCCGCTCAGGTCACCGGGATAGATATCAGCGCCACCAGCCTGCGCCACACGCAGGAGCTGAAGCGCAAGTACCAACTCGATAATCTTCAGGTCGAGCAGCTCCCGCTCGAGCGGGCGGGCGAGCTTGGCAAGAGCTTCGATCAGGTCGTCTGTACCGGTGTGCTGCATCACCTTCCGGATCCCGATGCGGGGCTGCGCGCTTTGCGTGGCGTACTCGCGCCACACGGCGCACTGCACGTGATGGTTTATGCGCCCTACGGTCGTGCCGGCATCTACATGCTGCAGGAGTTCTGCAGACGCGTCGGGTTCCGGGCGCCTGAGGGCGATATTCGTGAGCTGCAGGCCGCCCTCAGGGCCCTGCCTTCCCGCCATCCGCTGACAATCCTGCTGCAGGAGGCCGCGGACTTCCGCAACGAGACGGCTCTCGCCGATGCACTCTTGAATCCGCAGGACCGCGCCTACTCGGTACCGCAGTTGCTTGCGTTTCTCGCGGCCAATGGCCTGGTATTCGGACGCTGGGTGAGGCAGGCGCCCTACAGTCTCCAGCCCGGTCTGATGTCGCGAATCCCGCGCGCTTTGCGGCTGCCACAGATACCGATCGAGGATCAGTACGCCGCTGCTGAGCTCTTTCGCGGCAACATGGTGCGACACAGCGCGATCGCGTACCGCAACGACGCTGCCGCTATCCCCCGCATCGACTTCGATGGCGAAGCGTGGCTTGGCTATGTCCCCATCCGCATGCCCGACACCGTGACCCTTCGCGAGCAGCTTCCGTCGGGTATCGCAGCCATACTCATCAACCGCACCCATGTGCACACAGACATCCTGCTCCCCCTGCGACCCGAGGAGCTTGGGTTGCTCGAGGCGGTCGACGGCAGGCGCACCATTGGCGAGATGCTCGCGAGCGAAGCCGAGCGCGATGCCGCCCGCTCCTTGTTCGAACGGCTGTGGTGGCATGATCAGGTTGCATTCGACGCTGCCGCGGACGGATAGCAGGGGATGCCAGGCCTTGCATCCCTGGACCGTAAGACTCTCATCGACCCTATTCAAACGCGACCACTGCGAGCACGCCCAGTGCATTGATCGCTCCGGGGGTCTGATGGTGACTGTCCTGACGTTGGTAGTAGACCTTCAGATCCATGTGCTGGCCGAAAACCAGGTTGCAGCCCGCCTGAAAGCGGTTGCGCCAGAATTCGTCGTCGGAAAACCGGTAGAACACTTCATCGCTGCTGTAGAGATAGGACACGAGACCCCAAGCTTCGGTCGCCCAACGGTATTCGAGCCGCAGCCGCGCGCGCCATGGATTGCCTGAGGCGGTAATGGTGTTCTCGACCCGGGTGCGCACGGCAAGGGTGCTGCGGCCGAAGCGCCGTGCCCAGGTGCCCATGAGCAAGGCGACCTGCGTGACGTTGATGTCCTCACCCTCACGATTGCCCGTCACCTGGTGTCGGTAGCCCAGCGACACCGTCCATTCGTCGTACTTGTAGTTCACATCCGCCCCCAGGGCGGTGAGTACGGGGTTGGACAGGCTCTCGCTCAGCCGCAGTTGACCGATTCCGGTGATCGTGGTGTTGGAGGCGAGTGGGGCGACCACATCCAGCTCTGTCCAGAGCTGCTCGTCCGGCTCGCCCGTCCCGGCCCAGTCGATAGCCGGGGCCGCGAGCAGTGCCAGCACGATCAGGACGGCTGGGTGCTTCGTTTCAACTCTCACGCCGGGCGGCCTGACCTTCGCCACCTTCGTGCGTCGGTGCTGAGGTGGGCTTGCCCGCTGCGGTAGCGCGCTCGCCCTCGCGCCGCTGCTGCTCGACGTCGTGCTCGAGGAAGTAGCTGAGGAACGTCCGGATTACGGCGATCGCGCCGAGGCGGCCGATTGTCTGCCAGCTCGTGGTGACGGAGGTTTCGATAATGTCGGCCGCAAGCTGAAAAGTGAGCGCTGCGACCAGCCAGCGCGAGTAACGCAGCCAGACCTTTCTCGCCTCCTGCTGTCCGAGCGGCTTGATCGCCGCGCGAACAACGCTGACCAACACCTCGGCCGTTCCCACCGCGATGGCGAGCAGTGCGATGGCATCGATCGCGGTGATTACCGGCTCACTGATGAGGCCAAGCCACCCTCTCATTTATCCTGCACCCATTTCACACCCGGACTTTCCGCTTTTGCAGGACTCGCGACGCCGCCTTGGAATTCTAAAGAGACCCTGAAGCGCAGCCCTATCTTGCGGCTCTTTCGAGCCGATAGCGATACTTGCATGCAGAAGCCCCGCCCAGCAACACAACACGAAGGCCGCCACAAGGCTGTAGATATTTTTGCGCTGCCGCTACCATGCCGTGTCGGAGAGGGGCGAGGCGGCGAGGGCAGCGCGCGCGTGACGCGCACACCGTTGGCTGCGGCTGCCGGAACATCC
>DATKMV010000042.1:0-5659 GCA_035541695.1 Steroidobacteraceae bacterium
CACCGGGGTCATGACGGGGGGCGGTACGGTCGATGAGCCGATCGGCCGGCACCGCACGCAGCGGCTCAAGATGGCGGTGCGCCGCGACGGCCGTCCCGCGGTGACGCACTACCGCGTACTCGAGCGCTTCCGCGCCCACACACTGGTGCGCGTCGAGCTCGGGACCGGCCGTACGCACCAGATCCGGGTACACCTCGCGCACATAGGCTTTCCGGTCGTCGGCGACCCGCTCTACGGCGGGCGAAGGCGCCTCCCGGCGGGGTGCACCCCGGCACTCGCCGCCGTGCTGAGCGGCTTCCACCGCCAGGCGCTGCATGCCGAACGTCTCGCGCTGATTCATCCGGTGAACGGCCGGCGAATGGAGTGGCAGGCGCCGCCGCCGGCGGATTTCACCGGCCTGGTCGCGGCGCTCGAGCGGGACGCAGCGTGAGAGGCGCTGCGGCGGCGACTGAGTGTCAGGTGCTCGTGCCTGAGTGGCCCGCGCCGCGGGGCGTGCGTGCCGCCTTCACGCTGCGTGATGGCGGGGTCAGTGCCGCTCCCTATGACTCGCTCAACCTCGGCGCTCACGTGGGCGACGATCCCGCCGCCGTCGCCGAGAATCGGCGCCGCGTGTGCACGCGGCTCGAGCTTCCCGCCGAGCCCGCCTGGCTCGAGCAGGTGCACGGCACGCGGGTCGCAGACCTCGACGCCGCGGGCGAGGCGCGCGCGCCGGCCGATGCTGTGCTCACGCGCCGGGCGGGTCGGGTGTGCGTCGTACAGGTTGCCGACTGCCTGCCGGTTTTTTTTGCGGCGCGGGACGCCTCCGTGGTCGGGGTCGCGCACGCGGGCTGGCGCGGCCTCGCGGCCGGGGTGCTCGAAGCCGCGGTCGCGAAGCTCGGTTGCGCGCGCGGGAAACTCATTGCCTGGCTGGGACCGGCCATTTCGGTGCGGCACTTCGAGGTCGGTGGCGAGGTGCGCACGGCTTTCCTTAACGAGGATCCCGGTGCCGCCTGCGCATTCCTGCCGAACGAGCGCGGCCGCTGGCAGTGCGATCTCGCGGCTCTCGCGCGGCGTCGCCTCGCCGCGCTCGGTGTCACCGAAGCCTCGGGCGGCGCGTGGTGCACCTATGCCGACCCCGCGCGCTTCTTTTCCTTCCGCCGCGACGGCCGCTGCGGCCGCATGGCGGCCCTCATCTGGCTGGAATGACCGGTCCTCAAGGGATGCCGCTGCTCGCGTGGATCGTGCTGTTCTCGGCGCTCGGCGGAATCGCGAGCGCGGCGTTCGCTGTGGTGTTCCTGTGGATTCCCGAGCCGCGTGCGGTGCGGCTAGTGCCGCACTTCGTGAGCTTTGCGACCGGCGCGCTGCTCGGCGCCGCTCTGCTGGCGCTGCTCCCCGAGGCGATAGCGCGTGCGGGCCCCGCGGGCGCCCATGCGATCGGTGTCACGCTGCTCACGGGTCTCGGCGTGTTCTTCGTCATCGAGAAGGTTGTGCTGTGGTGGCACACCGAGGAGGGGGAGGCGCACGGCGGACACTCCCACGCGGGCCACTCCCACGGACGCGATCACGCCTCGGGGGTTCTGGTGCTCGTCGGGGACAGCCTCCATAACGCGCTCGACGGTGTACTGATCGCTGCCGCCTTTCTCACCAGCGTGCCACTCGGGGTGGTGACGACGCTCGCGGTTGCCGCCCACGAGATCCCGCACCGGGTGGGAGACTTCGCCCTCCTCGTGCACGCCGGGTTCTCGCGCTCGCGCGCATTCCTCTTGAATCTCGCCACCGGGATCGCATCGATCGGGGGAGCATTGGCTGCCTACCTAGGCCTGAGCCGGGCCCTCGGCGCGCTGCCCTACGCGCTCGCGATTGCGTCCGCCGGCTTTCTCTATATCGCGGTCGCGGGACTGATACCGGGGCTCCATCGGCGCGCCGACCTGCGAACCGGCGTCATCCAGGTCGTCCTGATCGGCCTCGGGGTCGCGCTCATTGCCCTGGCCGAGCGGCTGGCCGGCCAGTAGGCACTGGCCCAAACGGATTTGCGATTGAGTTCGCGAACTGTGGCCGGCCCACCGTGTAGGATTTAACGTAACCATGCTGTTCAAGTGGCTACAAGCGGCGGAAGCGACCCGGGCAGGCGCGGCTCTCGCCGATGACTTCTATGTCCAGTCCGCCACCCGCCCGCACGGCCGCGAGCTGCAGGAGTTTCTGCAGAAGTTCCTGCAGCGGGTCGATCAGGTGGCGCGTCCTCTCAAGTTGAACTTCTTCAAGCGCGCCAAGCTCGCTAACGCCTTCAAGTGGCGGATGCTCGAGAAGGGGGTGCAGCAGGAGGTGGTCGACGAGCTGACGCAGGCCCTGGTGATGCGTCTCTCCGGGATCGGCGCGGCGCCGGGAGCGAACGCGGCGGCCGCACCCGCCGCCGGCCGCCGCTCCGCGAGCCGCAATGCTTCGCAGGCTCTGCACGCGCGCGGGGTGGAGGCGATGAGCCGCGGCGACCATGCAGATGCGCTCGGGATCTTCGAGGAGCTCGTGCAGCTCGATCCGCGGGATGCCGTGGCGCGTAACGGTCTCGGTGCGGCGCTCGCGCAACTGGCCCGCTACGCAGAGGCGGAGGATCAGTTCCGTTGCGCGGTCGGCATACGTTCGGCTTATCACGAGGCGTATTACAACCTCGCGAACCTCTTGCTCACCGTCGGGCGGTACAACGAGGCCGAGGACCCATTGCGGCGCGCGCTGCGGCTGAAACCTTCGCACCTGGATGCGCGCATCAGCCTCGGCGTGGTGCTGGCGCTGCTCGGGCGCCTGCGCGATGCGAAGGACTCCTACGAGAAGGTGCTGCGCGCGGAACCCCGCAACGCCAAGGCGTACGTCGGCATCGGACAGATCGAGATGCTCGAGGGCCGCCTCGCGGAGGCCGAGACGGCGTTCCGCCGGGCGCTGGAGATCGCGCCGGATGCCTCCTATGCCCAGGCTTCGCTGGTGTGGTTGCGCAAGATGACGCCCGCTGACGCCGGCTGGCTGGCGCACTCGGAGGCGCTGGTAGCCAAGAAGCTGTCGCTCACCGACGAAGCAACGCTGCGTTTCTCCATGGGGAAGTATTGCGACGACGTCGCGGACTACCCCAAGGCGTTCCGCAATTATCAACGCGGCAACGAGCTGCAGAAGCTCACCGCCGCGCCGTACGACCGCGGCGTGCGCGCCCGCTTCGTCGACGACCTGATACGCGTCTACACGCCGGACGCAGTGGCCGCGGCACGCGTGGGTGCTTCGGATTCGGCACGGCCGGTGCTCGTGGTCGGCATGCCGCGCTCCGGTACTTCGCTGGTCGAGCAGATTCTCGCCTCGCATCCGGCCGCCCGCGGGGCCGGCGAGCTGAATTTCTGGACCGTCGTCATGCGCAAGCACGAGGCCACCGCCCGGCAGACGGTGCTGGCTGAGCCGCTGCGCGCGCGGCTGGCACAGGATTACCTGCGCGTGCTGGCCGGGCATTCAGCCGACGCGACCAGGGTCATCGACAAGATGCCCGTCAATGCCGATTACCTCGGCGTCATTCATTCCGTGTTTCCGAACGCTCGGGTGATCTACCTGCAACGCGACCCGATCGACACCTGCCTGTCCTGCTATTTCCAGCAGTTCCAGGGCGCCTTGAACTTCACCATGGACCTGTCGGACCTCGCTTCTTATTACCGCGAGCATCACCGGCTGATGTCTCACTGGCGAGCGGTGCTGCCGCAGGAGACTCTGCTCGACGTTCCGTACGCGGAGCTCACGGCGGACCCGGAGAGATGGACGCGCCGGATGCTGGAGTTCGTCGGGCTCCCGTGGGATGCGCGCTGTCTCGAATACCACAAGACCGCCCGCGCCGTCAGGACCGCGAGCGTGTGGCAGGTGCGGCAGAAGATGTACCAGACCTCGGTCGGGCGCTGGCGCAACTACGAGAAATTCATCGGCCCGCTGCGCGAGCTGAAGGATCTGCCCGTCTGAGCTGAATCGGGCGCAACGCCCGGTGTCTTGCGCTATTCTCAGCGCCGGCCGGCCGCCCGGAGACCGGCCGGCACCGCAGCCCCTTGAACGGACAGCGGTTTGTCCCCAGAAAACGTCCATCCACGTTCAGGGCCAGAATCCCATGCGAATGGACAAGCTCACGAGCCGCTTCCAGGCGGCCCTCGCCGACGCACAGTCGCTGTGCGTGGGGCGCGATCACCAGTTCATCGAGCCCGCGCACGTCATGCTGGCCCTGCTCGATTCGCAGGGCGGCGGCGTCGCGCCGCTCCTGCAGAAGGCGGGCGCCGACGTCGGCAAGCTCCGTGCGCTGCTCGGCAGCGCGCTCGACCGGCTGCCGAAGGTCGAGGGCACGCCCGGCGAGGTGCACGTCTCGAACGACCTGAACCGCCTGCTCAATGTCACCGACAAGCTGGCGCAGCAGCGCGGCGACCAGTACATCTCGAGCGAGCTGTTCGTGCTCGCCGGCTTCGAGGACAAGAACACGCTGGCCAGGGCCTTCAAGGATGCCCGCGTGCACAAGGCCGCGGTCGAGCGCGCGATCGAGGAGCTGCGCGGCGGCGAGTCCGTGAAGGACCCGGCTGCCGAGGAACAGCGCCAGTCGCTCGAGAAATACACCGTCGACCTGACCGCGCGCGCCGCCAGCGGCAAGCTCGACCCGGTGATCGGGCGCGACGACGAGATCCGCCGCACGATCCAGGTGCTGCAGCGGCGCACCAAGAACAACCCGGTGCTGATCGGCGAGCCGGGCGTGGGCAAGACGGCCATCGTCGAAGGTCTCGCGCAGCGCATCGTCAACGGCGAGGTGCCGGAGGGCCTGAGGAACAAGCGCATCCTGGCGCTCGACATGGGCGCGCTGATCGCAGGCGCGAAATTCCGCGGTGAATTCGAGGAGCGGCTCAAGGCCGTGCTGACCGACCTCGCCAAGCAGGAAGGGCAGGTGATCCTGTTCGTCGACGAGCTGCACACCGTGGTCGGCGCCGGCAAGGCCGAGGGCGCGATGGACGCAGGCAACATGCTCAAGCCGGCGCTGGCGCGCGGCGAGCTGCATTGCGTCGGCGCCACGACGCTCGACGAATACCGCAAGTACATCGAGAAGGATGCCGCGCTCGAGCGCCGCTTCCAGAAGGTGCTGGTCAACGAGCCGACGGTGGAAGACACGATCGCGATCCTGCGCGGCCTGCAGGAGCGCTACGAGGTGCACCATGGCGTCGACATCACCGACCCGGCGATTGTCGCCGCGGCGACGCTCTCGCACCGCTACATCGCCGACCGGCAGCTGCCCGACAAGGCGATCGACCTGATCGACGAGGCCGCGGCGCGCATCCGCATGGAGATCGATTCCAAGCCCGAGGCGCTCGATCGGCTCGACCGCCGCATCATCCAGCTCAAGATCGAGCAGATGGCGCTCAAGAAAGAGCAGGACGAAGCCACGAAGAAGCGCCTCGCCGCGCTCGAAGAGACGCTCGCCGGGCTCGAGAAGGAGGCCGCCGACCTCGAGGAGATCTGGAAGGCCGAGAAGGCCACGCTCCAGGGGGGCGCTGCGATCAAGGAAGAGCTCGAGAAGGTGAAGCTCGAGATCGAGTCCGCGCGCCGCAAGGGCGACCTGGGCAAGGTCGCCGAGCTGCAGTACGGCAGGATCCCCGCGCTCGAGAAGCGCCTGGCCGAGGCGCAAGCCGCCGAGAGC
>DATKMV010000043.1:0-8136 GCA_035541695.1 Steroidobacteraceae bacterium
ACGAGCGCACACGCCATTACGGTTGCTGCAAAAGGTCGCATATGTAACTCCTATCGAGATTGAGAAGACGTGCCCGAAGGCACTGGTATGTGGAAACGTCGTCGATCAACCCATGCAAAGAAAGCGCCTCCGGTCATTGCCGCGTATCCGATGTGTCCACGAGCCTGCGGAGGACCGCTGCCGCTGCGGGCAATCGTACAGTAGACGCCCGGTACCAGTGCGGATCCAAACCCCCGCCGGTGCCTCGTCGTAACCACGAGGAGTGTGCAACTCCGCGCGGATTCCCAAAAATCGTGAAATACGGGCGAGCCTCCTCCCAGCGACGCGCGAGCAGCTGTGCGACCGCGCTGAGGCCTGGTTGGGCGTGGCCCGTCATGTCGATCTCCCATCCGAAATGTGTCCTTTGCGATGGGAAAACATTAAGCGATGGACCGCACAGCAACAATGACGTCAAGCGAAATGCACGTTGCCTGACAGTTAACCAGCAGCCGCGGCGGGGAGATCGAGCACCAGATGGCACACCTGGTCCTCCACCGACGCGCAGCGAAAACCGTATTGCCGCGCGAGGCGCAGCATGCCGCTGTTGCAGTGCAGGACCTCCGCGATGAGCCGCGAGATGCCGCGCTGCCGGCAACGGGCGATCAGGCTGCCGAGCAGCAACGAGCCGAGCCCGTGCCGCTTGAGATCGGAGCGCACCAGCATGGCCGCCTCGGCGACGTGCGCCGTCACGCGGTGCGCGCGTGCGACCCCGACGATCTCGCCCTCGGTTTCGCCAGGCCCACCCCCGAGGACGGCTGCCACCGTCACTCTGTGCGTCGGATCGCTATGCATCAGGTAATCGAGCAGCTCAGGTGGGACATGGCGCAGTGCGCCAAAAAACCGCATCTGCAGATCGGGCGCGGCGACCTGTGTCAGCAGCGACTCAATCCGGGCGCCGTCGTCGGCCCTCAGCTCACGCAGGCAGAGCGGCCGATCGCCCAGCTGCAGTGACCTGAGGTGCTCGGTCGGCTGCGGGGACGCCTGGTCCTCCGCCGCCTCCTCACCCGGCAGCGCGCCGCAGTACCGGTACGCCACGCGGGCTAGACCGCGCGCAGCGGCCCACGCTGACTCAGGAACTCCGGCACGGCGCCCGGTTGCTCGCTGCGTGAGGAGTCGCCATACAACTCGCGCTCGAGTTGCCGGACACGCTCGCGCGCACGGCTCAGTGCCCTGAGCTTGCTGAGCTTGTCGATGATCTTGCGCACTTCGTTGTCGCTCATGAGAGCCATCCTCGCTTCGACCTCCGGTTGAGAGGCCTGGTACGGGGGAGGCTAGGTCCGCGCGCTGCTGAGAACAATTCGCACCCGCGTTATGCGTGTTTCGCCGCAGTAAACGCGACAGCGTGCCTAGTGCAGACGCGCGCGGCCGTGGCGGCCGGTGCGGCCGTTGGTTCTCACCGCGAGCACGCTCAGGAAAACGCTGAAGCCGAGCACCACGAGCAACGCGCACGTTGCGACCATCGAAGCGAAGAAGGCAAGGGTCTCTGGCATGTGTGCTCTCCAGAAAACCGACCGGAAGGGGACGAGCCCCTTCCGGTCGTTCGAAGGAGCGGCCGCTGCCGCGGGGGGGGTTAGCAGAGCGACCGCTGTGGCTAACGGCGTTGCGAAAACTGCGCAGCGGGGTCATCCACGGCGTCTACCGTACCGGCCTGCAGTGCCCCCAACAATGGCGAGCCGATTCATGGAAGTTTCCTCCGAGTTAACGCTCGCGCGACGCAGGAACGACGAGGCGTGAGTCGCTGCATTGCAGGCTGCAGAGCCCCGCTGCTGCCTGCGCCGTGTTTCTTGAAACCCGCATCTACCGTTATTGCATTGTTGTGGACGTGCATGACGCTTAGCGTCGGCAAATGCCCATGAACCTTCAAGCCAGCTCCGCACCGCGAACCCCGCGCCCGTTTCGCGCCGCGCGCGCCGGCTCGCTGCCGCGCGTACTCGCAGCCGGCTGCACGCTCGTGGCGATCGTGCTCCCTCACCTGGCTTGCGCCGAGGAGTTGCCCTGTGCCGCTGCGACCGTCGAGGAGGCACGCGCGCTCGCAGATCGACTGTTGGAGGCAGGCCGATACCAAAGCGCCGGCGAGTGTTACGAGGCGGCGGGCGAGTATGCGCGCGCCAACCAGGCTTTCCTCGATGCGGTGACGGCGCAGAGCAAGGCTGCCGAACGGCGACTCGCGGACCAAGCCGACAGCGCCCGGAAACTCGCACGCGAGCTCGAGCGGGCCTTCCATGGTCCGCCGCGAGGGAACGAATGAGCTCCTGCAGTCGCCGGGGCGGGCCGCACCTTCACGCAGTCGTGGCGGCCTTGCTCCTCGGCCTGCGGGGGACCGGCGCCGTCGCGCTCGAGCCAGACCCGGTGTGCGACGTGCGGCTCGCAGTCGAGCTCGACCCTGCCGTGCCCAACGTGCACGCCGATGGGTTCCTCAGCTCGCTCCTCAACCGCCATTTCAACTATCGCCTCGAGCTGCTGCGCGAGAATGAGCAGGATCCGGCCGACATCGAGGTGCGACTCACGGGGCCGGGCCCGGAATACCGTTGCCTGAGCGTGATCGAGACCATGCGCAGAGATGCACGGGTGCAATCGATCCGTATCGAGTCGATGCAGGCCGCGACGCAGGCAGGCTCACGTTCCTCAGCGCAGCTGCGGCCGGCGTCCGCAGGCTGGACGCCGCGCAGCCGATCAGCGGTATTCCCGGCCGCGCGGGCAGCGCTCGGCTCCTCGGCGGCCGCCGATCCTGCGCCCTGAGACTGCCAAAAGAAGTACCAGTCGGTACGCTTCAGTTGACAAAGCCGCCATTCGGTTTAAACTGTACAGTACAGTTCAGAATGGAAGGCCGACATGGATACCCTTACGAGCCTCAACGTCTTCCGCCAGGTGGTCGAATCGGGCAGCTTCGTGGGAGCCGCCGACCGGCTCGATCTGTCCACCGCCATGGTCAGCAAGCACATCATGTCGATCGAGAAGCGCCTGCGGGTGCGCCTCCTCAACCGCAACAGCCACAGGCTGAGCCTCACCGAGCCGGGCAGGCTCTATTTCGAGCGCTGCAAGGGGATCCTTCAGGACCTGGAGAACACCGAGGATGAGATCGGCTCCCTGAGCTCCGCGCCGCGCGGCACCTTGCGTATCGCCTGCTGCAACGCCTGCATCCCGGGCCTCGGCCTCACGAGCGTGCTCGCCGAGTATCGGCACCGCTGGCCCGAAGTGCTGCTCGATGTCTCGTTTCTGGAGAGGACGGTGGAGGTCGTCGAAGGTGGCTACGATCTTGCCGTGGCACTCATCGGCGATGACCAGCGTCTTCCCCCGGGTGCCGTGGCCCGGCGCGTGCGCCCCATAGCCCTGCGGCTCGCCGCCTCACGGGAATACCTCGAGCGGCACGGGGTCCCCAGGGTGCCCGAGGATCTCGGCCGGCATGACATCGTGACGGCAGGGGGCCTCGAGTCGGTGTCCCTGAGAGGTCCCGGCGGAATGGCCGAGGTCCCGCTGCGGGTCGCGTTGCGATGTCGCACGATGGCGGACGTCGCGATCGCGGTGGCGAGCGGTGTGGGCCTGGCACTGCTGCCCGCGGCTCTGCTCGAGGAGCCTGCGTTCGCGCACGTGCTGCGGCCGGTGCTCACGGAGTTCGCGCTGAAGGAGTCGACGCTCTATCTGCTCTACGGCAACCGCAAGCTCGTGCCCTTCAAGGCACGGGCCTTCATCGATCTGGTGCTGGAGTCCGCTGGCAGCAAGACGGAACCGAGGTGCGCGCGCCCCGGCACGCCGCACACGCCCGCCGCACCCGCAACCCCTCGCATCCGCTTCGCCCCGGCACCGCAGATCGCGGCGCTCGCGAGCTGATTGAAGCGCCTCGCGGGGACTATCCCGGCTCGTACCGGACTATCACGGCTCGTACCCGCAGAGGAATACCTCCACCGCGCGCCGCACGGCGCCCCGCATCGCCTCGGGCTTCACGGTGCCCATCACCCCGAGCAGCAGCCGCTGCAGGAGCTCGGATTCGAGGAGGCTCAGCAGGTGCATGGCGGCGATCTTCGGATCGGCGGTGCGCAGCGTGCCGCGCTTCATCGCTTTCCTCAGGAACTCGGCGACCTGCCTCTCCATGGGAAGCGTCGTGCCTTCGAAAACGACCTTGCCGATACCGGAGCCCGATTCGGCGATCGCGAGGCGACGGACCGCGATCGCCTGCGGCGAGTAGAGGGCCGGCAGGAATTTTTGCCCGAACTGCAGCAGCTGCTGCTCGAGATCGGCGTCGGGGTCCAGGGCCGAGGCGATTGCGCCGAGCTCGGGCTGCGTTGCCCGGTACATGACCTCGAAGAAGAGCTTTTCTTTGGACGGAAAGTAGTTGTAAAGGGTCGCTTTCGAGCCGCCGATGCGCGAGCGGATCTCCGACATCGAAGCGCGCTCGAAGCCCACCTCGCGAAAGACCTCGGCCGCGGCCTCGAGGATCGCCTCGCGCTTGGCCTCTGTCTTCCTCCTCACGAGCACCTGCTGCTATCAGACCGGTCGGTACAGTTTAGTTGACGGAGGAGGCGTCGGCAACGGCCGGCGGTGGGCCGTGCGCGCACGCAGTGGCGGCTCGATCCGCTCGCGCAGCGGCGCATAGGCTCTGAGAAAGACGGCGACGGCGCGCTTTGCCGCGAGCCGCGTCTCCTCCGCCCGAGGAGACTCCTCGCGAGCCTGCAGGAGGAGGGGTTGGAGGATCTCGGCTTCGAGGAGTGCGGCGAGCTGGTCGGCGGCAAGATCGGGGTCGGCGCGGCACAGCGTTCCGCGTGCCATGCAGGAGGAGAGAAACGCCGAGACGTGCGCGCGCAGCTCCGTGATCTTCTCGAAGAAGAACTTGCCGGTACCGGAGTGTGCGGCTTCCGCGATCATGAGCCGCCGCACCTCGAGCTGCTCCGGCGAGCAGATGAAAGCGAGGAAACTGCTGCCGAACTCGGCGAGCGCGACGGCGGGATCCGCGGCCCAGGGCTTCAGATGCCGCACCATCCCCGCGATGTAATTCTCCGCCGCCGCCATCATGCATTCGACGAACAGCTCCTCCTTGGAGGGAAAGTGACTGTAGATGGTCGCCTTGGAGCCGCCGACCGCGGCGGTGATCTCCGTGATCGAGGTCTTCTCGAAACCGCGAGTGCGGAACAGCCGGTAGGCCGCGTCGAGGATGGCGCGCCGTTTGCTGTCGCTTCTCTTCATGTGAATCTCAGTCTCAACTGAAGTGGACCTCCCCCGTTAATACAGTACCGACCAGTACAGTTTATGTCGCAGCTGACGTCCGGTCAAGGCTGCGCCACCCGCTGCGCTCCAAGGGACGCCGTTGACATCCTGCGGGGGCCGTGATTAACTGTACTGAACCGTACCGTACAGTCAAATGAGGAGACTTGCTGCGATGGGAACGAGAGCACTCTGCCGCGGGCCGGGCGCCAGCGCGGTCCTGGCCAGGCTGCTGCTCGCCGGCAGCCTCATGGTTGCCGCCGGCTGCGCGCCGCAGCCACGGCTCGACTCACCGCCGACATTGAGGAAGGTCGAGCAGCTCTCGAGCAGCGACTCTTTTGCCTTGCCCGCTGCGGGGTGGCCCGGGGATGGCTGGTGGCGCGTCTACGGTGACCCGCAGCTCGATGCGCTGATCGATGAGGCACTGCGCGGCTCCCCGGAGCTCGACCTCGCGCAGGCGCGGCTGCATGCCGCCATGGCGGCGGTGCAGGGCGCTCACGCGGCGCGGCTCCCGGAGGTCACGGGCACCGCGAGCTTCACCGAGCAGAAGCAGAGCTACAACAACCTGATCCCGAAGCCGGCGCTGCCGCAGGGCTGGAACGACTACGGTGTGGCGACGCTCAATCTCTCCTATGAGATCGATTTCTGGGGCAAGAACCGCGCGGCGCTCGCGGCGGCGCTCTCGGAGCAGCGAGCCGCGGAGGTCGAAGTCGAACAGACCCGTCTGATCCTCTCGACGTCCGTCGCCTCGGCGTACGCCGGACTCGTGCACCTCTACACCCTGCGGGACAACGCTCTCGAGACCCTCGCCATTAGAACCAAGACGGTGGCGCTCTTCCGTCAACGGCACCAGTTTGGCCTCGAGACCCTCGCCAGTGTCCGCGAGGTCGAGGCGCGCGAGGCGGCGGCGCAGGGCGACTTGCTCGCCATCGATGAGCGCATCGGGCTGCAACGCAACGCCATCGCCGCGCTCCTCGGCGCAGGTCCCGATCGGGGACTGGCGATCACGCGCCCGGCCGCGCGCTTCCCGGGCTCGCAGGGCCTGCCGGAGAATCTCGCCCTCGAGCTTCTCGGCAGGCGTCCCGATATCGTCGCGGCGCGTTTGCGCGCCGAAGCGGCGGCGCGGCGCATCGACCAGGCGAAGGCCGGCTTCTACCCGAGCGTGAACCTCCTCGGGTTCGTCGGCGTGCAGTCACTCGGCATCGAGAATCTCACCCGCTCGGGCTCGGATTTCGGCAGCGTTGGACCTGCCATCTCACTCCCGATCTTCAATACCGAGCGGCTGCAGGGCCAGTTGCGCGGCGCGCATGCGGAATACGAGGCGGCCGTCGCGACCTACAACGGCACACTCTCCAATGCGCTGCGCGAGGTGGCGGATGCGGCGACCAGCCGCAAGGCGCTCGATGGCGAGCTTGCGGCATCGCGCGCCGCGGTGGCCGCCGCCGCCGAAGCACACCAGATCGTCAGCCGCCGTTACCAGGGCGCGCTCGCGACCTATCTCGATGTGCTCACCGCCGAAGACCAGCTGATCAGCGCACAGCGCGCCGAGGCCGAGCTCGAAACGCGCGCACTCATTCTCGATGTGGAGCTGGTGCGAGCGCTCGGCGGCGGCTTCTCGCCGCAGAGCCTCGGCGCCCGATCGAGCGCAACCCCCGTAGAACCCCGGCACTCCTGAGGACAATGCCATGAGCGACACCATCGAACCCTCCACTGCCACCGCGCCCGCGCCGACTGCGAAGTCTGCGGGTGCGCACGGTCACAAGACCCGAGCGCTGCTGTTCGCGGCCCTGGCTGCGGCGCTCGCCCTTGCGGGCATCGGCGGTTACGGCTACTGGAAGCTGGTCGCCTCCCGCTACGTGTCGACCGATGACGCCTACACCGCCGCGGAGGTGGCGGTGATCGCCGCGGAGATCGATGGGCCCGTGGCGAGCGTCAACGTCGTCGACAGCCAGCCGGTGCGGCGCGGCGACATCGTCGTCGTCATCGATGACACCGATGCGCGGCTCGCGCTGCGTCAGGCGGAAGCGGATCTGGCGCGCGCCCACGCACAGGTGCTGGCGGCAACCGCCGACCTGGAGCGCACCGGCATCGATCTGCAGCGGCGCCAGGCGCTCGTGGAGTCCGGCTCGGTGTCCGGCGATGAGCTCACCAAAGTAGTCAACAGCGCGAGCGATGCGCGTGCCGCGCTCGATGCCGCGCGCGCCGCGGTGGCGCAGGCGCAGGCGCGCGTCGACAAGGCGAAGGTCGACCTCGGTCGTACCGTGATCCGCTCCCCGATCGACGGTGTGGTGGCGCGGCGTGAGGTGCAGCTCGGACAGCGTGTGCAGCCTTCGAGCCCGCTGCTGTCGGTGGTGCCGGTGCGGGACATCTATGTCAATGCCAACTTCAAGGAAGTGCAGCTGAAGAAGGTGCGCGCCGGTCAGAGCGTCGAGCTCCAGTCGGACCTCTACGGCCACAAGGTCGCCTTCCACGGAGTCATCGAGGGATTCAACGGCGGCACCGGGGCGGCGTTTGCCCTGATTCCCGCGCAGAACGCCACCGGCAACTGGATCAAGGTAGTGCAGCGGCTTCCGGTGCGCATTCGCCTCGATCCGCAGGAGTTGGCCGCACACCCGCTGCGGGTGGGACTCTCCATGGATGCAAAGGTCGACCTGCGCAGCAGCCCGGCTCCGCAGCGGCTCGCAAGCAACACACGCTAAGCGAGATCGCGGCGACCCGGAGCAGCCCATGTCCGACCTCACGATCGATCAACGGCAAACACCCGCACTCGTGGGTGGCATGCTGTGGGTGGCGGCCATGGTGCTGGCACTCGCGAACTTCGTCGCGGTGCTCAACATGACGATCGCCAACGTCACCGTGCCGAACATCGCCGGCGCGCTCGGTGCCGGCTCGAGCCAGGGC
>DATKMV010000044.1:0-4168 GCA_035541695.1 Steroidobacteraceae bacterium
GGAGCAACGCGGTGCTGCCGGAGACGGGCCACACGATGGAAACGGGTAATGCGGTCCTTGGCGGGCAGGCACTCGATGTTCCCTTGAGCTCGCGCCGCTGGAGCCTCGACGAGTGGCTGGCCAGCGAAGCCGCCTGGAGCACGCTGCTCGCCCGCTCGCCGGCCGATGCGTTGTTTCTGTCGTGGGACTGGCTGACCTTGTGGTGGCAGTGCTTCGCGCCTGCGCTCGCAGCCGTTCCGGAGATCCGCGCGTTCTATCGCGGGCCGGAGCTGGTGGGTGTGGCGCCGCTCTATCGCCGCCGCGTCGTGCGCAGTCGTCTAGTGCGCGCCACTTCTCTCCAGCTCATCGGCATGTCATGGCGCGATCTGGGGCCAACCATGTCGGAGTACCTCGACATCGTCGCGCTCGATGCCGACGCCGACGCGGTCCGCAGCGCCTGCGCGGGGCTCCTGCTGAGCGAGCGCTCTTGGAGCGAGTGGGTGATCGGGTTTTCGGCCGCGAGCCGCCAGTGGTGCGAGGCATTCGCGCACCCCGACCATTCACCGCGTCCTTATGTGCGCGTACTCGACCGCGAGGTGAGCTACCAGGCGGATCTCAGCTCGGGGTTCGACCATTATCTGTGCACGCTCGGCCAATCGACGCGCCGCAGCCTGTGGAACCTGCGTCGCCGGCTCGCCCTGCAGGGCCCGGTCAGTTTCGAGCTGCTCACGCCGGCCGACATCGACAGCGGGCTCGAAGAGCTCAACCGCCTGCACTGCCTGCGGTGGCAACAGCCGGCGTTCGCCGGCGCGGCACTCGAGTTCCACAAGCTGCTCGCCAGGCGGCTCGCCGCCCGCGGCGAGCTGGCGTTGTCACGACTGTGTGTCGGCGGGCGGGTCGTCTCGCTGCTGTACGACATTCGCAAGGGAGCGCGTCAATACAACATCAGCCTGGGGTTCGATCCCTCCTTCAGCGGCAAGCTCTCCATCGGACTGCTGCATCTCGGTTATGCAATGGAGGCCGCGGCCGAGCGGCAGGTCCGCATCTATGACTTCCTCGCGGGCTCGGGCCTGCTCAGCGACTACAAGCGTCATCTCAGTCAGGCGCGCCGCAGTCTGAGCTGCGTACAGGTGCTGCGGGGCTACCTCCTGCCGCCGCTCTATCGTCTGCACGATCGCGTGCACTGAGCACCCGCGGGGCCGATGCGCGCCGCGCGGTATCGTGCTGGTACCGCCGTGTTGCAGTTTCGGCTGACGCTGCAGGGTCTGTCGTCGGCGGAAGACACATTAAGGCAAATCAAATGCAATCGCGACTTCGACTCGGCAGAAGAGTGACTCTGGCTTTACACGATCGTGTAAAGTTTGTCCTGCCAGCCATGCCTGGCTGAGGTATTCCAAGGTCTTCATGCGCGTCCGGGTCCTCGGGCAGTACATACCCGCATCCCTCGCCGTGCTCGCGATCATCGAGGCGCTGTTGTGCTTCGTGGCGCTCTACGCCGCCGTGTGCATCCGCTTCCAGGTGGGTATCAGCGGGCTGCCCGAGCTGGTCGGGCAATTCGGTCCGTTGTGGCCGCGCGGCGTCGCGTTCAGCGCGATCGTGGTGACTTCCCTCCTGGCATTTGGTCTGTACAACTCGCGTCAGCGGGCGCAACTGAGCGGAACTCTCGCGCGACTGCTGCTGGCGCTGCTCGTCGCGGCGTGCATCTTCGCGGCGCTCTTCTATGTGTTTCCGAGCCGCCATCTGTTCCGTGGGGTGGCGGCGCTCGCGGTGGTTCTCGCGGTGTGCGCGGTGCTCACTTCGCGGCTGATTTTCGCGCGCGTCGCCGATGAGGAGATCTTCAAGCGGCGTGTGCTGGTCTACGGGGCAGGTTATGCGGCCAATGCGATCACCCGCCTCCGGCGCGCCGCGGATCAGCACGCCTTCACGCTGGTGGGCTTCGTGCAGCCACCCGGTGAGGAGCGCGCCGTGCCGAGCGAGCGATTGCTGGAGTACGACGGTGATCTGTGCGCGCTGTCCGAGCGGCTCGCGGTGACCGAGGTGGTGGTGGCCATGGACGACCGGCGTCGCGGCTTTCCAATCCCGGAGCTCCTCGACTGCCGCCTCGCCGGCATCGATGTGACCGAGCTCCTCACCTTTCTCGAGCGCGAGACCGGCCGGGTGCACATCGATGTGCTCAACCCGAGCTGGATGATCTTCAGCCAGGGCTTCAAGCGCGACCCGCTGCGGCTGTTCTCCTCCCGCGCCCTCGACCTGGTTGCGAGCCTCAGCGTGCTGGTAGTCGCGCTGCCTGCCATGGTGCTCACCTTTCTCGCCATCAAGATCGAGGATGGCTGGCACGCGCCGGCGCTCTATCGCCAGGCGCGCGTGGGCCTCGGCGGCGAGGTGTTCAGGGTGGTGAAGTTCCGCAGCATGCGCCAGGACGCGGAGGTCAACGGTGCACAGTGGGCGCAGCATGGCGATCCGCGTGTGACGCGCGTCGGCGCGATCATCCGCAAGCTGCGCATCGATGAGCTGCCACAGGTCTTCAACGTGCTGCGTGGTCACATGAGCTTCGTCGGTCCGCGTCCCGAGCGTCCGGAGTTCGTGGCGCAGCTGGCGGAGAAAATCCCGTATTATGTACAGCGGCACTGCGTCAAGCCGGGCATCACCGGCTGGGCGCAGCTGTGCTATCCCTACGGCTCCTCCGAGGACGACGCGCTCGAGAAGCTGCAGTACGACCTGTATTACATCAAGAACAACAGCCTGTTGTTCGACCTGGCCATTCTGATCCAGACTGCCGAGGTGGTCCTGTTCGGCAAAGGGGCGCGCTGATGGTTGTCGCGATGCAGCGCCGGAAACTGCTGATTCTCGAGAGCGATCGCGCCTTGCGGCGTGAGCTCGAGGCGGTGTTCTCGGATCTGGACGTGACCGTCTGCGAAACCTCCGATCAGACGCTCGCCACCGTGCGTCGCACCGAGCCGGATGTGGTGCTGTTCGATCTCGGCACGGCCGACAAGCCGGCGGTCGCCGCGCAGAGCCTGGAGCTGCTGCGCCAGATCCTCAACATCTCCCCCGACACCAAGATCATTGCCATGACCGAGCACGACGCGCGCGAGCTGGCGGTCGCCGCCGTGGGCCTCGGGGCTGCCGACTTCTACCACAAGCCCCTCGATGCCGGTGTGCTCTCCATCGTGGTGCGCCGGGCGCTGCGCATCCGGGAGCTGGAAGAGGAGAACTGGCGGCTGCGCGAGCGTACCGGCACGATGGCGCTCGAAGGCATCATCGGGGTGAGCGATGCCATCCGCGGCCTGTGCCGCTCGGTGGAGAAGGTGGCTCCCACCAACACCACGGTGCTGCTGCTCGGCGAAAGCGGCACGGGCAAGGAGCTGCTGGCGCGCGCGCTGCATCGGCTCTCCGGCCGCTCGCATAAACCCTTCGTCGCCATCAATTGCGCTGCCATCCCCGATACGCTCCTCGAGAGCGAGTTGTTCGGCTACGAGAAGGGCGCCTTCACGGGCGCCGCACGCCGCACCGCCGGCAAGCTCGAGTCCGCCGAAGGTGGCACGGTGTTTCTCGATGAGATCGGCGAGATGCCGGCCTCATTGCAGGCGAAGTTGCTGCGCGTGGTGCAGGAGCGCACCGTCGAGCGTATCGGCGGGCGCACGCCACTGTCGCTCGACCTGCGCATCGTGTGCGCCACCAATCGTGATCTCGACACGCTGATCGGCAACGGCGGCTTCCGCGATGACCTTTTCTACCGTATCAGCGAGGTCATCATCCGCGTGCCGCCGCTGCGCGACCGCCAGGGTGACAGCCTGCTGCTCGCCCAGTTCCTGCTGCAGCAGATCTCCTCGAGGCTCGGCAAACCGACCCGCGGGCTGGCGCCGGATGCGATCCGCGCGATCCAGGCGCACCGCTGGCCGGGTAACGTGCGCGAGCTCGAGAACCGCATCAAGGGCGCGGTCATCATGGCCGAGGGGGCGGTGGTGACGGCGAGCGATCTGGGACTCGAGGATCCGGGGGATGATCCCGAGTACCTCAATCTGCGCGTCGCGCGGCAGCGCGCCGAGGCGCAGGCCGTCAGGCAGTCGCTCGCCGTAGCCCAGGGAAACCTGTCGCGCGCCGCCGAGCTTCTCGGTGTGACGCGCCCGACGCTCTATGACCTGCTCGGCAAACACCGCATCGATGCCGCCCAGTTCGGGCGTCACGC
>DATKMV010000045.1:0-3588 GCA_035541695.1 Steroidobacteraceae bacterium
CGCAGCTGGTACAACCGGGCCGGCGTCGAGCGCGTGATGGGGTTCTGCTCCGAGGCAGAAGTTCAGCGCTTCCTGCTGCTGGTACCGCTCATGGAGCGGGTGGCGGTGGATTCGGGACTCATGATCATCAAATACTGGTTCGAGGTGAGCCGCAAGGAGCAGGTGCGTCGCTTCAAGGCGCGGATCGACGATGGCCGCAAGATCTGGAAACTGAGCCCGATGGATCTCGAGTCCCATCGCCGCTGGTACGACTACTCCCGCGCCCGGGATGACATGTTGCAGGCCACCGATACCCCCTATGCACCGTGGTACATCGTGCGGTCGGATGACAAGCGGCGCGCGCGCCTGAACTGCATCTCGCATCTGCTCACACTCATTCCGTACAAGGCAATCAAGCGCGCCAAGGTGAAGATTCCGAAGCAGCAGAAGCGCAAGGGCTACGTCGAGCCCACCAACCGCGTGTACAAGGTCGTGCCGGAGCTCTTCTGAGCCGAGTGCGCTGCCTTCGCCCGCATCAGCCCGATGCGCGGATGAGGTTTGCCGGGGGCTTGCCGAACGCAGCCACATAAGCGGCCGCCGCGCTCGTCACCGCCCGGATTGCACGATCCATATCGTGCTGTGATTCCCCTCCCGGCACGCCCGGCAAAGAAGCGGCGGCGGGGTCGCCGACGGCATCCGCGAGCGCTGCGCCTTCCCGCGCGAGCGCCGCGGCCCGCGTCGCGTCGGCCGGCTCGCCGGCGAGAGCGCTCGCCGCGGCCGAGCCTGCCAGGCGGCGCAGCGCATGCAGCAGCTCGTCCATCTCGGCAAGATGAGCGCGGCGCCCCTGCCCCTCGAGCCTCATCCGGTGCTGAAGCATCTCGGCGTCCCCACTCGCGACGCCCGCAGCCCGGCGCACGCTGTCGATGTCGGCGGCAGTTCCCAACCCCCCGACGATCCGCGCCGCGTACTCGAAGTTGGCTCGTACCGCCTCGGCCAGCACCTGCCCCGCCCCCCGGGCAGCGCGATGTCGCCACAGCAGTACGCTCGCGGCGAGGCCTGTGAGGCTGCCGATGACGTTGTCGATCACGCGGATGGAGGCGATGCCCGCCGCCGGCTGCAGAAGCTCGGTCACCAACACGAAGAGCGAGGTCACGAAGATCACGAAGATGGTGTAGTTGACGAGCCGGAACGCGATGGTCGCGGCAGCCAGGGGAAAGATCAGCGCCAGTAAGGCGATCTTGGTCGGAAAGGCGAACATGAGAGCGGTGGCGAGCAAGCCGCCCGCGATGCTGCCGAGCATGCGCTCGATACTGCGCTGCCAGATGAGCGCGGCTTCCGGCTGGACCACGACCACGGTGGTCACCGTCGCCCAGTAGGAAAAGGTCAGATTGAGCGAGCTGGCGATGGCATAGGAGACGAGAACGGCGATCGCAACCCGGGCGGCGTGGCTCAACACGGCGCCGGGGATTGGCCGAAGGAGCGGCGTCGCGGTCGGCTCGACGCCCGCGGGTTGCACTTTGGCCGCATCTCCGCGTCGCTGGTCTGCCAGCTCTTCGAGCGACTGGGCCGCGGCGCCGATGCCGCGCCCGATGAGGTTGCCGAGAGCGGCCGACTCGGTCTGGAGCGCGGTGGCTTCGGCTGCCAGCAGCGCCGGTTGCGGGACGCGCTGCTCGGCCTGGTGCTGCGCTTCGGCGAGCAGCAGCAGCAGCCGATGCAGCAGGTCCTGCTCTCTGCCGGGATCGAGCGGCGTGCCCCGCTCGGCAAAAGCGTGGCCCATGGCGATGAATGCGGCGAACACGCGATCGGCACTCTCGATCTCCGCTCGATAGCGCATATCGCTCGTTTCCAGCGCCGCGACGACGCCGCGCGTGCGCTCGATGGCCGCGCGGATGGAGCGCCGGTGCTCGGCGTTGAACGCATCCCAATCCACCGCTCGCGACCGCGCGCCACGATCCTGCGCCAGCAGATCTAGGATCGCTCCGCCGAGCTGCGCAAAGAGCGCGGCGATGGCGCGCCGCGCCGGGGCGTAGGGATGGATCCGCCAGATCCCGATGCACAGGACCATGGCCCACAAACCCCCCAGCAGGAAAAATCCGGCCAGCTGCAGGGCGGCAGCCGGAGCACCCGGAAACGCGGCCGCGACAACGGCTGCCACACAGACGAGCGTCCCGACGCGCGATGTCTCCACACCGAACATGGAGCTCAGACTCGGCACGAAGACGAGCGGCCCGAGGATCAGGCCCGCGACCAGGGGACTCACGCCGGCGGTCGCCGATGCGATGAAGGCCGCGATCGTTCCTGCGCCTGCAAACAGGCCCATGAACCCGAGGCGCGAACGATCCGTGCCGCCCGGGTCGGCAAGGCACGCCCAGAAGGCGCTGAAGGCTGCCCACGAGAGTCTCGGCCAATCGAGCCAGACAGCGGCGACGACGATCGGAGCGACTGCGCTCGCCGCCCGCAGACCCTCCTGCACTGCGACCTGCTCGAACGCTACGGCGAATGAATACGTCTGCAGCCTGCGGACCCAGCGTGAGATCCATGCACGCCAGCAGCTGTCGTTCCAGCGGTGTACGGGCGAGCCTGGCATGGCCACGGAGACCCCCGCCCGCTTCAGCCGCTCAATTGGAGCGCATCATCGGTGGTCACGCGTGGCCCCGGTGTCGGCGTGCCTGGCAAGCGGCAGCACCCCGAGTGAGCGCACGCCCTGGGCGCCATGGATGAGAACGCCTTCGATGTCCGCCGTTGCCGACGGCCCGGTATGGAAGCAGGCGTAGTGGTGCTCGCGGAGCTCCGGGCGCCGGTAGGCATGGTGGAGATTCAACACGATGTCCACCGGATCGAGCAGCACGATGAGGTGTTGCGCGAGGTACGCGACCGCATTCACCTGCAGGTCGGCGTCGCACAGCAACACCGACCCGGTCTCCGCCACCGCGAACGCGGCGCGCACGATGGCGATGTCGACGTCCGCCAGATCAGTGGGCGCGTGCACCGCCCCGATGTCACGATTGCCGGAGATCTCCACCACGGTCGAGCACACGACCTTCGCATTGGCGATCCTCTCGCGCACCGGTGCGAGGGGATCTCCAGAGGGCGGTGGCTCGATCAAGTTACCGCCCATGCGCGTCAGGCTCTCCCTGAAGACCGCGAGTAACGGCGGCGCAGCGCCGCCATCGAAGGCCGGCACCGGGGGCAGTGGACGATCGAGCGTCGGACGAGCCGCGCGGATCGCGCCGAGAATCGCATCGCGGGCGCTCATGGCTTAGCTCCGCGATTTTCCTCATACCAGCTGCGGAAGGTCTGCCTGGGCGCGTGCGGCACTTCGCGATGCTTTCCCCAGGCATTCAAGCCGTTGTAGATGAGGAAGCGCGGCAGGTGCTCGAGCGCGGTGCGCGTGGTCGCGACTGCCGCGCGATACGCCGCCGGGTGCGCGAGAACTTCGGCGGCGGCTTTCATGACCGCTTTTTTCGTGAAAGGAACCTCGTGCTGCCGCACGAGCTCGCGCCGCCAGGCGTAGATCTGCTCATGGATGTTGATCTTGACGGGACACACGTTGGTGCAGCTGCCGTTGAGCGTCGAGGCGAACGGCAGATTGCTGTACTTGCGGGCGTT
>DATKMV010000046.1:0-2591 GCA_035541695.1 Steroidobacteraceae bacterium
ACGCTGGCCGGCTGGGTGCTGGCTCCGGTCGGCTTCCTCGCCATCCTGCTGAGCCCGGTCGTGGGCCGCATCAGCGACCGCGTCGACCCACGGATCCTGGTCACGATCTCATTCGGGATCTTCGCGCTGGTGCTCTTCATGCGCGCGCATTTCAACACCAATGCGACGATCGGCACTTTGATGCTGCCGACGGTGATACAGGGAGCGGGCATGGCGGCCTTCTTCATTCCGCTCGTATCGATCTCACTCTCCGGGATGGCCCCGGAGCGCATCCCGGCAGCCTCGGGCCTGTTCAACTTCGCGCGCATCACTGCCGGCGCCTTTGGCACCTCGATCACGACCACGCTGTGGGACCGCCGTGCGACGCTGCATCATGCACAGCTCGTCGAGCACCTGGCGAGCGGCGACCCGAACACCGCGGCAGCGCTCGGCACGCTGCATGGCGGCGGACTGAGCAGTGTGCAGAGCTATGCGCTGCTGAATCGGCTCGTCGATTCGCAGGCTTTCATGCTCTCGGCGAACGACATCTTCCACGTGTCCGGAATGCTGTTCCTCGGACTGATCTTCCTGGTGTGGTTTGCGCGCCGGCCGCAAGCCGCTGGCGGCGCGGCGGCGGCCGCCGGCGCGCACTGAGCACCGCGGGCAGCGCGCTCAGTGCAGCCCGCGCAGCAGCTTCGGCTGCAGCAGCCAGCAGAGCTCCCCCTGCCCGGCGCGCGGTGGCCCCGCGAATCTGATGAGTGCCACCGACATCTTCCTCATGTGAAAGCTCGCGCCAGCGGCGCTCCCCGCAAGACACGCCGCGATCAGGCGACCGAGATCCGGCTGGTGCCCCACGACCGCGACCTGTGAACCGCGGGTGCGCGCGAGCACCGCGAGCAGCGCCTGTGGCGAGCCGCCCGGAACGAGCTCGCGGCAGGCGGCAGCAGGCGGCCAGCCCGCGTACCGGGTAAGGATCGCTGCGGTCTGCCGTGTTCGCTCGAGCGGACTCGTGAGCACCCGCGTCGGGCGCAGCGCAAGCGTCTTGAGGCCCACGGCGGCACGCCGCGCGCGCATCACTCCACGTGTGGAGAGCGGGCGGGAGCCGTCATCGGGCCAGCGCTTGGCATCGCGCTCGCAGGCGATGGCATGGCGGACGATGAGCAGCTCCATGGCGGAAGCCGCATCCTCAGTGCTTGAGTGCGCGCGACGGGTTCTCGGGCGGCTGCCCATCGAAGCTGGAGGGTGCAGGCTCGTGGTCGGGGGCATCGGCCGCGAGCTCCCCCGAAAGCAGACGGCTCGCGGCTTCCGCGCTCTCGTGCAGCTCTCCGAGTCGTGCCCGCAGCGCCTTCCATCGTTTGCCGCGCACCTTGCGCCATGAGCGCGTGAAAGTACGCCGGGTTTCACCGCTCACCCGTGCATAGTGCTCGGCGAGACGGCCCATGAGGAAAAGCGTGCTCGGCGGCAAACCGATCGCGGAATCCGCCGCAATCGCGGCGAGGCGGCTCTGTGCCATGCACGCATCCTGGTGCGCGCCGAGCTTGTCCTGCAGCCGTCGCAGCACCTTGAGCAGCTCCTCCGCAGGCCTGCCGAAGAGCGCCGCGCCGCACTCGGTGGCGTAGCGCAGCTGCTTGGCGCGACGCCGCACGAGGTGGTAGTCCTCCATGGAGGATTTCGGACGCAGCTTGCGCACCGAGCGGCGCAGCTTACGAAAGCGCCTCTGCACACGCTCGGGCATCACTACCATCGCCGGGTCCGCGCCATCAGCCGCCTCGGGCTCGGCGGCGGTCGCGTTCGAGAGCGTCTCCAGCCATCGTCGGGTGGGCTCGGCATCGAGGCTGCGCACCATGCGAGCCCGTGCCCGCTCCCGCTCCGTCTCGAGGTAGACCTGCAACGGCTCGGCCGCCACGCGCTCCTCATCCGAGAGGTGAGTGCAGTAGTGCGCGAGCTCGCTCAGCTGCACGTCGAGGTCGCGTGCCGCACCGAGGTTGCGCAGGACCGCTTTGGTCGGCTTGCGGGCTCGCACCAGCGCACGCGGCAGCTGCCGCTTGAACAGTGCCAGCGTCGCATCGATGCGGCGCGCCGTGACACGCAGCTGGTGCAGCTCTTCCGGGTCTTCGCCGAGGCGCGCGCCGGGCTCATGGCGACGCCATGCGGCGAGCAGCCGCCGCAGCTCCGCGATGGCCATCGCACGTGCGGAGGTCGTGAGGTCGAATGCGTCGCGAGCATGTCCGAGCGCGGCCGCAACCGCGGGCGTACTAGCGGAGTCGCCCATGCTGGAAGTCGCAGGCTGCGGGTCGTTCGCGGTTAATTTCATGCGGGATTTGTGGAATTGTGAGACCGTCAGCCCAGTGTAACAAATGCGGCGGCGGCGTCTCGACGATGTCGGTCTTCTCCGGGGTCGGCGTGCGGTGCGCACCCGCGCCAGCCGCCGGGAGGGACGTGGAAATTGACGCTGATTGAGCAGCTTACGTATGATTCGCGCCCCCCGTGCGGCGGGGCCGGCTAGGGGCGCTTTTGGGTCGTGCCCGTAGCTCAGGCGGATAGAGCATCGGCCTTCTAAGCCGAGGGTCGCAGGTTCGAGTCCTGCCGGGCACGCCAGCCGCGCGATGAGG
>DATKMV010000047.1:0-5313 GCA_035541695.1 Steroidobacteraceae bacterium
ATTGTCGACCAGCGCTCCCGACTTACCGGATTCGACCGTCGCCTGCGGCAGCGCCTGGGTACCGGTAACCTTGTAAGAGGAGGGCACGAGAGACGCCGCGGGCGTTGCCGTGTGGTAGATGTAGGACTGCCACTGGCTCGAATTCTGCACCTGCGCCGCGGTGGTGAGCGGCGGCACCGCCGCGAGCTGCGTGCCGGCTGGCACCAGCTTCGCGATGCCGAAGCTGATGGAGCTCGCCTGGAGCCCCGTCACCGGCTGGCCGTTCTCGTTCACCAGCTTGAATTTGACCACGGGTTTCGCTGGGGTTGATGTCGCCACCGTGACGTTCGTGATCGTCGCGGTGAGCTGCTGCGCGTGGTCGATCGGCGCAGTGGCGCTCGTTCCCGGGGCTCCCTGGGGCCCTTGGGGACCTTGGGCGCCGGTGGCGCCCGTGGCGCCGGTGGCACCGGTGCTGCCGGTGTCGCCTTTGCAGCCGACCAGGCTCACGAGACCTATCACGACGGCAGCGGCCGCGAGGTGCCGGCTGCGGAAGCTACGAATTGCATTCATATGAATAACCCGAGCGAGCGCCGTATGACATCAAAGCTACGCGGTGTCGATGGACTCTGCGTCAGGAGCTTTGCCTATCGTTTTCTGGGTTCGAGCCGCTGCGGCGGTTGCCGCAGGCGGTGGAATACGTATTTGACGCAAGCCGGCGGTGCGAGCGGCGTGCGGCGGCGCGGCGAAAACACTCGTGCTGCATAGCAGGCAACCATGCTGCTCATCGATGCCGCCGTGCACCATTGGCCCGCCGAAGCTGTGGCAGATCGGCCTCGTGCTCCGCATGGGCGAGCGCAGCCGCGTCGTGGTCGTCGTAGGCAGCACCCTGCTTGCCGAGGGAGTGCGTGTATTGGGTACGCAGGTAGGTGTCGATCGGTGCGCCACAGGCTCCATAGAGATCACCGCGGAGCTCGTAAACCGAGGCGTAGCCATGATCCGTGAGCCACCTCCGCAGTCCCTCGACGAGCACGCGCATGTACTGCGGCCCGTGCCGCAGCAGGGCAGAGGTGGTCGTCACGACATCCGCGCCCGCCAGCAGGAACTTCACGACCTCGATATGGGTAGCGACGCCGCCTGCGGCAGCCAGCGACAGGTCGAGATACCTCGACAGCAGCGCCGTCCAGGTGAGCGGCACGTACATCTCCGCGCGGCTCGAGAGCGTGGGCTCGGCTTTCACGGTCTGATTGTCGACATCGATGTCGGGCCGGAACGCGCGGTGGAACAACACCAGGCCATCGGCGCCGGCGGACTCGAGCTGCTTGCAGAAGTTGCCGACCGCGCTGAAGAAGGGTGGCAGCTTCACGGAGACCGGAATGCGCACGGTGCGCTTCACGTGGCGGACGATGTCCAGGTAGTGTGACTCGATATCGCTGCCGCTCACCCCGAAGTCGGTCGGCAGCAGATACAGATCGAGCTCCAGCGCCGCGGCGCCGGCCAGCTCGAGCTGCACGGCGAAGTCGAGCCAGCCTTCGTTGCTCACGCCGTTGAGACTGGCAATTACCGGAATGTCGAGCGCTTCGGCGGCACGCCGCACCAGCTCGAGGTGACCCGAGACACCGTACTGATAATCGGGCAGCACGGGAAAATAACTGCCGGCCTCGGGGTGGCAGCCGGCGCTCTCCTCGGTGAACACCGCGTAGGCGGCATCCGCCGCGCGGATGTCCTCTTCATAGAGCGAGGTCACGACCACCGCCGCGGCACCGGCGTCCTCGAGGCGGCGCATGCCGTCGAAAGTGGCGGTGAGCGGTGAGGCGGAGGCGATGATGGGGTGCGCCAGATCGAGACCGAGATAGCGACTGGCAAGAGCATTCATGTTCAGGCTTCCTCCCAGTGGGGGTGAAAGCGGCTGCCGTCGCGAGCCGCCAGATCCTCGTAAATGCGGTATTTCTCCTCGAGCTCGAGCTGCGCCTGCGCCAGCATGTGGCGTGCCTCCTCGGGGCGCGTGCGGGTGAGGGAGTCGAATCGCAGCTCGTTGGCGCGATAACTCTCCAGCGGGATGCGCGGCCGCGACGAGTCGAGCCGGAAGGGGTTCATGCCGCGCTTACGCATGCTCGGATCGAAGCGGAACAAGGGCCAGTAGCCAGTCGCGGTGGCGCGCGCAGCCTGCTTCATGCCAAAGCGCATATCGATGCCGTGCGCAATGCACTGACTGTAGGCGAGGATCAGCGAGGGTCCGTTGTGAGCCTCGGCCTCGCGCATGGCAATGAGCGTCTGCTCGCTGTTGGCGCCCATCGAGACCTGCGCCACGTAGACATTGCCATAGGCGATGGCCATGAGTGCCAGGTCCTTGCGCGGCACGCGCTTGCCCGCCGCGGCGAACTTGGCAGAGGCTCCGAGCGGTGTCGCTTTGGAGGCCTGGCCGCCGGTGTTGGAATACACCTCGGTGTCGAGCACCAGTACGTTGAGGTTGCGGCCGGAGGCGAGCACGTGATCGAGACCGCCGTAGCCGATGTCGTAGGCCCAGCCGTCGCCGCCGATGCTCCAGACCGAGCGCCGCACGAAGAAATCGGCCAGTGCGGCCAGGTTGCGGGCGTCCTCGCCGGGTAGCGCCGCGACCTTGGTCTTCAGTTGCGCCACGCGCTCGCGCTGCAGCTGGAAGTCCGACTCCGTCAGCTGCGGCGCCGCGAGCAGCGCAGCCACCAGGTCCGCGCCGATCTGCGGCGCTAGCTTTTGAGCGAGCGCGCGCGCGAGCTCCGTCTGCTGGTCGATGGCGAGTCGATAGCCGAGTGCGAACTCGGCGTTGTCCTCGAACAGCGAATTCGACCACGCCGGGCCACGATTGGCCGCATCTTTCGTCCACGGGGTGGTCGGCAGGTTGCCGCCGTAGATGGATGAGCAGCCGGTGGCATTGGCAATCTGCAGCCGGTCGCCGAAGAGTTGCGACAGGAGCTTGAGGTACGGAGTCTCGCCGCAGCCGGCACAGGCGCCGGGAAATTCGAAGAACGGCTGCAGGAACTGCACGCCGCGCACGTTGGCGAAGTTGACATGACTGCGGTTGGCCCAGGGCAGCGTCTCGAAGAACTGTATCTGCGTGCGACCGGCTTCGAGCTGCTCGAGACGTGGCTTCATGTTGATCGCGCGCACGGCGGAATTCACCGGGCTGCTGGCCGGGCAGTTCTGGACGCACACGCCGCAGCCGGTGCAGTCCTCGACATAGACCTGCAGCGTGTAGCGCGACTCGGGATAGCCGCGCGCATTGACCGGGGCGGATTTGAACGCGACGGGCGCGTCCGGCAGGCGGTCCTCGCCGAAGGTCTTGGCGCGGATGACGCTGTGCGGGCAGACGATGGCACACTGGCCGCACTGGATACAAAGATCCGGATCCCAGACCGGGACCTCCTCGGCGATGTTGCGCTTCTCGTACTGCGTCGTGCCCGTCGGATAGGTGCCATCGACGGGCAGGGCGCTCACCGGCAGCTCATCCCCACGCAATGCCATGATCGGCTCGACCACCTTGCGAATGAACTCCGGAGCGCTGCCCGATGCCAGAGTCGGCCGGTTGCGCCCGGAAGTGACTGCGCCCGGAACCTTCACCTCGAAGAGATTGCCGAGTGCGGCATCGATCGCCTCGAAGTTCTTGGCGACCACGCTCTTGCCCTTGCGCTCGTAGGTCTTCTCGGTCGCCTTCTTGACCGCAGCGATTGCCGCCTCGCGCGGCAGCACGCCGGCCAGGGCGAAAAAGCAGGTCTGCAGGATGGTGTTGGTGCGCGCCCCGAGACCGAGACTGAATGCCACCTGCGAGGCGTCGATCACGTAAAGCCTGAGCCGCCTGGCGATGATCTGCTGCTGCGCTTCGCGGGGCAGCTCGTCCCAGACTCGGTCCGCCCCGTACGGGCTGTTGAGGAGCACCGTGGCGCCGGCGGCCGCCGCCGCCAGCGCGTCGAACTTGAAGAGAAACTCGAACTTGTGGACACCGATGAAGTTGGCCGATTTCAACAGGTACGGTGCGCGGATCGGCTTCGGTCCGAAGCGCAGGTGGGAAATCGTGTACGAGCCCGACTTTTTCGAGTCGTAGACGAAGTAGCCCTGCGCGTAGCGGCCGGGCTCGGAAGCCAGGATCCGGGTCGAGTTCTTGTTCGCGCCGACCGTTCCATCCGCGCCGAGGCCATAGAACAGTGCCCGCACCGTGTCCGGGCTCTCGATGTCGAAATCGCGCTCGACGGCGAGACTCGTGAAGGAGACATCATCGGTGATACCGACCGTGAAGCCGTGTCTCGGCTGGGGGTTTTGCAGCTCATCGAAGACCGCCTTCGCCATCGCCGGGTCGAAATCCTTGGAGGAGATGCCGTAGCGGCCCCCGACGATGAGCGGCGCCCGCTCGAGCTTGCCGGTCGCGACCGCTCGGGCGTAAGTCGCAACCACATCGCCATACAGCGGCTCGCCCGGTGCACCACTCTCCTTGGTGCTCTCGAGCACCGCGATGCGCTTGACGGTCTTCGGCAGCGCACCGAGAAAAGCCTCCGCGTCCCAGGGGCGGTAGAGCGCGACCTGCAGGACGCCGACCTTGTCGCCCCGATGCGCCGCAAGCCAGCTGGCGGTCTCATCGAGAACCTCCACGGCCGAGCCGATGGCGATCGCGACATGCTCGGCTTGTGGATCCCCGGCGTAGCGGAACAGGCGGTAGCGGCGACCGGTGAGTGCGGCGAGGCGATCCATGGCCTTCTGCACGATGCCGGGCATGCGCGCATAGAAGGGATTGGAGGCCTCGCGCGCCTGGAAATAAGTGTCGGGGTTGTGCGCGGTCCCGCGCAGCACCGGATGCTCGGGCGAGAGCGCACGCGCGCGGTGTGCGCGCACCAGCTCATCATCGATCATCGCGCGGATCTGTTCGTCCGGGATCAGCGTGGCCTTGTTCTCCTCGTGCGAGGTGCGAAAACCGTCGAAGAAGAAAATGATCGGCACGCGGCCTTCCAGCGTCGCCGCCTGCGCAACGAGGGCCAGATCATGTGCCTCCTGGACCGAGGAAGCCGCGAGCATCGCGAAACCGGTCATGCGCGCGCTCATAACGTCCGAGTGATCGCCGAAGATGGAGAGCGCCTGAGTCGCGACCGCGCGCGCCGCGACATGGAACACGCACGAGGTCAGCTCGCCGGCGATCTTGTACATGTTGGGCAGCATCAGCAGCAGCCCCTGCGAGGCGGTGAAGGTGGTGGTGAGCGCGCCGCTCTGGAGCGACCCGTGCACTGCGCCTGCCGCGCCGCCCTCCGACTGCATCTCCTGAATGAGCGGCACCTGCCCCCACAGGTTCTTCAGTCCCTGGCTCGCCCAGGTATC
>DATKMV010000048.1:0-29084 GCA_035541695.1 Steroidobacteraceae bacterium
GGCGTCACGTATTCGGCCCTGCTGGCTAACCTGGTGTTCACTCTGGAAGCGTTCCTCGCGACGCGCAATCTCCTTACCTTGTTGTTGGCCCTGCCGATCCACGGTCTGTGCGCGCTGTTGTGCGCCAGAGACGCGCGATTCTTCGATCTGCTCCTGATGTGGTGCCGAACGCGGCTCGCGGCCGTGGTCGGCACCCTGCGCTTCTGGAAGGCCAGCAGCTACAGCCCACTGATGCTCGATCTGCCCGATGCCCGGGGCCGGCGCAGGGCGGAACCGGCGGTCGCGATCGAGGCTGCGGGCCGATGGTGACGACGGCCATTCCAGCCATCGTGTACCGCGAGCGCCTGGCCGCGGAGCACATTCCTTACACGGCGCATGTCTCGGAAGCGGTCGTGAAAAGCTCCTCCGGCGACTACCTCCAGGCGTTTCGTCTCGGCGGCGCGAGCTTCGAGAGCGCCGACGACGAGCAGTTGAATTCCTGGCACGAGCGTTTGAACGTTCTCTGGCGCAACCTCGCCAGCCCGCAAGTGGCGGTCTGGACGCACCTCATCCGTCGTCCGGAGCGGCCGATGCTTGCTCCTGCCGGCGGAGAGGGCTTCGCGCAACGCCTCAACGCCCGATATCTCGAGCGGCTCGCAGGCGAGCGCCTGATGGTCAACGATCTGTACATCGCCCTCTGCTATCGGCCCGCCGCGGGCCTGACATCCGGAGTCGTCTCCGGACTGCTCACCCGCTCGCGTATGGCGCCCGCAGCGATTGAGCTGGCGGACGCACTCGATAACTGCGCCAAGCTGTCGCAGCTGGTGCGGGCTTCGCTCGCCCGCTACGAGCCCGAGCCCCTCGGTACCTATCGTTGCGGTGAGACCTGGTGCTCGTCTCTGCTCGAGTACCTCGGCCAGCTGGTCAACGGCGAGTGGCGGCGCATCCCGTTGCCGCGAGGTCCGTTGAAACATGCGCTCGCCACCACCCGACTGCTCTTCGGCACCGAAGCCATCGAATATCGCCTCGCCGCGAGCACACGGGTCGGCGCCATGCTTGCCGTCAAGGAATACCCGACACCAAGCGTCGTGGGTATGTACAACCGGTTGTTGTCGGCGCCGTTCCCTCTCGTGCTGACGCAGTCTTTCGCATTCCTGTCGCGGGCGGCTGGTCAGGGTCTGCTGCAGCGCCAGCATTTTCGCATGATGAACGCCGGCGACTTCGCGGTCTCACAGGCGGCGCAGCTGAAGCATGCACTCGATGGGCTCACGAGCAACGAGTTCGTCATGGGCGATCATCACTTTTCTCTCCAGGTGCTGGCCAATGTGGAAGACAGCGGAGACCGCGCCGATGCCTGCCGCCTGAAAGGGCTGAACGACTGCGTTGCACTCGCACGCAATCTGCTGAGCGACACGGGCATGACCGTGGCACGCGAGGATCTTGCCCTCGAGGCAGCCTTCTGGGCGCAGCTGCCCGGTAACTTCGGTCTGCGGCCCCGCAAAGCGCCGATCACCTCGCGCAATTTTGCGGCGATGGCGCCATTCCACAACTACCCGATGGGCCGCGCGCATGGCAACCATTGGGGGGATGCACTGGCGCTGCTGTGCTCGAGCGCACGCTCGCCGTACTACTTCTCACTGCACGCCAGCGACCCGACGGACCCGGACGGCGGCAGCCGCAAGGACACGGGCCACACCTTCATCTGCGGACCGACCGGCTCGGGGAAAACCGTGTTCATCGGCTTTCTGGTGAGCGTATTGCAGTTGCGCGGCGTGACGCAGGTGATCTTCGACAAGGATCGCGGGCTGGAGATCCTGGTGCGAGCGCTGGGTGGGGAGTATTTCGAGTTGCGACAGGGCGCACCGACCGGCTTCAATCCACTGCAGCTTCCGGCCGAGCCGCGTCACCTCGAGTTTCAGAAGAGCTGGCTGCAGATGCTGGTGCGCGCCGGCAACGGACGCTCCCTCTCGGCGCGTGAGACTGCTGATCTCGATCATGCATTGCGCGGCACTCTGGCTCTGGAGCTGCAGGCGAGACGTCTGTCACGGCTGCTGGAGTTCCTCGATCCGACCGACCCGGAGGGTGTCCACGCGCGTCTGGCGCGCTGGTGCGGTGGCGCACAGGGCGACTACGCCTGGGTCTTCGATAATCCCACCGACTCGGTCGCAGCGCGACTCAGCGGCCCGGCGGTCGTTGCCTTCGATGTCACCGAGTTCCTCGACCACGAGCTGCTGCGTGCGCCGCTGACACTCTACCTGTTTCATCTGGTGCGGCAGCTCCTCGACGGCCGCCGCCTGGTGTGCTGGATGGATGAGTTCTGGAGGCTGCTGGCTGATCCTGCTTTCGAGAGCTTCGCGAGGGACGGGCCGAAAACCTGGCGGAAACTCAATGGTGCGATGTGCCTCGCGACCCAGAGTGCCAGCGACGTGCTCGACAGTCCCATCAGCCGCACCATCGTAGAGCAGACTCCGACCAAGGTGTTCTTTCCCAACGTCGATGCCGACCTGGAGGAATACACCGACGGTCTCGGCCTGAGCGAGCGGGAATTCAAGCTCATCAAGGAACAGCTCGAGCCCGGCTCGCGAACATTCCTGGTGAAGCAGGGTCATCACAGCGTGGTCTGCAAGCTCGACCTGAAAGGCTGCGACGCAGAGCTGGCGGTGATTTCCGCACGTAGCGGTCATCTCGAACGCATGCGTCAGTTGTTGCGTGAGTACGGTCCGGACCCGGCACGGTGGTTGCCGCCCTTCATGAATCAATGTGCCGGCGGATGACAGCGGCCCGTCCATGGGAGGTGTTGCATGTCGAATTCGGTCAAATGGGTTGCGCTGGCACTCGGTGTTGTGTGCGGGCTGCCCGGAGCGGCGCGCGCGCAATTTGCGGTCATCGACGTTGCGTCACTGTCGCAACTGGTCTCCGAGGTGCAGGTGCTCGAGCAGCAACTCGCGACGGCACGCGGGCAACTGACGCAGGCTCAAAGCGAATTCCAGTCGATCACCGGTGCTCGCGGCATGGCGAGACTCCTGGGCGGTTCGGTGCGCAATTACCTGCCGCCTGACTGGGGCGCACTGCAGTCGGCCCTGCAAGGCCCGGGTCTGTATGCGCAGCTTGGCAGGGATGTGCAGAATGCGCTGCAGGCGGCCAGTATCCTCACGCCAGTGCAACTCGCGGCGCTCTCGCCAGCCGGGAGTGCGCAGTTGCTCGCGGCACGCCAGAGCGTAGCGCTGCGCCAGAGTCTGGCGCGCGAGTCGCTCGCCAATGCCAGCGGCCGGTTCGCGGCGCTGCAGCAGCTCATCGACGCCATCACCCCGGCAACCGACCAGAAAGCGATTCTCGAGCTGCAGGCGCGTATCGCCGGAGAGCAGAACATGCTGCAGAACGAGCACACCAAGCAGCAGGTGCTGTACGAGGGGCTCGGCGCCGAGGAGCTGGGCAACGCCCAGCGTGCCCGCGAGCTCGCGCTCGCGGGACATGGGCAATTCGCTAACCGCTTCCAGCCACAACCCTGAACCCCTGGAGGTCCGCCGCGGTGGGCTTCTTCGCCACTTTCTGGGCCTGGCTCAACGCCCAACTGGCTGCCTACATCGGTACCAACACCGCGCTGGTGGCGCGGGCGCTGGAGCCGGCAATCGTGACCCTTGCCACCGTCTACGTGATGGCCTGGGGCTACCTGCAGCTCACCGGTCGCATCGAGGAGCCTTTGGTCACGGGGCTGCGGCGCCTGATAACACTAGCCGTGGTGCTCGGCTGCGCGTTGCGTCTGTGGCTATACAACAGCGTGCTGGTGGACACCTTCTATCGCGCACCGGCGTCGCTGGCGGCCGTGATCGTCGGAGCTCAAGACCCGGTAGCGACCATCGACACGATCTGGGAGCGCGGCGGCGCCGTGGCCGATTATCTGTGGAACAACGGCGGGGTCTTCAACGGCGACTTCGGATACTACGTGGCGGGAGCGGTGGTGTGGACGCTCATGGGACTGCTGTGCGTGTACACCATGTTCCTGATCGCTCTCTCGGGGATTGCGCTGGCGGTGCTGCTTGCCCTGGGGCCGCTCTTCATCGCACTGCTGTTGTTCGATACGACGCGGCGTTTCTTCGAGGCATGGCTGGCGCAGCTCGCCAATTACGCGCTGATCACGATCCTGACGGTGCTGGTGGCGGCGTTGCTGCTGCAGATCGTTCAGTCCTATGCCGTGCAGACAGCGGCACGCGGCGCGGCGATCGTTACCGTCGATGCACTCAACATGGTGCTCGTGGCGGTGGTGGTGTTTTTGCTGATGCGGCAGATCATGCCGATCGCGGCCGCCCTGGCCGGGGGCATCGCTCTCAGCACTTTCGGAACCTTGAGTCGCGTCGTCAACTGGGGCATGCGCCGCGGAGCGACAGTGAGCCAGGCGGCGCTGGCGCTGGGCGCCGGGGCCGTCGGTAACGCAACGACTCCCGTGCCGCTGGAGCTGCGCACGCGGCGCGCTGTCTGGCATGAATCCTGAGGAGTTGTCGTCATGCGAATTTGCATCTGCTGCGTGGTGCTGGGTCTGTCGTGCGCGGCATGCGCGACCTCTGCAGACCGCTGCCAGGGTTCGCTGCAGCAGATCAACGCTCCGGCGGCACTGAACGCACCGGCGAAGAGGTCGTCGCCGGCGCCGGACGGTTCGCCGCCGTGAGCAATGACTCGTTGCACGACTACTTTCAGGAGTCCATGAGTTGGGACGCGGATCGCTTCGCGCAGGCACAGCGCGGCGCACGCCGCGCCTGGCTGGTGGCCGGTGCCGGCTGGCTCGGTGTCGTGGCGCTGGCAATAGCCCTGATGCTGCTCATGCCGCTGAAGCGCGTCGATCCCTTCCTGGTGCGTGTGGACAACACTACCGGCATCGTCGACGTCGTGCCGGTGTATACCGGCAGGGCAGCGCTGGAGCAGTCAGTGACGCGCTACTTTCTCTCGCATTACATCGGCGTCTGTGAGCGTTTCAACTTCGCGACCGCGGAGAGTGACTACGAGGAATGCGGTGCCTTCCATACAGCGCAACGCAACCAGATCTGGTATGCGCTCTGGAATCCTGCCAATCCTGCATCGCCACTCAATGTCCACAGGGACGGCAGCAGCATCCGGGTTCAGGTCGAGGCCGTGAGCTTTTTCCAGCGAGCGAGCGGCATCACCGACCTCGCCCAGGTGCGCTACCTCAAAGCCGAGCGTCAGGGAGCCGCGGCGGAAGAGCGCCTGTCGCACTGGATCGCTACCGTTCAATACGCCTATGGCCCCCCGTCGAAGGACGCGCGCACACGCCGCTGGAACCCGCTGGGTTTCAAGGTGCTCGAGCTCAGTACCGAGCCCGAGGTAAGCCGCGAGGCGGAACAGGCGAAAGGTGAGCATTGACGATGAATCCTGCTCACCATCGCCACAAGAACCGCTCACACGGCTCGCCGCGCAGACCCGAGGCGGCCGGCGCGCCATGCCTGGCCGTCGCAGCAGCGCTGCTCAGCACAACTCCTCCGCTCAGCGCGTCCGACCCGGTCGACAACCGGATCCGCGCGCTCGTCTACGACGTGGATGAGGTCTACCGGCTCAAAGGCTACAGCGGATATCAGATCGATCTGGAGTTCGAAGCCGGCGAGACTTTCGTCGGGCTCGGCACCGGCGATCTGGACAGTCTGACGTTCGCCTCACAGGACAACCACCTGTTCCTCAAGCCACGCGCGGGAGGCGCGGACACCAACCTGACGGTACTGACCACCCGGCGCACCTATCACTTTGATTACTCCAGCAGCGAGCGCCGGCCCGATCCGGCTGCGGGCGATGTCGTCTATGTCCTTCGGTTCGTCTACGCGCCGCAACGCTCCGCCGGCATGGCGGCAGCCGTGGAGCACGAGCTCGCGGGTGCATCGCAGGCGCGGCCGCACAACCTCAGCTATGGGTACCGCGGCAGTGCGGCGCTGAAGCCGGCCTCCGTATGGGACGATGGAGTTCAGACGCGCCTGCGTTTCGACTCGCACGAGGAGTTGCCCGCGATCTTCGTGCGCAATGAGGATGGCACTGAATCCCTGCTCAACTTCAGCGTCGATGCCGGTGAGCTCACCGTGCATCGTGTCGCCCGCCAGTTTGCCGTGCGCCGGGGAAATCTCCATGGCTGCATCATCAATCAGGACTACAGCGGCAGCGGTCAGCGGCTCGAGTCGGGAACCGTCGCGCCGGATGTGCAACGCTCCACTCGGCAGCTACCGCCGTGACGAGCGCGCCACCCGAGGGCAGTGCTGCTGGCAGCGTTCGCGGTGAGCGCTCAGTCGCCCTGGTTAACGCTGTGCGCAGCGTGCAAGCACGTGTGAGCAGCGCACTCGCCGCAGCGCTGATGATTGCGCTCGGCCTTGCCGCGCTCACCTGGTACTACGCGCATGCATTGGCGAGCCCGGCGCGTGCGCGAGCGCTCGCGCAGTCGCGCACCGCCACGAGCGCGGCAGGCGATGCGCCGCTGCCCTCGTTGGGACGCATCGTGCCCCCTGCGGCTGCAGCGGAGCGCGCTGCGCCACCGCAACCCGTCCCGCAAGTGGCGCTACCCCAGGAGACACCTCTGCCTGAGAGCGCCGTCTCGGGCTGGAGCAGCAGCGCATCGATTCCGACTGCCGATGCAACCCATTCCGCTGCGGCGGTCACCAAGAGCGCGGCGGAGCTTGCACGGGAGCGACGACTTGCGGGAGGGGTGTTTGCGCGGGTCTCGGGCCCGGCCGGCGACCCGACCGTGAACACAGCCACTTCCTCCCTCCCCACGACCGACTCCATCAATGACACGAGCATGCTGCGTCAGGCAGGCAGCTACGGCGAGAGTTCGCTGCAGACGCTGCTGAAACCGACCGTCGCTGCTACGGTGCAAGCACGGCTTCTCCCCGACACACGCTTCCTCCTGCCGAAGGGCGCCTTCATCGACTGCACGCTCGAGACCGCCATCGATTCGACACTGCCCGGTATGACCACCTGCGTCACTGCGGCGGACACTTTCGGGGCAGACGGCACGGTGGTGCTGCTCGAGCGCGGTAGCAAGCTCGTGGGCGAGACGCGTGGGCAGGCGCAACAGGGCCAGGCGCGCATCTTCGTCGTATGGACCGAGGCGCGGACACCTGGCGGGGTGATCGTTCCGCTCGACTCACCGGGCACGGACGAGCTCGGGCGTGCCGGGTTGCCCGGCGAAGTGGAACGGCACTTCTGGGAGCGGTTTGGCGCGGCGATGCTGATCACGGTGGTGAATGGTGCGGTGCAGGCCGGTGTCCAGGCGGCCAACCATTCCGGCGGCGGCGTCATCTATGCGCCTTCGACATCGCAGGATGTGATGACTGAGGTGCTGAAGAGCACCATCAACATCCCCCCGACGGTCATCAAACACAATGGCGATCGCATCCAGGTGCTGGTAGCCCGCGATCTCGATTTCAGGTCGGTGTATGAGCTGCGCACGTCCGGCACCGGCCGCTGAAGGTTTCTCCCGTGTGCCGTCAGCCGGCACATCAGCAGGGTGCGAGTTGTCTGCGCTCGATCTTACGATGCGCGCCTTGCGTCCCCTGCTTGCCACCCCGGATGTGACCGAGCTGTGCATCAACCGGCCACGGGAGATTTTTATTGAGAGCAGCAGCGGTTGGCATCGGGAAGAGCTTGGCTTTGCTGACTTCGATTGGTGCAAACGCCTCGCCAAGCTCATCGCCAATGTGACGCGACAACGCATCGACGAAGCATCACCGCTGCTCTCGGCAGCGCTGCCCTCGGGCGAACGTGTGCAGATCGTACTGCCTCCCGCGACGACGCTCGGGTGTGTCGCGATCACCATGCGACGCCCTGCGAGCACGGTATGGCCCATAGAGCAACTCGCCCGCGGCGGTGTCTTCGGCGGCCCGGTCGACGGCGGACGCAGCGCAGAAGACACCGACGCCGAGCTTCTCGCGCTGCATCGGGCGGGGCGATTCCAGGCTTTTCTGCAGCTCGCCGTCAAAGCGCGCAAGAACATCATCGTCTCCGGCGCCACTGGATCGGGAAAGACCACCTGGACCAAGGCGCTGCTGCGCGAGATTCCCGCCTGCGAGCGCCTGGTGACCATCGAGGACGCGAGCGAGCTGATGCTCGAGGGACATCCCAACCACGTGCGACTGTTCTACAGCAAGGACGATCAGGGCCTCGCGCGGGTAACCCCGCGCCAGCTGCTCGAATGCTGTCTGCGGATGCGCCCGGATCGAATCCTGCTGGCCGAATTGCGCGCCGACGAAGCGTTCGATTATCTGCGCAATGTCAATTCCGGCCATCCGGGATCGATCACCAGCGTTCACGCCACCAGTGCCGAGCTGGCGTTCGAGCAGCTGGTGCTGTTGGTGAAGCAAAGTCCCGCGGGCCGCTCGCTGGCGCGACGCGAGATCCTGGGGCTGCTTCACCTGCTGGTGGATGTGATCATCCAGTGCGGGCTCGAAGGGCACCAGCGCATCATCCGCGAAATCTGGTTCGATCCTTCATGCAAGCGCCGCGGCCGGGGGCACGTGCGCCAACCTGCTTTTTTGGGGCGTATGTGACCTCGCTGCTCCACGGCTCGGGAGCGCTGCTCTTTGCTTACACTTTGGTGCAGACGAGCCTGCTTGCCGGACTGATGCGTGGCAGAGCCGGCTTCGGAAAGCTCATGCTGTCTCCGATAGCGGCTGCACCGCTCACCGCGGTTGCAGGCGTTGGCATCGCAACAGCCACGGGACTCGCGCACACCCTCGGACTTGGCGCGGGAGGCGCACTGCAGCTGTCGGCCGCTGTGGGCTGCACGGTTGCGCTCGGCTACGCCGTCGGACGCGCCTGGGCGCGCCGCGCCGGCAACATCATCAGGCATGAGCGCGGGGCGATAGTGCAAGAGGAGGGCGCGGACCGGATCCCGCGCGCGCGATCATCGCGCGGCAACGCACGCGTCCATGGCCGTCAATCGGGCGGTATTACCCTCGCCGGACTCCCGGTCGCTGCCGAGGATGAAGCCAAGCATTTCAAGCTGCTCGGCACTACCGGCACCGGAAAAAGCACCGCCATACGCGAGATGTTGACTGCGGCGCTCGCGCGCGGCGACCGCGCCGTCATTGCCGACCCCGATGGCGGCTATCTACGCGAGTTCTACGACGCGAGCCGGGGCGATGTGATTCTCAATCCGTTCGATATTCGCTCCGCCAAGTGGGATCTGTTCGGAGAAATCACCAACGATTACGACGTCGACCAACTTGCCCGGTCATTGATTCCGGATCACGAGGGTCCGGACCGCAGCTGGCGCGGCTACGCACGCACCTTCTTCAGTGCCGTCACCGCGCAGGCCCATGCGGCCGGCAGTCACGAGGTGGCCGAGCTCTACCGCCTGCTGGTGGTGGCCGGAACAGCGGAGCTCAAAACTCTGGTGGCAGGTACACCTGCACAGCCCTTCCTCGAAGAGCACAACGGCCGGATGTTCGACTCGATCCGCTCGGTGACGAGCTCGGCCGTGAGTGCGCTCGACTACGTATCCCGGCAGCGCAGCGCGCCGCTGTCGGTGCGCGCCTGGGTGAGCGGGCAGCCGGCCGCATCGGCTGGCGCACCGGCGGTGAGCCAGCGGAGCGGCGTGCTCTTCATGCCCTATCGGGCCGGGCAGATCGCGGCGCTGCGCTCCACCATCTCTGCCTGGATGCGCTTGGCGATTTTTGAAGCCATGAATCGTGACGAAGGGGGTACGGAACGCCTGTGGTTCGTAGTCGATGAGCTGGATGCCCTGGGCCAGATCGATGGTCTCAAGGACGCGCTCGCCCGGGTGCGCAAATTCGGCGGCCGCTGCGTGCTGGGGTTCCAGTCGATCGCGCAGGTCTCTGCGACCTACGGGGCAGGGGAAGCCCAGACGATCGTTGAGAATTGCGGAAACACGTTGATCCTGCGCTGCTCGGGCAGTGAGCATGGCGGAACGTCGCAATTCGCCTCGCGCCTCATCGGCGATCGCGAGGTTACCCGCACCACGAGCTCACGCTCGCGACGCGCGACGGAATTCATCGGGTCGATATCGCAGACGGAGCACACCGCGATCGAAAGTGCCGTAATGGGCTCGCAGATCGAGCAGCTCCCGGATTTGACCGGCTATCTGAAGCTCGCTTCCAGCGTCGCCTGGCAGCGTGTCTCCCTCCGCAGCCCGGCCCCATCGCGGCGGGCGGAGTCGGTGCGCTCCTCAGCGAGGATTCTCGAGTTCCCAAGTGGCTCGACGCCCGTTGCTCGCGGTGCGGCGCGATGCGCGCAACCGCCACGGGAGTCTGCTGCGGCCGCTGAAGGATTCGAGCTCGAATGACCATGGCGGCGGTGCCACATGGAAGATGAGACGCTGAAAGTCGGCCTGCTGATGGAGGCGGCGCAGGCGCAGCAAGCGCTCGCCGCGAGTGCTCTGGATCGTCTGCGCGAGCATACGGCCGGGCTCGATGCAATCGTGCGTGAGGAAATCCGCACGACGCTGCTCGAGGAGATGCGGACACTGGCGGAGGACACCCGCAACGCCGCCGCGGCGCTGCGTAAGTTGCAGCGGCTGACGAACCTGCGTCTTGCGGCATGGGGACTCGTCATGCCGAGCCTCGCTACCTTGGTTCCCGTGGCGGTCGCATGGTGGCTGCTGCCCTCACGCGGGGAAATCCAGTCACTCGCGGCGCAGCGCGACCAACTGGCGATGAATATCAGTCGCCTGTCACATCAGGGAGGCAAAGTGGAGCTACGCCATTGTGGCAGCGCGCAGCGACTGTGCGTGCACGTCGAGCGCAGCGCACCGGCCTATGGGACCGGAGGAGACTTCCTCGTGGTCAAAGGCTACTGAAGGCCGCGGTGTCATGTGGGACTGGAGAGCACTGGCGGCTGCGAGCAGTCATTGGCACCCGCTCTGGCCACTCATCCCTGCGGCTGTCCTGACAGGGGCCTGGATATCCCGTCCGCGTGCGGCCGATGTGCACCGGCGCGGCGCACGGGTTGTGGGCGGGCGGCAACTGCGCCGCGTGGTGCGGCAGCGACGCGGCGTCGCAGCCTTGAGGATTGCCGGGGTTCCGCTACGGCACGATGAGGAGACGCGGCATTTCAAGCTGATCGGCACCACCGGCACGGGCAAATCGACGGCGATAGCGGAGCTGCTGGCGGGTGCGCTCGAGCGTGGCGATCGTGCGGTGATAGCCGACCCGGATGGTGGCTATCGAGCACGATTCTTCGATCGTCGACGCGGCGACATCATTCTCAATCCCTTCGACCCCCTGTCGGTGAAGTGGGACCCATTCACGGAAATCCGTGCACCGTGGGATGTCGAGCAACTCGTGAGCGGCTTGATACCGGCAACCGAGGACCCGTCCGGGCGCGAGTGGCGCGGCTACGCGCGCACCTTCGTCACCGCGGTCACGCGACGCTGCTGCGAAAGCGGCCGTCACGACCCGAGCGAGCTTTGGCGTCTCCTGACCGTGGCGGGCAGCTCCGAGCTGCGAGCACTCGTGGCGGGCACGCCGGCACAACCCTTTCTCGAGCCGGAAAATGCGCGGATGTTCGGCTCCATCCGCTCGGTGGCGGGATCCGCGGCGGTGGCGCTCGAGTACGTACGCGCCCAACGCGCACGGAGCTTTTCCGTTCGCGACTGGGTGCGCGACGGTCGCGGCGTGCTGTTCATTCCGTATGGAGCGGCGCAGATCGCGGCGTTGCGGTCGATCATCGCTGCCTGGATGCGGTTGTCGATCTTCGAGGTGATGAGCCGCGCCGGCGAGGAGCAACCTATATGGTTCGTCGTCGATGAGCTGGACTCGCTCGGAGCGATCGATGGTCTCAAGGATGCGCTCGCGCGGCTGCGCAAGTTCGGCGGCCGCTGCGTCCTGGGGTTCCAGTCGATCGCGCAGGTCTCTGCGACCTACGGGGCAGGGGAAGCCCAGACGATAATCGAAAACTGCGGAACCACGCTGATCCTGCGGTGCTCGAGCAGCGAGCATGGCGGGACGTCCCAATTCGCGTCGCGCCTCATCGGCGAGCGGGAGGTGCTGCGCAGACAGACCTCACGTGCGCACGACCGCGGCGGCTGGTTCGGACCCCGCTCTGCACGACGCTCGACCACGGTCAGCCGCCACCAGCTCGTGGAATCCGCGGTGCTGGCGGCGGAAATCGAGCAGTTACCGGATCTGAGCGGATTTCTCAAGACTGCCGGCTCGCCACTGTGGCTGCGCGTGTGCGTGCGTCGCTGAGGGCGTAGTGCGATGGCGATCTTCTACATGCAGATCAGCTCGCTCGCACGCTCTGCCGGTCGGCGGGCGACCGCCGCCGCCGCCTATCGTTCCGGGGAGCGTATTCGTGACGAGCGCACCGGCGAGCTGATCAATTACAGCAGACGCCGCGACATCCTGCACACCGAGATCATGCTGCCCTCGCAGTTCGATGGAGCGCCGCTGCCGTGGGCCAGGAATCGGGAGCGGCTCTGGAACACGGCCGAGCACGCGGAGAAGCGCCACAATGCTCGCGTCGCGCGCGAATTCCAGGTGATGTTGCCAGCAGAGCTGGACCCGGCGCGACGCATCGCGCTCGCACGAAATTTCGCGCGCGAAGTCGCGGAGCGCTACAAGGTGGCCGTGGATCTCGCGGTTCACGAGCCCCGACCGGACGGGGATGCCCGTAATTTCCATGCGCATCTGCTGACCACGACTCGGGAGGTGACACCTGCGGGGCTCGCTGCCAAGACGGGTCTCGACATGCATCCACAGGAACGCCGCCGCCACGGCCTCCCGGATCATCGTCAGGAGTTCATCAACATCCGTGAGCGCTGGGCCAGCCTCGCCAACCAGGCATTGCGTGATGCGAACATCGAGGCGCGCATCGACCATAGAAGCCTCGCCGCCCAGGGCATCGATCGCGAACCGCAACCGGCGATTCCGATCATGCATCTGAAGATGGAGCGCAGGGGTCTGCCGAGTGAGGTGGCAGATCGCCTGCGGGCAGCGTATCGCGAGCGGGTAGCACTGCGGCTGGAGAAGGCGGCTACGCCAGATGCAGCGGCGCGGGTGCCGGAGACCGGGATTGCGGGCACGCGCGCCGGCGCGCGCACCGCTGGCACCAGCGTCGAGGAGGTCCGGCGCCGGGCGCGGGCAGCCTGGCTGGAGCTTCGCTCGGCAGCGCAGCCTCCCGGCGGCGCGAAATCGCTGGAGCAGGCGCAAGCCCGTGAGGAAAGCCTCGATACGACGGCGCTGTCCAGGACGCCGCAGGACGATCTGGCGCTGTGACTCGCGATGGAGCAGGCCATCCGTCAGCCGGCGCGGGCCACTCCCTTCTTCGACATCAGTTTCTGCTCCTGCTATGTCTATGCACCGCGTGGCGGCGGCTGGCGCGCTCGCAGCTCACGCGTCCTGTGCCGTCGTGTGAAGGCGATTGATCCACTCTGGTTGCCGCGCTATGCGGCATATGTGTACCGCTGCAGCCTGCAGGATCGGGAACTGGCGAGTCTCTTCGAGAGCGGCGCTGCGCTCGTGCCCGTTCCCGGCAGTGCCAGGACCGGAGATGCGGCGTGGGCCGCGCTGGCACTTGCCATGGCACTCAGCAGAGTGGGCTTTGGGTTACCCGTATGGAGCGGCTTGTGGCGACGCCATGCGGTGATCAAATCAGCCACCGCGCTGCCGGCGGCGCGGCCGACCGTGCAGCAGCACTACGATTCATTCGCAGTCGCTTCCGTGGAGCTGCCGCTGCGCAGGATCGTGCTGATCGATGATGTGATCACCCGGGGACGTACGCTGCTGGCGGCAGCTGCGCGGCTGCGGAGCACGGTGCCTTGCGCCGATATCCGCGCGTTCGCGCTGATACGCACTCGGGGGTTCGCCGCGCAGCTGCCCAGCATCACCGATACCTGTCATGGTGTGGTGCGCTGGAGCGGAGACGATGCGCGTCGCGAGCCTTGAGCAGGTGGAGTTCTGCTAGGGCAACTCCGTCCGATAAGTGAGCATCGCGCCTCCCTGTACCGGCACGAGCGAAAAGCCCCAGTTCTGGTTGCGGTAGGCGTGGTTGAGCGCGAACTGCCCGCTGGCGATCCCCAGCGCGCCGCCCGCTACCGTGTCCGACAGCCAGTGGGTGTTGTGTTTGAGCCGCAGATAGCTCGTGCCGATCCCCAGACCGTAACCCAGTACCCGGCGCAGCCAGCGGTAGTCATCGCCTCCTGCTTCGGCGAGCACCGTGCCGATGGCAAAGGACGCCGTCGCATGCTCCGATGGAAACGAGCCACCGCCGCTCTTGAACCACTCGTTGGGGTTGCTCGTGTCACTCGGTCTCTGGCGTCGGAGGAGGTACTTGAGCGCATAGGTATCAATGGTGCCGAACGTGGCGGCCTCGAACATCGACCAGGCTTCACGATGACCATTCGGGTCATTGATCAGCGCCGCAAAGCCCCAGGTGCCGAAGAAGACTGCGGCAGCCGGCAGCGCATCGTGCAGATCGTTGCTGCTGATGTTGGATATCTCGGTGGGCGTCAAGCCCTTGGTGAAGTGAGTGCGAACGTCGCTGTCGTAATGATGGGAGGCGGCAATTGCCGCCAAGGCACCCGCAAACCAGGCCCAGTCGCCGCCGTTCCAGTGCAGCGGTGCAGTGAAATAGAGCCCCGCATCGTGTGCGAAGCCGCCTCGCGGAGCTTCCTCTCCCGGTATGGAGCTCGGAGCCGGGGATTCCGGAACGGTGGCGGCTGCGGACTCGCCAGCCGGTGGGGCACTCGTCTGAGCCGATGCGAGGCCGCAGGCGAGTGCGATCAGCAGGGTGAGACCCACTGTCGGAGGCGTCGGCTTGTGCAAGCTCTCTACCCCCGTGCGGTGCTGGCAGATGCCGGGAGCTCATCGACCCGCAACACGGGGTAGAGGTTCAGCTGCGAATCCCACGAAGCGTGCCGACGCAGGAAGAACTCGAGCCGCGCGCGCGGTGAGGCAGCAAAAGCCGCGTCTTGCTCGAGGCGGTGCTGGAATTCCGCCTCGAGACCTGGAGTCTGAGCGAGCAGCGTGCGCGCAACCTGATCGGCCACGTACGGTTCCATATATTCCTTCTGTTCGAAACAGGCGTTGAAAAAGCCCCAGGCCGCGAAGGAGTCCGGCGCCAGCGGCTCGAGAAGATGCATGAGGAGTCGCGCAGCGGGTTGCGCGATGGGCACGAACAGCGCCCCGGCCGCGATGTCCTGGGATTCGCGTTGCCAGCTGCCGGTGAGCTCCAGCCGCATGCGGCCCTCGAAGGGCGTGCTCGAGAACTGCGCCTGCGTCGCGCGAAAGGTCTCGACGCTCACGGCGGCGCAGTGCGCGGGCACCGCTTCGAGCCGGATGCCATGCGCGGCGAGGCGCGCGCCGATCTCCTCGGCCCACTCTACGGGCACCACGTAACCGCCGCGCGGGGCCTTCACGATGAGCGCAGGGGACACCTCATCGCGCAGCGGCACGCGCCAGGTCTGTGGACGCCGCGGGTCGTAGACCGTCACCGGCTCACCGGAGATGGGTGAGCGCTCGCGGGTGTAGGCGTAGCCCGGGAAATCGATCCAGCGGGTGCCGGTCGCTCCCACGCCTTCAGTGTGCGCGGTGCCCGCCGGCTCGCGCCAGCCGGAGCTGTAGTCGAGCACCACCTCCGTGCCGCCGATGCGTACTGCCGCTGCGTCCGCCTGGCGCGCGAGCTCACGCCAGGCGGTGCCGTGCTCGGCGAGAAGCTCCGCGAGCGCGACGATGGTGTTGCGGGTTACGCGCACCCGGGTGGCATAGTCCTTCCATGAGTGCGTCTCGACCAGCACAGTGAAGCGGTTGCGCTGTGGGAAGTAACCGGTCGAGAAGCGCGGCGAGTACACCGTGAGCAGGAACCCTGAAGCGGGATCGTCGGTGACGGCAAGGTCCGGATAGAAGGGCAGGGGCATCGAGCCGTGCGCGGCGAGTCTTGCGATCAAGGCGTCGCGCAGCTCGCGGCCAGCACCGTGCAGGAGTGGATCGCCCTGGTTGATGGGCTCCGCCTGCAGCGAAATGTCGGGTTGGAAATCGGCCCCGTCCGTGACGTGCAGATCGGCGCACACCAGCGGATCCCACCGGCGGATGAGCTCGAGCAGGGCCCGCATCTCCGGCGAGTCGGCCTTGGCGTAATCGCGGTTCAGATTCAGATTGTGCGCGGTCGTGCGCCAGCCGGTCTCTTCCGGGCCGTTCTGGTTCGGACGGTTCCAGCGGCCGCAGCGCTCGTGGCCATCGACGTTGAACGCCGGAACGAAAAGGATTGCGATGCGCTCCAGCACATCCGCGGCGGCCTTTCCTGAGAGGATGTCGCGCAAGCCGATGAAGCCCGCATCCTTGCCGTCGCTCTCCCCCGGGTGGATGCCGGCCTGGAGCATCAGAAGCGGCAGGCTGTGTGGATCGCCGCGGGAGACGAGCAGCGCGCGCAGGGTGCGCCCTTGGGCCGAGCGGCCGAACTCGAGCTGGCGCACGGTGTGCGGCCAGGTGGCGGCGAAAGCGGCACACAGCCGGGTTACTTCATCGCTGCGGCCGGTATGGCGGAAGTCCGACTGCTCGGCGAGTGTGACCAGCTGATTGAGCATGGGCGAAGTTTACGGCAGGCCGGCGGTGCAGGTGCGCCCTTAGCGCAGCTCAGGTGCGGCGGTACCAGGCAACGCCCGCGCTGTCGAGCTCGCGTACCGCCAGATGACGCGCGATCAGGCAGTTGAGGTGGGCGATGCTTTCCCCGGTCGCCATGATCAGCATGTCTGCACCCACGCGACGTCGGAACAACACTCCGAACACATCGACCGCACGTCTCGGCCGGGCGAGCTCCTCCCGCATCCGCTCGAGTCGTTGCTCGTGGCCGTCGATGAGCGCTTTGAGCCTCGCATGCAGTCCGCGGAAGGGCTCGTTGTGCGAGGGCAGCACCAGCACATCGTCGGGGATGCGCTGCGCGATGGAGGCCAGTGACTCGAGCCACTCCTGCAGCGGGTTGGCATCGGGCTCGGTCGGGAACACCGAGACATTGGAGGTGATGCGCGGCAGCACCTGATCACCTGAGATGAGCACCTTGATCTCCGGACAATGCAGGCACAGGTGCTCCGGGGAGTGGCCGCGCCCGAGTACCGCCTGCCAGCGACGGCCGCCGATGAGGATCTCCTCACCATCGACGATGCGACGATAGCTGTCGGGCAATGGATGCACCGCCTTGCCGAAACCGCCGAAGCGCGCCTGGTACGCCGCGAGCGCCTCCTCATCCCAGCCCGCCGCGCGATAGAAGCGCAGGCCATCGGGCGGTGCCTCGCGCCCGGTGTCCGCGACCAGCACCCGGCAGGTGAGGTACTCGAGCCGCGTGGTCCACAGCCGGCAGTCGTATTGTCGTGTCAGCCACCCCGCCATGCCGATATGGTCGGGATGCATATGCGTGCAGATGACGCGTGTCACCGGACGTCGCCCGAGCGGGCCCGCGAATGCGTGTTGCCAGTGCGTTGCGGTGTGCGGGGTCTGCATGCCGGTGTCTACCAGTGTCCAGCCCGCGCCGTCCTCGAGCGCCCACAGGTTGATGTGGTCGAGTCCGCTGAGAGGCAAAGGCATCCGCAGCCACATCACTCCGGCGGCGACGCTCATGGCGTGTCCCGGATCGGGCCTCGCGGTGAAGGGGTAGCTCAGCCCCGACAGGTCCCTAACCGTCTCATCGCTCGCTTGGTGCATGGGATCGAGTAAAGCAGCCGGGGCGCCCAAGATCAAACGGCGGGCTGAGAACGCCGCGGCGGACGGCAGCGGCCGCGCTAGAATCGGTGCGCTGCGGCTACAACCCGAGTGAAGCTCATGCCACAGGGGACTCATCACTCCAGCGACGACCCGCGCAATCGCGACATCCTCATCTATGTCAACGGCGAGCTGCGTCCGCGATCACAGGCGGTGGTGTCGGTGTTCGACTCCGGATTCCTCCTCGGCGATGGGGTGTGGGAAGGGTTGCGCGTTCATCGGGGCCGCATCGCCTTTCTCGGGCCGCATCTCGAGCGGCTGTACGAGGCGGCCAAGGCGATCGATCTCGATATCGGCCTGGAGCGCGCGGCACTCACACGGGCGCTGTACCAGACCCTGCGGGCGAACGGCATGAGTGAAGGCGTGCACATGCGCCTCATGGTCACGCGCGGGCTCAAGAGCACCCCCTATCAGGATCCCCGCGCCTGCCTCGGCCCGGCGACCATCGTGATCATCCCGGAGTACAAAGTGCCGGACCCGGAGCTGCTGACACGTGGGCTGCGGCTGTTCACCGTGCACGTGCGCCGCGGCGCACCGGACGTGCAGGATGCGAAGCTCAACTCGCACTCGAAGCTCAACTGCATCACCGCCTGCATCCAGGCCACCAAGGCGGGGGCGGACGAGGCGCTGATGCTCGACCCGCACGGCTTCGTCGCGACCTGCAACTCCACGCACTTTTTCATCGTACGGCACGGTGAGGTGTGGACCTCCAGCGGCAACTATTGCATCGCCGGGATCACGCGCGCCAACGTGCTGCGCCTGTGTCGCGAGAACGGCATCCCCGCGTTCGAGAAGAATTTCAGCCTGACCGAGACCTACGGCGCCGAGGAGGCATTCATCACCGGCACCTACGCCGGCATCGCGCCGGTCATCGAGATCGACGGTCGCGCCATCAGCGCCGCGCGGGGGCCGATGGTCGAGAGGTTGCAGCGGCTTTACCTGCAGCTCATCGAGCGTGACATCGCTGCGCAGCCGCCGCCATGAATCCATCGCCATGAATCCATTGCGGCTCGCAATGTGGTCGGGACCGCGCAACATCTCCACCGCCATGATGCGCGCCTGGGAGAATCGCGGCGATTGCGCGGTGGTCGATGAGCCCTTCTACGCACACTACCTCGCACACACCGGCCTCGATCATCCCGGCCGTGAGGAGGTGATCGCGGCCGGGGAGACGGATTGGCGCAGGGTTGCCGCGCGGCTCGTCGGACCGGTCCCTCAGGGCAAGGCGATCTGGTACCAGAAGCACATGACGCATCACCTGCTGCCGCACATTGGTCGCGACTGGCTGCGAGCCCTCACGCACGTATTCCTGATTCGTGACCCACGCGAGGTGCTGAGCTCGTATATCCGCAGCCGGCCGCAGGTCACCGCGGAGGACATCGGCGTGCTGCAGCAACTCGACATCTTCGAATACGTCCAGCAGCTGTGCGAGCGCGCGCCGACGGTCGTCGATGCTACGGAGTTTCTCAAGGCGCCCGAGCCGCAGTTGCGCGCGCTGTGCGAGGAACTCCACATCGCATTCACGCCGCGCATGCTGAGCTGGCCGGCCGGGCCGCGGGCGAGCGATGGCGTGTGGGCCCCGTACTGGTACGAGGCGGTGCGGCGCTCGACCGGTTTCGAGCACTACCGTGCGCGTGCGGCCGAGGTTCCGGCGGCGCACCGCGAGCTGATCGATGCCGTGATGCCGGCATTCGAGGTGCTGTGGGCCCGGCGTCTGCATTAGGGGCGCGCAATTCTGCCCGCTCGAGCCAGAAGCCGCGGCTCCCCGAGCTGCGCCGCCGTCTCTGCGAAGTCGGGCCGCGCGCCGCGCCAGGCGAGCTCCTCCACAGCGGCGAAAAGCGGTGCATCGGTGCGCAGCGTGGCGAGATCCTTGAAGAGCAGAGCGAGTGAGCGCCGCTCGCCGAGCACGGCCGGCGGGAAGCTCTCAATCGCACCGTACTTGCCGATGAGGCGTGCGGCCGTGACGCGCCCGATCCCGGCGATGCCGGGATAGCCGTCCGCAGCATCGCCGACCAGCGCCAGGAAATCCGGAATGAGTCGCGGCTCCACGCCAAAGGTCTGCTGTACCGCGGCGGCGTCGCGGATCTGTCGGGTGCGACGATCGACCTGCACCACGCGTTGGTCCCGAACGCACTGCGCCAGATCCTTGTCCGGCGTCCAGATGCATACTTTCTCAACGCTCGGGTCCTCCGCCGCGATGCGCGCGGCGGAGGCAAGCGCGTCATCCGCCTCGAGCTCCACCATCGGCCACACCGTCACGCCCATGGAGCGCAGAGCGCTCTCGAGCGGCTCGAACTGTGCGAGCAGCGCCGGCTCGACGCCCGCGCCGGTCTTGTAGCCCGCCCACAGGTGATTGCGAAAGGACTCGATGACGTGGTCGGTCGCGACACCGAGGTGTGTGGCACCTTCCTCCAGCATCTGCAGCACGGTATTCAACACGCCGACCACCGCCCCTGCGGGGCGATCCTCGCCCTTGGTGAAGCGGCGCAGGCCGTAGAAGTGCCTGAACAGCTCGTAGGTGCCGTCGATCAGGTGGACCATCACGGCAGCGGACCGCGCGGCGCTCAGGGGCTTACGCGGCTGATGACTGCGGTGGCTCCGCGTTGGGTCTGCCTCAGGCCCGAGATCCTGAGCGTTGGTGGGCCGGGCTGCGCAGGCGCGGCGTCGACGGAAACCGACATTTTTCAACCCTCGGCAAAGCGGGGTACAGTATGAGCTTGCGTAGGTAGCCATTGAACTTATATCTGTTTAATTGAGATGCGGTGAAGAGTGGTCCTGGCGAACAGTCCATTCGACCTGCGCGGGACCTTCCTCGTCACCGGCGGTACACGCGGCATCGGTCGGGCGATTTCCGAGCGTTTCGCTCGCGCCGGCGCCGAGGTGATCTCAGCCTACGTGCGCAACGAGCGGGCGGCGCAGGAGTTGCAGTCGCTGGCCTCCCAGGAGGGCTGGCGCCTCACGCTCTGTCGTGCCGATCTGACGACGCCCGAGGGGCTGACGAAGATCGAGACGCAGCTGCGCGAGCGCAGTGCGAGGCTTGCCGGCATCGTGCATTGTGCGGCGACCGGCACGCACCGGCCGCTCGAGTCGCTCAGCGCCAAGCATCTCGATTGGACGTTCGCGTTGAACGCTCGCGCGCTGTTCGAGCTCGTCACCCGGCTGCTCGAGCGGTTCGAGCCTGGCGGCTGCATCCTCGCGGTGAGCTCGCTCGGTGCCACGCATGCCCTGCCGCACTACACAGCGGTCGGGATGTCCAAGGGTGCGCTCGAGGCGCTGGTGCGGCATCTGGCGTTGGAGCTGGCCCCGCGGGGGATCAGAGCCAACGCGATCCGTCCGGGCGCCGTAGCAACGGAAGCCTGGAGAGCCATTCCGGATGCCGAAGCGCGACTTGCCGAGGCTGCGCGCCGTTCGCTGACGGGCCGCCTGGTCAGCGCCGAGGACCTCGCCTGGTGCGCGCAGTTTCTCTGCTCGGCCGCGGCAACTGCCGTAAATGGTCAGGCGATCACAGTCGACGGCGGCGCGACGATGGTGGGCTGATGCCGCGGCTCCCGGAACAGACGGAGACGGATCGATCATGCAAGATGTTTTAGCCAGAGTGCAGAAAGCCTTCAACGCTGCGTTCGCGGTGGATCCCGCCTCGATCACCATCAACACGCTGCCGACGCATATCCAGGCCTGGGACTCGATGGGGCATGTCACGCTCGCCAGCAGTCTCGAGCAGGAGTTCAAGCTGACCTTCGACGTCGATGAGCTGATGGAAATGGAAAACGTGCGCGAGATCGTGCGCATCGTGCAAACGAAGCTCGCCAGGCTGAGCCAGGCCGTTACATGAGATGATCGCTGCTGCGCCCGCCAATTTCGCGGCACGCCTGGCCGGGCGGCTCGGTACCCGGAGCGAGCTGCTCGATGCGGCCAGTGGCGAGCGCTTCACCGGGCTCGCCGCCACCATCGAGGATTTCGCGGCCAGCTTCGCCGCGGCGGGTCTGCAGCGTGGCGATCGAGTACTGATCGGCTGCAACCTCCGTCCCCTCAGCGCCCTCGCATACCTCGGTGCGATGTTCGGCGGGTTCACCGCGGTGCCCGTCAATGAAAACGCGCTCGCCTCCGCGGGGGCGGCAGTCGCGCACAAGACGGGGGCACGTGCACTGTGGATCGAGCGCAGCGCGGAGGCGGATCGGATCTCACCCGGCGGCCTGGTGCGGCTCGTTGGGCGCCCGCCGCGCGCCGGCGCGGGTGCGCGGGATGCCGCGGCGTGCGCCGAGCACGATCTCGCTGCGTTGATGGCGACTTCGGGCTCGACCGGTGAGCCGCGGTTCGTGAAAGTGACTCACGGCAACCTCATTGCGAACACCGAGGCCATCATCCGCAGTCAACGGCTGGCGCCGGACGAGCGGGCGATGCTCATTCTCCCCGTGAGCTACTGCTTCGGCGCCAGTGTGCTGCACACCCATCTCTATGAGGGCGGCTCGGTAGTCTTCGACGCCCGCTTCATGTTTCCGGACAAGGTGCTGCGCGCGATGGGCGAACACCGTTGCACGAGCTTCGCCGGAGTCCCGACGGCCTACCAGATACTGCTGCGACGCTCGAACCTCCGCAGCATCCCGCTGCCGACGCTGCGCCGGTTTCTACAGGCGGGCGGTGCTCTGTCTCCCGCCTCGATCCGGCAGATCCGCGAGATCGTGCCGCGTGCCGGTTTCTTCGTGATGTACGGCCAGACCGAGGCGACGGCCCGTATCGCCTCTCTCCCGCCCGAGCGGCTCGAGGAAAAGCTCGGGAGCGTCGGGGTGCCACTCGACAACCTCACCGTGCGCATCGTCGACGCAGCGGGCGGCGAAGTCGCCGCGGGCGAGAGCGGGGAGCTGTGGGTCTCGGGGGGGTCGATCAGTCCTGGCTATCTCGATGCGCCCGAGGAGACTCGGCGCAAATTCCGCGCCGGCTGGCTCGCGACGGGCGATATTGCCGCGCGCGATGCCGACGGGTATCTGTGGATCACCGGGAGGAAGGGTGAGTTCGTGAAGGTGCGCGGGGTGCGCGTAGGACTTGCGCAGATCGAGGCTACCATCGCCGCGGTCCCGGGAGTGCTCGACTGCGCAGCGGCCGGAGTACCGCATGCAGAGGCCGGCGAGGCTCTCGCACTGTATGTGGTGGCTGCCGAGGCCCGCGCTGATATCGCCGCTGCGATCCGGCGGCGCTTGCCGAGCGAGTGGACCTGTGACTCGATCACCCTAGTCCCCGAGTTGCCGCGCAACGCGCACGGGAAGCTCATGCGCGCTCGGCTCGCGCAGCTATCCGCGAGCACCGCGGGCGCCGACGCAAGCGCCGGAGCAGCTCAGCGTCGTGCGCTCGCGGATGAGGACTCCCGTCCATGACTCCTCGCGTCGAGCCGCTGGAGGAGCAGATCGAGGCGCTCCTCGCTGCGCCTACCTTTTCGCTCGAGCCCGCAGCGCATACGGCGCGGCTCCTGGCCGTGCTGCAGGGCGAGCTCGCTTACGCCGCCGAGCGCAATGACCGCCTGCGCCGGTACTTCGAGGCCTGGCCCGTCGACTATCGCGAGGCCACGACGGTCGCCGATCTCCCTTATCTGCCGGTGGGCGCCTTCAAGGCAAGCCCGCCACTCACGCTCGTCACCCCCGAGCAGATCGTCCATACCCTCGCCTCGAGCGCCACCACCGGGCAGACGCCGAGCCGCGTCGCCCTGGACGCCCCGACCTCGAGGCGGATGGTGAAAGGGGTGGTGGCGATTGTGAGCAATTTCATCGGCCCGCGACGCCGTCCTTATCTGGTGGTCGACGTGCCGGAGACTCTCTCCGGACTTCCGCAGCTCGGAGCGCGGGCGGCCGCCATACAGGGATTGAGAGCCTTTGCTACCGAGATCGTATGCTGTCTCGAAGCGGTGCGCGGTGGTGAGCCGAGCCTCGATGAGACACGGCTGTTGGATCTCGCCGCGAGATGGCGCGACCAGGAGGTGTTGGTCTACGGCTTCACCTACATGATATGGCAGCACCTCGTGATGCCGCTGCGCGAACGGGGCGTCAGCCTCGCCATGCCGAACGTTCGCGTGCTGCACAGCGGTGGCTGGAAACGCCTGCAGGCGCGCGCGGTGACGCCGGCCAAGTTCGCCGCGGGTGTCAGCGCAGTATTCGGTTGCGACCCCGGGCGAGTGCTCGATTTCTACGGCATGGTCGAGAACGTGGGCGTGATCTATCCGGATTGCGAGCACGGCAACAAGCACGTCCCGGCCTTTGCAGCGGTGGTGGTGCGCGATCCGTTGACGCTCCAGCCGGTGGCGGCCGGGCAGCAGGGACTGGTGCAGGTGTGCAGCGTGCTACCGACCAGCTTCCCGGGCTTCCTGGTATTGACCGACGATATCGGCGAGGTGGTCCGCTACGACGGCTGCGGGTGCGGGCGGCGCGGTATTGCCTTTCGCTTCGTGAAGCGGATTCCACAGGCGGAAATCCGTGGCTGCGGCAACATCGAGACCACGAGGCAACGCCCGGCGTCGGTCGCGGCCGATGTCTGATCTCATACGGCAGCTCTCCTCCCCAGAGGAGCTCGCCGCTGTGGCGCGGCGGCTGCGGGCGCAGGCGCGCGCGCGTGAGCTCTCGCCGGCGCAGGTGATCGAGATCCTCGGGCGCTGGGGCGAAGCGCTCCGCGGCGCCGAGGTCGATGCCATCGCCGGCGTGCCGTTTCTGAAGCTCTGGCTGCGGCGCGCTACGCTCGAATCGATCGTCATCCGCGAGCTCGGCGCGGCGGGACTGCAGGGCGCCTGGCGGGAGGAGGGGCGCGCGCAGCTGCGGGCTGTTGCGCTCGGCCTCGTCGGCCACTGGCCGGCGGGGAACATCGAGATCCAGCCGCTGCTCTCGATGTGCTGTGCACTGCTCGGCGGCAACGCGTGCCTGGTGCGTGTCCCTTCCGGCCTGGAACGGGAGATCGGCGTGCTCATCGGGAGGCTCGCCGAGGTTGCCGATGGTGATGTGCTGCTCGAGCGAATCAGCATGGCGAGCTTCGCGCACGAGCGCAGCGATCTGCAGCGCGCCATGGCGGAGTCGGTGGATGGCGCGATGATCTGGGGAGGTGCCGAGGCGGTGCGCGAGATCCGTGCGCTGCCCTTTCCCGACTGGGCGCGCATTGCGGTCTTTGGCCCGCGGCTTTCGGTGGCGGCGATGGATGCGGACAGCTGGAGCGGTGGCGAGCGCGAGAACTGGTGCCGTCGCCTGGCACGGGATGTGTGGCAATTCGACCAGCAGGCCTGCTCCTCGCCACAAACACTGTTCCTCGAGCGTGGCGCGACGGGGGACATCGCAGAGTTTGCGGCGCGGCTCGCGCAGGCGCTCAGCCGGGAGCAGGAGCTCCATCCGCGACGAAGCATGGAGCCCGCGCAGACTTCCGCCATCTGTCTTGCCCGCGCGAGCTGGCTCCTCGCGGATGGCACGCGCCAGGCACTCTTCCCCGCAATGCCCGATTGGACGTTGCTGCTCGGCAGTGGAGCTGCGATCCCCACCCCCACGCAGGGGCGCACGCTGAGTGTGCTGCTGGTGGAGGATCTGCTCGAGCCCATCGCGCGCTTCGATGGCATGGTGCAGACGCTCGGACTCGCGAGCGGCGCTGCCGACAGGGCGAGGGCGCTCGCGGAGGCCGCGGGCCGGAACGGCGTGGACCGCATCGTGCCGCTTGGCCGCATGCACGTTTTTGGCTCGCCCTGGGACGGGATGGATCTGGTGAGGCCCATGGTTCGCCTGGTGCGGCATGTGCCTGCGAGCGTCGAATGATTTCCCGACATGCCCGCCAATCGAGCGAGAGCAGCTGAAGCATGAAATCCGCAGAGGCTTTTTTGAGCGCCATGGAGCGTCGCGCCAGGCTGTTCGCACCGGGAGCGATTGCCACATTCCGCGCACACGAGGAGCTGTGCCGCTGGGTCCTCGATCCCCTCGCCCGGTGGGCGGACGCCGCCTACGGGGAGGAGGCCTTCGATGATGCGGCGCTCGGGTATGCCCGGTACTGCCTCGGTGTGGCGCAGGCACAGCAGATCTATGAGCGGGCCGGCAAATACACGCCCGAGGCGATGCCGGAGATCGTCTCGGAAGTCTACGAGGACGAGGGCTACATGATTCCCTACATGTGGGCGGCCATACTGATCTATGCCTTCTGGCCGTCCATGATCGCGCACATCGCGCTCTTCCGGGATCAGTTCCTGCGCCGACTGCCACCCAACGCCAGGATTCTCGAGCTTGCCTCGGGCCACGGGGTGCTCAGCCTGCTTGCCGCGGAAGAGCGGCCGGACATCCGGGTCACGGGCCTCGACATCAGTCCACCTGCGGTCGCCGTTGCAAAGCGACTGCTGGCGGCCTCAGAGCATCAGGAGCGAGTGAGCTTCGAGGTCGCCGATGCGCTGCGCACCGTCAGCCCGGGCCAGACCATGACCTATCAGGGCATCATCGCAGCGATGCTGGCTGAGCATCTGCCGACCCCAAAGGCGTTATTCGATTCGCTCGGGGCGCAGACCGCGCCCCAGGGCCTCGTATTCTTCAGCACGGCGCTCGAGTCCGCACAGCGCGACCACGTGTTCGAATTCCATCGCGAGAGCGAGCCGCTCAGAATGGCCGAGGACGCGGGACTGCGCGTGTTGCGACTCGTCTCGGATTCCAGCGCCACGGCTGCGCGGGCGCGTTTCGTGCCGCGCGCCATGGCGATGGTGCTGCAGGCACGCTGAAGCGACGGAGTCGGAATGAAAAGCTCCAAGCCTCTCATGACCTTCACTGAAGTGCGCACGCTCCTCAAGCAGCGCTTCCCCATGATCATGGTGGACGCCGTGCTCGAGATCGAGCCCGACCGCATCGTCACGCTGAAGAACGTCACCGGCAACGAGATTCAATTCCTCGGACATTTTCCCGAGCTCGCTATCATGCCGGGCACACTGATCGTGGAAGCCTTGGGACAATCCGCCTCGATACTGTTCTCGCGCGCCACCTCGCTCGGGCTACAAGCGGGTGAGTTCCTGGTTCTCGGCTCCATCAACGACATGCGCTTTCTGGTGCCGGTCCTGCCCGGTGACCGGATGGAGATCGAGGTGCGGATCCTCAAGAGCGCCGGCGATATCACACTCTGCGAAGGCAACGTGACGGTAGGCGAGACGGTGGTGGCCCGCGGCAAGCTCGGCTTCGCGCGCCGTACGCTCTAAAGTGGCGGACCCGAAGCGGGCTGACGGCGGATGCGGCTCTTGCGTGCCGGCGGCTCAGCGGCCTCGGGTTCGGCAGGCTCGGAATCACCTGCCGCGGAAGGCGTGCCACCGAGGGCCACCGCCAACGCCTCGCTGACCCGCTCGACCCACACGAACTGCAGCGCATCGCGAGTGCTCTGCGGAATGTCCTCGAGATCACGCCGGTTGCGCGCCGGCAGGATGACGCGCTTGATGCCGGCACGTGCCGCCGCGATCGTTTTTTCCTTGATGCCGCCCACGGGGAGCACCAGACCGCGCAGACTGATCTCGCCGGTCATGGCCACATCGGGGCGCACCGGCTCGCGTTTCATCAGCGAGGCGAGCGAGACGAACATCGCCACGCCGGCGCTGGGGCCATCTTTGGGAATGGCTCCGGCCGGCACGTGGATGTGAATGTCGCTGTGCTCGAACACCCTCGGGTCGATGCCGAGCTCCTCGGCCTGGGATTTGACGAGACTGAGCGCCGCCTGCGCGCTCTCCTTCATCACATCGCCGAGCTGCCCGGTGAGAATCAGCTTGCCGTTCCCCGGCAGCCGCGCCGATTCGATGAAGAGAATGTCGCCGCCGACCGGGGTCCAGGCAAGCCCGGTAGCGACCCCCGGAACGCTCGTGCGGCTCGCGATCTCGCTCTCGAAGCGCGAGGCACCGAGCACCGCGTCGATGTCGGGCGCGTCGAAGGTCACGGCGGTGGACTTGCCCGAGGCGATCTGCACCGCGGCACTGCGCAGCAGAGCCCCGATCTGGCGCTCGAGACTGCGCACACCGGACTCGCGGGTGTACTCACTGATCACTCGTGAGAGCGCGGCATCGCAGATCGTCACCTGCGAGGGTTCGAGCCCGTTGGCTTTCAATTGACGCTGCACCAGATATCTCTTGGCAATCTGCAGCTTTTCCTCGATGGTGTAGCCGCTGAGCTCGATGATCTCCATGCGATCCCGCAACGGTCCCGCGATGGTCTCGAGCACGTTGGCAGTGGCAATGAACAGGACGCGGCTCAGGTCGAAGGGCTGCGCAACGTAGTTGTCGCGGAAAGTGGAGTTCTGCTCCGGATCGAGCACCTCCAGCAGCGCCGAGCTCGGATCGCCGTGGAAGCTCGCGGAGAGCTTGTCGATCTCATCGAGCATGAATACCGGGTTGCGGGTACCCGCCTTGCGCAAACCCTGGATGATGTTTCCGGGCAGCGCCCCGATGTAGGTACGCCGGTGACCGCGGATCTCAGCCTCATCGTGCACGCCCCCGAGGCTGACGCGTACGAACTTCAGCCCGAGTGCGCGGGCGATGCTCTGACCGAGGGAGGTCTTGCCGACCCCCGGAGGTCCAACGAAGCAAAGGATGGCGCTGCGTCCCTGTGGATTGAGCTTACGCACTGCCAGGTACTCGAGAATGCGGCGCTTCACCTTCTCGAGTCCGTAGTGGTCCTCATCGAGCACTTGCCGCGCGCGCTCGATGTCGATGTCCTCCGGGTCGACTTTGCTCCAGGGCAACGCCACCATCCAGTCGAGGTAGCTGCGCACCATGCCGTACTCGGGACTGGCTTCCTGCATGCGCCGCAGTCGCTGCAGCTCCTTGCGCACGTGTTCCTCGACGGGGGCGGGCATGCCGGCCTGCGCGACCTGGTTATCGAGCTCGGCGAGCTCATCCGCCCCCTCGACACCTTCGCCGAGCTCCTTCTGCAGCTGGCGCAGCTGCTCGCGCAGGACGGCCTCGCGCTGGCGCTCGCCGAGCGCCGCCTGCGTCTGCTCGCTGATGTCCTTGGTGATCTTGAGCACCTCGACGCGGTGAGCGAGCAGGCGAATGACCTTGTCGAGTCGCTCCTTCAGGTCGAGCGTCTCCAGGATCTCCTGCTTCTCCGATGATCTGACGTCCATGAAGCTGACGATGAGATCGGCAAGATGCGCGGCTGAATCGATACCGGCGATCATCCGGGCGAGCTCAGCCGGAGCCTGCGGCAGCAGCGACAGCGCCTCCGTCGCGCGCTCCTTGAGGAAAGCTGCGCGTGCCTCGATCTCCGGGCTCGTGTTGGTGGGCTCGGGTATCTGCTCGATACGCGCCGCCAGGAACGGCGTGTCGCGCACCATTTCGACGACGCGGAAGCGGCTTTCTCCCTGGCAGACGAGGTGATGCGCACCCTCGGGTGTCGTCACGTAGCGGATCACGGTCGCCAGCACCCCGATCTCATAGAGGTCGGCCGC
>DATKMV010000049.1:0-90014 GCA_035541695.1 Steroidobacteraceae bacterium
CGCACGCGACCTGAGCGATTTGGCACACCGGGCGAGACGCAATCTGCGCTCGATGCAGCGCCGCTCCACACTCGTGTGCGCCTTCTGGCGACAGGCGGAGCTGTTTTAACGCTGTCATGTACTTACGCAAGTCTCAATAGTTAATAAAATCAAAGGCCCTCGATTCAAAGCTCGAACTACGAACCAGGAGGTCGGGAGTTCGAATCTCTCCGGGCGCGCCAATAAATCAGTCGAAATGAGAACTTAGCGTCAACCACCTGGCACTCTCTTCCGCAACATAACCAGTGCGGGAGTTTTGCGGGACGGCAGTGCGCAAACCTTGCCCGCTGCCGTAATCAAGTTCTCAAGCTCCGCCCGCGAGTAGTGCGTAGTGATGCGCCCGCTCTTGTGACCGAGCAGGTCTTGTCGGTCCTCGAACGAAACGCCTGCTGCACGCAATCGTCGCCCAAACGTGTGCTTGGAATCGTGAACCCGCACGTTTCCGAAGCCCCAGGGCGGCGGCTCCTTCGTCTCCTCCTTAACCTGTTCCGCTCGCGCGCGCACTTCCAGGCTGAGTTATACATCTTGGCGAAATCCGCATGCTCCCCCTCGTACCTCCTCGATCACTGACCGTGCTGCCCGATTTAAAACGACGAGTCGATCGTCGCCGTTTTTCACATAGCCATTCGGAAATGATGAAAACGGACGAGGACAGTTCAGGCACCCGAACTTCCCACTTCCACCGCTCCTGCTGACGGGCTCGCATGAAGCTCGGCGCGAAATCAATGAGCGCGTTCGAGCGGGGCTGCGGCTCGGGGGCTCCGGTGAGCGCATTCGAGTATTCCGCGCCTTGGACGAGACCATGGCGCAAAAGAAGCTGATCGAAACCTATCAAGCTGGCCTGACCGTTCGCTTCGAGAAGGATTATCGAAGGTTCGGGGCCCGTGGTGGTGATACCGCGCAAGTCGAGCGCGTCCACACAGACGCCATGGTTGTAACGCTGCTTGCGATCCGACGAGCGGATGGCAGCACTGTGCGGCTTGCCCGCGATCGTGTCTTATGGCTCGACTACGGCCATGCAGTGACCGGGCATGGCGCACAAGGTCTGGACGCATCGCAGGTCATTCTTGAGAAGGACGCACATTCCCGGACGACCTACCGTCGTTCTACACGGACCTAACGCGCGCTCGGGATGCAGCCGTTGTGGTTACGGATTCGGTCCCCCGGCTCGCGCAACGCGCTCGTTCAGACCTCCAAAAGATTGCGGCTTTGGATGTCGTGGGGTCTGCGCCACGGGTCGTCACGAGCGGTCGCGCGTGCAGCAAAGAGTGGGACTAACATTCCGGCTGAGCGGGTAAAGACTATCCGATCATGGCACAGCGGAGACCGCTCCCGCCGAGCACACGCCTATAGAGGCGATCCCGAACTCGGGTCATGTGATCGAGCGTACCTCGAGGCGGTTGCACCGACCATCCGGCGCTGTCCACTCGCAAATCGTCTGCGTGGACTCCTTTTCAAACCTCATCCAAGTTCCATCCGTGAATTGAATTTCCCAGAACGTCGTGCCACCCACGGTGAGGCCGTTACGGACGAAGGGTTGACCGCGCCACATTGTGAAACGCGCGGATAGGTCGAAAGCAAACTCCTTGGCGACGTTGCCCAACAGGATCGCCGTCAAGCCCGCAATACCTAACTGGATGATTGTGGCAGGGGTGTTCGGCAACAATCCGTCCTGTAGCTCCACGCGCAGGCTGGCCACAATGACCACACAGCCCGCAACGCGACAGAGATTGGCGAATCGTGAACTCGCAGTGGGACGAATCGTCAGCAGGAGGAACTCGTGGACGAACCACTTCAGCGCGTGGAGCGCCACGCTAGCCAAGTCCGTCAGTAAGCACTCTATAACAAACATCGTGTGCCAACTTCGCGAGGTAGCAGCCGCACCGCTGAATCACGCTGCCATCACCGCCCGTTTTGCGGTCGTTGTTTGCCCGGGCCACCTCAGCGGTGCACAGCCGTTAGCACAGTCCGGTCACGGTGACGGGTAACGGTCTGGTGGGACTCCCCGTCCACTTTGCTTCGCTTGGCAACTCGACGCCGCAGGCGCCCGATTGCCCGTTAGGGGAGGTTCTTGGAACGCCGGCGCGCCCGCCACCAATGATTCAGTCGACGATCGAGGCTCACCGGGCGCCCTCGCGCGCGCGGGTTGACACTGCGCAGGTGCGAGGACGCGTCTTTCGAGCGCCATGTCGCTGCCACGATATAGAGCGTGAAGAGAGCTCCGAGTACGTAAAAAGCAACCGGTATATTGCTCATGACCCGTCCAAATGACCTTTTCGGCCGCTGGGGGCGCAGACTAGTCCGCGGAGTGTCATGAGAGGTTAAGAAAAGGCGGGCTTGTCTGCCACAAGACCCACGCTTTGGCCACGAACGCAGCATCGTGGGCGGCGCAAGAGCGAACGTCCGCTCCGCTGCGTGCCTGCACGGCCAGGGATGTGTTGGGACGGACGACGTAGATAGAGCTGTGAAATCGAAAGGCTTGAGCCCGCCACGATCGCCTTGTCTCTCTATGGTCTACTCGCGATCGCTCGGAGTCTGGACCTCGGACCATTGAGCGTTGGCGTCAGCGGCCTGATGGCTACGATCGTGGCTGCGAACCCCTTTACCCGGTCCCCCGCGCGCATTTTTTCGCGATTCCGTTCTATGTGTTCGCCGCAACGGCGGTCTCCAGGCGCGACAGGCGTGCATCAATATCCGCTAGCAGGCTATCGCGGCTGGCAGCCCGCAGTTCGCCCTGTCGGTATGCCTGCATTACCCGATCACGCTCGATTCCCAGGACGCGGATGCGAACGTCGCGGATATTGAGGCTAGGCGCCTGTCGGGAATCCAGCCCGAGTTCACGCCGCTCTTGCGCGGCTCTCCTTATGATCTGCAGGTATTCCTTGCGTAACTCGTCCAGCAGCTCGGGAGCAGCCGCATTCCGATGTGACAGCCGATCAATCTCGGCAAGCGCCGCTTCTGCAGCCTGCATGCGACCCCGGCTGACCTCGAAGGCGTGGCGATCAGCGGGTTTGTGTACAATTCTCAGGCGGACGAGCAAAGAGGACATCGTCAAGCCTTGCACCAGTATCGATAGCAGCGCGACCCCAAAGGTCATTGAAACGATGAGCTCGCGGTATGCGAAATCCTGCGGAAGACTTAACGCGAGGACCATCGCTAGCGCGCCGCGCAGACCGCCCCAGGTCAGGATCACATTCCATTGCCACGGGAAGCGTTCGCCGCTCCACCTGAGCAATGCCTGCCCGACGCTGAGGATCACCGCGCGACTAAGCGTGACTACGTAGTACGCGAGGAGAATGGGAACCCAATAGTGAAGCAGCTGCGACAGGTGAACCTCAAAGCCGATCAAGAGAAAGACGATCGAGTTGAGCGCAAAAGTCACGTACCCCCAAAAGGTCTCCGATGCGGCGCGCGTGGAGGCGGACATACCCCGAGCACCGATGTTTCCGCACAGTACCCCTGCGACGACGGTGGCGATTACACCGGAGCTGTGGAGGGTTTCGGCTACCGCGAATGAGCCATAAGCAGCGACCGTAGTCAGCGTGATCTCGACCACGGGGTCGTGCAGGTTGCGCATCAGGAGGGAGGCGGCGGCGCCGATCGCTATCCCGATAACGGCCCCGACTCCGACGATGTATATGAACTGGATGAGCAGCGCTCCTGCGGTGGTGTCGCCACCGGTGACCAATGCCAGGCTCAACGTGAAGAATACGATCGCGGTACCATCGTTGAGCAGGCTCTCACCGTCGAGCAACGTCGTGAGGCGTCGAGGCGCGCCCATTGAGCGAAATAGTGCTACTACCGCGACCGGGTCGGTCGCGGCAATCAACGCCCCGAATACCAGCGCGTGTTTCCAATCGAATCCGGGTGCAAGACTCACCACCCCAGTGGCTGGGCTCAACGCAACTGCGATGAACACCATGGAAGCAATGACGCCGGGAACCGCGAGCGTAGTGATCGTGATCCAAGTCTTGCGGAGTTCCTGAACGTCGATGTTGAAGGCCGCCTCGAATATCAGCCCGGGGAGGATCACCGAGAACAAGAGACTCTTGGTGAGGTGTGGGGCAGGGAAAAGATTGAGCCCTCCTAGGATTAGTCCTGTGAGCACGAGGACAACCGTGTACGGTGCGTGCAGCCGTCGTGCTGCAATGGCCGCAACCGTTGCTAGGACGAACAACAGAATGAAGGCGGTTTCGACGTCCACGGTTTTCCTTCTGTTCCGCCGCTGTGCGATCAGGGAGCGCTGCGACAAGGGCGAGAACAGATTCGCTATTCACTGTTCGTGCGGTTAGGCGCGATTGTCCGGTTGAGTCTCCAGGCTCCGTCGGCGGTTCACCGAGCTACCCGAGAAGGTCGCCTGAGAGGGGTTCGGCAGGCGGGTCTGCCGCTCCGCTTATCGGCAAACCCCAACCATAGCCCGTCGCGCATCGGCACTCCGCACGACTATCCCGAGCGGCAGCGGGCGCGTGCTCCGGCGGTTACTGTGTACTTCAGGGTCACCTCACCGGGCGTTGCTTGTCGAGACCGGCAGCTATCGAATGTTAGCGCTTCGGCCTATAGGGTCGCATCTGGTCGATCTTGGCCAGCATCCATGACCACTCCCCAGGTCACGCAGCCTTAAGTCCACAGTTACTCAGGCATCGCAACGCGATTCGCTTCAGCGAGTTTCTCCTCGGTCGTGCACGGTAGGCACTGCGGCTCGACCCGCCTCAAACAGTTTGTCCAGGGTCGTTCCTGACAGATTCCGTCCGTTTTCATGCGGATCTGGTTCACGCCTTCGCCGCCAACACAGTAATTCGTCGGCGGCGAGCCGACGCGGAGAGCGCGGGGCTGAGCGAGTGTAATTATTCACAACGCGCTGACAGCGCTTGGTCATAGCATCCCCTGACAGGTGATGAGGCCTGGTAGTCCCAAGCCGAATATGGACAGACTGAATACGGCACTCGGCACACTTACGCTGCTCTACGGGCTCTATATCGGGATTCCGCTGTGGTATTCCCGTCATCGGGAGGTCACGCGCCGCTCGCTCCGGCAGCGGAATTCAGCGCGTTGAATCACAGGTCAAAGAAGCTTCGGTAGGTAAATTCTTCTCACAAATAACTCACACGCGGCGCGCTAGGGTTCGTAGTCGATCAGATCGTGGAACCCTCGCGAGTCGTGATTCGGTTGAATTTCGGTCGGATTGTTCCTCTATGCGGTCTGGCTGCGCAAAGTGGGCCGGCCTCGGAGATGGTGAGGAAGCCTTTTATCCGTCGTCCTCACGGGGGCGGTCAGAGCCGGAGGAGTGAATGAATATGAAGAGTCACAATGTGCGAACCTGGAGCATCGCGGCGGTGCTGGCGGCCAGCCCGGGGATGCTGCTGGCAGCCGAGCCGGCCGCACCAGCCCCCCCGGCCGTGCCGAGCTGGACCGACACGCTCGCCGCATGGGGACTCACGGCCAACGGCTACGTCGCGACTTCCTACTATCATTCGAACGGTTATCCCTCCAACGTACATGAGTTCGACATTCAGCACGACACCTTCCAGCTTGACCAGGCGGGGCTGCAGGTTGCCTATCAGCCGAAATCGGGCTTCGGCGCACTGGTCGATGTGATCGCCGGAGAGGACGCGCGGATTCTCAACGAGGCCGAGAGCGGCCCGACGGACCACAGCGTGTTCGATGTCCGTCAGGCGTACCTCCAGTACGCCACTGGCCCGCTCACCGTGATTGCGGGCAAGTTCGTGACCCTTGCCGGGGCGGAATATATCAATCCGACCCAGAACACGAACTTCTCGCGCTCGCTGCTCTACACCTGGTCGGAGCCGCTCACCCACACGGGCGTTCGCGCCACCTGGACGGTCACCGACACGTTCACACTGATCGGTGGGGTCAACAACGGCTGGAACTTGACCTCTACCTCGTACGGCTCCAAGACCGGCGAGGTGGGGCTCGCCTGGACGCCCAACAAGACCTTCTCGTTCACGACGCAGGCCTATATCGGCAAGACCCAGCAATACGATGGAGAGCGAATCCTGGTCGATGTCGTGGCGACCTACAATGCGACCTCGGCGCTCACTATCATCCTGAACATCGACTGGGACCAGCAGCAGTTCCCCACCGGACCCAGTGCGACCTGGAACGGCGCAGCGCTTTATGTGAACTACGCACTCAACGATCGATGGCGCCTGTCGCTGCGCGGCGAGTACCTCGATGACAAGGATGGCTTCGATTTCGGCGGCACGGGGCAGACGCTGAAAGAAGGGACGCTGACAGTCGGCTATGCACCGGTGAAGAGCTTCGAGCTGCGCTTCGAAGGCCGCTACGACAAGGCCCAGAACAACATCTTCTACCGTAGCGATCCGACTGTAGCCAATCCGGAGCTCGCCGACAGCCTCAGCCAGGTCGCAATCCAGGGCGTATACAAGTTCGGAACCTAATTGACTTGTCGAGCGCCCAGCGGTGTGTCGGACGGCTTGTTGCGACGCGGCATAGGGGCTTGGAACTTGGTTTTCTCAGTCCATCTCCTCACACGAAACTTACAGGCGAAACGATAGATTAAGGCGCGCCTTCGGCGCAGCGGGAGAACTTGAGATGGATGCCGTTTATCTGGTGATCATTGTGGTGCTGTATGCAGCGACGCACTGGCTGGTGAAGGCGGTGTCCCGCCTGGGAGGTGGGGAATGAACGCGGTGTACATTCTGAGCGGTCTGCTCTCGTTTGGCCTCTTCGTGTACCTGCTGTACGCGATGTTCAAGCCGGAGAAATTCTGATGACTCCCTCGACGTTGGCGCTCATCGCCGTCTTTCTGATCGTCGCCCTGCTGCTGGTGAAACCGGTGGGCCTCTACATGGCGAACGTGATGGAAGGCCAGCCCATCTGGCCCCTTCGGATCGGTGCCCCGCTCGAGCGGTTCATCTACCGTCTGTGCGGCACGGATCCAGGTACCGAGATGAGCTGGCAGCGCTACGCCATCGCGCTGCTCGTGTTCAACGCGATTGGCGCACTCTTTGTCTACGGCCTGCAGCGCCTTCAGCTCTGGCTGCCGCTCAACCCGCAGCACTTCGCGAACGTCACGCCGGATTCCTCGTTCAACACGGCGTTGAGCTTCATCACGAACACCAACTGGCAGGGGTACTCGGGCGAGTCCACGATGAGCTATCTCACGCAGATGGCGGGCCTCGCGGTGCAGAACTTCCTGTCGGCGGCCACGGGCATCGTGGTGGCGATCGCACTCATTCGCGGGTTCGCGCGTCGCAACGCCAAGGCGATCGGCAATTTCTGGGTCGACATGACCCGCTCGACCCTCTACGTGCTGCTGCCCATCTCTCTCGTGTTCGCGCTCGTGCTGGTGCAGCAGGGTGTGCCGCAGAACTTCAGTGCCTACAAGGACGTGACGATGCTCGAGACGGTCACGTACCAGCAGCCCAAGACCGATGCGGCAGGCAACCCGATCAAGGACAAGGCGGGGAATCCTGTGATGGAGAACGCCTCGACCCGGACGCAGTCGCTGCCCATGGGTCCGATCGCCTCGCAGGAGCTCATTAAAGAGCTCGGCACGAACGGCGGCGGGTTCGTCAACGCGAACTCCGCACACCCGTATGAGAATCCGACGCCGCTCTCGAATCTGCTTGAGATGCTGGCGATCATCCTGATTCCCGCCTCGCTCACTTACACCTTCGGACGGATGGTCGGCGATACACGGCAGGGCTGGGCAATACTGGCCGCGATGGGCGTCCTGTTCGCCGGTGAACTTTCGATTGCCGCTTACAATGAGCAGCTCGGTAATCCTCACGTGGCCGCGCTCGGCGTCGATCAGACCGCGAGCGCGCTCCAGCCGGGCGGCAACATGGAGGGCAAGGAGGCGCGCTTCGGCATTGGCGCCTCCGCACTGTTCGCGACTCTCACCACCGGCACCTCCTGCGGGGCGGTGAACTCGATGCATGACTCGTATACGCCACTCGGGGGCTTCGTGCCGCTCTTCAACATGATGTTGGGGGAGGTCGTCTTCGGCGGCGTCGGGACCGGCCTCTACTCGATGCTGATCTTCGCCATCGTGGGCGTCTTCATCGCCGGTCTCATGATCGGACGCACGCCCGAGTATCTCGGCAAGAAGATCGAGGCGTTCGAGATGAAGATGAGCTCGATCGCGATCCTCGTGATGCCATTCATCGTGCTGATGGGCACGGCCGTCGCCGTCAGCGTGACGGCGGGGCAGGCCGGAGTAGCCAATCCGGGCGCGCACGGGTTCTCCGAGATCCTCTACGCCTTCACCTCGGCCAGCAACAACAACGGCAGTGCGTTCGCGGGAATCTCGGCCAATACGCCCTTCTACAACACCGCGCTCGGGCTGTGCGTATGGCTCGGCCGTTACTGGCCGATCGTTGCGGTCCTTGCGGTTGCGGGGTCGCTCGCTGCCAAAAAGCGCGTGCCCGTGACCTCCGGTACCATGCCGACGTACGGGCCCACCTTCGTCGTCTTGCTGATCGGCACGGTGTTACTGGTCGGTGCACTGACCTTCGTGCCCGCGCTCGCGTTGGGCCCCGTGGTCGAACACCTGATGCTGTGGGGTAACTGATATGGCTCAGCCCATCAAAGAGTCCACTCCGCTGCCCGCTGCGGTTGCGGCTACCGTGCCCGCCGCAGAAGCCGCGGCGGCGCGTGAGCACGCGGCAGCGCGCGCGGCGTATGCACACCGCAAGCTGTCGATGTTCGACCGCAGTCTCATGACTCCTGCCATCGCGGATGCGCTCCGAAAGCTCGATCCACGAGTGCAGTGGCGAAATCCGGTGATGTTCGTCGTCTACATCGGCAGCATCCTGACCACCTTTCTCTGGTTCCAGGCCCTCGTGGGGCGTGGCGAAGCTCCGGGCTGGTTCATCCTGAACGTGGCGATCTGGCTGTGGTTCACGGTGTTGTTCGCCAATTTCGCCGAGGCGCTCGCCGAAGGGCGCAGCAAGGCCCAGGCGGCTTCGCTCCGCGGGCTCAAGCAGACGGTGTGGGCGAAAAAGCTGGGCGATGCGCGCGATCGCGCTCGCCAGGCGCGGGTGCGCGCCGACGATCTGCGTCGCGGGGACATCGTGCTCGTGGAGATCGGGGATTACATTCCCGCCGATGGCGAGGTGATCGAGGGTGCGGCTTCGGTCGATGAGAGCGCCATCACCGGTGAGTCGGCACCCGTCATCCGCGAATCCGGCGGAGATTTCTCGGCCGTGACCGGCGGCACGCGAGTACTGTCAGACTGGATCATCGTCAAGGTGACCGTCAATCCAGGCGAGACCTTCATCGATCGCATGATCGATATGGTGGAGAGCGCCAAGCGGCAGAAGACGCCGAACGAGATCGCCCTTACGATCCTTCTGGTGGCGCTTACGCTCGTGTTCCTGTTCGCCACCGCAACCCTGCTGCCGTATTCGCTCTACAGCGTGCTGGTCGCGAAGCTCGGCACGCCGGTGACGATCACGGCTCTGATCTCCTTGCTGGTCTGTCTGATCCCGACCACCATCGGGGGCTTGCTCTCGGCGATCGGCGTGGCGGGCATGAGCCGCATGATGCAGGCCAACGTCATCGCCACCTCCGGTCGTGCAGTGGAGGCGGCTGGGGACGTGGACGTCCTGCTCCTCGATAAGACGGGGACGATTACTCTGGGAAATCGTCAGGCCGCTGCGTTCATTCCAGCGCCAGGTTTGAAAGAGGAGGAACTCGCCGATGCGGCACAGCTCGCCTCCCTAGCGGATGAGACGCCAGAAGGACGCAGCATCGTCGTGCTGGCCAAGCAGCGCTTCAAGCTGCGCGAGCGCGATCTGCACTCGCTCAATGCTACGTTCGTCCCCTTCTCGGCGCATACACGCATGAGCGGGGTCAACATCGGCGAGCGGCAGATCCGCAAGGGCGCGCCCGATGCTATCCAGAAGCACATCGAAGGCCTGGGTCAGGCCCTGCCGCGGGGCATTCTCGCGAGCGTCGATGACATTGCCCGCCGCGGCAGCACGCCACTCCTGGTGAGCGACGGGCCGCGCGTGCTCGGCATCATCGAGCTCAAGGACATCGTCAAGGGCGGCATCAAGGAGCGCTTCCTCGAGCTGCGTCGCATGGGGATCAAGACCGTGATGATCACCGGCGACAACAAGCTTACGGCAGCGGCCATTGCGGCCGAAGCCGGGGTGGATGCCTTCCTCGCCGAGGCGACGCCCGAGGCGAAGCTCAGGCTGATCCGCGAGCATCAGGCCGAGGGGAAGCTTGTCGCGATGACAGGAGATGGAACCAACGATGCGCCAGCGCTCGCGCAGGCGGACGTCGCGGTCGCGATGAACACCGGCACCCAGGCCGCCAAGGAAGCCGGCAACATGGTCGACCTCGACTCCAACCCCACGAAGCTCATCGAGGTGGTGGAGACGGGCAAGCAGATGCTGATGACGCGCGGCTCCCTGACCACGTTCAGCATCGCCAACGATGTGGCGAAGTACTTCGCCATCATACCGGCGGCGTTTGCCACCACGTATCCGCAGCTGAACGCGCTCAACATCATGCGTCTGGCGAGCCCGTTCTCCGCAATCCTGTCGGCAGTGATCTTCAATGCGCTGATCATCGTCGTGCTGATCCCGCTTGCGCTGAAGGGCGTCAAGTATCGACCGCTCGGCGCTGCGGTGCTGCTGCGACGTAACCTGCTGCTCTACGGACTGGGAGGCATCATCATTCCGTTTCTCGGCATCAAGCTGATCGATCTGGGTCTCGTGCTCACGCACCTGGTCTGACGGAGGCACCATCCATGACCTCGATTATCCGTCCAGCGGTAGCTCTCTTTCTCGTGATGACAGTCATCGCCGGTATCGTCTACCCGTTCGCCGTCACCGGAATCGCGCAGGTGCTCTTTCCCGCCCAGGCAGGAGGCAGCATCCTGGTGCAGAACGGCCAGGCGGTAGGATCGACCCTCATCGGCCAGCCCTTCAGTGATCCGCAGTACTTCTGGGGCCGTCCGTCCGCGACCACCCCCCAGCCGTACAACGGAACTGGCTCGACCGGATCGAACCTCGGTCCGCTGAATCCCGCGTTGACCGATGGCATCAAGTCGCGCATCGATGCACTGCACGCAGCGGACCCGACCAACAAGGGCCCGATCCCGGTCGATCTCGTGACCGCATCCGGCAGCGGCCTCGACCCGGAGATCAGTGTGGCAGCCGCGTACTATCAGGCGCCGCGAGTGGCGCGCGTTCGTAATGTGAGCCTTGAATACGTGCAGTCACTGATTTCCTCAAACGCACACGGACGTGTGCTGGGCTTTCTCGGCGAGCCCCGGGTCAATGTCCTGGAGCTGAATCTGGCGCTCGATCACGGCAAGTAATCGGGAACTCTCGAGATGGCCGAGGTACGGCCGGATCCCGACAAGCTCCTTGCCCACCTTCAGGCGCAGGAAGCCCGGGCAAGGCGCGGGCGCCTGCGCATCTTTTTTGGCGCCTCCGCAGGCGTCGGCAAGACCTACTCCATGCTGGAAGCCGCCCGAGGCGCCCGCTCGGCCGGCAAGGATGTGGTCGTCGGCTACGTCGAGCCGCACGGGCGCGTGGAGACCGAGCGGTTGCTCGAGGGGCTCGAGCGGCTGCCGACGTTTTCCGTGCGCTATCGGCGCATCGTCCGCCAGGAATTTGACCTTGATGCGGCCCTCAAACGCCATCCCGACATTCTCCTCGTCGACGAGCTTGCCCATTCCAATCCCGTAGGTGGCGAGCCCCCCATGCGCCATCCCAAGCGATGGCACGACGTCCAGGAGCTACTCGAAGCGGGTGTCAGCGTGTGGACGACGGTCAACGTCCAGCATCTCGAAAGCCTCAACGATCTGGTGGCGCAGTTCACCGGTGTGCGCCAGCGCGAGACCCTGCCCGACCACGTTTTCGACGAGGCCGATGAGGTCGAGCTGATCGATCTGCCGCCCGAGGATCTCCTCGCACGACTGCATGCAGGCAAGGTGTACATCTACGATGAGGTTGCCAACGCCGTCGAGCGCTTCTTTCGCATCCCCAATCTCATGGCGTTGCGTGAGATGGCTTTGCGCAGGGTCGCGGACCGGGTCGAGGCGGCTGCACGTGCATCGGCAGGCGTTGGGCTCGAGCGTCGAACGCGCTTGCCCGGCGAACGCGTGCTGGTCGCGACCGGACCCGACCGCCAATCCGAGCAGCTGGTGCGAGCTGGCAAGCGGCTCGCCGATGCACTGGATGCCGAATGGACCGTGGTGTACGTCGAGACACCGGCGCTCCTCAAGCTCTCCGAAGCCCAGCGCAACCGTCGCATCGATCTGCTGCGACTCGGGGAGTCGCTCGGTGCGGAGACGGTGACGATCGATGGGCCGACCGCCACTGAAGCGCTGCTCGAATACGCCCGGATTCGCAACGCCACACGCGTGCTCGTCGGGGCCCCGAAACGCTTCGGCCTGAAGGCGCTGTGGCGCCCCTCGACGGCGACGGAGCTCGCCCGCCGGGCGCGGGGATTCGATGTGATCACAATTGCCCCCGCGGAGTCGGTGCTGCCCGGGCAAACCCGCGAAGCCCGGAGCCGACCGGACAACCTTCCGATTCCGTTTCGCTGGGACCGCTACGGCTGGGCCACGCTGATCAGCATGGCGTGCACCCTGGCTGCCTTTGCCATGTACCCGCATTTCGAGCTGGTTAACCTGGTGATGGTGTACCTGCTCGGCGCGACGGTTTCGGGGTTGAGACTGGGACGCGGACCTTCCGTGCTCACCACGATTCTGAACGTCGCGGCATTCGACTTCTGCTTCGTGCCACCGCGGTTCACGTTTGCGGTATCCGATGCGCAGTACCTGGTGACGTTTGCGGCTATGCTGATCGTGGGACTCCTGAGCGCAACTCTCATGGCGAGTGTGCGCCAGCAGACCCGCGTCGCGGGCGCGCGCGAGCGGCGGTCCGCCTTGCTGTACGCCATGAGCCGGGAGCTCGCCGCGACGCGCGGCATCGCCCAGCTCGCAGCCGTGGCAGTGCGGCATGTTGCCGAGGTGTTTCAGTGCAAGGCAGTCGTCCTCTTGCCTGACGACGACCGCAAGCTGCACATGCCCAAAGGTAAGCCCATGGAGCAGTCGCTGCGCCATCCCGACCTCGCGATCGCGCAGTGGGTTGCAGATCACGGACGGGAGGCCGGACTCGGCACGGACACACTAGCGGCGGCCCCTGCGCTCTACGTTCCCTTGGGCGATGCCGAACGCCCGCTCGGTGTGCTCGCCGTCCTCCCGGAGAACCCGCGACGCGTATCTCTTCCCGAGCAGCGCCATCTGCTTGAGACCTTCGCAGGTCAACTCGGCGTAGCGCTCGAGCGCGCACAGCTTGCCGATCGGACCGAGGCCGTGCGGGTGGCCGCCGAGCGCGAGAGCTTGCGCAATACGCTGCTCGCCTCGATCTCGCACGACCTGCGGACCCCGCTAGCCGCTATTGCCGGTGCGGGCGGCACGCTGGCCGAGCACGGCGAGGCACTCGATAAGGCCACGCGTCAGTCGCTCGCGCGCTCCGTTGAGACCAAGGCCCGTGAGATGTCCGAACTCATCACGAATGTGCTGGACCTTATGCGGTTCGAGGTCGGTCAAGTGGTGCTCCGGCGGGACTGGCAGGACCTCGGCGATCTGATCGAAGCCGCGGAGAGAGAGCTCGGGCCGCGGCTGGCAGCCTATTCGGTCGAGACGCGGCTGCCCGATTACCTCCCGCCCGTGCACGTTGACGCAACACTCGTCGTGAAGCTCTTCGCCAACCTGTTTGACAATGTTGTCAAGTACACGCCGCCGGGCACACGCGTCGTCATTTCTGCGGTATTGGACAAATCCTTTGTGCTCCTCACCGTCGATGACACTGGTCCGGGTCTGCCACCCGGAGATCCTGCGCGGCTGTTCGATAAGTTCCAGCGTGGCTCGGAGGAGGGTTCGGCCGTGGGGGTGGGTCTGGGCCTTGCGATCTGTCGCGCGATTGTGCACGAGCACGGCGGAGATATCACGGCACGGAACCGGCCGGGTGGGGGCGCGCGCTTCGAGTTTACCCTCCCCCTGGCGCCGCCCGCTGTACTTCCCGCTTCAATTCAGTCGGCGGTCAGCACGGTGACGGGGACGAATTCAGCCCGGTCAACACTCGGGTCAGAACAGTGACCGAGGAGATGAACCTCATCCTCGTCGTCGAGGACGATGCTGCCATTCGCAACGTCCTTCGCGCTCTCCTCGAATCCGAGGGCTTTCGGTTGTGCGCGGCCGAGACTGCGACCCAAGCCGAATTCGAAGCACGCGCGCACCGGCCGGATCTGATGCTCGTCGATCTCGGGCTCCCCGACGGCGATGGTGTGAATGTTATCCGCCACGTACGCTCGTGGTCATCCCTGCCGATCATCGTCCTGTCTGCGCGCACGGCCGAGGAGCAGAAAATCGTTGCTCTCGATGCGGGGGCGGACGACTATGTAATGAAACCGTTCAGCCCGCCCGAGCTCCTGGCCCGAGTACATGCCGCACTACGGCGGGGCACACAACGGGCGCAGGCCAGCCATGAGCTCCTGCTGGGTGAAGTGCGCGTGGACATCGCGCACCGCATCGCGCGAGGTGCTGGGGGGGAGATTCACCTGACAGCACTCGAGTACCGCGTTCTAGAATGCCTGAACCGTCATGCAGGCTCCATCGTGACGCAAAATCAGCTCGCGCAGGAGGTGTGGGGTCGCCAGCGGTTGGGGGATACCCGCGGGCTGCGCGAGTGTATCAAGAACCTTCGCGCGAAACTCGAACCCGAGCCGCACCGACCGAAGTACCTGGTCACCGATCCGGGCGTCGGCTACCGACTGCGAACGAGCGACGCCAGCGCGTAAGCGACCGCGCAGCCTGCATGCGCAAGAGGCCACTTTCGCGGCGCCTTCACAACTGGTGCGGTAATTCAGGAGCAAGTAGGGGCTCCTGCCGGCAGTTCTGATGCAGGATTGACTTGGGAGAAAACGTCCGGCGGCGCATCACGAATACCGCCGGGAGCTGCAACCATGCCAATAATTTGGCTACTCTACGTGCTCACCGTGCAACGACACATCGAGACCCTCGCGCTCCTCTTCTTCGGTGACGCGCAGGCCGATGGTCAGGTCGATCACCTTGAGGATCACGTAACTGGCCGCGAAGCCGTACGCGATTGTCGCTGACACGGCCTTCAATTGGGTGATGACACTTCCAGCCTGGCCGCCATCGAGTGCCGTGCTGGCAAAGACTCCGGTGAGAAGCGCGCCGACGATCCCACCAATACAGTGCACACCGAAAGCATCCAGCGAATCATCGTAGCCGAGCGCCTTCTTGAGTGAGGTTGCGGCAAAGAAGCAAACGACTCCTGCCGCCACGCCAATAATGACTGACGGAGTCGGCATGACGAACCCCGATGCCGGCGTGATCGCTACCAAGCCCGCTACAGCACCGGAGGCGATTCCCAGCACGCTCGGCTTGCCCTTGACCAGCCATTCCATGAACATCCATGCGAGCGCGGCGGCGGCCGTGGCGATTTGCGTCACGGCCATGGCCATGCCGGCGCGACCGTCGGCGGCTACGGCGGATCCCGCGTTGAATCCGAACCACCCGACCCATAGCAGCGAGGCACCGATTACCGTCAGCACCAGGTTATGCGGTGCCATGGGCTCCTTGTTGAAGCCCACACGCTTGCCGAGCGCCAATGCACAGGCGAGCGCTGCAATGCCGGCATTGATATGCACAACTGTTCCGCCCGCGAAGTCGAGGACACCTGCCGCCGCTCCCCAGCCCGCCGGCTCCCACATCCAATGGGCGATAGGCGCGTAGACGATGATCGACCAGATCCCCATGAACCACAGCATCGCAGAAAATTTCATGCGCTCCGCGAACGCGCCGCAGATAAGGGCCGGAGTGATGATGGCGAATGTCAGCTGAAACATCGCGTATACACTCTCGGGAATTGTTACGCCCAGGTGGCTCACCGACACTTTTCCGACTACCGCCTCGACCGCCGGCGTGTCCTTGGTGGCCGCTACCGCAGCAACGTCCTTGATGTAGATGATGCCGTTCATGAACAGCCGGCTTAAGCCACCGATGTACGGCGAACCGGGCGTGAAGGCGAGGCTGTAACCGATGACGTACCAAAGTATGGTCACCAGACATGTAATGGCAAAACTCTGCATGAGCGTCGCCAGTACGTTCTTCTTGCGCACCATGCCACCGTAAAACAAAGCGAGCCCAGGCACCGTCATCATTAATACCAGCGCCATCGACGCCAGCATCCAAGCCGTATCCCCCGAATTGATCTGGGAGTTGAGAACAACCGATGGCTCGGTCGTCGATGCCGCCGGTGGCGACGCTGTCGCGGCGGACATTGGCGTCGGCGCTGCAGCGAACCCAGCAGGCGTGCCCTCCTTCGAGGCCCCGGCATCGGCAGCCACGGACGCTTCAGGGGCGGAAGCCGGTGTCGCCGATGCGGGGGCGTTTTGACCGAAGGCCATCTGTGTGAGAAGGACGCTCAACAGGACCCAGCGAGATAGCACATTGATCAATTTCAGCCTCCCCAAGAATTAGCTTGTGCTAACGAAATCGCTCTAAGCACGTCTGTAGACGTCCCCTTCTAAAGGGCACTCGCATCCCGCTCACCGGTGCGAATCCGCACGACCTGCGTAAGCTCGGTCACAAACACCTTCCCATCGCCCACCTTCCCGGTCCGGGCTGCCTTCAACACCGCATCAATGACCGCCTCAGCAAGTGAGTCGGTAACCGCCACATCAATGCGGGTCTTGGGCACGAACTCCACCGCGTACTCGGCCCCACGATAGATCTCCGTATGCCCCCGCTGCCGACCGAAACCGCGTACCTCCGTCACCGTTAACCCCTGAACGCCGGCCTCTGCCAGCGCTTCTCGAACATCCTCCAGCTTGTACGGCTGAATGATCGCAGTGATCAGCTTCATGTAATCCCCCTCGCTCTTGGTCGCTGTTGGTCCCTTGTAGTGCCAGTTCGGGCGCAAGAACCAAAGAGCGGCCATTAGCAAGCAATCGTCATACCAGGGAGATGAGCTTCAGTGATATCAACGTCTAGTGCTTGAATCCTCAGACGAGTCTCATTCGCTTGCACCGTCACAGTGCGCTCTAGACCTTGATTGCACCGCTATGGAGATATCCATTCCGAGCTCGCCGGTATGCAAATCGCCCGCGTGGTGCCCAAGGGTGTGGCGCGATTGCGGCGCCAACTGCCCGGTATCCTCGAAGATGCGGAGAACGGGCTGCCGGTTCTTGCGCGCGAAGTGCTCGCCGGGTTGCTCGAGCAGCTTCACGAAGTGGATGCGCGGAAGACCGCGACGGCGCTGGTCGCGCTCCTGGTACACGGCGCCCGCGCATATCTGCGTATCGTCGACAAGAAGACGGACGCGAAAAGCGAGTGGGCGCGGCGCTTGAAGGAGCGTCGGCACGTGAATGTCGCCGCCGTGGCTCTCGCCGCCAAGCACGCGCGCATCTCTGGGCGATCCTCGCGTATGGAACGGAATATCGACCCGCGAACCCGCCGGCCGTTGCAACCTGACGTAGGCTGGACACCGGCGACAACTCGCAGTCGACATCGAGGAGGTACGACCCGCCAGGAATTGCCAGAGCGTACAAGCTGATGGAAACAGGTCAGACCGACGCAGGATCAACCTGATAGCCCGGTCGGTGGCTCAGACACCGGAGAAGTTGTGAGGCTCCTGCGAGCGAATAGTCATCAGGGCCCCGCGTCGACGGACGCAACCAGAGGTCGGATACATCGTCCGCAGTCCGATCCTGAATCTGTCAGCGAGGACGCGCTTGCAACGCAGGGGGAGTCCATACATCCGGGCTAGCGAGCCACCAACCCCTCCTTGACCACCTGGCTCGCCACCGCATCCGCAACCTCGGTTATCAGGCTCTGCACACCTTCGGGGTTGCTCGTGCGGCTCGTGCCCGCCCACAGGAGCTTGTCCTGCTTTATTGAGTAGATGAGCGTTTCGATGGTTATCACCGTGTCCGTCTGCACCGACCCGCTCGAGTAGCTCACCGACATGCCGTATGACGAATAGTACGAGCCGAATGTGGTGTAGGCGCTGCCGGAGAAGCCGCCCGGATCGACGATGGTGTGCTCGTCGTGGGCGACCAGGCGCATGATCACCACGCCCTCGACCCCGGCTTCGTTGAAACGGGCGCGGGCATAATCGACCGTCGGGTTATCGAACCCTATGATCGTATATGCCGCGACACCGTGAGCCCCGCGAATGACGAGCTCATGCGTGAGGTAGACCTCAGCGTCGCGGCGCCGCTTCTTATCCGCGGAGATGACCAGTGCCGCGATCTTCTTGCCTACGGGATCGACACGCTGTGCGTCGGGTGCCTTCCAGGTCGAGATGAACGTGGTGGATCCACAGGCGCTCAGGCAAAGAGCAGCGCCACAGAGCACCGACCGCAGCTTGTGTAACAAAGCTCCTCTCCTGTCTTTCGGTGCGATGGACAGTACGTCCGTCTCGTGTCGCCTGCAAGCGCTGGTCCCGGCAGATTGAACCGGGATTTCAGACCGCTGCGGCGTGGCAGGCGTCGATCCTGGTCGCGGATCAGCTGCTTTCCAATGCGCCTCGCGTGTTCGCGTGCGATGATCCGGCAATGCCAACACTCGAGCGGCTCCAAAAGCTCTTTCCAATGGCTACAACAGCGGCAATGTCCTTTCGCGCATCCCCGGGCCGCGCCGAATTGTGGAGGAGGTACGGATCGGCGGCTCCTATCGGGAAGTATTTCACCGGGCAGTCTTGCCCTATCTCGCCCGCGATTCAAAGGTGCTCGAGTTGGGTCCCGGCAGCGGTTCCTGGACGCGGGCCATTCTCAGCCACGTGCCCCGCGGCGAGGTTCACACCATCGGCTTTCAGGACGTACGGCGGTGGATCGGTCCGGTACCTGGGAGCGGCAGGCTGGTGTGCCATCAGGTGTCGGACAACTCCTTCACCGTCGTGCCCGACGACACGTTCGATTTTTTCTGGTCGTTCGGGGTGCTGTGCCACAACAACCTGGAGCACATCCGCGAGATTTTCCGCAATGCACTGCCGAAGATGAAACCGGGTGCGCACGCAGCCCACGAGATCGGTGACTGGCGGAAGCTTGATCAACTCGGCTGGCGTTGGCGCTGGGGCGTCCCGGCTCGCTTCAAGAGCATGCCTGATGATGCCATCTGGTGGCCGCGCAATAGTGCTGAAGACACGTGCAGAGTCGCGGAGGAGGAGGGCTGGCAGGTCGTCGAGCGCGATCTTGGCCTGCTCCGCCGCGACTCGCTGTGCGTTTTTCGCAGACCCAGCCAATAACAGGCGCATCGGGTCCTGCCGCCGCGCGGCGCGGCGTGAGCCGCATCCCATCCCGGGGACGCGCCACGGCTGAGCTGCGCCTCTTCAGCGCAGCTGCAACTGCGGTCGCTGCGCGCAGCGGAACGTGAGCGTGCTCGTCTGCTCCCCTTTGGAGTTCACGCCGGGCTGGTCCTCGAAGCTCTCAATGGTCGGGGCCTGCCTGGACTTCGCGCAATAATCGTTGGCCTGCGCGATGGTCTCCTCGTGGCTGCCGGTGTAACCGCCCCAGCTGGCGCTGGCGGTCACCGCGTGCAGGCCATTGTCGAGATCCCGGACATTGTCGTGTGCGCAGCCCAGCAGCACGAGACAGGCACACAGCGCGGCTCTCATGTCGGTGCTCCCTCGGGCGATTTCCCGCCGGGCCATCAGTTGCTCTCGAGCTCATCGGCGAGCGCCGGCAGCTGGTAGATGTTGCGCAGTGCCGGGCCGATCGCGGCCGTCAGCACTGCGATCGAGCGGTTCAGCCGCGGATCGAAGCCGAATTCTCCACCGAGCGAATGGATGTTGCCATCGAAGATCGCCCCCACGACCTCGCCCTGGCGATCGATGAGCGGTGAGCCGGAGTTGCCACCGATGATATCGTTGTTGGTGGAGACGTCGAGCGGTGTCTGCGGATCGATGCGACTCTGCGCATCCAACCAGCGCTGCGGCAGCTTGAAAGGCTCACTGCCCGTAGCACGCGCGTACAAACCGCCGAAATTGGTGAAGGGTGCCACCGTCTCGCCATGGTAGGTCCAGCCCTCGACGGCACCGTACGAGAGGCGCAGCGTGAAGGTGGCATCCGGATAGACGGAGTCGCCGTACACCTTGAACCGGGCGCGAGCGAGTTTCCCCTGCCCCTGCGTGATCGGGCCCTCGACTTCCTGCTCATAGCGGGTGCGCACCTCGCGCGCATCCGCGTCGGTCGCGCGCACGAAGCGGATCAGTGGGTCATCTGAGGCGTCCACCGCTGCCGCCCCGCCGTGCCACAAGGCTTCGCGCACTTTCGGGTCCGCCAGCCGAGTGCCGGAGACCAGCCGCGCAGCCAGCGCTTGCGGTGAATCGGCGCCCAGCAGATGACGCACATACGGGTTGTCGACGGTCAGGTACTCACGCGTCCTCGAGAGCCACAGACTCAAGGCGAGCCGCTCGAGGTCAGGGTAGACCGGCTGCGCATCGAGCAGCTGCTTCTCGAGCAGCGGCAGGTCGCTGTCGGCATACCCACGCAGACGCTGCGCACTCGGCTTGGAGCGCTCGGCCGCTGCGCGCACCAGCGCACGCGCGTACTGGAACAGCTGCGAGATCGAGCCGGCCCGTGCCTCGAGGAAATCGTGGGCCAGGAAGATCTGCTGGTAGCTCGCGATCGCCGCATCGATCTGTCTCCACGGATCGCCGATCTGGCGAGCGAGGCTGGGATTGCCGCTCACACGGCTGTGGAGCTCCTGCTGCTGCGCCACGAGGTGGGCGAAGAACGTCGGGTCGAGCAGCGCACGCTCCTGACCATAGAACGCCTTGAACGAGTTCTCGACGATGAACAGTCCCTGGCCGGCAGTACGTCGCTGCTCGGGCCCCTGGTGTGAATACTCGATCAGCCGCCCGCGCAGCTCCGAGCGCACCAGCTGCCGTATGGGAATCTCCCAGTCGCGCTGCATCTCGAGCTGCGAGCGTATGTCGAGACGACTGGTCGAGCCGGGATTCCCGGCGACGAACACCACTTCGCCGGCCGCGGGCGCGCTGCGCCGCCACTTGAGATGGGTGGGGATCTGCGCCGGCTGGCCATTCTCGTAGAGGCGCACGAAAGCGCTGTCGAGGCAGTAGCGGGGGAAGTTGAAGTTATCCGGATCACCGCCGAAGAAGGAGATCGCGAACTCCGGCGCAAACACGAGCCGCACGTCGCTGTACTTGCGATACCTGTAGAGCTTGTACTGTCCGCCCTGATAGAGGGAGACGACCTGGCACCGGCTGGTGGCATCGCCCTGGCAGGCCTCATCCGCGATGCGAGCGGTGGCGGCATCGCGCGACTTGATCGCATCCTTTGGATCACCTGCGGCAATGGCGTTCTGCACCTGCTGCGTGACGTCGGTGATCTCACGCAGGATCTCGGCCTGCATGCCGGGGCATTGGCGTTCCTCGCGGCGCGCATGGGTGAGAAAGCCCTGCGCGACATAATCCTGCTCCGCGCTCGACATCGTCTGCTCGCACGCCACTACGCAGTGGTGGTTGGTGAGCACGAGCCCCTCCGCGGTGACGACGGAGGCCGAACAGCCGCTCGTGAGTCTCACAGCCGAGTTGCGCACGTGGTCCAGCCAGGCCTGGTCTGGAGCGAAGCCGTAACGCGCCTGCACCCGGCTGGAGGGGAAGTTGTCGAACGTCCACATGCCTTCATCCGCATCCACCGCAGTCGATGCGAAACTCACAGCGCAGAGCGTCAACGAGGCGATCGGATTGCGTGGCACATGGGTCTCCTCGGCCAGAGTTTCTATTGTTGCGCTCGCTGCCCCGCCGTGTTCACTTGTTGTGGGCGGGGCGGATCGAAGCGGGCGGGCATTCTCGCCCGGCTGCGGCCGCCTGTCATCCGCGGCTGCGACCGCGGCATGTGGATCCCGATTGCGTGCGGCATGCACGGCGGGGTCGCAGGCTCCGTGTGAATCTGCTCACGCTTTGGGGCATGAGCGGCACCGCAAAATGCTCCTCTGGCAGAGTGCAGGCACGGTACCGCTCATGGGCATGACGCAACTCATCCTCGGCACCGCTCTTGGCTTCATCGTGGCGCAGAGCGGGCTGTATGGCATCGGGCACGGCTTGCGCTGGCTGCAGCGCGAGGAGGCCCGCACCCGCGTGCGCACCCTGCCCGGGCACATCATCGTCGGCGGCTTCATCCGCTACGCCGCTCCGATCGGTGCCGCGGCGGCGCTCCTCACCCTCGGTGTCTGGGCTGTCGGGGACTACCTCGCCGCCAAGGCCACCCGCACCGCGGCGCTCGCCGACGCGCTCGACGCGACCCATGCGGGCACCGCGGGACAGTCGCAGAGCCAGGGAGATGAGGGCGGGGGCAACGCCGCCGGCGCCGCGGCAGAAGCCACGACCGCCGTCCAGCCCGAGGGCGTCGATCCCTACGCCGATCCCGACTACAAGGTCCACCGCAGGCCTCACCGCGCCGGCGCCCCGTTGAGTCTCAAGGAGACGCTGCTGCAGCGCTCAGAGGCGAAGGCACGCGCTGAGCTCCTGAGCGAAATCAAGCAGCACGCGAGCCGCTCACAGTACGACTGCGAGGCGGCCGACCGGGCCGCGCGTTATCTCAGGGCGGGGCTCGATGTGTGGGGGTTTGCCGCGTGGCAGCTGAAATACTTCCCCGCAGAGGGCTATCGAGGTGCGACGCTGGCCGCCTGCAAGGAGATCCCGAACGTGATCGATCCCTCGCAACTCGACCTGCAGGCGACCGTGGCACAGGATGGCCGTCCCTGAAGGACGGCCACGCGCCGAGCGCCCGCGGTATCAGTAGATGAGCGGGATGTGGGCCGCCAGCGAGGCATCGACGGCGGCATCGAGCTTCTGATCGATCTGGAAGAAGCGCGCGGTGGTACGCGCCGACAGTCCCTCCTTCTGGAACTTCTTGACGAAATCCTCCTTGACGTCGAGGCGCTGCTTCTCCGCATCCAGCCATTCGCGCACGAGCCGGTTCGCCTCGTCCTCGCTCATGGAATCCCGCTGGGCCGCGTAGTCCGTGATTACCCTCAGCCGCCGATCGCCGACCTTGTGGATCTCGGAGCGGTACTGGTCGTAGAGCGTCCAGAATTTCGGCGCCTCGCTGTTGGTGAGGAGCATGTTCGCCTTGACGATGTCACGGCGATCCTTGCCGACCTCCTGGCGCAGCATCTGGATGGCGGGCTCGGCATCGGCGAATTTTTCGTTGATGACCGGCTTGTCGGCGGCGAATGCCAGGCCAGGGGCGAGCAGTGCGCACAGCGCACCGCTACGGAGGTACGAGACGATGGTCACGGAAGCTCTCCTTGCACGGAAGCACGCAAACGGACGGCGCAAGCGCCGTCACCCAGGCCTCTTTGTAGCGCGCTTCGTGCCTGCCTTACATGGGACCCTGGGCGTACGGGCGCTCGAGCGCCCGCGGCCCTCACAGCGGCTGCTCGATCGAGCCGGCGAGAGCGGTGAAGAGCTTCGGACCCTGCTCCGTCATGTACCAGCAATCCTCGAGCCGGATGCCAAACTCTCCGGGGATGTACAGTCCGGGCTCATCCGAGAAGCACATCCCGGGCTGCAGAGGTGTGGTGTCGTTGCGTACCAGATAGGGCGGTTCGTGCCCATCCATGCCGATGCCGTGCCCGGTGCGGTGTGAGAGCCCCGGCAGCCCATAGTCGCGGCTCCAGCCCTTCTGCTCGTAGAAGGCGCGAACTGCCTGGTCCACGGCCCCGGCGGTTACACCGGGCCGTGCCGTCTCGAGGGCGAGCTCCTGGCCGCGCTTCACGGTATCCCACACCTCACGCTGCCGTGGCGAGATCTCACCGAACACCCAGCTGCGGGAAATATCCGACTGGTAGCCGTGCACGGAGCAGCCGGTATCGATGAGGACCACGGAGCCCTCGTGCACCTGCTGCGGCCTGATCGAGCCGTGCGGATAAGCGCTGGCGTCATTCAGCAGGACCAGGCTGAACTCGTGCACGCCACCGAGCTGCTCGGTAGCCGCCACGACCAGTGCCAGGATGTCCTGCGCCTGCAGGCCCGCGCGGATGCGGCCGTGCACATGACGCAGCGCGCCGATGGTGACGTCATTCGCGGCCTGCATGAGCGCGAGCTCCGCAGGTGACTTCACCATCCGACAGGCACGCACCAGCTCATCGCCGGGCACGACGAGGGGCTTGGGCGCCCCGACGGCAAGGAGACGCTCGAGGATGAAGTAGCGCGTGGTCGGCTCGATGGCGAGCGGACGGCCGTGGCCGTGATCGCGCCAGGCGGCGGCGAGCAGTGCGAAGGGACTTTCATCCTCCTTCCACGGTCGCAGGTCCGCCGGCACCCTCAGTGTCTCGCGGATCGAGGGTTCCTCGAACGCCGGCGTGGCGATTACCACCGGGCCCTCGGCCGGGACCACGGCTGCCGTGGTGCGCTCCGATCGCCACCAGCGGACCCCCGTGAAGTACTCGAGTGAGGACCCGGACTCGATGAGCAGCGCACCGATGCGGCGCTGTTGCATCAGATGCTGCAGCTTCGCGAGCCGGGCGCCGTGCTCCGCCGCATCGATCGGCTGCACGTTGCGCGTCACCGAGCTCAGCTCGGGCGCCGGGGCGGCGGGTTGTGCGGCCCGGACCTCGCGGCCGGCGATCGCCGCGCCGGCGGCCGTGAGCGCAAGGAACTCGCGCCTGGAGACTCTGCTCATCGATCCTCCGTTTTCGTAATGTGATCCCCGTCACTTCCGGCTCCTGCGGAGCTCCCCGGAGGCGCGATTTTGAGAGGCCAGGACAGGAAGTTAAAGAGTGTCGGACATAGTTTTATGTTGTGAGCATCCGTCTCAAGGTGATCGCGCTGATCGCTGCGGTCTTGGCCATTCTCGTCTCGGCTGAAGTGCTGGTCGAGCAGCGTGTGGTCATGCCGAGCTTCGCGCAGCTCGAGCGCGCCGACGCGCAGACGGCCATGCGTCGCATCACCCATGCCCTCGAGCGCACGCTCACGGAGCTCGAGCTGCTCGCAACCGACTGGGGCAACTGGGAAGACACCTATCGTTTCGTCCAGGACCACAACCAGTCCTTCGTTGCCGCCAACATCAGCAACATCGCGCTGCGGCAGCTGAACGTGAACCTGCTGTTGATCGTCGATCGTGACGGCCGGCTGGTGCAGGGGAGGGACCTCGACCTGCAGTCGGACCAGCCCCTCGGGCTCGAGCTGACCATGCATGCGGCGCTGCCGTCGGACTTTCCGTTGCGGTCCCAGCTGGCTGCGGGGAAGGGTGCGCGCGGCCTGCTGCGCACCGGCCGCGGGATCCTGCTGCTCGCCGAGGCACCAGTGCTCGATGGTCACGGCAACGGCCCCTCGCGCGGCATGGTGGTGATCGGACGTCTGCTGTCGCCCGCGGTGGTCAGCGATCTCGGCGCGCAGGCGCAGGCGCAGCTCGCCATGCTGCCGCCGGACGCGAGCCGCGCCACGGAGCAGCTGCTCGAAACCGACGGCGTGACCCACGTGTACCGCGCCTTCGACGATCTCCAAGGTCGGCCGGTCATGACGCTGCGCGTCGATGTGCCGCGTGAGATCACCGCACGGGGTCGCCTGGCGGTCGCCTACGCCTCCGCCTGCCTGCTCGTAGCCGCGGTCATCGTGCTGTTGCTCCTTACCCTGGTGCTGAACCGCGCCATCCTCGCGCCGCTCGCGCTCGTCACCCGGCACGCGGTGGCGGTCGGGGAGGACAAGGATCTCACGACCCGGCTCAACCTCGAGCGCCGCGACGAGTTCGGTGTGCTGGCCCGCGAGCTCGACCGCATGGTCGAGCGTGTGGCGCAGTCGCGTACGCAACTGGTGGATCAATCCTTCGAGGCGGGTTTCGCCGAGCTCGCCCGTGGCGTGCTCCACAACATCGGCAACGCGATGACCCCGATCGGCGTGCGCCTCGCGACGCTCAGCGAGCGACTGCGCGCGGCGCCTGCCGAGGACGCCGAGCAGGCCGTGGCGGAGCTGCGGAGCGGCGCGGCAGATGCGCAGCGCACGGCGGACCTCGAGGAGTTCCTGCGCCTGGCGACCCATGAGCTCGCGGCCAGCGTGCACGCGGCGCGCGAGGACCTCGCGCTCATCACCCGCCAGACGAGCATCATCCAGAGCTCCCTCACCGAGCAGTTGCGCGCCGCGCGCAACGAGCACGTCATCGAGCCGGTGCGGCTCACCGAGCTCGTCTCGCAATCGCTCGAGATCGTCCCGGATGTCTGCCGCCGCCGCCTCGCGGTGGATGCCGATGAGTCGCTGCGCAGGCTCGGCGTGGTGCGCGTGGCGCGCACCGTGCTGCGCCTGATCCTGCAGAACCTCATCATCAACGCGGCCGATGCGGTGCGCGATGCCGGCCGCGAGCGCGGCACGCTGCGCGTCAGCGCCGAGATCGTGCGGGACGCCGATCGGCAGCAGCTGCACCTGCAGTGCATCGACGACGGGGTCGGCATCGCCGCCGAGAATCTGCAGCGCGTGTTCGAGAAAGGCTTCACCACCAAATCCCCGGAAACCAACCACGGCATCGGCCTGCACTGGTGCGCCAACGCTATCGCCGCGCTCGGCGGCCGCATCTGGGCGGCGAGCGAAGGGCTCGGCCGCGGCGCGGCACTGCACCTGCTCGTGCCGCTCGCCGTCCGTGAAACCACTCCCGCGGCAGGAGCCGCCTGAGGTCCTCATGGCTGAACGCAATACGCCCATTCGGGTACTGGTCGTCGATGACGAGCCGGAGGTGCGCGATGCGTACCGGCAGATCCTGTGCGAGAGCGAGGTCAACCTCGAGATGACCGGCTTTCACGAGCTGCGCAGCCGCCTGTTCCGCAAGAACCCCACCGAGGCGCTGCGGCAGGCCGCCTCGCGCGCCCGCGGCTTCGACACCGTGTTCTGCGAGCAGGCGACCGAGGCGGTGGCAGCCGTGAAGGAGTCGCTCGCGCGCAATGAGGCCTTCGCCGTGGTGTTTCTCGACATGCGCATGCCCCCCGGCCGCGATGGGGTGTGGGCCGCGACGCAGATCCGCGAGCTCGATCCGGCGGTCGAGATCGTGATCTGCACCGCCTACTCCGACGCCGACCCCGGCGAGATCGGCGGCTACGTGCCGCCCGAGGACAAGCTGTCGTACCTGCAGAAGCCGTTCCATCCGCACGAAGTGCGGCAGATGACCATTGCGCTCGGCAGCAAGTGGCGCGCGGAGCGGCGCATCGTGCGGCTCGCGTATTTCGACACCCTGACGGGGCTCCCCAACCGCGAGCAGTCGCGCAATCGCCTGGTAGGGGCGCTGCAGGCGGCCAGGGAGAAGAATGGGCTGCTCGCCGTGCTGTACCTCGACCTCGATAACTTCAAGCGCGTGAACGACACCCTCGGCCATGCCGTGGGCGATCAGCTGCTGTGCGTGGTCGCGGAGCGGCTGCGCGGCTCGCTGCGCTACGGCGCGGAGGCCAGTGCCGGAGGCGGCGGCAACCGCCCCGGTGACATCGCCCGGCTCGGTGGCGATGAGTTCATGGTGCTGCTGCCGAACCTGCGCTCGACCGTCGATGCCGGCGGCGTTGCCGAGCGGCTGATCCTCGCGCTGCGCCAGCCGATGCAGATCGGCTCGAACTCACTCGTCGTCACCCCGAGCGTCGGTATCGCGCTTTTCCCTCAGGATGGCACCGATGCGGAGACGCTGCTGCGCAACGCCGATCTCGCCATGTACTTCGCCAAGCGCCGCGCACCCGGCACATTCGCTTTCTTCGATGTCTCGATGACCACGACCGCCCTGCACCGCTTCACCATCGAGGAGCAGCTGCGCGGTGCGCTCGAGCGCAACGAGTTCTCGCTCCAGTACCAGCCGCAGTTCGATGTGCGCACCGGCACGATCTCGGGGGTCGAGGCGCTGCTGCGATGGACCAACGCCGAGCTCGGCGCGGTGAGCCCGCTCGAGTTCATTCCGGTCGCCGAGGAGACCGGTCTGATACTCGCCATCGGGCGGTGGGCATTGCGTGCTGCCTGTCAGCAGGCGCAGGCGTGGCGTGCCGAAGGGCTGTCGGTGCAGCGCATGGCGGTCAACGTCTCCGGACGGCAGTTCGCGCTGGCGGAGTACCCGCAGGAGGTTGCAGCGATTCTCCAGGAGACGGGGCTCGAGCCGGCGGTGCTCGAGCTCGAGATCACCGAGTCGGTGGTCATGGCAAACGAGGCGTGGGCGGAGAAGGCCATCAAGGAGCTCAAGACGCTCGGCATCTCCCTCGCCATCGATGACTTCGGCACCGGCTACTCGAGCTTCGGCCGACTGCGCCACTTCGCGGTCGACCGGCTCAAGATCGATCGCTCCTTCGTGACGAGCATCACCGAGCACAGTGACGACCGTGCGATCGCCGCGGCGATCATCGCCATGTCGCGCTCGCTGCACATCAACGTCACGGCCGAAGGCGTGGAGAACTATCCGCAGCTCGCCTTCCTCCAGGAGCAGGACTGCCAGGATGCCCAGGGGTTCCTCCTCAGCCGGCCGCTGCAGGCCGACGCGGCGCGCGAGCTGCTGCGCCGGGTGGGCGAGCTCGCCGATGCTTCCCGGACACAGCGCCTGAAGATCATCACCGGCTGAGCCCCGTGCGCGCCACACGCGCGCGCCTCGCCGCGGTCGGCGCACATGCCGCGGCGACGCCGCGGCAGGTAGAATGACCTCTCACGACTCCCGCCCGCCCGGGCAGATGGAATCGGGAGGTTATGCAGACCGCGCTCGCCGATTTCATTCGCAGCTCGCCCGTGGGTCAGGAGGCCGACGCGATCCTGCGCAGCTGTGTTCACTGCGGCTTCTGCCTGCCGGCGTGTCCGACCTATCAGTTGCTCGGGGACGAGCTCGATAGTCCCCGCGGCCGCATTTACCTCATGAAGCAGCTGCTCGAGGGCGAGCCGGTGAGCGCGCGCACCCAGCTGCACCTGGACCGCTGTCTCACCTGCCGTGCCTGCGAGAGCGCCTGCCCTTCGGGGGTGCGCTACGGGCGGCTGCTCGACATCGGGCGCGGGCTCATCGAGGAGCGGGTCCCCCGCGCGCTGCCCGCACGCTCGCAGCGGTACCTGTTGCGCCGGATCGTCCCGCACCGGCGCCGCGTGCGGACCGTGCTCGCGCTCGCTCGCGTCGTGCGGCCGCTGCTGCCGCGTGCGCTGCGTGCACGGCTGCCCGATCCCGCCGCGGCGCGCTCCCCGCTGCTGCCCCAGCGGTCGCGCGGCTGGCCGCCGCCGCGTCATCGACGGAGAGTCGTGCTCCTCGAGGGCTGCGTGCAACCGGTGCTCGCGCCGCAGATCGATGCCGCGGCAGCGCAGGTGCTCGATCGCATCGGGCTGAGTGCGCTCCGTGTCGCAAGCGGCTGCTGCGGAGCGCTGTGCCATCATCTTGCCGCGCCTGCGGAGTCGCGCGCGCAGGCGCGGCGCAATGTGGATGCGTTGTGGCCGCAGGTCGAAGCCGGTGTCGAGGCGGTGGTCTTCTGTGCCAGCGCGTGCGCGGCCATGGTGCGCGATTACGGCCAGCTGCTGCACGATGAGCCGGCGTATGCGGCCCGCGCTGCGCGCATCGGCGCGCTCGCCTGCGACATCGGCCAGCTGCTCGCCGCGCATGCCGAGCCGCTGCAGCGGGCGCTGCAAGAGGCGCGCACTGCCTCGCAGGAGGCGCCGCAACTGCGGGTGGCGTTTCAGCCCCCCTGCACGCTGCAGCACGCGCTGCGCGCCGCGGGCGTGGTCGAGCCGTTGCTGCAGATGGCGGGTTTCGTGCTCACGCGCGTCGGGGATGCGCGCTGCTGCGGGTCGGCGGGAACCTATTCGCTGCTGCAGCCGCAGCTCGCGACGCAGCTGCTGCGCGCGAAGCTGAGCGCGCTCGAGGCCGATGCTCCACAGCTCATCGCGACCGCCAACATTGGCTGCCTGCTGCATCTGCGCACCGGCACCGCGCTCCCCGTGCATCACTGGATCGAGCTGATCGCCGCGAGACTCGACGGTGGCTGATGCGTGGGGCGAGCGCATGCCGCGCTCGGTGAGCTTCGCGCAGATCGTGGCGCTCTCGGTCGGCATCACCATCGGCAGTGGCATTTTCCGTGTCCCGGCCACCGTGGCTGCGCAGCTGCAGCTCCCCGGTCCAATGCTGCTCTGCTGGGTGCTCGGGGGTGTCATCGCCGTGTGTGGTGCGCTGAGCGTAGCCGAGCTCGCCGGTGCGCTGCCGCGCTCCGGCGGGGTCTTCGCGTACCTGCTCGAGGGCTACGGTCCGCTGGCGGCGTTCCTGTTCGGCTGGACGGAGCTCGTGGTGATCCGCGCGTCGGCCCTCGGTGCGATCGCCACCATTTTCGCCGAGTATCTCGGCTACTTCGCCCCGCTCGTCGGGGCGCACGTTCGCAGCGCCGCGGCGCTCGGCATCGTCCTCATCGGTGCGATCAACTACCTCGGTGTGCAGCGCGCGGCCGCGGTGCTGAGCGCCACCACCGCGGTGAAGTATGCCGTGCTGCTCGGACTCGGGCTCCTCGCATTCACGGCCCGCGGCGGCAGTGCCGCGCATTTCGCGCCAGCCTGGCCGGCGCAGGCCGCCTTGTCAGCGCTCGCCACCGCGCTCATTCCGGTGATGTGGACTTATGACGGCTGGGCCGATGCGGCGTTCGTGGCCGGGGAGGTGCGCGACCCGCAGCGCACGCTGCCCCTGGCGCTCATCGCCGGAGCGCTGTGCGTGATCGTCGCGTACCTGGTCGTGAATGTCGGCTTTCTCTATGCGCTGACGCCGCAGACGATGGCGCAGTCGAAGCTGGTCGTCGCCAGCGTCGCCGCGCGCATCCCGCTCCTCGGTGCAGCCGGCGGCGCGGTCATCGCCGCCGCGGTGGTCATCTCCGCCTTCAGCGGCCTCAATGCTTCGATGATGGCCGGGTCGCGCATCTTCTTCGCCATGGCCGATCGCGGCCTGTTCTTTCGCGCCGCCGCCCGCATCTCGCCGCGCTTCGATAGTCCGTCGGTCGCCATCTGGCTCGCGACCGCACTCGGTGTGGCATACGTGCTGCAGAATGACTTCGCGCAGCTGGCCGACAAGTTCATTCTGGGCATCTGGCCGTTCTATACGCTCACCGTCGCCGCGGTGTTCGTGCTGCGCCGTCGCCAGCCGCATCTGCCACGTCCCTACCGCGTATGGGGATACCCGCTCGTGCCCATCGTGTTCCTGCTCGGCTCCGCGCTCATGGTGTTGAATGCCCTCATCACCGATCCCCGCGACACCGGCATCACCTTCGCGATCATCCTCGCGGGCCTGCCGGTCTTCTGGCTGTGGGCCTCCAGGCCCCGCCCGCACTGAGCCGGCAGCGGGTATGCTTGGCGAACCCAACAGCTGCCTCGCCGGGGAGCCCGAGCGGTGAATGACGCGACGACACCCAGGTCGGAGACGGCGTTGCCGACGTCGCAGGGCGATTGGCGCCGTAATCCGAAGGTGCGGCTCGCAGTGCTGGCGGTCATCGTCGTGCTCGCCGCGGCCGGCATTTTCCTGTGGCGGCAACATGGCGCCCAGGATCCCAACGCGGCTTTCTCGCTCTCGGGCAACGTGGATGTGCACCAAGTCGAGCTCGCCTTTCGCGTGGGCGGGCGCATCGCCACCATGAGGATGCAGGAGGGCGATAAGGTGCGCAGCGGCGAGGTGCTGGCGGAGCTCGACCGGGTGCCCTTCCAGACCGATGTGGACTCCGCCCAGGCGGACCTGGCGCAGGCCCAGGCGCAACTCGACAAGACACGCCGCGGATTCCGTGTCGAGGAGATCGCCCAGGCGCGCGCCAACGTCGCGCAGCGCGCCGCGGATCTCGAGAATGCCCGGGTCACGCTGCGGCGTCAGGAGCAGCTGGTGGCCGCGGGGCTCGCCACGCATCAGCAGATCGATGACGCGCAGGCGCGTGTGGACATGGCATCCGCCACTTTGGCGTCGGCGCGCGAGCAGCTGACTCTCGAATTGCGCGGCTCGCGCATCGAGGATATCGAGGCGCAGCAGGCGCTGGTCGCTGCGGCGCGGGCGCGCCTCGAGAAGGCGCAGACGGCACTCGCGGATGCGACGCTGCTGGCACCGAGCAACGGCATCGTCTCGGTGCGTGCGCGCGAGCCGGGCGCGATCGTGCAGGCGGGGCAGACGGTCTACACGGTGACGCTGAACGATCCGGTGTGGATCCGTGCCTACGTGCCGCAGCCGCGCCTGGGGCGCATCAAGCCCGGCATGCGGGTCGCGGTGACCACGGACTCGACGCCGGGCAAGCGGTATGAAGGCACGGTCGGCTTCATCGCCCCCGATGCGGAATTCACGCCCAAGACGGTGCAGACCGAGCAGGTGCGCGAGGATCTGGTGTATCGCATCCGCGTGATTGCCAACGATCCCGACGACATCTTCCGTCAGGGCATGCCGGTCACCGTGCTGGTTCCGGCGGCGCCCGCGGCGGCGCACTGACAAAAGACGGCTTTCGCTCGCATGAGCCTGACGGGTCCGAGCACCAGCGCTGCATCCGCGCCGCTGCCTGCGGCGGCGGCGGTCACCAACCTGGTGAAGAGCTTCGGCGCGGCGCGCGCGCTCGATGGGGTGAGTGCGCAGATGCCGCAGGGAAAGATTCTCGGGCTCCTCGGCCCCGACGGCGCCGGCAAGACCACGCTGATCCGCCTGCTCGCCGGGCTCCTCGAGCCGACCTCCGGCAGCGTGCAGGTGCTCGGGCGGCGCCCGAGCGCCGAGGGCGGCGCGGCACAGGCCGAGACCGGCTACATGCCGCAGCGCTTCGGCCTGTACGAGGATCTATCGGTACTCGACAACCTCAACCTCTATGCCAATCTGCGCGCACTCGATGCCACCGAGCGCGAGCAGCGTTTCGCCGAGCTGCTGCGCTTCACCGACCTCGCCGCCTTCACCGGCCGACTCGCCGGCCAGCTCTCGGGCGGCATGAAGCAGAAGCTCGGACTCGCCTGCGCGCTGCTCGGCGCTCCACGGCTGCTGCTGCTCGATGAGCCCGGGGTGGGCGTCGATCCGCTCTCGCGCCGTGAGCTGTGGCGCATGGTGAGCGAGCTCGTGTCCGGGGGTGTCACGGTATTGTGGTCGACCGCCTACCTGGAGGAGGCCGAGCGCTGCGCGCACATCTGGCTGCTCGATGCGGGCCGGCTGCTGTACGAGGGCGCGCCGCAGGAGCTCAGTGCCCGCGTGCGTGGACGGGTGTTCCGGCGCCGCGTCGCGCCCGGCCAGGCGCGCGCCACTGCCGAGCAGGAGCTCGCCCGCGAGGCCGTGCTCGATGCAGTGATCCAGGGGTCGAGTGTGCGCCTGGTGGCCAGGCCCGCGAGCACCGCGGCCTTCGAGCGCCCGCCCTACGAGCCCGTGGCACCGCGGCTCGAGGATGCGTACATCGAGCTGCTCGGCGGCGCCCGCAAGGGCGAAAGTCGCCTCGCGCGCGGCTGGCCGCAGCCCGCCGCCGGCGAGGCGCCGGGCAGCGCCGCGGCTCGGTCGGAGTCGCTCGTGCACGCCGAGGCGCTCACGCGTCGCTTCGGTGAGTTCCTCGCCGCCGATCACATCGGTTTCGACGTACGCGCGGGCGAGATCTATGGACTGCTCGGACCGAACGGCGCCGGCAAGTCCACCACCTTCCGCATGCTGTGCGGGCTGCTGCGGCCGAGCGCGGGCGATGCCAGCGTCGCCGGCGTGAACCTGCTGCACGCGGCGAGCCGGGCACGCGCGCGGCTCGGCTACATGGCGCAGAAGTTCTCGCTGTACGGCGATCTGTCGGTGTCGCAGAACCTCGACTATTTCGCCAACATCTACGGTCTCGCGCGCGCGGCGCGCCGCGAGCGGGTACGCGCGATGATCGAGATGTTCGAGCTCGGACCGCACCTGCAGAGCAACGCCGCACTGCTGCCGCTCGGGTTCAAGCAACGCCTGGCGCTCGCCTGTGCGACGCTGCACGCGCCGCGGGTGCTGTTCCTCGATGAGCCGACGAGCGGTGTCGACCCGCTGATGCGACGCGAGTTCTGGCATCACATCAACGCGCTCACCACGCGCGGCGTGGCGGTGGTCGTGACCACGCACTTCATGGAGGAGGCGGAGTACTGCGACCGCATCGGACTCATCTGGCGCGGCCGCAAGATCGCCGAGGGGACGCCGGATGACCTGAAGAGCCTCGCCCGCAGCACCGCGCGCCCCGAGCCGACGCTGGAGGATGCCTTCATCGCGCTGATCGAAAGTGAGGCCGCATGAGCGCCAGCAGCCGGCGCGCGCACTCGTGGTGGCAGCAGCTGCGCGCGGTGATGCTCAAGGAGGCCAAACAGGTGGTGCGCGACCCTTCGAGCTGGATCATCGCGGTGGTGCTGCCGCTCACTTTTCTGTTCCTGTTCGGCTACGGCATCTCTCTCGACACCACCGTGGTGAGGATTGCCGTGGTGCGCGAGGACGCGAGCCGCGATGCCGCGGATTTTGCCGCGGCGCTCACCCATTCCCGCTGGTTTCTGGTGGTCCCCGCCGCCGACCGGCGCGCCGGCGAGCGGCTGCTGCAGGACCAGTCCGTCAAGGCGGTGGTCATCATCCCGGCGCAGTTCGCGCCCTTTCTCCATGCGCAGGGCACCACCGCACAGGTGCAGGTGCTGGTGGATGGCGCGGAGCCCAACACCGCCAACTTCGTGCACGGTTATATCAGCGCCATCTGGAGCGATTTCTTCGCGGCGCGGGCGCGGCAGCAGGGTAGCCGCGCGGGACCGCAGGTGGATGTCGCCGTGCGCTACTGGTACAACGCCAACGCCGAGAGCCGCTGGTTCCTGATTCCGGGCTCCATGACGGTCATCATGACGCTGCTCGGCACGCTGCTCACCTCGCTCGTGATCGCGCGGGAGTGGGAGCGCGGCACGCTCGAGGCCCTGTATGCCACGCCGCTCACGCGTGGCCAGATCCTGATCGGCAAGACCCTGCCGTACTTCCTGCTGGCCATGGTGTCCATGCTGGTGTGCGTCATCACGGCGCTGCTGTTGTTCCAGCTGCCGCTGCGCGGCTCGCTGTTCGCCCTCGGTCTGGTCTCGGCCGTCTTTCTCGTGCCGGCGCTCGGCCAGGGACTGCTCATCTCGGTGACCATGAGGTCGCAGATGGCCGCGGCGCAGCTCGGGCTCATGACCGGCTTCATGCCCGCCATGATGCTCTCGGGTTTCCTGTTCGACATCCACTCGATGCCCGCCTGGCTGCGGCTGCTCACCTTCGCCATCCCGGCCCGTTACATGAACATCTCCCTGCAGACGGTGTTCCTGGCGGGTGACCTGTGGGCGGTGCTGGTGCCGAACATGCTGTTCATGCTCGCGGTGGGAGCGGTGTTCTTCGGTCTCTCCTGGTGGCGCCTGCACAAGCGGCTCGACTGATGAGGACGCTGCAGCGCCTGCTCGCCATCATCCGCAAGGAGCTGATCACCATGCTGCGCGACCCGCGCGCGCGCTTCACGCTCATCGTCCCGCCGCTGATGCAGCTGTTCATCTTCTCCTTTGCAGCGACGATGGAAGTGAAGAACATCGATCTCGGCATCGTCGATCTCGACCGCGGGCCGTACGCCGCCGACATCGCGCAGCGGTTGCGCGGCTCACCGAGCTTCACGGCGCTTCCGCACTATGCGAGTGTCGCGGCGGCGCGCGGCGATTTCGAGCGCGAGCGCCTCATCGGCGTGCTGGTGATGCAGAGCGGGTTGTCGGCCGATCTCACCGCGGGTCGCCCGGCCACCGTGCAGTTGCTGCTCGATGGGCGCCGCTCCAACGCGGCACAGATCACCGCGCAGTACGTGACGCTGATCGTCTCGGCCGCAGGCGCCGAGCAGCGCAGCGCCGCACCGAACGCAGAGCTCGTCATCTCCAACTGGTTCAATCCCAACCTCGACTACCGCTGGTACATGATGCCGAACCTGGTGGGCATGCTGAGCCTGGGGGTCGCACTCATGATCACGGCGCTCTCGGTGGCGCGCGAGCGGGAGCTCGGCACCTTCGATCAGACGCTCGTCTCGCCCGCGACGCCGGTCGAGATTGCTCTCGGCAAGCTGCTGCCGCCGCTCATCGTCGCGGTGGTGCAGGCCACGCTGTATCTGCTCATCGTGACGTTGCTCTATCAGGTGCCGTTCCGCGGCAACCTCCTGGTGTTCTACGCCGCGGTGCTGGCATTCGCGGCGGCCTGCGCAGGTGTCGGGCTGTGTGTCTCCTCGCTCGTGCACACCCAGCAGCAGGCATTTCTCGGCGCCTTTGCGCTGCTGCTGCCATTCTCGCTGCTCTCCGGTTTCGCGACCCCGGTGGAGAACATGCCCTGGTGGCTGCAGTTCATCACCGCGGCCAATCCACTCGCGCACATGCTGCGCCTGATGCAGGGGCTCTTCCTGAAGGATGCCTCGCTTGCCTCGATGACCCGCGAGCTCGCGCAGCTGCTCGAGATCGCCCTGTGCACCACGGTCGCCGCGGTGCTGCTGTTCAGCAGGCGGGCGCCCTGAGGTGCGCACCGCACCGGTGACGGCAGCGCATCGGCTAAGATAGCGCACCCCATGGAGGATTCCTGAGCGTGCGCGAAGCCGGCGGTGGTGCCCTGCTGTTCATCTTCATGCTGGTGCTGATCGACTCGATCGGCTTCGGCATCATCCTGCCGGTGCTGCCGGGGCTCATCATGGAGCTGACCGGCGTCGGCATCGACCAGGCGGCGCGCTACGGCGGCTGGCTGGCCTTCGTGTATGCGCTGATGCAGTTCTTCTGCGCTCCGCTGCTCGGCAACCTGAGCGACCGCTTCGGCCGTCGGCCGGTGTTGCTCGCGGCGCTGCTCGCGCTCGGAGTCGACTACCTGATCATGGGCGTGGCGCCGGTCATCGGCTGGCTGTTCCTCGGGCGCACCATCGCCGGTATGGCCGGCGCTTCCTTCACCCCCGCCTACGCCTACGTGGCCGACATCACCCCGCCGCAGCGGCGCGCGCAGAGCTTCGGGCTCATGAGTGCCGCGTTCGGCATCGGCTTCATCCTCGGACCCGCGATCGGCGGGCTGCTGGGTGCGTTGGGTCCGCGCGCGCCATTCTTCGCCGCCGGCGGGATCGCGCTCGCCAACACGCTGTTCGGCTACTTCGCCCTGCCCGAGTCGCTGCCGGCGGACAAGCGGCGGGCATTCCACTGGGCGCGCGCCAATCCGCTCGGCACGCTCGCACAGATGCGCCGCCACCGCGCGGTGCTGCTCATCCTCGGTGCGCTGTTCCTGTGGCAGCTCGCGCATCAGGTGCTGCCGAGCACCTGGGCCTTCTACACCATCTCGAAATTTCACTGGACGAGTGCGCAGGTGGGCTGGTCGCTGGCTTTCGTCGGCCTGTGCATGGCGGTGGCGCAGGGCGCGCTCACGCGGGTGCTGGTGCCCTTCCTCGGCGGTGAGCGCCGCGCGGCACTCATCGGCATGGCAGCGGCGCTGTGTGCCTACATCGGGTATGCGCTCGCGACGCAGGGCTGGATGATGTACGCGGTGGGGCTCACGGCGCTGCTGTTCGCGCTGACCTATCCGTCCATGAACGCGCTCGCCTCGCAGCAGATCGCCGCTGACGCGCAGGGGGAGCTGCAGGGGGCGGTCGCCTCGCTCTACAGCCTGAGCGCCATCATCGGGCCACCGCTGATGACGCAGATCTTCAGCCGCTTCTCCGCGCCGGCTGCGTCGCTGCACTTTCCGGGAGCCGCATTTCTCAGCGCGGCAGCGCTCACTATCGGCTGCGCGCTGCTGTCCCTGCGAGCGCTGCGGCTGGCGCCGCGGGCCATCGCGGCCAGCAGCCCCGCAACCGCTCCGGAAGCCTGAAGCACCGTGCGCGCCGCTGTCAGGGCACTGCAGGTGATGGCGCTCGGCCTCGCCGCTGCCGTCGCGGCGGCTGCCGAGCCGGAAGCGACACCGGCCCCGCCGACTGCGGCCTACGAGCCGCTGCCGCCGATCCGTCACGTGTTCCTGCTGTTGCTCGAGAACCAGTCGTACGCGGTGACCTTCGGCGCTCATTCAGCGGCTCCCTACCTGGCGCGTACTCTGCCCGCGCGCGGCGCACTGCTCACTCAGTACTACGCGATCGGCCACGCGAGCCTCGGTAACTACATCGCGCTCGTCAGCGGCCAGGCCCCGAACCTCGCAACGCAGCTCGACTGCTCCACCTACGCCGATTTCCAGGCGCACGCCCCCGGGCTGGACGCGCACGGCCAGCTCCCGGGAACCGGCTGTGTCTACCCGCGCCTCGTCCCCTCGCTCCCCGACCAACTCGAGGCCGCCGGTCTCAGCTGGCGAGCCTACATGGAGGACATGGGCAAGAATCCGGCGCGCGAGTCCGCGACCTGCGGGCACGTGCGGCTCGGCGCGGCGGAAACGACCAATCTCGCCAGCGCCACCGATCAGTACGCCGCGAAACACAATCCGTTCGTCTACTTCCATTCGATCATCGACGATCAGCGGCGTTGCGACGCCCACGTGGTGAGCCTCGAGCGGCTGCCGCAGGACCTCGCGAGTGCGGCCACGACGCCCAACTACGTCTTCATCACTCCCAACCTCTGCAGTGACGGTCATGATGCGCACTGCGCCGATGGCCGCAGGGGCGGACTCGCCGCCATCGATCAGTTCCTGCGCAAGTGGGTGCCGCTCATCGAGGCGGCTCCGGCCTTCATCGCCGACGGCGTGCTCGTGGTCACCTTCGATGAATCCGACGGGGCGGGAGCGGAAGGCTCGAGCGCCTGCTGTGGAGAGCGGCCCTTGCCCGGGGCCCGCTTCCAGCCGGGCTTGAGCGGCCCCGGTGGCGGCCGTGTCGGCGCGATCGTGCTGTCGCGGTTCGTGAGGCCCGGCACCGTCTCCGCCGTGCCCTACAACCACTATGCGCTGCTGCGCACCGTGGAAGCGATCTTCCGCCTGCCGTATCTCGGGTACGCGGCCGATCCGGGTCTGCGCATCTTCGGCGCGGATGTATTCGACGCTGCAGCGCCGCCGCCCTGAAGGGCTGCGCTAGTCTTCGCGCGGTTGCGCGGGTCCTGGGAGCGCGCCGGCGCGCGCGCCTGCGGCCGGCGCATCGAGCTTCTCGCCCATCAGACGACGTACCGCGACATAACACACCGGAATCATCAGCACCCCGAGCAGGGCGGCACTCAACATGCCGCCGACAACGCCGGTGCCGATGGCGTGGCGCGCGTTGGCACCAGCGCCGGTCGAGACCACCATCGGGAACAGCCCGAGGATGAAGGCGAAGGACGTCATGATGATCGGCCGGAAGCGCAGCCGGGCGGCCTGCATCACTCCCTCGTGGAGGCTCTTGCCCTGCTGCTGCGCGGTCACCGCGAACTCCACGATGAGAATGGCGTTCTTCGCCGACAGTCCGATGATGGTGATGAGTCCGACCTTGAAGAACACATCGTTGGGCAATCCGCGCAGCAGCGCCGCGAGCGCGGTGCCGATGAGCCCCACCGGCACCGCCATCAGCACCGCCACCGGGACGCTCCAGCTCTCGTAGAGCGCGGCGAGGCACAGGTAAACGACCAGGATGGACAGCGCGAACAGCATCGGTGCCTGCGCACCGGAGATCAACTCCTGCAGCGATTGACCGGCCCAGTCGTTGGCGATGCCGCGCGGCAGGTCCGCGCCCACGATCCTCTGCATGGCCTGCATGGCTTCGCCGGAGCTGCGGCCCGGCGCATTGTTGCCCGTGATCTCGATGGCCGCATAACCATTGAAACGCGTGAGCGAGGGCTGGCCGATCACCCAGTCGGCGTGCACGACGTTCGCGAGCGGGATCATGCTGCCGCCCGCGCCCGCGACGTAGAAATGCCCGAGCGCCTCCGGGCTCATGCGCCAGGGAGCGTCCGCCTGCAGCAGCACCCGCAGCACCCGGCCCTCGTAGACGAAGTCATTGGCGTACACCGGTGCCAGCATCAGCTGCAGCGCCGTGTAGACATCGCTCGCCGAGAGCCCCATCGACTGGGCCTGCACGCGATCCACCGTCAGCCGCACCTGCGGTGCGGGCGGCAGCAGGTTGGCGCGCACGCCACTCAACGTGCGCGTCTCGGCGGCCGCCCGGGCGAGCAGGGTCTCCTGCGCGCTGCCGAGGGTTTCGCGGCCGAGGCCGGCGCGATCCTCGAGAAACATGTCGAAGCCGCCGAAGAAGCCGAGCCCGCGGACCGTGGGCAGATTGAGCACGTAAACCTGCGCATCGTGGATCTCGCGCGGCAGCGTGTCGTTGGCCCAGCGGATGAACTCGGCAGCGGTGTCGGGCCGGCGGTCCCAGGGCTTGAGATGCACGAACGCGCGGCCGGCATTCTCGCCGGTGCCGGTGAAGCTCGACCCGACGACCAGGAACGCGTAGTCGACGTCCGGGCTGCGCCCGATGATGGCGTTGATGTGCTGCATGACCTCGCGGGTGCGCGGCATGTTGGCGCCGGCCGGCAACTGCACGTCGATGAGCGCGTAGCCCTGGTCCTCCTCCGGCACGAAGCTGCCGGGGAGCTTGATGAAAAGCAGCACACCCACCGCGAGCATCACCGCGAACGCTGCCATCCAGCGCGGCACGTGGGCGACCGACTGGAACACGCGCCGCACGTAGGCGGCGCGGGTGCTCTCGAAGGCGCGATTGAACCAGTTGAACAGCAGGTTGCCGTGCAGGCGCGTGGGCCGCAGCAGCGAGGCACAGAGTGCCGGCGTGAACGACAGCGCGAGCAGCGCCGAGAAGCCCATCGAGAGGGCGATGGTGAGCGCGAACTGCCGGTAGATCGCGCCGGTGCTGCCCGTCTGCAGCGCGCTCGGAATGAACACTGCGGCGAGCACCGAGGTGATCGCGATGATCGCACCGGTGATCTGCTGCATGGCCTTGCGCGTCGCCTCCTTCGGCGCGAGGTGCTCTTCCCGCATGATGCGGTCGACCGCCTCCACCACCACGATGGCATCGTCGACCACGATGCCGATCGCGAGCACCATCGCGAACAGCGACAGCTGGTTGATGGAGAATCCGACCGCGTAGATGCCGATCAGCGTGCCGAGCAGCGCCGATGGCACCACCAGCGTCGGAATGAGCGTCGCGCGGAAGTTCTGCAGGAACACCAGCATCACCAGGAACACCAGCACCACCGCTTCGCAGAGCGTGATCAGCACCTCGCGGATCGCGACGCGGATGAAGGGCGTGGAGTCCCAGGCCCACACCCACTTCACCCCCGGAGGAAAGCTCCCCTCGATGGCTCTCATCTTCTCAGTGACCGCTTTGGAGACCTCCAGGGCGTTGGCATCGGGGGCGAGCTGGATGCCGAACGCGGCGATCGGCGTGCTGCCGATTGCCGTCTCGAAGCCGTACTGCGCCGCGCCGAGCGTGACACGCGCCACGTCCTTCAGCCGCACCGACGCGCCGTTGGGCTCGGTGCGCAGCAGGATCTGCTCGAACTGCTCGGGCGATGAGAAGCGTCCTTCCGCGGTGACGGTGGCGGTGGTGGTCTGGCCGCGCAGCGCCGGCCATGCGCCCATGGAGCCGGAGGCGAACTGCGCGTTCTGCGACTGCACCGCCGCGAGCACGCTGGTGGCCGAAAGGTTGTAGGCCTTGAGCTTGTCCGGATCGAGCCAGATGCGCATCGCGTACTCGGAGCCGAACTGCACCGCGGCACCGACCCCCGGCACGCGCTGGATCGGGTCGAGCACCCGCGAGGCGACGATGTTGTTGAGCTCCTCCGCGCTCGGGCCCCCGGGAGCGGACACGAGCCCGATGCCGCCGAGGAAGCCGGCGGCGACCTTGGCGATGCGGATGCCCTGCTGGTTGACCTCCGCCGGCAAGCGCGGCTGCGCGAGCGAGACGCGATTCTGAGTCTGCACGGCGGCGATGTCGGAGTTGGTGCCTCCCTCGAACGTCAGCGTGATGGTCGAGGAGCCGTCGGAGGCAGACTGCGAGGTGAAGTAGAGGAGGTTGTCGATCCCGGTGAGCTGCTGCTCGATGACCTGCGTGACGGTGCTCTCCACGGTCGCTGCGTTGGCGCCCGGGTAGCTGGTCGTGACCGACACCTGCGGCGGCGCGATCGCCGGGTACGCCTCGCTCGGCAGCCGCAGCAGTGCGAGCGTGCCGCCGAGTGCGATGAGGATCGCGAGCACCCATGCAAACACCGGCCGCTCGATGAAGAACTGCGGCATGGCTCAACGCGCGGGCGCACCGGCGCGCGCCGCGACGTCCGCGGCGCTTTGCGAGGCCTCCCCGGAGGATGTCGCGGCCGCTGCCACGGCCACCGTGGTGCCCGGCCGGGCCTTCTGCGTTCCGGCGACGATGACGCGATCGCCGTCCGCGAGTCCCGCCGTCACCACCCAGTTGGAACCCTCGAGGGTCTCTGCCGTCACGCGCTTCTGCGCGACCTTGTTGTCGGGTCCGGCGACGAGAACGTAGGGCCCGCCGGCATCGCGCTGCAGCCCGGCCTCGGGCACGAGGAAGCCCCGATTCACCTCGCCCGAGCTCAGGCGGACACCCACGAACATCCCCGGCAGGAGCAGGTGGTCGGGGTTGGGCACGATGGCGCGCAGCGCGACCGCGCCGGTTGCCGGATCGACCACGACATCCAGGAAGTCGAGGGTGCCGTCGTGCGAATAAGGCGTGCCGTCGGGCAGGATGACCTGTACCCGCACCTGCTTGCCGCGTGCCACCGTCACGTCGCCCGCGACCTGCGCGCGCCGCAGCCGTTCGACGTCCACCGCGGGCTGATCGAAGTTCACGTAGATCGGATCGATCTGCTCGACGGTCGTGAGCAGCGTCGCCGTGCCCTGGCCGACCAACGCCCCCTCGGTGACGGCCTGCTGACCGGCACGTCCGGAGATCGGCGCAGTCACGGTGGCGTAGCCGAGGTTGATGCGCGCAGTGCCGACCGCTGCCTTCGCCTGTCCGACCGCTGCCGCGGTGGAGCGCTCGGCCGCCTGCGCGTTATCGAGGTCCGAGCGCGACACCAGCCCGCTCGGCAGCAGCTCGCGCGAGCGCTGCGCAGTGATGTGGGCATTGGCGGCGTTGGCCTCGGCCTGGGCGAGGGCGGCGAGCGCGCCATCGAGCACGGCGCGCAGCGGGGCCGGATCGATCTGGAAGAGCGGCTGCCCCGCTTTGACATCGGAGCCTTCGACATACAGGCGCTTCAGCAGCACCCCGGCGACGCGCGCGCGCACATCCGCCGAGCGCGTCGCGGACAATCGTCCCACCAGGCTGCGCGTCAACGGCACCGGCTGCGCATGCACTGCCACCACGCTCACCTGCGGTGGCGGGGCCGGGGGCGGTGGCGGGTGCGAACAGCCGGCAGCGAGCAGCGCGAGCGCCAGGTACGCGCCAGCGCCAGCGCTGCGGCCCCGCAAGTCCGATGCAGCGCGCGGCGCGCCCGGCCCGTCAACTGGCTTATTTGTTGCCAAGGCAGTAATATCGCCGGCAGCAATTTCCGCCGGCGACCGCCAGCATAGCAAAGCCGCACCATGAGCCGCAGGGCAGTCCTCAGAGCTGAGCCGCGCGCCGTCACGCCCGCTTCTGCCGAGGGGTTGAGCGTGGGTCAGCTCATGGGTCGTGCGCGCGCCTCGCTCCTCAACAGCCTCGATGCCGAGCTCGAGCGCTTCGGTCTGAACAGCGCGCAGCTCACGGTGCTGAAGCATCTCGCTGAAGGCAGCGCGCGCACCGCCGCCGATCTGTGCCGGCAGCATCGATATGACACCGGGGCCATGACACGCATGCTCGATCGGCTCGAAAAGCGGGGCCTGGTGCGCCGTGAGCGCGGCCGGGAAGATCGGCGCGTGGTGTTGCTGCGCCTCGCTCCGCAGGGCAGGACGCTCCTGCCACGGCTGCTCGCGGTGGGAGCGCGCGTGGTGGACGCCCATCTCGGCGGCTTCAGCACCGCCGAGATCGGCGCGTTGAAGGATTACCTGCGGCGCATGATCGAGAACGGCCAGGATCGTTTCCCGGGCTCGAGCTCCGGTAGCTGACGTGAATCCGGTGACTGACATGAAGAGGAGGGCGTTGCCCGCCAGGGCGCTGATGAGGTTCCCGGCCGCTGCGGCGATGGTGGCGCTCAGCGGCTGCGTCGATCGCGGCGGCTGGCAGCCGACGCCGCAGCTCAGCCCGCAGCAGCTCGAGCTCGGGCCGACGCTCGCCGGTACGCAGCTCGAGCCGGCCGCGTGGCCCGCCGAGGGCTGGTGGCGGCGCTACGGCGATGCGCAGCTCGATGAGCTCGTGGCCGAGGCACTCGCCGGCAGTCCGAGCCTCGCGACCGCGCAGGCGCGACTGCGCGCCGCGCAGGCGCAGGTGGTGACGGCCCGCGCCGCGCGGCTGCCGAGCACCAGCGTCAACCTGCAGGCCGATCGTCAGCGCTATCCCGAGGATTACCTGTTTCCGCCGCCCTACGGCGGCGGTTACGTCAACAATGGCCGTGCCACGCTCGACTTGAGCTGGGATCTGGATTTCTGGGGCCGCAACCGCGCGCTGCTCGCCGGCGCGCGCTCGGGGGCGGCAGCGGCCGAGGCCGATCGCGCCGCGGCCCGCCTCGCGCTCGCCGTGGCCGTGGTGCAGGCTTACATCCAGCTCGATCTGCAGTACGCGCTGCTCGATGTCACCAACGACAACCTCAAGCAGCAACAGGGGATTCTCGAGCTCACGCAGCAGCGTGTCAGGGCGGGGCTCGATAACGACGCACGCGTGAAGCAGTCGGAGGGTCAGGTCGCGCTCACGCGTGCGGCGGTCGCGTACGTCGAGGCCAGCATCGAGCTGGCGCGCAATCAGATCGCCGATCTCGTCGCGGCGGGACCCGAGCGTGGCGCGCGCCTGCGGCGGCCGCAGCTGGCAGCGCCGGTGGCAATCGCGCTGCCCTCGGTGCTGCCCGCCGACCTTCTTGGCCGGCGCCCCGATGTGGCCGCGGCGCGTACCCGGGTCGAGTCGGCGGGCTCGTCCGTCAAGGCGGCCGAGGCGGACTTCTATCCGAACGTCAACCTCGCCGCGTTCGTCGGTTACCAGAGCATCGAGCTCACCCGCGTGTTCGAGCCGCAGAACCGCATACACGGTCTCGGCGCTGCGGTGTCGTTGCCGATTTTCAATCGTGGCGCGCTGCGCGGCGCACTGTGGTCACAGCAGGCCCAGGTGGACCAGTCCGTCGCGCAGTACAACCAGACGCTGCTCGATGCGGTACGCGAGGTGGCGGACGTGGTCACCAACTGGCGCGCCCTCGAGCGCGAGACTCTCGAGCAGCAGCAGGCACTCGCGGACGCACGGCGTTCCTACGAGCTCACCACCGAGCGCTACCGCGCCGGCCTCGACAACTACCTGACCGTCCTCTCGAGCCAGAACCAGGTGCTCACCGCCCAGGGGCTCGGCGCCGAGCTCGAGGCGCGCCGGCTCGCTTTCAGTGTCGATCTGGTGCGCGCACTCGGTGGCGGCTACCTGCCGCCCACAGGCTGATCGATGGATGTCTCGGTCCAGACCGCTCCCGCGCCGCTCGCGCGCCTGCTGCAGAACCGCCGCCGCCGCTGGCTCGCGATCGTGGCGCTGGCCGTGCTCGTCGGTGCGCTGTTGTGGCTCGGCTGGTGGCTCGGTTATGCGCGCTTTTACGAGAGCACCGACGATGCCTACGTCGCGGGCGACCTCGTGAATGTCATGTCGCAGGTGAGCGGCACCGTGGTCTCGATCGGTGCGGACGAGACCGACCTCGTCGAAGCCGGGCAGGAGCTGGTGCGACTCGATGCCACCGATGCACGCATCGCCCTGCAGGACGCCGAGGAGCAGCTCGCACGTACGGTGCGGCAGACGCGCACGGTATTCGCGACGCGCGATCAGCTGCGTGCGGTAGCCGATCAGCGACTCGCCGACCTGGCGCGGGCGCAGGCCGACTACGGCCGCCGCCGCAGTCTCGCGGCAAGCGGCGCCGTGTCGGCCGAGGAGCTCGGTCACGCCGAGGATGCCGTGAAGGCTGCACGCGATGCGCTGCTCGCCGCGCAGAAGAATCTCGCCGCGAGCAGCGCACTGGTCGGTCGCACCGGCGTCGCGGACAATCCCGACGTGCGCGCCGCTACCACCCAGGTCGAGCGCGCCTGGCTCGCGCTGGTGCGCACCAGCGTGCGTGCACCGGTGCGCGGTTACGTGGCGCGGCGCACCGTGCAGCTCGGTGAGCGCATCGCGCCCGGGGCCCCGCTCATGTCGATCGTGCCGCTCGGCCGGCTATGGGTCGAAGCGAACTTCAGGGAAGTGCAGCTGCGGCACATGCGCATCGGCCAGCCTGCCCGTGTGGTTGCCGACCTGTACGGCGGCCAGGTCGCCTTCGAGGGTCGCATCGAAGGTCTCGGCATGGGCACCGGCTCGGCCTTCGCGCTGCTGCCGGCCCAGAATGCCACCGGCAACTGGATCAAGGTGGTGCAGCGGGTGCCGGTGCGGATCTCGCTCGATGCGCACGAGCTCGCATCGCATCCGCTGCGCATCGGGCTCTCGACGGTCGTGACGGTCGACGTGCGCGACGCCTCCGGGCCGCAGCTCGCGCAGCGTCCGCCACAGCAGCCGGTGCTCGCCACGCAGGCCTTCGACATCGATCGCACCGAGATCCGTGACCGCATCGCGCAGATCATCGAGCAGAACGCCGCCGAGGGCGCTGCGGCGCGCTGAGCGCAAGCACGCCAGCGTCACTGCGGCTTGAGATAGCACAGTGGCAGTGCCGTGGTGTGCTTGAGAGTCTCGAGCGCGAAGCTCGCACTGACGTCCTGGAAATCCACTGCCGAGATGAGCCGCTTGTACACCACATCGTAGGCGTCGATGTCCGGCACCACGATCCGGATCAGATAATCGACATCGCCACTCATGCGGTGGATCTCCGTGACTTCCGGAATATCGCGCACGGCCCGCACGAACTTCTCGAACCACGCCGCGCTGTGATTACCCGTCTTCAGTGTCACGAACACCGTGGTACCGACATTGAGGGCGTGCGCATCGAGCAGCGCGACTGTCTGGCGGATGACCCCCGCCTCGCGCAGCTTCTGGATACGCCGCCAGCAGGGCGCCTTGGAAAGGCCGATGCGATCGGCGATCTCCGCCGCGGTCAGCTCGCCGTCGTGCTGCAGCAGGTCCAGGATTTTCGCGTCCAGCTTGTCCATTGAAACAATATATTTGGTTGTAGGCAGATTCACGCAACATTGTTGCGCAACTCCTCTCGCTTTGCCACCCCTTTGCAACCGGGTAGCGCACCAGGGCGGCTAGATTGTGCGGATGGACCTGTATCGGGCCTTCACCGAGCACCCCGCCTCCGTCGGGGAGAGCTATAGCGAGCATCTCATCCGCGCTCTCGGCTTCGGTACGCGTATGGTGCTTGCAGGGCTCGCCTGTCTCGTGCACGCGGTGCTGCCGTTCCTGTTCGTGCGCACCGGCAGCCGCGCGATCGCCGAGCTCAACGAGCGGATGGTGATCAACCGGCGCGTGCGGTTGCAGCAGATCCCGGGCGAGAAGCGGCTGTCGCTCTAGCCGTGGAGCCGCGGCGGCGCGGGTTGGCTCTCGGCTGGCTGGCGCTGCGTTCGGCCGCGCCGGGTCTCGCGCTCGCAATCGCTCTCGCGACGCTCGCGCGCATCATCGCGCAGGGTCTTGCCGGCGGCGTCGCCGGCCTCCCCAGATTTCCCCTGAGCCCCGTCATGTGCGCGGTGCTGCTCGGCATGCTGTGGCGGAACATCATCGGTGTGCCGGCCTGGGCCACGCGCGGGCTCGAGTGGACCATGCATCGGCTGCTGCGCGTCGGGATCGCTCTCGTCGGGCTGCGGCTGACACTCGCCGGAGCCACGGCCATCGCCCTCACCGCGCTCCCGGTGGCTGCCTGCTGTCTGGTGGTGGCCTTGCTGGCCGGTCTCGGCATCGCGCACGCGCTCGCAGTGCCGCGGCGCCTCGGTGTGCTACTGGCAATCGGCACCGCGGTCTGCGGCTGTACCGCGGTGGTCGCAGTCTCGCCGGTGATCCGTGCGCGGCATGCGGAGACGGCCTTCGCCATCACCTGCGTGGTGCTGTTCGGTTGCATCGCCATGCTGTGCTATCCCTGGGTGGCCGGCCATTTCCTCGGCGCCTCCCCGATCCACGCGGGCATCTTCCTCGGCACCGCCATTCACGACACCTCGCAGGTGATCGGCGCGGCGCTCATCTACTCGCAGCAGGCGGCTGCGCCGGCCGCACTCGCCGCGGCCAGCGTCGCAAAGCTGCTGCGTAATCTCTCGATCGCCGTGCTGCTTCCCGCCGCGGCGTGGTGGGTGCGGCGCCACGAGGACGCCGCCGCCACCCCGCCAACAGCGGCAGGCGCGAGCGGACCTGAGCGCTCGCGGCCGGCACTGGTGCCCGCGTTCGTGCTGGCCTTCATCGCCTTCATTCTGCTGCGCACCCTGGGGGACACGGTCTTCGGCGACGCAGCGGCCTGGTGGAAGGCGGCGGTCAACACCGGCTACACCGCCTCGGATCTTTTTCTCACCTGCGGCATGACGGCGGTGGGCCTGTCGGTCGCCTTCACCGACATGTGGCGCATCGGCTGGCGGCCGCTCGCGGCGGGCCTCGTCGTCGCGACATTGGTGGGTTCCTGCAGCCTGCTGCTCACCTGCACGCTGGCGCATTTCCTGACCTGAGCGGAGCCGCACGCTAAACTCCCGCGGGCGCATCGGCGCGCTGCCTTCCGCAGCGTCGCGGCCGGCGCTGAGGGAGAGCGAGGCGATGGCGAGGTCACGACCCCGGGCGTCACGACGCGCCGCCGAGGAGGCGGTGCGCACACTGCTCAGCTGGGCGGGCGAAGATCCACGGCGCGAGGGCCTGCGCGATACCCCGCAGCGCGTCGTCGATGCCTACCGCGACTGGTTCTCGGGCTACCAGATCGACCCGGCAGCCTACCTGCGGCGCACCTTCGAGGAAGTGGGCGGCTACGACGAGATGATCGTGTTGCGCGACATCTCCTTCGAGTCACACTGCGAGCACCACATGGCACCCATCATCGGCCGCGTGCACATCGGTTATCTGCCGGCCGACAAGGTGGTGGGCATCAGCAAGCTGGTGCGCGTGGTGGAGGGGTATGCCCGGCGCTTCCAGGTGCAGGAGAATCTCACGGCGCAGATCGCCGACTGCATCACTCAGGTGTTGCGGCCGCGCGGCGTGGGCGTGGTGGTGGATGCGGTGCACGAGTGCATGACGACCCGTGGCGTGCACAAGCGCGGAGTCTCCATGGTGACCAGCCGCATGACCGGCACGTTCCGCAGCGATGCGCGCACCCGTACCGAGTTCCTGAGCTTCATCGGCATCTCGCGCACGCAAGAGGTGTAGTCAGTCCCTAGGCAGTCGTCGCCGCGGCCTCGCTGCGTGCGGCGCGCTTGCGGTCCTGCTCCTTGAGGAAGCGCTTGCGGATGCGGATCGAAGCCGGAGTCACCTCCACCAGCTCGTCATCGGCGATGAACTCGACCGCATACTCGAGGCTGAGCGGGATAGGTGGGGTGAGCAGGATCGCATCGTCCTTGCCGGCGGCACGGATGTTGGTGAGCTTCTTGGTCCTGATCGGGTTCACCACCAGGTCGTTGTCGCGACTGTGAATGCCGATGATCATGCCCTCGTAGAGCTTCTCCCCGGGACTGACGAACAGCCGTCCGCGCTCCTGCAGGTTGAACAGCGCATAGGCGACCGCTTCGCCGTTCTCATTGCTCACCAGCACGCCGTTGTGGCGCTCGGGAATCTCGCCGCTCACCCGGGCAAAGCCATCGAAGATATGGCTGATGAGCCCGGTGCCGCGGGTGAGCGTGAGAAACTCTCCCTGGAAGCCGATCAGGCCACGCGCCGGCACGCGATAATCGAGCCGCACCCGGCCCTGCGCGTCGTGGGTCATGTCGATGAGCTCGGCGCGCCGCTCGCCGAGCGCTGCCATGACGGCTCCCTGGTGGGAGTCCTCGACGTCCACGGTGAGCGCCTCCCACGGCTCGTGCACTTCGCCCTCCACCACGCGCGTCAGCACCTGCGGTCGCGAGACGGCGAGCTCGTAACCCTCGCGGCGCATGTTCTCGATGAGGATGGTGAGGTGCAGCTCACCACGTCCCGAGACGCGCAGCACGTCCGGCTCGTCCGTATCCTCGACCCGCAGCGCCACGTTGCTCTGCAGCTCGCGATACAGGCGCTCGCGCAGCTGGCGGCTCGTGACGAATTTGCCCTCGCGTCCGGCGAGCGGCGAGGTGTTGACCTGGAAGTTCATGGCGAGCGTCGGCTCATCCACACTGATCGGCGGCAGACCGTAGGGGTGCTCCGGATCGCAGAGGGTGAGGCCGATGTTGATGTCCTCGATGCCGGTCACCGCGACGATATCGCCCGCGCCGGCTTCCTCCACCGGCGCACGCTCGAGGCCGCTGAAGGCGAGCACCTGCCCGACCCGGCCCGTGCCGCGGTCCTCGTTGCCAAAGCGCAGCGCCACGCTCTGGGCCGGGCGCAGCAGGCCGCAGCGGATGCGGCCGATACCGATGCGCCCCACGTAGGAGTTGTAATCCAGCGTCGAGATCTGCAGCTGCAGCGGACGGTCGGCGTCGGCGGCCGGCGGTGGCACGTAGGTGAGGATCGCCTCGAACAGTGCCGCCATGTCGGGGCGGCGCTCGGTGTAGTCGGTGCTCGCCCACCCCTGCACCGCCGAGGTGTAGATCACCGGGAAGTCGAGCTGCGCATCGGTCGCACCGAGCTTGTCAAAGAGGTCGAAGGTCTGGTCGACGACCCAGGCCGGGCGGGCACCGGGCCGGTCGATCTTGTTGACCACGACGATGGCCTTGAGCCCCTGCGCGAGCGCCTTGCGCGTGACGAAGCGCGTCTGCGGCATGGGTCCCTCGACGGCATCGACGAGCAGCAGCACGCCATCGACCATCGACAGCACGCGCTCGACCTCGCCGCCGAAATCGGCATGGCCCGGGGTATCGACGATGTTGATACGGGTGCCGCCGTACTCGATGGCGCAGTTCTTGGCGAGGATGGTGATACCGCGCTCGCGCTCGATATCGTTCGAATCCATGATGCGCTCGCCGAGCCGCTCGTGCGCCGCGAACGTGCCGGATTGCTTGAGCAGACAGTCGACGAGCGTCGTCTTACCGTGGTCGACGTGCGCGATGATGGCGATGTTGCGAATGGGGCGGTTCATGAGATGCGCGCCGATCCGCGGCGGCGCTCGCGGCGGCGCTTGTGCGGACCGGCCCTGCCGGGCGGTACAAAAAAGGGTGCGCAGGGTAGCAGATTCCCGGGCCGGGCGCCTCGGGAGGAGCTCAGGACAGCTTCAGGCCGATGCGCAGCGCGACCATCGCCACCCGCACCTCGATGAGAAATGCGACGTAGGCCGCACTCAGGCACAGCATGGCGGCGCTGAACAGCAAGGCGATCAGCGCGCCGAGGTCCGAGCCGAGGAACGCGTGCAGGAACAGCGTCACCACCACGAGTGCCACCAGGAGCGCTGCGATCGTGGCGAGCGACAGGGCGATGTTGATGTAGCGTGCGCGTCGGGCCAGCACCAGCAGGTCCGCGTGCAGCTGCGCTGCCTTGCCCGGCTGGTGCTCGAACTGCTGCTCGAGCGTGCGGCCACGATCGACGATGCGCCCGAGACGGTTGGTGAGCACTGCGAGCGTAGCCGCGACGCCGGAGAGCAGGAACACCGGCGCGACCGAGGACTGGATGACGTGCGCAATGTCGATCACAGGCGGGTGCAGTTGTACCACAAATTGCCGCGCGGTTGCGGGCGGCGCTCTTGTTGTTGTACGATCGTTCAACAAGCCTTCGCTATCACTCCGGAAGCCGCCGATGAATGCCGCCGCGCTGCGCCGCATCGCACCTGCTGCGCCCGCCGAAGCCGGCGCCCAGAGCCTGCCCGCCTGGATCTACCGCGATCCCGAGTTCTTCGAGCGCGAGCGGCAGGCGATATTCCGTCAGAGCTGGCAGCTCGTCTGCCACCTGAGCGATGTGCCGCGAACCGGTGACTTCCATACGTTCGATTTTCTCGGCGAATCGCTGCTGGTGGTGCGTAGCGCGCAGGGCGTGCGCGCTTTTCACAACGTCTGCCGGCATCGCGCCGCGCGGCTGCTCGATGGTCCGCGCGGCAGCTGCGGTGCCCGCATCACCTGCCCCTACCATGCCTGGAGCTACGCGCTCGATGGGCGCCTGGTCGGCGTGCCGCAGCGCGAGGCCTTCGGCGGCCTCGATGCGGCCCGCCACGGACTCGCGCCGGTCGAGCACGAAGTGTTCCAGGGGTTCATTTTCGTGCGCCTCGCCCCGGGGCTGCCGAGCGTGGCGGAGATGGCGGCGCCCTACGCGCACGAGCTCGCCGCGTACCGCCTGGAGGAGCTCGTGCCCTGCGGGCGGACCAGCCGGCGCGCGCGGGCGGTGAACTGGAAGAACGTGGCCGACAATTTCTCCGACGGCCTGCACATCAACGTGGCGCACCCGGGGCTCACGCGGCTCTTCGGCCGCGGCTACGCGATCGAGGCTCGGCCGTGGATCGACAGGATGTGGGGACATCTGCGGGATGTGCCTTCGAGCAACTGGTCCGAGCGTGCCTACCAGCGGCTGCTCCCGGCGGTGAGCCACCTGCCGCCCGAGCGGCAGCGGTTGTGGACGTACTACAAGCTCTGGCCCAATACTGCGTTCGACATCTATCCGGACCAGGTCGATTTCATGCAGTTTCTGCCGGTGTCGCCGACCGAGACGCTGATCCGTGAGGTGGCCTACCTGCACCCCGACAGCCGCCGCGAGATGCGCATCGCGCGTTACCTCAACTGGCGCGTCAACCGCCGCGTGAGCCTCGAGGACAAGGCGCTCATCGAGCGCGTGCAGGCCGGCATGGCCTCGAGCAGCTACGTCGCAGGGCCCCTGAGCGAGGGCGAGGTGTGTCTGCGCAGCTTCGCGCGGCGCATGCGCTCGCTCATTCCCGAGAGCGCCCTGCCGCAGCCTCCGCCGCGGGGCTGGAGTCATGGCTGAGCGAGGCGCGCAAGGGGCACGCTACGACGCGCTGATCATCGGCGGCGGTCACAACGGCCTGGTGTGTGCGGCGTACCTCGCCGCCGCAGGCCTCAAGGTGATCGTGCTCGAGCGGCGCCCCGTCGTCGGCGGCGCGGCGGTCACCGAGGAGTTCCACCCGGGGTTCCGTAACTCGGTCGCCTCCTACACCGTCTCGCTGCTGAATCCCAAGGTCATCCGCGACCTCGAGCTCGCGCGGCACGGTCTGCGCATCGTCGAGCGCCGCTGCGCCAACTTTCTGCCGACCGCCGACGGGCGCTACCTGATGACCGGGGCGGGTCGCACCGCGGCGGAGGTCGCACGGTTTTCCGCGCGCGACGCGGCGCGGGTCGGCGAGTACGGCGAGCGGCTCGACGCCATTGCGGATGTGCTGCGCGACCTGGTGCTGGTGACTCCGCCGAATGCCCTCGCCGGAGGCTGGAGTGCAGCGTTGCCGGAGCTGCTGCGCGCGGCGCGTGTCGGTGGACGGCTGCGCCGCCTCGACATGGGGCTGCGTCGCGAGCTGCTCGCGCTGTTCGCGATGTCGGCGGGCGATTACCTCGATAACTGGTTCGAGAGCGACCCGATCAAGGCGGCGTACGGCTTCGATGGTATCGTCGGGAACTACGCGAGTCCCTATTCCGCCGGCTCCGCCTACTACCTGCTGCACCACGTATTCGGCGAGGTGAACGGCAAGCACGGTGCCTGGGGTCATGCCATCGGTGGCATGGGCGCCATCACCCAGGCGATGGCCCAGGCGGCCCGTGAGCGCGGGGCCGAGATCCGGCTCGCGACCGCGGTGCGCGAGGTGCTGGTGGAAGGTGACCGCGCGGTCGGCGTCACGACCGAGAGCGGCGAGACGCTGCGTGCCGCTGCGGTGATCTCCAACCTCAATCCCAAGCTCCTCTATCTCGAGCTGATCCCGCCCGCGGCGCTGCCAGCGGAGGTGCACGAGCACATGAGCCACTGGCGCTGCGGCTCGGGCACCTTCCGCATGAACGTGGCGCTCGCGGAGCTGCCGGATTTCAGCTGCCTGCCGGGCAAGAGCGCGGGCGACCATCACACCGCCGGCATCATCATCGCACCGACGCTCGGGTACATGGAGCAGGCCTACTTCGACGCACGCTCCTTCGGGTGGTCGCGACGGCCGATCGTGGAGCTGCTCATCCCCTCGACGCTCGATGACACCCTGGCCCCCGCGGGGCGGCACGTGGCGAGCCTGTTCTGCCAACACGTCGCACCGCAGCTGCCCGATGGCGCCTCCTGGGACACGCATCGCGAGGCGGTCGCCGACCTCATGATCGATACCGTGAATGCCCACGCGCCCAACTTCAAGGCGGCGGTTCTCGGCCGGCAGATCATGAGCCCGCTCGATCTCGAGCGGACCTTCGGACTCCTCGGCGGCGACATCTCGCACGGGGCGATGAGCCTCGATCAGCTGTTCTCGGCGCGGCCGATGCTCGGCTACGGCAACTACCGCGGCCCGTTGAGAGCCCTGTACATGTGCAGCGCCGGCACTCATCCGGGAGGTGGCGTGACCGGTGCGCCCGGACACAACGCGGCGCGCGAGGTGCTCGCGGACTTTCGCCGGCGCCGGTTGCGCCGTGTCGCCTGAGATGGCGCGCGCCGCGCCCAAACCACGCTTCGCGCGCCAGCCGCCCGAGGTGCGCCGCCAGGCACTGATCGCAGCGACCATCGAGTGCCTCAAGCGCTACGGGCACGAGGGCCTCTCGATCCGCACCATCAGCGCGCAGGCCGGGGTATCGGTCGGCCTCATCAATCACCACTTCCCCAACAAGGATGAGCTCGTGGCGGCGGCCTACCGCCACATCAACTCCGAGCTGATTGCCGGCATGCAGGCGGCAGTCGCCGCCGCCGGCAGCTCGCCGCGCGCCCGGCTGCGCGCTTTCCTCGAGTCATGGTTCTCAGCGCCCAGTCTCGATGCGGATGCGCTCGCCGTGTGGGTGGTGTTCTGGGGACTCTACCGGCACTCGCGTCTCATCCAGCGCGCCCACCGCGAGACGTACCAGGGCTACGTGAGTCTCCTGCGCGGCATCCTCGCGGAGCTGCTGCCCACGGAGCGGGCCGCGCACGGCGGCCGCGGCCGCCGTGTGCGTGCCGCGGTACCGGCGGTGGACCTGCGGCTCGCCGCCATCGGCCTCACCGCGCTCCTCGATGGCCTGTGGCTCGAATGGTGCCTCGAGCCCGGCACGTTCCGCCCTGCGGAGGCGATCGAGCTGTGCGAGGCGTGGCTCGCGCAGCTGACACGCCGCAACGGCTCGCGCGGCGGCCAGCGACCCTAGCGGCGGGCACCCAAGCGCATACCCGCCGGGCAGCACGGGCGGAACCTTGCGCCGCCCGCGCTCGCCCCCACATCCTTCGCTCATGCAAGCGGGAAAGCCCTGATGGCAAGTGCCATTCATCCGCCGCGCGCGCGCGAGCCGCGCACCGCGCCGGATGGCCTCACGCTGCGCGGCTTCTTCGGTGTGTTTCGCTACAGTCGCCGTGCGCTGGAGCTCGTCTGGAGCACCAATCAGAAGCTCACCGTGTCACTCGCGCTCCTGACGCTGCTCGCCGGGATACTGCCGGCATCGGTCGCCTACATCGGCTCGCTGATCGTCGATGCGGTGCTCGCCGCGATCCGCTCCGGCGGCGGCGGCGCGCACGTGCTGCGTCTGGTAGCGCTCGAAGGGGCGCTGGTTGCCGCGATCGCGGCCGCGCAACGCGGACTCTCGCTGTGCCAGTCACTGCTGCGCGCGCAGCTCGGCCAGCGCGTGAACGTCATGATCCTGGAGAAGGCGCTCAGTCTCGAGCTGCAGCACTTTGAGGATTCCGAGTTCTACGACAAGCTCACCCGCGCACGCCGCGAGGCCTCCACGCGGCCGCTCAGCCTGGTGACGCGCACCTTCGGGCTGGTGCAGAACGGGGTATCGCTCGCCAGCTACGGCGTGCTGCTCGCGCACTTCTCGCCCTGGGCGGTTGCGATCCTGCTGCTCGCCGGCTTTCCGGCTTTCGTCGCCGAAGCCAAGTTTTCCGGCGATGCGTTCCGGCTCTTTCGCTGGCGCTCGCCCGAGACGCGCATGCAGATCTATCTCGAGACGGTCATCGCGCGCGAGGACCATGCCAAGGAGGTCATGCTCTACCGGCTGGGCCCGCGGCTGCTCGAGCGCTACCGCGATATCTTCCGGCGGCTGTATGCGGAGGACCGCGCTCTCACGATGCGGCGCGATCTGTGGGGCTTCGCGCTCGGCTCGATCGCGACCGCAGCGCTTTACGGCGCGTATGCCTGGATCGCGCTGGCTGCGGTTCGCCGCACCATCAGCGTCGGTCAGATGACGATGTACGTCGCGCTCTTCCGCCAGGGTCAGGCGGCGGTCTCCGCGATGCTGGCCGCCGTCGGGGGCATGTACGAGGACAACCTGTATCTGTCGACGCTGTACGAGTATCTCGAGACCGAGGTGCCGGCCCCCAAGGGCAACGCGCTGCGCGGTCCGCGTCCCGAGGACGGCGTGCGTTTCGAGGATGTCAGCTTCACCTATCCGGGGTCGGAGCAGCCGGCGCTCGAGCACATCGACCTGCACCTCACTCCAGGCAGCAGTCTCGCGCTCGTCGGCGAGAACGGCTCGGGCAAGACGACGCTGATCAAGCTCCTCACCCGGCTGTACGCCCCCACCTCAGGAAGAATCCGGCTCGATGGCCGCGACCTCGCTGAATGGGAGGAGGGCGCGCTGCGCGAGCGCATCGGGGTCATCTTCCAGGATTTCGCCCGCTATCAGATGCTGGTGGGCGAGAACGTAGGCGCGGGCGATGAGCGCTTCTTCGAGGACGAGGAGCGCTGGCGTGCCGCGGCGGTCAAGGGTCAGGCGAGCGAGTTCATCGACACGCTTCCGGCGGGCTACCGCACGCAGCTCGGCAAGTGGTTCCGCGACGGGCGCGAGCTCTCCGGCGGTCAGTGGCAGAAAATCGCGCTGTCGCGCGCCTTCATGCGCACGCGCGCCGACATCCTGGTGCTCGATGAGCCGACCGCGGCCATGGATGCCCAGGCGGAGGCGGAGGTCTTCGAGCACTTCCGCCAGCTGGCGCGCGAACGCATCACCATTCTCATCTCGCACCGCTTCTCGACGGTGCGCATGGCCGACCAGATCGCGGTGCTGAACCACGGGCGCATCGTCGAGCGCGGCAGCCACGAGGAGCTGATGCGGCTCAATGGCCGCTACGCGCACCTGTTCACGCTGCAGGCCAGGGGCTATCGTTGAAATCCGTCAGCTCACCTCAGCGGCCGAGCACAGCAGCGCCACCGGGAACCTCGCCAGCGCCTGCGCGGCGCGGATGCCGCTCGTCGCGCCATCCTGCAGCGGCTGCAGCTCGCTGCCATCGAGCACGTTGTGCAGTGGCCGGCGCGAGCCGGAGTGGTTCGGCAGCTCGATGAAGGTGTTATCCCAGACCTCCTCGCCAAGCGGCATGCGCGCCGGGTCATCGAGCAGCCGCCGGTAGAGCCGTGGTGCGATGACCACCAGTTGACGCCGCTCGCAACGCCGAGCGAAGGCGCACACGTGGTGTGCGCGGCTGCCGTGCACACGCAGCCTGCGGTAATCGCCGGCGGCGAACAGCCGCGGCTGCGCGCGCCGCAGCTGCAACGCGCGCCAGATGAGCAGCAGCTTGCAGCGGCCGTCCTCCAGGCGCTCGAGCATCTCCTCGAGGGGCGCGGCCGCGGCTGCGCGCGCGAGCTCGGCGAGCAGTACGCCACGACGCTGGTAGTCGACGGGGCGGCGATTGTCCGGATCGACCAGCGAGAAGTCCCACACTTCATTGCCCTGGTAGATGTCGGGTACTCCGGGCGCGGTCAGCTTGCAGAGCGTCTGCGACAGGCTGTTGAGCAGACCGAAGCGGGCCACCGGGCGCCAGAAGCCGAGGAAATCGGCGAGAAACAGGTTGTTGTCGCGCGGCTCGAGCACACTGCGCACGAACTGCAGCAGCGCATCCTCGTAGGCCGTGCCCACGTCCGTCCAGCTGGTGTTCATCTTCGCCTCGCGCACCGCCTTGATCATGTAAGCCTCGATACGCGCGCGGTACGCGGCCAGCCCGTCGGCATCGGCCTCGGGCAGCGGCCAACTGCCGAGCAGTGTCTGATAGAGGTGGTACTCGTCGTTGCTGCTCGGGGCGGGCGCACCGTCCACCTCGCGCTTGCGACGCCGGTTGATGCGCATCCAGCGCCGCACCGCATCACGCCAGGGCGTGGTCATCTCGGAGAGCACCGCGAGCCGCGCGCGTACGTCCTCCGAGCGCTTGGTGTCGTGGGTCGAGGTCGCGAGCATCTCGTGCGGCCAGTGGCGCACGCGGTACTCGGCATCGGCATGGAAGGCCCGCACGCCGCCGCCGCCGTAATTGCCGGGCTCGCCGCCGACCTCGTTGAGGGCCAGCAGCCGGTTGTAACGGTAGAGCGCCGTATCCTCGATGCCCTTGGCGGTGATGGGAGCGGTGATCTGCTGGAATTTCATGACGAACGCGCGGTGCGCGCGCTGCTGGGCCTCGGTGCTGGCGGGCAACTGCAGCAGGAGCGCGGCGCGCACGAAGTCGAACACCGGCGCCTCGCTCGCGGCGCGCCGGCGCCGTGCGGCGGCAATGGCCCACTCGACGTAGCGCCGGTCGCTGTCGCTCACCGTGTCGGCCACGTAGGTGCGGTACACCGGGAAACAGGCGATCACCTCGGCGAGCGCCTGCCGCAGGTTGTTGAAGGTGAAGTCCCGGGTACTGCGGTCGGAGCGGGCGATGCGCGCCAGCTGGTTGGTCGCGACGTTGAGCTCCGAGGCGAGCGAGCGGCGCAGGATGAGCTGCTGGCACTCGTACGCCACGTCACGCCAATCGCTCGAGTCGCCGCTCAGCGCGCGATAGACGCGCTCCATGCGGGTGCGCGTCGCCGCATCGATGAGCATGCGGTTGACGATGTTGGCGAAGTGATAGCCGGTCTCGCCGTGCACCGGCCAGTCGTCCGGCAGATGCTCGAAGGACAGGCTGATCTTCTCCACCACCAGGTAGAGCGCTCGCGGCGCGCCGGCGCCGCGCACGCCGCGGATGCGCCGCTGCAGCCGGCGCAGATAGCCGGCCGGATCGTACAGCCCGTCGACGTGGTCGACCCGCAGACCATCGATCTTGCCGGCAGCGATCAGCTCGAGCACGCGCCGATGGGTCGCGGCGAACACCTCCTCGTTGTCGACTCGCAGCGCCGCGAGGTCGTTGACGTCGAAGAAGCGCCGATAATTGATGTCCTCCGACGCGACCCGCCAGTACGCGAGGTGGAAGGCCTGCAGCTCGAGCAGCTCGTGCAGCGCATCGAAGCTCGCGGGCTCGGCGGCGGTGCCGGTGAAGCTGCGCACGGCCGCATCGAGCGCCCGGGCGACCGCGTGGTCGCTCGCTGCGAGTGCGGCCAGGCGCTGCTTGTGCAGCTCCTTCTGCCGGCTGCGCTCGGCTATCTGCTCGGGGCCCGGCAGGTGCCGGTCGGGGAGTGCCGCCAGGGCGCGGCGGATGTTCTCGAGCTCGCTGCTCGAGACGAGCGCCGCCACCCGGTCGAGGATGCGCGGATAGGTGCGCGGATCGAGTGGAAAGCGGTGCGGGCCGTAGTGCACCGCGAAGGAGCCGAGCTCGCGCTCGAAGCGCAGCTCGAGCTCACCGCGCTCGAGCACCGTGGCATAGGGATCGGCGAGCGCCGGCACCAGCACCTTGTGCGCCCGGTCGGGGTTGGAGGGCGACCAGTCGATGTCGAAGAAGCCGGCATACTGCGAGGACTCGCCATTCTCGAGCAGATCCATCCACCAGGCGTTGTCGGTGCCGAGGATGCCGACGTGGTTGGGGACGATGTCGACGATGTGCCCCATGTCATGCGCCCGCAACGCGGCGTTGAAGCGCTCGAAGTCGGACTCATCCCCGATCTCCGGATTGAAGGAGTTGTGGTCGACCACGTCGTAGCCGTGCGAGCTGCCGGAACGCGCCCGGAAATATGGCGAGCAGTAGACGTGGCTCACGCCGAGCGCTGCCAGGTACGGCACGATCGCGGTGGCGTCACGGAAGGTGAAGCCGGCGTTGAGCTGCACGCGGTAGGTAGCGCGCGGGATGACCGCAGCTTCGGCCGTCGCAGCGTCCGCCGCGCCGCCGCGCCGCTGCGGGCGGGCCCGCTCAGCCGGGCTCACCGCGTTGCTCCAGCAACCACAGCACGCTCCAGGGCGCGAGCTCATTGCGCTCGAGGCTCGCCCGCACCCCGGGATGCGTCGCGAAGATCACGCGCCCGGCGGCCCGCGCCGGGAGCGGCGCGGGCGCGGCACCGAGATTGGCGATCAGGTGCAGGACCTGCCGGTCGGCGCTCCAGTCAACGGCGAACGCTCCGCCCTCGGCGGCGAGCGTGCAGGTTGCGCCCCGCAGCCGCGGCAGCAGCGGCAGGATGTCGCGACGGCGAATGGCGAGTAACCGCCGGTAGTGAGTGAGCGCGCGTGCGTGCGCGCTCTCGCGCAGCAGGCTCCAGTCGAGCTCGGCCGCCCGTGAGGTTTGCGGCGCCCCCGGATCCGGAGCCCCCGGAGCGTCCTGCGCACGCTGCGCACGTACGCGCTCGAGCAGTTGCGGCTCGTAATCGCAGAACCACGGGAAGGGTTGCGGCGTCGCCCATTCCTCCCCCATGAACAGCAGTGGCGGGTGCGGTGCGAGCAGCAGCAGCGCGGTCGCCGCGCGCAGCGCGGCGGGATCGCGCACGAGCTGTGCGATGCGCTCACCGCGCGGACGGTTGCCGACCTGATCGTGGTTCTGCAGGAAGTCGATGAACGCGCTCGGGGGCAGGTGGGCACTGCGCTCACCGCGCGCCCGGCCGGCCACGCGTGAATGCTCCCCCTGGTAGGCGAAGCCTTCCGCGAGCGCACGGCACAGCAGGGCGTGCGGTGTCTCACTGTAGTCGGCGTAGTACTCCGCGCTTTCTCCGGTGAGCAGCACGTGCAGCGCGTGGTGCACGTCATCGTTCCACTGGGCATCGCAGCGGTCGGGCGTGCCCTCCGCTCCGAGGAGCCTGGCACTGTTGTGCAGGTTCTCGAGAGTCAGATAGATCGCGCGGCCACGGCCAGATCCGCTGCGCGCCGCCTGCGCCAGCTCCGTGACGATGTCGGGCACGCTGCTATCGCAGATGGCGTGCACTGCATCGAGCCGCAGGCCATCGATGTGATACTCCTCCAGCCAGTAGAGTGCGTTATGGATGAAGAAGTCGCGCACCGTGCGACTGCCGGCGGCGTCGAAGTTGATGGCAGCGCCCCAGGGGGTGTGATGGCGCGGGTTGAAGAACTGCGGGGCATAGAGGTGCAGGTAGTTGCCCTCCGGCCCGAAGTGGTTATAGACGACATCCAGAATCACCGCGAGTCCATGGCCATGAGCGGCATCGATCAGCGCCTTGAGCTCATCGGGACGACCGTAGGTGGCCTGCGGCGCGTAGGGCAGTACCCCGTCATAGCCCCAGTTGCGCGTGCCGGGAAACGCGCCCACCGGCATCAGCTCGAGCGCCGACACTCCGAGGCGCTTCAGGTGCCCGAGGCGCGCCGCCACGGCGGCAAAGCTGCCCGGCCTGTTGAAGGTGCCGACGTGCAGCTCGTAGCTGATCGCCTCGTGCCAGGGCGGCGCGCGCCAGGCAGCATCCTGCCAGTGGTAGGTGGTGGGATCGATCACTTCGCTCGGCCCATGGACGCCCTGTGGATTGCAGCGCGAGGCGGGATCCGGCACCACGTGCGTACCATCGATGCGAAAGCGGTAGAGAGTGCCGTTGCCCGCGGCATCGCTCAACAGGGAAAACCAGCCGTCTGCGAGCGGCTCCATGGGCGTGGCGTGCAGCGCGGCGCCCGTGGCATCGCACAGGAGCAGATCCACACGGTGCGCGGCCGGCGCCCACAGTCGGAAGCGCACCTCACCGCTCCCGGCGAGCTCGGCGCCGAAAGGCATACTGTGTCGCCGCCGCGAGAGCGGTTCACTTTCCAAGTCGATCCTCCTTGATCGAACGGCGCGCCGCGCGCGCCTTCAGCCCGCCAGTGTCGCCAGTATACGCAGCGGCACCCCGACCCAGTCCGGCCGGCCGAGCAAACGTCGTTGCAGATCGGCACAGGCTCCTTCCAGCTCGAACAGCCGCAGCAACGGCATGACCTCCGCGAGCGATGTGTACAGGCCGCTGCCACGTGCAGCTTCGTCGTAGGTATCGAGAAAAGCGCTGCGCGTCTGCTGCTGCCAGGCATCGAGCTGCGGCTCCCAGCGTTGGCGGTCATCGGGAGCGATCAGCGAGCACTGTTGTAACGCCATCCGCCGTGCGTAGGCAAACGACCGCAGCATGCGGGCGATGTCAGCGAGCGGCGAGCAACGCTGTCGTTGCGCGGCGACGCTCTGGCCCGCGGCACCAACATCGGTGATGACCACGTCATTGCGCCGCAGCAGAACCTGGCGCAGATGGAAGTCGCCATGACAGCGGATCTTCAGCGCCTGCGGCGTGCTGGCGTATCGTACCGCGACGCCGCGCAGCAGCGCCGCGTGCGCCGCGAGCACCGTGGCGGCGCTCGCCGCCGCCTCCGTGGGCAGATGCGGCGCGCGCTCGGCCAGCAGCTTGAGCGCCGCAGTGAGCTCGCCCTGCGCCGCGCGGCTCCAGGCCTCCAGGTCGGCAGCCGTCAGCGGCTCGGCCGCGAGGGTCGGCTCGCTGGCGCGAGCTAACACTCCGTGCAGCTGCGCGATGCGAGTCGCCAGCGTGCGCACCAGGGCCATGTACAGACCGTGGTCGTCGGCGGGCCGCCCCGGCTGCGTGACGCGCTCCTCGAGAAAACGCACCAGGTGGTTGACGGTGTAGTCCCAGCCATCGCCCTGGTTGGAGACGAAGCCCTCCAACATGGCGAGCGTCGCCGGTGCCGCATCGCTGCGCTGATACTCGATCACGCCGGCGAGCGGCGGAGTGTTGGGAAAATGCGCGGTCTCGGTGAGGTAACGCGCCAGATCGATCGCCGGCTCGGCGCCGGCGTGCAGCCGGCGAAAGATCTTCAGAAAGAACGCATCGCCGATGCGTACCGTGGTGTTGGCTCCCTGCGGTCCGGCCGGCACCAGCGGCAGCTCGCCGGGGTGCACGGCACGCAGCTCCGCGAAGGCGCTGGTCGATTCACAGCGCATCCGCCCGAGACGGGTCGCGAGCTCGCGCCCGGCACCGATGGCGTCGATCACCATGCGGCAGAAGTCCTCATCCGCCGCGGCGTCGGCGAGCACACCGGTGGCGGCGTGCTGCCGCACGCGCGCGAGCGCCGCCGGCAGGAGTCTGCGGTAACGGGCTTCATCGGCATCCTCGAGCGCGATCGTCAACGGCACGAAGTATTCGCCGGCCTGCGCGCCGCTGCGGACCTCGAATATCCCGAGCAGCCAGCGCTCGAGATCCGGCTGCGGCAGGCACCAGTCAGTCAGCACCGCTCCCGCCGCGCCGGCCCCGCGGGCGGCCGGGTCGGTCACCGGTGCGACACCCGCCGGTGCCGCCCAGCGCTGCGGTGCCAGGTATCCGGGCAACACGCGGCCCTCGAGCTGCGCGCGCAGCGCGCTCGCAAGGTTGCTGCGCCAGGGCGCAACGCGCTCGGGGAAGAAGCTGCTCCAGCCCTCGATCAGCACGAGCACCGGCACGTCCTCGCGCGCGGCGCGCTCATCGTGCCAGGGCGGCGCCTCGGCCTCGCGGCTGAGGCGGAACCAGTAGAAGGCGTAGCCCGGCAGGGTGAGCAGGTAAGGCAGCTCGCCGACCGGCGGGAAGGCTGCGCGGCCGAGCAGCTCGATCGGCACGGCGCCCCTGTGGTCCGCGAGATCGAGCTCGACCGGCTGGGCCGAGCGCGCGAGATTCGCCACGCACAGGATGGTGTCGGCTTCGTACTGACGCAGGTACACCAGCACGCGGCGATTGCCGGGACGAATGAAGCGCAACGTGCCGCGGCCGAAGGCCTGAGTGCTGCGACGGACCTGCAGCATGCGCCTCATCCAGTTGAGCAGCGAGGAGCGATCCCGGCTCTGCGCCTCGACGTTCACGGCCTCGAAGCCATAGACCGGATCCATGATCGGGGGCAGGTAGAGCTGCTGCGGATCGGCGCGCGAGAAGCCGGCGTTGCGGTCCGGACTCCACTGCATGGGCGTGCGCAGGCCGTTGCGGTCGCCGAGGAAGACATTGTCGCCCATGCCGATCTCATCGCCGTAGTAGATGATCGGCGCTCCGGGCATCGACAGCAGCAGGCTGTTCATGAGCTTGATGCGCTCGGGATCGTTATCGAGCAGCGGCGCGAGCCGTCGGCGTATCCCGAGGTTGAGTCGCGCGCGCGCATCGGCCGCATACGCCTGGTACATGTAGTCGCGCTCACGGCTGGTCACCATCTCGAGCGTCAGCTCGTCATGATTGCGCAGGAAGATGGCCCATTGACAGGTGTCGGGGATGTCGGGTGTCTGCTCCATGATCTCGACGATCGGATGACGGTCCTCCTGGGCGATGGCCATGTACATGCGCGGCATCAGTGGAAAGTGGTACGCCATCTGGCACTCATCGCGCCCGTCACCGAAATAATCGCGCACGTCCTCCGGCCACTGATTGGCCTCGGCCAGCAGCATGCGACCGGGGTAATGGCTGGAGATGGCGCGGCGGATGACGCGGATGATCTCGTGGGTCTCGCGCAGGTTCTCGTTGATGGTGCCTTCGCGCTCGACCAGATAGGGCACCGCGTCGAGCCGGAAGCCATCGACACCGAGCCGCAGCCAGAAGTCCATGACGCGCAGCATGGCGCGCAGCACCTGTGGGTTGTCGAAGTTCAGATCCGGCTGATGACTGAAGAAGCGATGCCAGTAATAGGCACGCGCCAGTGGATCCCAGGCCCAGTTGGAGGTCTCGGTATCGCGGAAGATGACGCGTGTGCCCGCATAACGCTGCGGAGTGTCGCTCCAGACATACCAGTCGCGCTTCGCCGAGCCGGGCGGCGCCCGCCGCGCAGCCTGGAACCAGGGATGGGCGTCGGAGGTGTGGTTGAGCACCAGCTCGGTGATGACACGCAGGTTGCGCCGGTGCGCCTCGCGCACGAAGGCGCGGAACTGCGCGCGGCTCCCGTACTGCGGATGGATGCTGTGGTAGTCGGCGATGTCATAACCGTCATCGCGCCCCGGGGAGGGATAGAAAGGCAGCAGCCAGATGGTGTTGACGCCGAGGTCCTGGATGTACTCGAGCTTGCGCGTGAGGCCCGGGAAGTCGCCGACCCCATCGTCGTTGGCGTCGAAGAAAGCGCGCACGTGCACTTCATAGATGATGGCATCCTTGAACCACAGCGGATCAGCGGGGGTAACGGGCTCCTTGCGTTGCGTGCCCATGGAATCCCGTGACCTGACTACTCCGGCATCAGCACGATCACCGCCAGCGGCGGCAGGCGCACCCGCAGGGACTGCGGGTGGCCGTGAGCCGCGATGGGCTCGCTGCCGACGCCGCCGAGGTTTCCCTGGCCGCCGCCACCGTAGTCGGCGGCATCGCTGTTCAGACACTCGCGCCAGCGGCCCGCCGCGGGCACGCCGATGCGGTAGTTCTCGCGCAGCACCGGGGTGAAGTTGCAGGCGATGAGCGCGGTCGCCCCCGAGCGCGCGCGCCGCAGGTAGGAGATCGCGCTGATGTCGGCGTCGGCGCAATCGACCCAGGCGAAGCCCGACTCGCTGAAGTCGAGCTCGTGCAGCGCGGGTGTGCGCCGATAGAGCTGGTTGAGATCCCGCACCCAGCGCTGCACCCCGGCATGCCCCGGATATTGCAGCACGTGCCACTCGAGACTTTCATCATGCTGCCATTCGCGCCGCTGGGCGAATTCCCCTCCCATGAACAGCAGCTTCTTGCCCGGATGGGTCCACATGTAGCCATAGAGCAGCCGCACGTTGGCGAACTGCTGCCAGTCCTCCCCCGGCATGCGGCCGATGATCGATCCCTTGCCGTGCACCACCTCATCGTGTGAGAGCGGCAGCACGAAGTTCTCGCTGAAGGCGTACCAGATGCTGAAGGTGAGCCGGCTGTGGTGGTACTTGCGGAACACCGGATCCTGCTGCAGATACTTCAGCGTGTCGTGCATCCAGCCGAGGTTCCACTTGAGACCGAAGCCGAGCCCGCCGAGGTAGGTGGGACGGGAGACCATCGGCCAGGCGGTGGACTCCTCGGCGATGGTCTGGGTGTCGGGATGATCGCGATAGGTGGCGAGATTCAGCTGCTTCACGAACTCGACCGCCTCGAGATTCTCATGCCCGCCGAAGCGGTTCGGGATCCACTCGCCCGCCCGTCGCCCATAGTCGAGATACAGCATCGAGGCGACGGCATCGACGCGCAGCGCATCGAGGTGATATTTTTCGAGCCAGAACAGTGCACTGCTGCCGAGGAAATCGCGCACTTCGGCACGCCCGTAATTGAAGATGGAGCTGTTCCATTCGGGGTGGAATCCCTGGCGCGGATCGGCGTGCTCGTAGAGGTGCGTGCCATCGAAGCAGGCGAGTCCGTGCTCATCCGCCGGGAAGTGCGAGGGCACCCAGTCGAGGATCACGCCGAGCCCGCGCTGGTGCAGGAAATCGATGAGGTACATGAAGTCCTGGGGAGTGCCATAGCGTGCGGTCGGCGCGAAGTAACCGGTGACCTGGTAGCCCCACGAGCCGTAGAAGGGGTGCTCCATGACCGGCAGCAGCTCGATGTGAGTGAAGCCCAGATCGCTCACGTAGTCAGCGATCGCCGGTGCGAGCTCGCGGTAGCTGAGGAACCGGTTGCCCTCCTCGCGGACCCGTCGCCACGAGCCCAGATGCAGCTCGTAGATCGACCAGGGGCTGCCCAGGCTGTTGACGCGCGAGCGCTGCTGCATCCATTGCGCGTCCTGCCAGTCGTACGCAAGGTCCCATACGATGGACGCGGTGCGCGGGGGCAGCTCGGTGCGGAAGGCGTACGGATCGCTCTTGTCGACGGCACGACCGCCGTGGCGCGGCACGATGTGGTACTTGTAGAGCGCCCCGGGACCGATCCCCGGCACTGTTCCTTCCCAGATCCCGGACGAGTCGGGGCGCGGGCTCAGTGGGTGCTGGCCACGACGCCAGTGGTTGAAGTCACCGATGACCGACACCGCGCCCGCATTCGGTGCCCACACGGCGAAGCGGGTGCCGCGGGTTGCGTCGGCGCGCGCGAGGGGATGGGCACCGAGCTTCTCGTAAGCACGAAAGTAAGTTCCCTCGCGGAAATGATAGATGTCCTGCTCGGTCAACAGCACCGGGAAAGTCTACCGGTGAGTGCGCGAAATTTCGCGCTTCGCGCACAACGGCGCGCCGAGCTGCAGCTGATCGTCAGCGGCGTCAGGTGCCGCGGCGGCGACCGGAGCCGCCGAGGTAGACGAGCGGATCCGCGCTCTCGCGCCGCGGTTGCTGCAACGCCGTATCGAGCGCGAGCCGGGCACGCGCGCCGGCGGCCTGCGCCTCGCGAATGGTGGCTGACGCCTCCACCGGGTGCGCGAGCAGAAACCCCTGCACCCCGATCGGGCCGCAGCGGGACAGGAATTCGAGCTGCGCGGCGCGCTCGACCCCTTCGGCGACCACCTGCAGCCCGAGCCCGTGGCAGAGCGTGACGATCGAGCGCACGATGGCACCCGAGCGGGCGTTGGTATCGACCCCGGCGATCAGCAGGCGATCGAGCTTGACGCGAGTGATCGGCAGCTGCTCGAGCGAGGTGAGCGAGGAGTAGCCGATGCCGAAGTCATCGAGGGCGATGGCGACCCCCAGCGTGCGCAGCCGCCGCAGCGACTCGATGGTGGTGGGGCCCGTCTGGAATACCGTCTCGGTGATCTCCAGCTCGAGCGCACTCGGGGGGAGGCCGGTCATCTCCAGCGTGCGGCCGACGTGCTCGACGAAATCGCTCTCGAAGAACTGCGGCGCAGAGACGTTGATGGCGACACTGGCGCGCTGCCAGCCCTGCGCACGCCAGGTGGCCGCAGCCGCGGCGGCGTTGTGCAGTATCCAGTCGGTGAGATCGTGAATGAGCCCGGTCTTCTCGGCGACTTGGATGAATTCCTGCGCGTTGGCGATGCGGCCGTCGGGCCGCCGCCAGCGCAGCAGCGCCTCGACCTCGGTCGCCTCGAAGGAGGTGAGCGACACCTGCGGCTGATACATCAGCAGCAGCTCCCCGCCCTCGACGGCGCGGCGCAGCGACTGCTCGAGCCGGAAGCGTTGCGCGGCGGCGTCGTACAGTGCCGGGCTGTAGAGCGCATAGCGGTTGCGGCCGAGCTCCTTGGCGCGGAACAGGGCCACATCCGCCGCGCGCAGCAATCCTTCGGCGTCGGCGGCGTGATCGGGGTAGAGACTCGCGCCGACGCTGGCACTGGTGGTGAGCAGGCGCCCATCGACCACCAGCGGCTGCTGCAGGGTCGCGACCAGCTGCGCAGCGTGATTGGCAACCTGCTCGGAGGATTTGACGTTCTCGAGCAGCACCGTGAACTCATCCCCGCCGAGGCGCGCCAGCAGTCCGCTGCTGCGGGTCGCGGCATGCAGACGCTGTGCGATGTGCTGCAGCACGCGGTCACCGAAGCTGTGCCCGAGCGTGTCGTTGATCGACTTGAAGTTGTCCACATCGACGAACAGCAGTGCGAAGCGCTGCCGGCCGCCGGCGCGCGCCAGGGCGCCCTCGAGGTGCGCGGAGAGCTTGCGCCGGTTGGGCAGCTGCGTGAGCGGGTCGTGGTGCGCGAGGTGATGCAGCTGGCGCGTGCGCTCGGCCACGTGACGCTCGAGCTCGGCCTGGTGCGCGCGCAGCTCCGCCTCGGCGGAAGTGATGCGATCCGCCATGGTGTTGAAGGACTCCGCGAGCTCGTCGATCTCGGCCGAGCCGCCGCGCCTGGCGCGCGCGGCACGGTCGCCGCCGGCGAACTGACGCGTGGCCGCGGTGAGCCGACGCACCGGCACACTGATGCTGCCGACCAGCAGCACCGACACTACCGCGAGCAGCAGCAGCACTGCCGCACCGGTGTTGCGCAGCGTGTGCTCGGCTACCTCGGCCGCGGTTGCGGCGTGCTGGGCCGCGCCCAACAGCCCGCCCCGCGCAGGTCGCTGCAGCTGCTCCTGCACGCCCTCGGTGAGGGCTGCGCTGTCCTCGAGCAGGCTGTGCCATTCGGCGCCGCTCTGCTCGTCATAGCGGTTGATCTGCAGGCGTAGCCGCGCGGCAGCCTGGAAGTCATGACGCACCAGGGTGAGCCAGGCATGCCCCGGGGAGTTCTCGAACTCTGCGGCGTGCGCATCGAGCACCGCCATGAAGTCGCGCTCGCGCTGCGCGATGACCGCCGGCGTGTCGAAATTGCCGCGCACCGAGTTGATCGCGGATTCGAGCTCCGACAGCGAGCGACGTGCCACGACCTGGGTGCCGTTGATGGCGAGTCCCGAGCCGCCGGCCGAGGCGATACGCTCGTAGACGCGGGTGAGTGCGCCCTGCCGCTCGTCCACCCATTGCAATCGCTGCGCAGCACGGCTCGCCAGCTGCCGCGCGACGGCGATGTGCCGCGTGAGCTGCACCCGCAGCCCCGCCGCGGCCGATGACACCGAGGCGGGATTCGCGATGTGAAAGTAGGCGGCGACGGCATTCTCCAGTGCTGCCGCGGCCGCGTTGATGGCGCCGAAGTCCGTGGCGCTGTGCGCCTGCACGTACTCGTCGACGGCACGGTCGTAGGCCGCGAGCTTCTCCAGCACGAGGTTGGCGGCGCTCGCGAGCGGCTCGTGCTCGTTCTGCATGCTGCGGACCGCATCGAGCGCCTCGCGTGTGGTGCGGGTCGCGAGGACCTCGCCCACGATCAGGACGGCCGCAACCGCCGTGAGGCCGAGAATCAGGCGCCACCCGATGCCTAAGCGCGGCCGGCCTCCCCAGGGCCAGGAGGGCTGGAGGGTCGTCGGCGCGCCGGGCGCGCGGGAGGGCGGACGGGCGTTTTCAGCCTGTTCTTCGGGCATGCGACATAAGCCCAGCGGGGCGGCCTGCACGGGTCGGCATGGAATGATCGCGCGACGCCCGTGGTGCTTCCGTGGCGGGCATCGCATATCGGCCACGCGCGTGTCCAAAAGCGTACGGGAGGCCCCCCGTTCCGCGCGATCGCCGCCAGGGCCCGGGCCGGGCTGCACAAGGACTGCTGTGCTTTGCCCTATACTACGGGCTACGATGAAGGGCAGCGCAACGCATGAGCGAGCTCGCGGACACTTTTGATGCGGCCTTCTCCAAAGCCGTGGATCTGGGTAACCGGATCGCGGACAAGGACAAGGATGCCGACCTGTGGGACATCGCCGATGGGCTGCTGGCCGGCGCGATCCAGTACTGGCTGTACTCCCGCCAGCCCTGCGGCGATCCGCGTTGTCAGGACTGTATGCCGATCAGCACGGCGCAGGGACGGATGGCAGAGCTCAACCGGCTGATCGGGCAGCTCGCCTCCGAGAGTGAGTACTTCCACACGCCGACCGACGCCAACGCCGGCAGAGCCTGAGGCCACCCCGGAAATTGCGCTCACCGCATCAGGTGGGCCTGTGCTGTCGATCAACCGGCGGCTTTGACCTTCAAGCCGCTCCCGGCCACCTCGCCCAGCGCCATCTCGAAGAGCCGGAAGCCTTCTTTCAACACCGCGTCCGGAATCGTGAGCGGGGCGAGGAAGCGGATCACGTTCGAGTACACGCCGCAGGAGAGGATGATGAGCCCGTGGCGCCCGGCCGCCTGCACGAGTGCCCGCGTGAGCTCCGCATCCGGCGCGTCAGCGCGGCCGTTCTTCACCAGCTCGAGCGCCACCATCGCCCCGAGCGCCCGCACCTCACCGATGCAGGGGAAGCTCACCGCGAGCCCCTTGAGGCGTGAGCTCATGAAGCGTCCGATCTCCTGAGCGCGCGCGAGCAGCTGCTCTTCACGCATGACCTCGAGCACCGCGAGTCCGGCCGCGCAGGCGAGCGGCGAGCCCGCAAAGGTCCCGCCGAGTCCGCCCGGCCCGGGCGCATCCATGATCTCAGCCTTACCGATGACCGCCGACAGCGGCACGCCACCGGCGACGCTCTTGGCGATGGTCATGAGATCCGGCTCGACGCCGCTGTGCTCGATGGCGAACATGCGCCCGGTGCGACCGAAGCCCGACTGGATCTCGTCCGCGATCATCACGATCCCGTGCGCATCGCACACACTGCGCAGCCGGCGCAGCAGCTCCGGCGGCGCAGCATAAAAGCCGCCCTCGCCGAGCACCGGCTCGATGATGATGGCTGCAACCCGCGCCGGATCGACGTCGGACTTGAACAGTTGCTCGAGTGCCTCGAGCGAATGCTCCACCGTCACGCCGTGATAGGGCATCGGGAAGGGCAGGTGATAGACCTCCGGCAGCATCGGCCCGAAGCCGGCCTTGTAGGGCTGCACCTTGCCGGTGAGGCTGATGCACGCGAGCGTGCGGCCATGGAAACCACCGGAGAACGCGATGATCGCGGAGCGACGCGTGTGGAAACGCGCGATCTTGAGGGCATTCTCCACCGCCTCGGCGCCGGTGGTGAGGAATAGCGTCTTCTTCGGCCCGCTGCCCGGGGCGAGCGCATTCAAAGCCTCGGCGAGCGCGATGTAACTCTCGTACGGAGTGACCTGGAAGCAGGTGTGCGTGAGCTTCTCGAGCTGCGCTGCGATCGCCGCCCGTACCTTCGGGTGCAGGTGCCCGGTGTTGAGCACGGAGATGCCGCTCGCGAAGTCGATGTAGCGGCGACCCTCGACGTCCCAGAGCTCGGCGTTGGCCGCGCGTTCGGCATATACCGCAAGCGAGTTGGTCACTCCACGTGGCACGGCCTGCTGGCGCCGGGTGTGCAGTTCGGTGTTGGAAGTCAAGTGAGGTCCTCTGTGTGTGCGCGCCTGGGCGTCAGCCGCTGGCTTTGAGAGCCGCAGCGCGGTGGATCGCAGCGCGGATGCGCTGATAGGTGCCGCAGCGGCAGATGTTGCCGGCCATGGCGGCATCGATGTCGGCATCGCTCGGCTCGGGTGTCTGTGCCAGCAGGGCCGCCGCCGACATGATCTGCCCGGACTGGCAGTAGCCGCATTGCGGAACATCGAGCTCGATCCAGGCCCGCTGGACCGGGTGGCTGTTGTCGGGGGAGAGTCCCTCGATGGTGGTGACGCGCTTGCCCTGGGCGGCACTCACCGGGGTGACGCATGAGCGCACCGGCGCGCCCTGCAGATGCACCGTACACGCGCCGCACAGTGCCATGCCGCACCCGTACTTGGTGCCGGTGAGCCCGGCGTTGTCGCGCAGCGCCCACAGCAGGGGCATATCGTCCTCGACGTCGAGCGTGGTATTCCGGCCGTTGAGAATGAGTGTGATCATCGTTCCTCGCGCCGCGGCCCGCGGCCGATGCGTACTATACGGCTGCGCCCGCACAGCGCGCATCTGCCGAGCGCGTCGCGCCCGAGCAGCGCCGGCCCGGACCCTCTACAATGCGGGGCCGCCGCAGCTCCCGCGAAAGCCATGCTTTGAACCAGACTCCCGAGGCATTCTCAAACTCTCCGCCCATCAGCACGGAAGTCGTCATCATCGGTGCCGGCCCCTGCGGGCTCTTTCAGGTATTCGAGCTCGGTCTTCTCGGGATCGGGGCGCACGTCGTCGATTCTCTGCGGCATCCCGGCGGGCAGTGCGCCGAGCTCTACCCGGACAAGCCCATCTACGACATTCCGGCGCTGCCGGTGTGCGGCGCGCAGGAGCTGGTCGACCGCCTGCTCCAGCAGATCAAGCCCTTCAATGCGCAACTGCACCTCGGTCACGAAGTGGTGGAGTTCACGCGCCGTGAAGACGGCCGCTTTCACCTCGCAACCGCCGGTGGTGTGCGCTTCGACGCCGGCGCCATCGTGATCGCAGCAGGCCTCGGCTCGTTTCAGCCCCGGCGCATCGGCATCGAAGGTGCGGAGAGCTTCGAGGGCGGCGCGATCCAGTATCGGGTACGGAGCGCGGCCGAGCTCGCCGGCCGGCATCTGGTCATATTCGGCGGTGGTGACTCGGCGCTCGACTGGACACTCGAGCTCCTGCCGCGGGCCGCCAGTCTCACGCTCGTGCATCGCCGCAGCGAGTTCCGCGCCGCGCCCGCCTCGGTGGCGCGGATGCGCGAGCTGGTGGCGGCGGGCAGGATGCGCTGCTTCGAGGCAGTGCCGCACTCGCTGATCGCGGACGGCGGGACGTTGCGCGGTGTCAATATCCGCGCCACGGACGGGTCGATCACCGCGCTCAACGCGGAGCAGTTGCTCGTGTTCTACGGCTTGCATCCGAAGCTCGGACCGATCGCCGAGTGGGGCCTGGCGCTCGAGAAGAAGGCGCTGCGCGTCGATACCGAGAAGTTCCAGACCAGCATCCCCGGGGTTTTTGCGGTCGGTGACATCAACACCTATCCCGGCAAGAAGAAGCTGATCCTGTCGGGATTCCACGAAGCGGCGCTGGCGGCATTCGCCATTCAGCATCATCTCTACCCGCAGAAGAAGCAGTTCCTGCAATACACCACCACGAGTCCCGTCATGCACCAGCGTCTCGGGGTACCCGATTGATATGCCCGGATCGGAGCGAGGCCCCATGAATCTGACGCGCATTACCGCCGCCGCAGCCGTGCTCACCGCCGCGCTCGCCGTGCCGCTTCGCGCACACGCCGCCGATCCCTGCCAGCTCGAGATCAACGCCAACGACCAGATGCAGTTCGACAAGCAGGTGCTCAGCGTGCCCCCGAGCTGCACGCAGATCACCCTCACGCTGCACCATACGGGCAAGCTGCCGCGCGAGGCCATGGGGCACAACTGGGTGCTGGTGAGCGCGCCTGACTTCAACGCGGTGGCGAACGCCGGCATGGGCGCCGGACTCGCGAACGATTACGTGCCGCCCGGCGACACGCGGGTGATCGCACATACCAAGGTGATCGGCGGCGGTCAGACCGCGAGTGTCAGCTTCCCGACCTCGCTCCTGAAGGCGGGTGGCGATTACCGCTTCCTGTGCACCTTCCCGGGCCACAACGCCATCATGCGCGGCACCTTCAAGTTCGGCTGAGGGGGACATGGATCCGCGCCTGCAGGACCTGCTGCAGCTGCTCGAGCTCGAGCGGCTCGAGCTCAGCCTGTTCCGCGGCGCGAGCCGCGACATCGGCAGCCCGCAGGTGTTCGGCGGACAGGTGCTCGGCCAGGCGCTCTCGGCGGCGGCCGCGACGGTAGAGGACCGGGTGGTGCACTCACTGCACGCGTACTTCCTGCGCCGCGGCGATTTCAACGCCCCGATCGTCTACGAGGTCGACCGCAGCCTCGATGGACACAGCTTCTCCAACCGGCGTGTCGTGGCGATCCAGCACGGGCAGCAGATTTTCAACATGACCGCCTCCTTTCAGGCCACCGAGAGTGGTTTCGACCATCAGATCGCCATGCCCGAGGTGCCGGGGCCCGAGAGTCTGCCCACCTGGGACAGCCCGCCTGCGCAAGTGCTGGCGCAGCTCCCCGAGCGCGTGCGGCGGTTCTTCCAGCAGCCGCGACCGTTCGAGTTCCGCATGGTCCGTCCGATCGAGTACCTGCGGCCACGCCGCGAGGCGCCCGCGCGCGAGATCTGGTTCCGCGCGGTCGGGCCGCTGCCGGACGATCAGATGCTGCATCGCCGGCTGCTCGCGTACGTGTCGGATTTCTTCCTGCTCGATACCGCCACGCTGCCACACGGCACTTCGCTCCTGCGACCGACGCTGGTGATGGCGAGCATCGATCACGCCATGTGGTTTCATCGCCCGCTGCGCGTGGATGAGTGGCTGCTGTACGCCATGGACAGTCCGAGCGCCTCCGGCGCGCGCGGCTTCGCGCGTGCCAGCATATTCGCGCGCGACGGGCGGCTGGTCGCGAGTGCCGCGCAGGAGGGCCTGGTGCGCAGCAAGGACGCCTCCTGAGGGAGACCCGACGCCGGGGCACACCCCGCATGGTTGCGCTGCCAGCAGTACTCCTGATTGCGGCCGTGGGCGCGGCGGACTCAGTCGATGTGGCGGAGCTCGAGCGGGTCTGGTCGGGCGTGCGCGACTCGAGCGAGCAGGTGGTGTTGAGCCTCGACCGTGGTGCAGACCCGTGGCCTCAGTCGGTCGAGCGCCGCGTGCGCACCATCGTCGCGCCGGTGAAGCTGCCGTGGCTCGGCGCGCACGTGCTCTACCTCGAGGAGTTCATCGAAGACGATCCGGAGCAGCCGCGCCGCCAGCTGTTGCTGCAGCTCGAGCCCTCCAGCGATCCGCCGCAGGCGGTGCGCGCCCACCTGTATTCCTTCATCGCCCCGGGCCGCTGGAAGCATCTGAACTACCGGCCGCAGCTGGTCGCCCTGCTGAGCGCGCAGGACATTCTCGCCGCCAGCGGCTGCGACCTCGTGCTCACGCGCGGCGGCGATCAGTTTCGCGGTGGAACCATCGGCCGGCACTGCGTCGACTCCGGCTCGGGCAGCTCGCGCTATCTCGACTACCAGCTGGTGATCGGCGAGCAGCTCTATTGGTACCGCCGCCGCCTGCTGCAGCAAAGCGATGGGGAATTGCAGCAGGAGGTCATCGGCTTCAACCGCTTCGAGCCCAACGAGGCGCAGCTGTATGCGTGCCGCATTGCCTGGTCGCCCAGCGGCAACGCCCGGGACCTGCGGCCGCTCACCACGCTCGATCTCTACGAGGCCGGTGGCCACGGCCGCTTCGTCACACCCGACGGCCGCACCTTCGAGCTGGCACTGCACGGTCGCGACTGGCCTTTCGCAGTCGACCGTGATGCGCTGCTGCTGCTGTTGCAGGCGCCGGGCGCGACGAGCCCGCTCGCCACCGCCTGGGCCCAGATGGATGAGCAGCAGGTGCGGCTCCAGCTCGACTGGCTGGAAGTGCGCTGCGGCTCGATGGCGCCGGAATCCGACGAGCTCGCTCAGTGAGCGGTGCGCTGCTGCGTGATGGCGGCGATGTCCCGCAGCAGCAGCGGATTGAAGCGCACCGGATCCTCCAGCATGAGGAAGTGCCCGGTGTGCTCGAGCACGTCGAGGTGGAAATCCGGCAGTGACCGACGGATGCGCGCCGCATCGGTCGGCAGCAGGTCCGAGTTGATCGCGTACACCGGCACGTGTATCGCCGGGAGGAGCCCGGCCAGATCCATCGCCAGCAGCGACCGCAGGGTCGGCACCGCGACCGCCGGCGGCCGGAGCGACATGTTATAGGCCACCTTCTGCACCAGCACCGGATCGGCCCCGGGCTCGAACAGCGAGGAGCTCACCAGGTTGCGCGTGCTGCCGATGAAATCCGCCTCGAACGGCGCGACGCGGCGCTCGATCTCGCGCGGGGTGAGCGGTGGCTCCCCAACCGAGCGCAGCGCCTCGACGGCGACGATGCCGATGACGCGGTCACCGAGCAGCGGAGTTGCCGCCAGCACGACGTCGGCGCCCATCGAGTGCCCGACCAGCACCAGTCGTGCATTGGGCAGCTGCCGGGCCACCGCGGCGACGTCCTGTGCATAGCTGGCGATCGACCAGTCGGTCCGGTTGGCACCGGAGGCACCGTGGCCGGCCAGGTCGAGCGTCACGACCGTGTAGTGCGCCTCGAGTGCCTCGAGCTGCGCGTGCCAGTAGTTCTCATCGCAGGCCCAGCCATGCACGAGCAGCACCGCCGGCTCGCCGTGGCCGTAGATGTGATACTCGATGTGCACCTCATCCGGTGACAGCGTGATCCGCGGACCCCCGCCGAGGCCGGCATCCGGCGCGCTGCTGGCGCTGACCGTGGCGCCCGCACCGCGCGCGGCGGGCGCGGTGGCGGCCCCGCCGCCCTCATGCCTGCCGCAGCCGGCCGCAAGCAGGAGCAGGCCGATCACTGCCGGCCGATAGAGCATCTCCAGGCCTTTCATCGCTCCCGCAGCACCTTGCCCGGGTTCATGATGCCATGAGGGTCGAAAGCGCGTTTCACGGCGCGCATCAGGTCCAGCTCGACCGCCGAGGCGTAGCGCTCGAGCTCGCCGACCTTGACTCGTCCTACCCCATGCTCGGCGCTGAAGCTGCCGTCGAACTCGCGCACCATGTCGTGGATGGCACGACGGATCTCACCGGCGCGCGCGAGGAAACGCTCCCGGTCGGTGCCCGGGAGCTGGCTGATGTTGAAATGGAGATTGCCGTCGCCGACATGCCCATAGGCAACCAGGCGCCCTTCGGTGACGTGCTCACTCAGCCAGCGGGCGGCGCGCGCCACGAAGTCCGGCAGGCGCGCCACCGGCAGGGAGATGTCGTGCTTGAGGCTGCCACCTTCGTGGCGCTGCGCCTCGGGAATGCTTTCGCGTAGCTTCCACAGCGCGGCCCGCTCGCGCTCGCTGCGCACCAGCGCCGCATCGAGGACCACACCCTGCGCGAGTGCTGCGGCCAGAGCCTCTTCCAGCATCGCATCGAGCGGCTCGCCGGAACGCGAGGAGGAGAGCTCGCACAGCGCGTACCAGGGGTAGGCGCTGCCGAGCGGGTCGGTTACACCGGCTATGTGGCGGGTGGTCAGCTCGATGCCGATGCGCGGAATCAACTCGAAGGAGCTCACCCGCTCGCCGCTCGCGGCACGCAGCTGCGCGAGCAGCCGCACTGCCGCACCGACCTCCGCCAGGGCCACGAGCGCGGTGGCGCGTGCGCGAATCTGCGGAAACAGCCGCAAGCTCGCCGCAGTGATGACGCCCAGGGTGCCCTCGGCGCCGAGAAACAGTGATTTGATGTCGTAGCCGGTATTGTCCTTGCGCAGGGTGCTCAGCACATCGAGCAGCCGGCCATCCGGCAGCACCACTTCCAGACCGAGCACCAGGTCGCGCGTCATCCCGTAACGCAGCACGTTGACCCCGCCGGCGTTGGTGGAGAGATTGCCGCCGATGTGACAACTGCCCTGCGAGCCGATGCTGAGCGGGAAGAAGCGGTCCGCGGCCTCCGCCGCCGCCTGGACCTGCGCAAGCACGCAACCCGCTTCAGCGACCAGCGAGTAGTTCTCGGGATCGACGTTGCGGATGCGATTCAGGCGGCGCAGCGACAGCACCAGCTGGCGGCCCGACTCATCGGGAATGCTGCCGCCGCAGTAGCTGGTGTTGCCGCCGTGCGGGACCACGCCGATGCGCTCGCTGTTGCAGAGCTCGAGCAGCTGCGCGACCTGCGCGGTCGAGCGCGGCAGCACGACCGCGAGGCTGCGGCCGCGACAGCGGCCGAGGTGGTCAATGAGGAATGGAGCACAGTCCGCCGGATCGGTCAGCACCGAGTCCGCGCCGAGCAGCGCCCGCAGCCGCTCGTACAGGAAGCGATCCTCCAGAGATCAACCCGGGCCGAGCGTACGCAGCGCGGCGATGCGCTCATCGAGCGGCGGGTGGCTCATGAACAGCCGCGCGAGGCCGCTGCGCAGGCCGCCGTCGGCGATGCCGAAAGCCTGGAACTGCTGTGCCGGCAGCGGTTCGTGCCCGCGCTTGAGCTCCTCCAGCGCTGCGATCATCTTGCCGGTGCCGGCCAGATGGGCGCCGCCACGATCCGCCCGGAACTCGCGTTGCCGCGAGAACCACATGACGATCGGCGTCGCGAGGAGGCCAAACACGATCTGCAGCACGTAAAAGGTAAGTACCGAGGCGATACCGCGGCCATCCTCGGAGCGGAACACGGCGCGGTCGATGATGTTGCCGACGACGCGCGCGAGGAACAGCACGAAGGTATTGACGACACCCTGGATGAGGGTGAGCGTCACCATGTCGCCGTTGGCGACGTGCGTCATCTCGTGGCCGATCACCGCCTCGATCTCGTCGCGCTTCATCCGCTGCAGCAGCCCGGTGCTCACTGCCACCAGCGCGTGGTTACGGCTCGCGCCGGTCGCGAAGGCGTTCGGCGTCGGGGAATCGAAAATCCCGACCTCCGGCATGCCGAGCCCGAGGCTGCGCGCGTCGCGCTCGACCACCGTCACCAGCCACTGCGCGGTGGGGTCCGGCGAATCGCCGATCACCTGCACGCCCATGAACATCTTCGCCTGCATCTTCGACAGGGCGAGCGAGACGAACGCGCCGCCGAAGCCGAACAGCGCCGCCCACACCAGGATCCCCTCGAAGCTCTCGCCGCGCGCGGCGAGCCAGGTATCGAGGCCCAGCAAGCGTGCCACGATGGTCAGCACCAGCAGCACGGCCACGTTGGTCGCGATGAACAATAGGATGCGTTTCATGCAACAAAGCCTGCGTTGAGCGAAGGATTGGGATACCGGCCGGCCGGCACTGTACCGTTACGGCGTTACGCCTGCCAGCATGGGGACCGTGACGGCCTTTTCAAGCCCAGGGTGGCGCTCCGCCCGCCCGCAGCGGCTAGCCGATCGCCCCCCCCAGGGCATGGCCCACCAGGTAGCTCACCGCGCCCGCGCCGCCACCGATCAGCACCATGCGCAGGGCGCTGCGCAGCGCGCCGCGGCCGGTAAACAGCGACAACCCGAGTCCGACCGCAAACAACGCCACCAGGGTCAGGCCGACGGCGGCGAGTGTGGCGCGTGCGCCGCCGAGCCGCGCGAGGAAGGGCAGCAGCGGTACCGCGGCACCGAGCGCAAAGGCAACGAAAGAGGACAGCGCCGCCTGGCGGGGCGAGCCGAGGTCATCGGGATTCAGCCCGAGCTCCTCGCGCGCCAGCACATCGAGCGCCGCTGCCGGGTTGGCAAGCAGCGCGCGGCTCACATCGCGCGCCTGCACGAGAGCGACACCGCGCGCCTGATAGATGAGGGCGAGCTCCTCCGCCTCCTCCTCCGGGTACTCGGCGAGCTCCTCACGCTCGAGCGCCATCTGATACTCGTACATCTCGCGCTGCGAGCGCACCGAGATGTATTCCCCGGCGGCCATGGCGAGCGCGCCCGCGAGCAGACCGGCGAGGCCGGCAGTGAGCACGTAGCCGGTGGAGACGCCCGCGCCCGCCACACCGAGCACCAGGCTCACGTTCGACACCAGTCCGTCGTTGACGCCGAAAACCGCCGCGCGCAGCCCACCACCGAGCGCGCTGCGGTGGCGCGCGCCGACCTGCGCGAGTGAGGTGGGCATGGCATGGCCGGCGGACGCCAGCGGTGCGCTGTATATCGAGAGGCCGCGCAGCTTCATTGCGGCGAGGATCGGACGCAGCGAGCGCGGATCGAAACGCGCCAGCAGCCGCGCGACGATGCGCGCGCGCAGCGATGGGATGAATTGCCGCTCGGCTGCACGGCTCTCGCCGCGCTGCGCAGCGAGCTGCCATTTCGCTGCCTGCTCCTCGGCGGCGGCGGCGAGCTTCAGGAACAGGGCGCTCTTGACCGGGTCGGTCTCGGCGGCAGCCACCTGCCGGTACAGCCAGGCGGATTCCTTCTCGTGGTACCAGCTATCGACGCCGGCCGTGGTCAATATTCATCCCGCTCGTCGTCGGCCTCGTCCTCGTCCTCATCCCAGTCGTCGTCGTCGTCATCGTCCTCTTCGTCTTCCTCGTCCCAGTCGTCATCGTCCTCGGTCTCTTCGTCGTCGGACTCGGACCAGCCTTCGGGTTCCTCGATGCGCTCGAGGTCCATCTCACGCCAGGTCTCCAGGTCGAGCTCCTCGATGTCGCCGTCGAGGTACTCGATCTCCAGGCGCTCGGAGTCCTCATCCACCGACAGCACGCGGAAGGATTCTTCTTCTTCGACGTTCTCGTACCACTGACCGGGCACCGGCTCGTAATCTCTGCTCACCGCGAAAACCACCCTGTGTTCATTTCCGCCGCCGGTAAGTGTAGGGGCTGACCTGCGGTTGGGCAACGCAGGCAGGATGCGTATAGTTTTCCTCCATGGCATCCCTGTCGCAGGCTCGGCGCGTCGTCGTGAAGGTGGGCTCCGCATTGCTCGTGGATGCCGAGAGCGCGCGCATCAATCGCGCCTGGCTCGAGACCCTGGTGGAAGACCTGCTGCGCCTGCGCAAGCGTGGCCAGCATGTCATCCTCGTGTCATCCGGTGCGATCGCACTCGGGCGGCGCCGTCTCGGCCTCAAGCACGGAACGCTGCGGTTGGAGGAGAGCCAGGCAGCGGCGGCGGTCGGACAGATCCGCCTCGCGCACGCGTACAAGGAGCTGCTCGAGAGCAATGACGTGACCGTGGCGCAGGTGCTGCTCACTCTCGAGGACAGCGAGCGGCGCCGACGGTTTCTCAACGCGCGCGCCACGCTCGAGTCCCTGCTGGAGCTCGGCGCGCTGCCGGTGATCAACGAGAACGACACGGTCGCGACCGCCGAGATCCGCTACGGCGACAACGATCGTCTCGCCGCCCGCGTCGCGCAGATGACCGGCGCGGATTGCCTGGTGCTGCTCTCGGATGTAGCCGGACTCTACAGTGCCGATCCCAACCGCGACCCGGGCGCGCACTTCATCCCCGAGGTGCGGCAGATCACCCCGGATATCGAGGCCATGGCGGGGCGCGCGGCGTCCGAGGTCGGCTCGGGAGGCATGGCGGCGAAGATCGCCGCGGCTCGCATTGCGCTTGCGGCGGGCTGCCACATGTGTATCGCCGCCGGCGCACCGCGCCATCCGCTGCGCCGCATAGAGGAGGGCGCGGAGTGCACCTGGTTCATCCCCACCGCGACCCCCGCGGCGGCGCGCAAGCAGTGGATCGCCGGCACCCTGCGTCCTGCGGGCGCGATCACCATCGACGCCGGCGCGCTGCGCGCCCTGTACGAGGGCCGCAGCCTCCTGCCCGCCGGTGTCACCGGCGCCCGGGGCCGCTTCGACCGCGGCGATACGGTGAGCGTGCTGGCGGCGGACGGAGTGGAGGTGGCGCGCGGCATCATCGCCTATTCCGACGGCGATGCCGCGCGCATCATGGGGCGCAAGAGCTCGGAGATCGCCGAGATCCTCGGATTTCGCGGACGTGACGAGATGATTCACCGCGATGACCTGGTGCTGCTGTCGCCGGGCAGCGCGCCGGCCACGCTGGCGGCCGCCCCGCAACCGGCACGCTGATTCCATGGACGCGGCAGGCATCGGTGCGCTGATGGACTCGCTCGGCCGCTCTGCGCTCGCGGCTGCAGAGACGCTCGCGCTCGCTTCGCGTGCGCAGAAGGACGCGGCGCTCACGGCAGCGGCCGCGGCGATCCGCGCCCGTGCCGCAACGATCCTGGCCGCCAACGCTCATGACCTCGCCGCGGCGCGCGCGCGCCACACGAGCGCCCCGCGGCTCGAGCGGCTGCGCCTCGATGAGGCTCGGATCGAAGCGATTGCCGCCGGCCTGGACATGATCGCTGCGCTTGCGGATCCAGTCGGCCGTGTCACGGCGGAGTGGCAGCGGCCCAATGGCTTGCGCATCGAGCGCGTGGCGGTGCCGCTCGGGGTGATCGGCATCATCTTCGAGAGCCGCCCCAACGTCACCGCGGATGCGGGTGCCCTGTGCCTGAAGTCGGGCAACGCCTGCATCCTGCGCGGCGGCAGCGATAGCCAGCATTCGAGCCATGCCCTTCATGAGTGCCTGGTTCAGGGTCTGAGCGCCGCGGGCCTGCCGGAGAGTTGCATCCAGCTGGTGCCCACCGCCGACCGCGCGGCGGTCGGCTATATGCTCGCCGGTATGGTCGAGTATCTCGATTGCCTGGTGCCGCGCGGCGGCCGCAGCCTCGTGGAGCGGGTACAGCAGGAGGCGCGCGTGCCGGTGATCGGGCACCTCGAGGGCAACTGTCACGTCTACGTCGATCGCGACGCCGACGTGCGCATGGCGCGCAGCATCGTTTTGAATGCCAAGATGCGCCGCACCGGCATCTGCGGAGCGGCCGAGACGCTGCTGGTCGATGCGGCCTGCGCGAGCACGCATCTTGCCCCCATCGTGCGCGATCTGCTCGAGGCCGGCTGTGAGGTGCGGGGGGACTCCGCGGTGCAGCGTGTCGATCCGCGCGTGCGTGCCGCATCCGAGGATGACTGGTACACGGAGTACCTCGACGCCATCATTGCGGCGCGCGTGGTGGCCGGGGTCGATGAGGCGATCGCCCACATCGCCCGCTACGGATCGGCACACACCGAAACCATCGTCACCGCGAACGCCGCGACCGCGGAGCGCTTCCTGCAACGCGTCGACAGCGCGATCGTGCTGCACAACGCCTCGACGCAATTTGCCGATGGCGGAGAGTTCGGCATGGGAGCCGAGATCGGTATCTCCACCGACCGCTTCCACGCGCGCGGGCCGGTCGGTCTGGAGCAGCTCACCAGCTACAAGTACGTGGTGCGCGGCAGCGGACAGGTGCGCTCGTAGCTAGGCGTGATCGTGGACGTGCGCGTCCGCAGCCGAGTGCGCGGCTGCCGCGGCGCAACGCTCGCAGTTCACCCAACCGGAATCACCGCCCAGGTAGTGCTCCTTCTTCCAGATGGGCAGGCGGTGCTTCACCTCATCGATGATGTAGCGGCAGGCGCGGAACGCCTCATCGCGATGCGCGGCACTCACGCCCACCCACACGGCAAGCTCACCGATCGCCAGTTTGCCGACGCGGTGCACGCAGGCCGCATGCGCCACGCCGAAGCGCGCGAGCGCCTCGGCAATGATGCGCTCTCCCTCGCGGATCCCGAGCGCTTCGAAGGCCTCGTACTCCAGGCCGCACACGCGCTGCCCCTCGTTGCTGTCACGCACCCAGCCCTCGAACGAGGCGTAGCCGCCGCAGGCCGGGTCGGCGAGCCCGCCGCGCAGCTCCGCGGGATTCAACGCGTGAGGTGTGAACTGGAAGACTGCCATGGCGCGGTCGCTCAGCCGCCAGCCACCGGCGGTATGAACACCACCGCATCGCCTTCGGCGAGCGGCGTGCTCCAGTCGCGAAACTCCGCGTTGATGGCGACGCGCAGCAGCTCGGGTGCGAGCGTGAAGGGGTAGCGGCGCGCGAGCTCCGCGTAGAGCTCGGCGGCGGTGCGCGCGCGGGTGGTCAACGCCTCCTCGCGCCGCCCGCTCTGTTCACGCAGCAGCGCGTAGTACTGCACCGTGACTCGTTTCGCTGCGACGGTCGCTGCGGGCAGGAGCTCGCTCATGGCGCTCCTATACTCCTCGGGCGTGTTGATGTTGTCGAGCGCACGCGGGTTCGGCTCATCCAGGAGCTCGATATCGGCACTCAGCAGGAAGCGCCGCGGACACTGCCGCCCGGCCGCCACGTACGCCGCAAGTGGCGCAGCGCTGCGCGGCTCCCAGATCGCGCATAGCGGCTCGGGAAGTCCATCGTGACTCGAGCGGTAGGCGGTGGCGGTGCGCTGCGGGGCACGGCAGCGCACCAGCTGCGCGAGCGTCCGCTCATCGAGCAGTGGCAGATCGCAGGCGAGCACGAGCCACGCGGCGTGCGGGTGACGCGCCTGTGCGGCGAGCAGTCCGGCGATCGGTCCCAGGTTCTCGTGCAGGTCGAGGATCTGCGGGAAGCGCGCGCGCAGCGGCTCGGCGCTCTGATCGGCGCGCACCGAGACGTAAGCGCGGCCCACGTGCGGGGCGATGAGCTCCATGGCGCGCTCGAGCTGATTGCGACCACCGTACGCCAACGCTGCCTTGTCCGTGCGCATGCGGGTGCTGCGGCCGCCCGCGAGCACGAGCCCAAGGAGCGGCGCGACGGGGAGCGCACCGTCCATCACCTGCGCGCTCCTCGCCGGCCCTGCACCGCGCTGCGCGCGAAGCGCCTGCGGCCGCCGGATTTGGCGAGCAGCCGCACGCTCTCGATCTGAATATCGTGCGAGAGCGCCTTGCACATGTCGTAGATCGTGAGCGCCGCGACCGCCGCGCCGGTCAGTGCTTCCATCTCGACTCCGGTACGGTGATGAACGGACACCTCACAGCGCACCACGATCTCATCAAGGCGCCGATGCTCGATGTGCAGCTGGCAGTTCTCGAGCCCGAGCGGATGGCAGAAGGGGATGAGCTCGTGGGCCCGCTTGGCGGCCTGCACTCCCGCAACGATCGCAGTATCGAACACCGGGCCCTTGCGCGTGCGGTGCCCGGCAGCCCGCAAGGCGCGGGCCACCTCCCGCGGCAGCCGCACACGCGCCTCGGCGACGGCGATGCGATGCGTCACCTCCTTGGCGCCCACATCCACCATCGCGGGCTGGCCCTTCGAGCTCAAATGAGTGAGACGGCGTTGCGGCATCAGCCACCGATGTAGAACATCTCGACCTTGCGCTCGTCGCTCGCCGCGCGGCGCAGGGTGGCGCGCTGCTCGCTGTAGCGGTCGGCGCGAGCGAGCCACACCCCGCGCATGAGCTCGAGCAACTGGTCATCGCTCGCGCCGCCGCGCAGGGCATCGCGCAGGCTCGTGCCATGGGTGCCGAACAGGCAGGTGTAGAGCACGCCATCGGAGGACAGCCGTGCGCGTGTACAGTCGCCGCAGAAGGGCTGCGATACCGAGGAGATGAAGCCCACCTCGCCCTGGCCGTCGGCGAAGGCATAGCGCCGCGCGACCTCGCCGCGGTAGCCCGGCTCGAGCGCCTGCAGCGGCCAGCGCGCGGCGATACGCGCCACGAGCTCCTTCGCGGGGACTACGGCGTCCTCGTTCCAGTGGTTGCGGTTGCCCACATCCATGTACTCGATGAAGCGTACGATTACCCCGGTGCCGCGGAAACGCTCGAGCAGATCGAGCACGGTGTGATCGTTGACCCCCCGCTGCACCACCGCGTTGATCTTGACCGGGTTGAGCTCGGCGCGTCGTGCCTGCTCGATGCCGGCGAGCACTTCGTCCACACCGGCGAAGCCGCCGCTCATGCGCGCGAACACCTGCGGGTCGAGACTGTCGAGGCTCACCGTCACGCGCTGCAGCCCCGCGGCCTTGAGCTCGCTGGCATAGCGCGCGAGCAGCACTCCGTTGGTGGTGAGGGCGACATCCTCGATGCCCGCGATGTCGCTCAGGTCGCCGATCAGGTCGGGGAGGTTCGTGCGCAGCAGAGGCTCACCGCCGGTGAGGCGCAGCTTGCGCACACCGAGCTGCACGAACAGCCGCGTGAGTCGCACGATCTCATCGAAGGAGAGCCGCTCGTGCGAGCCGAGGAAGCGGTAGCGCTCGTGGTAAGTCTCGCGCGGCATGCAGTACGGACAGCGGAAATTGCAGCGGTCCATGACCGAGATGCGCAGGTCGCGCATCGGCCGGGAGAACTGGTCCCGCGGCGCGGGCAAGGCCCGCAGGGGAACGATGACCTCGCGATCGGACATGGGTTACGACAGTATGAGCAGCACTCGAGTCAAAGGCTATGCACGACCTCAGGACCAGCGGTAAAGCCGCGTGACGAACCCCTTGGCGTAGGTGTTGGGGCCGGGCGGAAGCTCCACGAAGCCTTCGGTGCCGGCGAGGCCGGTAAAGTCACCCGAGCCGTTGGTGGGAGCCGGAACGGCCCAATCGCGGCCCCAGTCGTCCTGCTCGAGCCGCACCGGAACAAAATGCGTCAGCGGCGGCGTGACGGTGATCGGAGCGCTGAGTGCCATACGTTCGACGCGCTCGGGAGCCTGTCCGAGGCTGCCCCGCAGCGCAGGCAGCACGTAGCGGGTCACGCACACGAGCGTCGAGACGGGGTTCCCCGGCAGACCGAACACCGCGGCGCCGGAAGGAGCGACTCCGAACCACAGGGGCATACCTGGCCGTTGTGCGATCTTGTGGAATACGGTGCGTACGCCGAGCTCACCGAGGACCTGGGGCACCAGGTCGAAGCGGCCCATGGAGACCCCGCCCGAGAGCACGAGCACATCGTGCGTCTCGAGATGGAATCGCAGCCGCTCGCGCAGTTGTCCAACATCGTCCCGGATGTGATCGTCGGCGACGCGCTGGAAGCCGTGCTCCCGCAGCGCGCTTACAATGGCGTAGGCGTTCGAGCGGCGCACCTGATGCGCGAGCACCGGCTCACCGGGCTCGACCAGCTCGTTGCCGGTGGAGATCACGACCAGCATCGGCTGACTCGCGACGCGAATCCGGGCCATGCCCGCGGAGGCGGCAATCGCGATCTCCGGAGCGCGCAGGCGCTGGCCGGCCTGCAACAGCAGCGCTCCCTGGCGGGTATCGCTGCCACGGCGATGCACGTTCTGCCAGGGCTCGACGCGGGCATCCGGCGCCAACCCGGCGCGATCGCGCTCGATCGCGAGCCGCTCGACCGGCACCACACTGTCGCAGCCGGCCGGCAACACCGCCCCCGTCATGACCTCGATGCAGTCCGTGGCCGCACCGAGGGTGAGTGGCGCATCGCCGGCGGCCTGTGTTGCCTGGATCCGGAACACACGCGCGCCCGCCTCTACGGCGCGGCTGTCGAGCGCCACTCCGTCCATCGCGACACGGTCATACGGCGGCTGGTCGCGCTCGGCATACACGTTCTCGCGCAGCACCGCGCCAGCGCACTGCGCCAGCGGCAGGGACTCGATCGGCAGGCACTGCAGATGCTGGCCGATCAGCTGGTCCGCCTCGGCCGGAGTCAGCACTCAACCCTTCTTGTCGGCCGTCCTGGCCTTGTACACCTTCACCTGCTCGTTGAAGCGGTCGGCGACGGCCTGCAACTGGTCGACGGCGGCGTTGTGCTTCTGCGCCTCGACGCGCTGCATGTCCGCCTTCTGCTCGGGCTTCAGCTTGTCGCCCGCCTTGGCGATGGCGTCATCGAGCTCCTTGTCGATGCAGGCGTTGTAGTCGTTGATCGCTTTCTGGTACGCCGCGACCGCCTTCTGCCCGGCCACCATGTCCTCGAGCGTTGCGGTCGCGCCGTCGGGTATTTTCGCGGGCGCCTGCGGATAGGGACACTCGGCGTACACCGGCGCTGCCGTGGCTACGACGAACACGATCGCGAGAAGAGCCTTCATAGGGAAATCCTGATACATGAAATCGGACGACTATCTTACGAGGCGCTTGGGAGCGGATGCTACTGCGGGTGATGGGCCGGCCGGGCCGGCGGCCGCGGCGCTCGGTCGCTCGCCCTCCGCCGCCGCGCCTTCGGGCACAGCCAGCATTCGCGAGTGTGGTCGTTCACCACCCCCACCGCCTGCAGGAAGGCATAGACGATGGTGGAACCCACGAAGCGGAAGCCGCGCCGCCGAAGGTCCCGGGAGACCCTGTCGCTCAGTACGCTGCGGGCGGGGACGCTGCCGCGCCTCGGGCGGTTCACCTGCGGACGACCCCCGACGAAGGACCACAGGTAGTGATCGAAGGAGCCGAACTCGCGCTGCACCTCGAGGAAGACGGCGGCATTGCTGATGGTGGAGTCGATCTTCAGGCGGTTGCGCACGATGCGCGCATCACGCAGCAGAGCCGCACGGCGCGTCGCGTCGAAGCCCGCCACGCGCCGCACGTTGAAATTGGCAAAGGCGCGGCGGTAGCCGGTCCGCTTGCGCAGGATGGTCGACCAGGACAGTCCCGCCTGCGCTCCCTCGAGCGTGAGCATCTCGAACAGCCGCCGGTCATCGTGCACCGCTCGCCCCCACTCCTCGTCGTGGTAGCGGACATAGTCGGGATCGCCCGTGTCGGCCCACCAACACCGTCGGCGCAGCGAGCTGCGCCGGCGGTGCGCACGCGCCACTCTCCATTGCCCGGCCATCGCCGGATAATGGCATACATCGTGACCGAACCCTTGCCGAAGAGCACGCTCCTCGTTGTCGTTGTCTGCCTGCTCGCCGGGCCACGCCTCGCGCGCGCCGACGCCGGCCCGCCCTTCCTCACCAACGACCCGGGCACTCCCGGCCACGGGAACTGGGAGATCAACATCGCGGCGATGCAAACCATCCTCCATGGACTTTCGAACTGGCAACTGCCGCAGCTCGATGTGAACTTCGGGCTCGGCGAGCGTGTCCAGCTCACCTGGGAGATTCCCTACATCCTCGTGAACAGCACCGACAAACCGCAGGCGAGCGGCTGGGGCAATGCCAACCCCGGGATCAAATGGCGATTCCTGGACCAGGGGGAGCACGGCTGGCAGATATCGACCTTTCCCATGTACCAGACGGGGGTATCCGCCGAGGCGCAGAGCAAGGGCATCGGCGTCGCCGGACCGCGGCTGTTCGTGCCCTTGGAGGTTGCCCGCAAGGTCGGCTCTTTCAGCCTCAATCTGGAAGCGGGCGGCTACATTCCAATCCATGGCGATCACGAGCACATAGTCGGCCTGGTGGTCGGGCGTCAGCTGACCTCACGTCTCGAGCTCGACGGGGAGATCTACGACGATCACATTCACGGCGGTACGGATGTCACGACCTTCGACCTCGGCGGGCGTTATCATCTGCACCGCGGCTTCAACCTGCTTTTCATGGCGGGGCGCAGCCTCGGTGGCAACTCCGCCGGACAGGTGGAGCTCATGGGCTACCTTGGGATCCAGATCCTGCTCACCGACTACGGCCGCACGTTGAGCGGGGGTCCGTGACCAGGGAGCGACGCCCTGTATGAGCTGTACGGGCTGGTACTCGTCATTCCGCTCATCGGCATCGTCACTTTCATCTGGCACGGACGTGCGTTCGACTTCGGACTCTTCCGAGTGGACTCAGTGTTCGCTCAAATCGCGCGATCTTTCATCCCACCGAGGACCTTCACGGGTACCTCGCGTACCCGCTCTTTGCGCTCATTGGATTGCATGTCGCGGCTGCGTTGTGGCACCAGTTCGTACGACGCGACCGGCTGCTGCAACGCATGTGGTGGCCGTGAATCAGCGCCGCTCTCAGCCCGCGCGTGGCAGACGCGAAAAGCTTCTATAATTCCGCCGCCGCGCCCGTAGCTCAGTTGGATAGAGCATCAGGCTTCGAACCTGAGGGTCGGGAGTTCGAATCTCTCCGGGCGCGCGAAAATCCTCGAGCGCGTCTGACGCGGTCGGCGCGGCCTGCAGAGGGCAGGGTGAGAACTCCCGACCGCCGCCGCAGGCGGCGCGGGAGTTCGACAACTTGGCGAGTCTTCGAGCCAGGTTGGACGGCACGCGCCGCGCGTGTCGGTCCCGAGCGCTAGCGAGGGACGAGCGGGCGTGCAGCCCGCGAGCAATCTCTCCGGGCGCGCGAAAATCCTCGAGCGCCTCTGACGCGGTCGGCGCGGCCTGCAGAGGGCAGGGTGAGAACTCCCGACCGCCGCCGCAGGCGGCGCGGGAGTTCGACAACTTGGCGAGTCTTCGAGCCAGGTTGGACGGCACGCGCCGCGCGTGTC
>DATKMV010000050.1:0-174496 GCA_035541695.1 Steroidobacteraceae bacterium
GTCGCCCTTCGGCTCGGCGCTGCGGATCGAAGTCGAGATGCTCGAGCAGGCGCCACCGCGGTTTCCTTCCGCGACCCGCGTGGTGCTCTGCTGCCGCAGCGGTGTGCGTGCCTGGCGCGCCGCCCAGGCGCTGCGCAACCACGGCCACGAGAAGCTGGCGCTCATCGCGATGGGCGAGTGACCCGCGTTCTGCTCATCGGCGGCTCGGATTCGAGCGGCGGCGCCGGCCTGACCCGCGACGTCAGCACACTCACACGGCTCGGAGCCGAGGGCCTGCCGGTCGTCACGGCCGTGACCGCACAGACGGATGCTCAGGTCCTTGCCGTCCATGTCGTGCCGGCTTCCGTGGTGCACACCCAGATCGCCGCGGCGCTCTCCGGCAAGCCCCTCGATGCAGTCAAGATCGGCATGCTCGCGACACGCGCCACGGTGCTCGCGGTGGCGACGGCGCTGGCCGCTGCGCGCTTGCCGATCGTGCTCGATCCGGTCCTCGTGTCGTCTTCCGGTGCCGAGCTGCTCGATGCCGCTGGCCGCGAAGCGCTCTGCACTGCGCTGTTGCCGCGGGCGACGGTGCTGACGCCGAACATCCCCGAAGCGGCTGCGCTGCTCGGCACCGGCACGGCCAGCGCGGAAGAGCAGTTGTTGCGGCAGGCCGCAGCGCTGCTCGCGCTCGGACCTGCGGCGGTGCTGCTCAAGGGTGGCCATGCTGAGGGGCCCGAGGCGGCCGACCTGCTGCTCACGCGCGACGCCGCGGCGCGCTGGCTGCGCGGTCCCCGCATCGACGCCGCGCGACGCGGCACGGGCTGCACACTCGCTGCCGCCATCGCGGCGGGGCTCGGCGCGGGGTTGGAGATCGGCACCGCCTGCGAGCGCGCCAGGCAGCAGGTGAGGCGACGCCTGCGCGATCCGGCCTGATGCAAGCGTAACGCTGCCTGTCGCCAGGCGGCGACGCAGGCCGGCATGCATCGCTGCAAGTCGATCTGTCCGCGCCGCGGCGGTCAACCAACTTCCAACTCGCTCGCTTTAACCAACACCGCCGGCAAGCCGGCACAGCAGACTCGAATAGGGAAGGATGTTGGCTATGGAGCGTAATATGTTGCGTCGCGTTATCGCGGCGGCGCTGGTCGGCGGCGTCACGATGGGACTCGCGGCCTGCGGCGGAGGTGGCGGCGGCTCGACCAGCGACATGCCGGCCACGGCCAGCATGGCACTCACCCTGAGCGATGCGTCGGCGGATGACTGGGCCTGCGTCGCGGTACGGGTGCTCGGCATCGCGCTCGTCCCCGCCGGTGGGGGAAGCCCGGTGACCATCTGGAGTGCGCCGACGCCGGCGCCCTATGTGAACCTCGAGCAGCTCGATCAGCTCGGCGAGATTCTCGGCAACGTGAGCGTGCCCGTCGGCAGCTACTCCGGCGCGGTTCTCACCGTCGCCGCCAATCCGGGCGATGTGCTGCTCACCGTCGCGGCGGAGCCGCAGAGCGGGTTCCCGCTCGCCGGCGGCACGGTCGTGCCCAGTGATGTCATTCAGATCCAGGGCGCCCAGGGCTCGGCGGGCGCTCTGACGGTCCCCGTCAGCATCAAGTTCGATGAGCCGCTCACGGTGAGCGCGAGCACGAGCAACGCGCTCGATCTCGAGTTCGACCTCTCGCATCCTGCCTTCATCGTCGGCCATACGCCGCCTTCCGCGGCGGGCGCTACGCTGTGGGCGGTGGACTTCAACGCGCCGGTGCGGCGTGTGGCGGTGCGCGACGTCACGGGGCTGGTGCTGCGGCATACCTACGGCACGGTGACCGGCGTCGACTCCGCATCGCTCGACATCACCAAGGACTTCCCGGTCTACCCGGCGACCAATCCCGAGACCGCGATCGCGGGTACGCAGACCCTCACCATCGATGCCGACTCCACCAACGGCACGATCGTGTATGACCTCGATGCGGGCACCCGCACCGTCGTGCAGAGCTTCAGCAACGAATCCTCGCTGAGCGGCAAGTACGTGCGGATCGCCGCCCGCTATCAGGAGAACGGCACGCTGGTGGCAGTGCGGGTGTGGGCCAGCAGCGCGTTCAGCAAGGTGTGGCTGAGCCCCGAAGGACACGTGCTGCACGTCGACACCTCCCAGGATGTCATTACTGTCGCCAACGAGGACGGCCGCGGTGTCCCGGTCACGGTGAACGCGAGCACGCAGTTCTTCTTCCGCACGCCGGCGAGCGCCGTGGCCGATGCGACTCCGATCGGCATCGGCACCGCGTTCCTCGCCGCTCACGATCTGGTCCGCGGCTTCAAGGTCCACGTGAGCTCGATGGATCCCCTGGCGGTGCCGATGGTGGCGGATACCATCGACATCGAGACCGCCGCGTACGGCGGCCACATCTCCAACGCCAGCACCTCGGGCTTCACATACCAGTCGGCTTACCTCCTGCAGAGCGACAACTACACGGTGAGCCTCGGCTACATCGCCGACACGCTGGCGAACGGCTTCGACGACAACGGCAACCCGATCACGGGCTTCAAGTGGTGGGATTTGACCTTCCCGACCGTGCTCAACTTCGGCAGTGATGCGACCAGCAGCTTCGCCGCGGCGACCGCCGGCGCCGTGGACTTCGGTGGCACCGTGGGGAGCGTCGCGGCGTGGGGCGAGAGCCTCGCGAGGTGGGGGGACGGTGCGGGCAACGCCAGCGGCTGGTATGTGCGCAACGCGGTGCTCGTGCCGACTCCGCTGCCGCTCGGCGCGGTGAGCACCGCCTTTGCCGGCAACAGCTTCGCGTTCGTCGTTCCGGGCGGCACCATGCCGGTGAGCGTGGATGTCAGCACGACCATGGGCTCCGCGACCCTGGTCTACCAGATCGATCGCAGCAACGGGGTGGTGACCGTGAGCCCGATCGACATCACCACGTCAGCCGGGCTCTCCGCCATCGCCGCCGGTCTGGTCGAGGGTGCTGCGGTCAAGGTGTACGGTGTGCCGCAGCCGCCGGTAGCTCCCGCGACGAGCGGCACGCTCAAGGCCTACGTCATCGTCTACTACACCGGCACGCAGCCGAGCATGTAGCCACTCGATGCAGCGAATCGGACGAGGCCGGACGCCTCGTCACCTGGGGGAAGGGCGCCGCTGCGGCGCCCTTCGCCTTTACGAGACTCGCGTATGATGCCGCCCGATGTCAGCGCGGCCGCCATCCATCGACCTCGGCAGCATCGCGCGGCGCGCGATGCTCGAGCACGGTCTCGAGCCGGATCTGCCCGCGGCCGCCGCCGCGCAGCTGCGCACGATCACCACCGCGGCGGTGGAGCAGGGGGGAGCGGTGCGCGATCAGCGTGCGCTGCTCTGGTGCTCGATCGATAACGACGATTCGCGGGATCTCGACCAGCTCTCGGTCGCGGAGCCGCTGGCGGACGGTGCAGTGCGGATTCTGGTCGCGATCGCCGACGTCGATGCCCTCATCGCACGCGGCTCGCCGCTCGATGCGCACGCTGCTGTCAACACGACCTCGGTTTACACCGCCGCGCAGGTCTTTCCGATGTTGCCGGAGAAACTGTCGACGGATCTCACCTGCCTCGCCGAGGGACAGGAGCGGCTCGCCATGGTCATCGACATGACGGTGGCCGCCGATGGCAGCATCGGCGCCCCGGACATCTACCGCGCGGTGGTGCTGAATCGCGCCAAGCTGGCTTATGACAGCGTCGCGGCCTGGCTCGATGGCCAGGCACCGGTGCCCGCACGCGTCGCCGCGGTCGCCGGCATGGAGCGGCAACTGCGCATCCAGGACGCGGTGGCGCAGCTCCTCAAGCGGGTGCGCCGCGCGCAGGGCTCGCTCACGCTCACGACCCTCGAGGCGCAGGCAGTGCATGCGGGCATGGCGCTGGTAGACCTCGAGCCCGATGAGAACAACCGGGCGAAGGAGCTGATCGAGTTCTTCATGATCGCCGCCAATGGAATCGTGGCGCGTTTCCTCGAGAGCCGCGGACGCTCCTCGCTGCGGCGCGCGCTGCCGGAGCCCGAGCGTTGGGACCGGATCGTGGCGCTGGCGCGGGCCTGCGGCGAGTCGCTCCCTGCGGCAGCGGATGCCCGCGCGCTGAGTGCCTTCCTGCTGAAGCGACAGCAGGCTGCGCCGGCGCAGTTTCCCGACCTGTCGCTCGCGATCGTGAAGCTGCTCGGTGCGGGCGAGTACGTCCTCAAGCGTCCCGGGCAGCCCTGTGCGGGTCACTTTGGACTTGCGCTCACCGACTACGCACACGCGACCGCTCCCAACCGCCGCTTTCCGGATGTGCTCACACAGCGGCTGGTAAAGGCGGCGCTCGCGGGCACTGCCGCACCTTACAGCGATGAGCAGCTGCAGAGCCTCGCCGGGCATTGCACCCTGCAGGAAGGCAATGCGGCCAGAGTCGAGCGACAGGTGCGCAAGTCCGCCGCCGCGCTGCTGCTGCAGCCCCAGCTCGGCGCGCAGTTCGATGCGCTCGTCACCGGCGCATCCGCCAAGGGCACCTGGGTGCGCATCGCCCATCCGCTCGCCGAAGGTCGCCTGGTGGAGGGCTTCGAGGGCCTCGACGTCGGCGATGCGGTGCGCGTACGCCTCACCCACACGGATGTGCAGCGCGGATTCATCGATTTCGCACGCGTGCGCTGACCCACACCGAGATGCAGCGGCACTGCGGAAAAGCGCAACGGTGCTGAGCGCGGCTTCTGAAGCGATTAACCTAAAACTGTGCGTGCAGGCGCAGACCGAAGATCGACACCGGGCCTCGATCCCTGTTGTAGGCAGGGTTGTTCACCCACTGATAATCAACCGCCACATGGAGCCAGGACAGCGCTTCCACGTTGTAATAGGTCTCGAGAATCCGCTCAGGTCCGGAATGTGGCAGCTTCCCGTCCCCGATCAGAATCCCGAGCCCACCGAGGTCCAGGTATGTCTGACGCACGGCCGATATCCGGTTATCGACCAGGGCGAGTCCCAGCGTATCAGCGGGACGATCAAATCGAGTAGCTCGCAGCGAAGCCCCAAGTGTGATCGTCCGATCGATATCGGTGAACTCGTAAGCTTCGACGTCCCCGCTCGCCTTACCTGCCCGCAGGAAGGCCCCAAGGTCGGATGAGATCGGCTGCTCGACGCTCACGCCGATGCCGAAGCGGCTGCGGTACTGGCGCACGGACGCGGGATCAGGTGTCGTGCCAGTGGCCATGCCGAGATCGATCGCGTCCTGCAGCAGGGCCATGCGGGCACGGCTCTCGAAGCCGGTAACCAACACACGCCCCGTCTGACCGAAGAGTTGATACCGCCGTTCGATCTCGCCGATGAGCTGAAATTCGTGGAAGCCGGGTTCCAGCGACTTGCTGTTCGGTACGTCGGACATATCGAACACGCCCGCCCGGAAGGTCCAGGCATCGATATAACGCTCTACGGCAATTCCCACCGTGTATCCCCAGGCATCGGCCGCGTAATCGAACGTGCCGGTGTCCAGGACCGCCCAGTTAAGAAAGTCCGCGCGTGGATCGTGGGCATACTGGTTCGTGTCGAAGACGTCGGTTACCGAAAACTTGCCGAGCGTAATCACCCACCGGTCGGGGCTGTGACTGCCCGCGAGCTGGGTCGCGATTCCCTCGACCTGTTCCGGGGCACCACCGGTGTTGATCGTCTGGCGTATAAAGGCCCGCTGCAGACGGAAATAGGGGTCATGTGCGCCGACCTTGTAGGCGAGACCGCTGGGGAAACCCGCAACGCCCACGGTATCGTCCAGGCCGAAGCCCTGATCCATCTCCGGTGTTATCCAGATCTCCGCTCCCCTCCACAGCCGTGCTCCCAGAAACAGCGTAAGGTCGGTGGTCGCGCGGCTACTGGAGGGCGAGAGACTGTTGCTGCCGGCATAAGGGGCGTGAAAAGCGTCGGTCCACTGCCGCCCATAGGTGGCTTGCCCGTGCACGGCGAAGCGCTGCTCGATGTCCGGTGAGCGCGCCTCGGCCTGAGCAGGAGCCACGCCGTCCGCGGCGGGGGCAGCGTCCTCGACCGCCCTGCAGGGAAGCGCGATCAGCAGGGTGAGAACGGCCAGCAGCAGAACTGCTGGGCGGGGGGCTCCTTTTGTGGCGGGCATGCCTATGCTATACCCCCTACCCTATGACGTTTCTGAGGACAGCACATTGGCACATACCCTCGAGGATAAGACCCGCCTGCTGCAACGGGTGCGACGGCTGCGCGGTCAGGTGGACGCCATCGAGCGGGCCCTGCAGCGCGATGCCGATTGCGCCCGCGTGATGCAGCTCACCGTGTCGGCCCGTGGTGCGGCCAACAGCCTCATGGCCGAGCTGCTGGAGGATCACATCCGCCTGCACGTGTCCGATCCGGCGCGTGATCGCGACCGCGGTCGTGCCCGCGGTGCCAAGCACCTCATCGACATCGTGCACGCCTATTTGAGGTAAGCACCGCTACGGAGCGGCGCGCGGGCTCCAGTCGCCCCCGAGCGCTCTCACCAGCTGTACCGTTGCAGTCGCGCGGCGGATGTCGATGTCGACCGAGGTGAGACGCGCCGACAGCGCGGCGTTCTGCGTCGACACCACCTCGAGGTACGTGACGATCCCACCCTTGTAGCGCAGGTTTGCCTGATCGAGCGCTCCCTGGGTCGCCTTGACCGCCGCTGCCTGGCTGAGGCTCTCGCGCTGCAGCTGGCGCAGGGCGGCCACGTTGTCCTCGACGTCCTGGTAGGCGATGAGCACGGTGTTGCGGTAGTCGGCGACCTGCTGATCGTACAGTGCGTGTGCCTGATCCGATTGCGCGGCGCGCAGACCGCCGTTGAACAGGGTGAGCACCGCCTGCGGGCCGATCGACCAGAATCGCGCCGGCGCAGTGAGCCAGTTCGCGGTCGAGCTCGCCTGCGAGCCGGCTTCCGCCACCAGGTCGAACACCGGAAAATACGCCGCGCGCGCCACGCCGATGTTGGCATTCGCCGCGGCGACGCGCCGCTCCGCAGCCGCGACGTCCGGCCGCCGCTCGAGGAGCGCCGAGGGCACTCCGGTCGCGATCGCCGGCATCGCCGGCAGCGCCTCTTCCGCACGGCTACCGAGGGAGAACCCCGAGGGCTGCTGCCCGATCAGCACGGCGATGGCGTGCTCGGTCTGGGCGCGGCGCAGCCGGGTATCCTCGGCCTGGGTGCGCGCCGACTCGAGTTGCGACTGCGCCTGCTGGACGTCCGAGATGGCGGCCGCGCCGCCCTTGAAGAGGTTCTCGGTGAGCTCGAGCGCCCGCGCATAGTCCGCCACGGTCTGGTCGAGAAAGCGCTGCTCGATGTCCAGGCCCCGCACCGTGAAGTAGTCGCTGGCGAGCTCCGCGTGCAATGACAGGTCGAGCGAGGCGACATCGCCCGAGCTTGCCTGCTCGAGCGCGCGGGCGTTGGCGACGGTGTTGCGAACGCGTCCGAAGACATCGATCTCGTAGGAAAGATCACCGCTCAGCACGTAGGAATTACCCGTGCGGGTTCTGCCCGGGGTATAGCCCTGCTGGTAGACGGATATTTCGCCACGGGTGGCGGTCGCCTGAGCGGTCAGCGTCGGGAACCAGCTGGCGCGCGCCACCCGGGTCTGTGCGCGGGCCTGCTCGAGCTGTGCGAGCGCGGCCTTCAGGTTCTGATTCGCGGCGCTGACCTGGGCCTCGAGGGCATCGAGGTCGGGGTCTGCGAACATGGTCCACCACGGGCCGCGTTGCCGCGCGTCGGAGGGCACGGAGACCTTCCAGTCTCCCGCCTCCTTATAGGTGGGTGGCGGCTGTGGGCTCGAGGGCCGCTCGTAGTGGGGGGCGAGCGAGCAGCCGACGAGCGCCGCGGTGATCGCACCGGCGAGGAGCGGGGCCGGAGCGCCGCCGCCGGATCTCACGTGTGCTCCGCCGCGGCTTTCGGTGCGCCGGGCTGCGGCGGGGCGGGTTGCGGCGGGGCGGGTTGCGTGCGCACCTCGGTTCCATCGGCGATGGAGTCCGGCGGATTGAGGATCAGCGTGTCGTTGTCATCGATGCCCGCCAGCACCTCCACCTCGGTGCCAAAATCCCGCCCCTCCGCAATGTCCTTGAGACGCACCTGCTGCCGCGCGTCGACGGTCGCAACCTGCGGTGACTTGCCGCGAAAGATCACCGCGTTCACCGGCACGCGCAGAGTGCCCGCGGCCGGGGGCAGGGCGAAGGTGACCTGCACATACGCTCCGGGGAGGAGCTCACCGCCGGCGTTGTCGATCTGCAGCTCCACCTGCAGCGTGCGGGCGGTGGCATCGAGGGCGTGCGCGGTCGAGGTCACGGTCGCCGAATAGTGCTGCCCGGGATGATCCGTGAATTCCAGCGTCGCCTGCATGCCGGTGCGAACCTGCGCGGCATAGGCCTGCGGAACCTGCACGTAGATGCGCAGGCGATGGGTATCGGCGACGCGGAACAAGGCGCTGCCCGGGCTCTGGCCGGCGTTGATCAGTGCGCCGACATCAGTATTGCGCTGAGTGACGATGCCATCGAAGGGCGCGACGACGCGCGTGAAGCCCTCGAGCTCTCGCAGCCGGGCGACGTTAGCCGCGGCCGATGCCTGCGCGGCCGCCTTGGCGGCGGCATCACCGGCCCGCTGGTCTGCGTCCTGCTGTGAGACCGATTGCGTGGCAAGAAGTCCCTGCCAGCGCTCGTTGGTGGTGCGCGCGAGCTCGTAGTTGGCGCGCGCGGTGCCGAGATCCGCTTCCGCCTGCCGCAGCTGCTGGTCGAGTTCCGGGGCCTCGATCTCCGCCAGCAGTTGCCCGCGCCTGACCGGCGCACCGATATCCGTGTACCAGCTCTTGAGATATCCGGCGGTACGGGCGTAGATGGGAGCTTCGTAGTACGCCTGAACGCTGCCCGGCAGAACCAGTGTTTCGACCGCGGGTCCCCGGCGGGGTTTGGTCGTGATGACGTTCAGCACCGCTCCGGCGTGCGCCTCGCGTGCGAGTGTATGACGTGCGATCAGCCGGCTGGCGATGCCCCAGACCGCAAGCAGCAGCACCACCGCGATCGCGACCCACAGGTAGTGCCGCCGCGCGGGCGCGAGCCCGGTAGCCGGCCGATGGCTTGCCGAGACGTCATTCATCAGGCGCTCCGGCGTCCGTGGATGATGCTGAATACCGTAGGCACGAACAGCAGCGTGGCGATGGTGGCGAACACCAGTCCGCCGATCACGGCGCGGCCCAGCGGCGCGTTCTGCTCACCCCCCTCGCCGAGCCCGAGCGCCATCGGCAGCATGCCGATGATCATCGCGAGTGCGGTCATCAGCACCGGCCGGAAGCGTGTGAATCCGGCCTGCAGGGCGGCGTGCGGGGCGTCGTCCCCGGCATCCATGCGCTGGCGTGCGAAGCTGATGACGAGCACGCTGTTCGCGGTAGCGACGCCCATGCACATGATCGCGCCCGTGAGCGCCGGTACGCTCACCGGTGTATGGGTGAGGAACAGCATCCAGACGATACCGGCGAGTGCCGCCGGCAGCGCGGTGATGATGATGAACGGATCACGCCAGGACTGGAAATTCACCACGATCAGGAGATAGACGAGCACCACCGCGCCCGCGAGCCCGATGAGCAGGCCCGCGAACGACTGGGTCATGGTCGTCACCTGTCCGCGCACCGTGACCTGCGCGCCGCGCGGCCGCAGCGACTGCGTTTCCTGCACGATCTGCGCGATCTGCTTGGCGACGAAGCCGAGGTCGGTGCGCTCCACGCCGGCGTAGATATCGATGACCGGGGTCGAGTTGTAGTGGCTCACGACCGCCGGTGACTCGCTGCGCCGGAAAGTTGCGAGGTTGGCGAGCAGCTGCACGCCACCGCCTGCGGCACTTCCGGGCCCGCGCGCGGCGCCCGTCGCGGGGCCGCTGCCGGAGCTGGCGCTGCTGGCCTCGGAGTTGCCCCCCGCGGTGATCGGGGTCGTTGCCAGATCGGTGAGGGAGCTGAGCCGGAACTGTGGCGTCTGGGCCACCACCGGGTACTGCGTGCCGGTACGCGGGTCGATCCAGAAGGAGAGCGTGGTCTGCGAGCTGCCCGAGAGGGAGACCAGCAGATCCGATGCGACATCCGTCTCGGTCAGGCCCAGAAGCGAGGCCCGGGTGCGGTCGACGTCGACGTTCAGCGTCGGGTAGTCGTACTGCTGCTGGATACGTGCGTCCACGAGTCCCGGAATTCGGCGCATGCGCGCGAGGATCACACTGGCGTACTTGCGCGTCGCGTCCGTGTTGAAGCCCGACACCTGCACGTCCACGGGCGCGGGCAGCCCGAAGTTCAGGATCTGGCTCACGATATCGGCGGGTGAGAACGCGAAGGTGGTGCCCGGATACAGCGCGGTCAGCTTCGCGCGCAGCGCGTGCACATACCGCTCGGTGGGATGGTGGTCGGATGCGAGGCTGATGAGGATGTCGGCATCGCCGGGACCGACGGGCGCGGAGGTCGAGTAGGCGAGGTTGATACCGCTGTAGGGCAGGCCGACGTTGTCGACGATGGTCGAGATCTCGCGCGCCGGGATGACGCTGCGGATCGTCGCCTCGACGCTGTCGCAGAGCGCCGCGGTCCGCTCGATGCGTATGCCGGTCGGTGCCCGCAGGTGCAGCTTGATCTGCCCGGCATCGACCTTCGGGAAGAAGTCCTGCCCGAGTCCGGGCAGGAAGCGTCCGAGCGGAAAGGCGAGCAGCGCGGTCGCCGCCATCGCCCCGAGGAACGGGAGTGCAAAACGCGGACCCGCCGCGAGCGCACGCTCGAGCAGCTCGCGGTAACGCCCGCGCGCGAGCGTGAACCACTCCTCGAAGCGCCGCTGCAGGCGCTGCGCCGCGTGCCGCGGCGCGCCGGCATGCCCCTCGTGCAGCTGCAGCCAGTATTTCGCGAGGGTCGGCACCAGCGTACGCGACAGCAGATAGGACGCCAGCATCGCGAACACCACCGCCTCGGCAAGCGGCACGAACAGGTAGCGGGCGATACCCGCCAGCATGAACATCGGCACGAACACGATGCAGATGGCGAGCGTCGACACGAGCGCCGGCAGCGCGATCTCGTGCGCGCCATTCAGGATCGCTTCCTCGACCTGCTGCCCCTGCTCGAGATGCATGTTGATGTTCTCGATGGTGACCGTCGCATCGTCGACCAGGATGCCGACCGCGAGCGCGAGGCCGCCGAGGGTCATGATGTTGATGGTCTCGCCGAGCGCGGAGAGGCAGATGATCGAGGTCAGGATCGAGAGCGGAATGGATACCGCTATGATCAGCGTGCTCTTCCAGCTGCCGAGGAACAGCAGGATCATGAGCGCGGTGAGTGCCGCGGCAATCACGGCCTCGCGCACCACACCCGCAATGGCGGCGCGGACGAACAGCGACTGATCGCCGACCAGGTCGACGTTGAACCCCGGCGGCAGCTGCTCACGGATGGCGGGCAGGCGCTGCTTGATCTCCTTGATGATATCGAGCGTGGAGGCGCCACCGGTCTTGAGCACGCTCATCAGCACGCCGCGGTGCCCGTCGCGCCGCACGATATTGGTCTGCGGCGGATAGCCGTCGCGCACGTGCGCCACGTCACGCACGTAGATGACGCTGCCGTTGCGGATGGCGATCGGCAGGTCGTTGAGCTCGGCCACGGTGCGTGGATTGGCGTTGACGGTGACGAAGTACTCGCGCTCGCCGATCTTCTGTGTGCCCGCCGGCAGGATCGAGTTCTGCGCGGAGATCGCCGCGGTGACATCGTTGCCGGAGAGCCCGGTGGCGCGCAGGGCGCCGGGATCGAGGTCCGCCTGTACCTGGCGTTGCAGGCCTCCGTAGGGGTAGGGCATGGAGGCGCCCTGCACGGTGCCGAGGCCGACACGGATGATGTTGTTGCCGAGGTCGAACAGCTGAGCCTCGGAGAGCTTCTCGCTCGAGAGCGCCAGCTGCAGGATCGGGACCGAGGAGGCGTTGTAGGCGAGGATGAAGGGCGGGGTGGTGCCGGGGGGTGCGGAGCGCAGATTGGTCTGGGACACGCCGGTGATCTGGGCGTAGGCGAGCTCCTCGTTGACGCTCGGCTGGAAGAAGTACTTCACCACCGAGATGCCGGTGACGTTCTGCGACTCGGTGTGCTCGACGTCGTTGACGGTGGTCTGGGCGTTGCGCTCGGTGCCGAGCACGATGCGGGTCGCCATCTCATCGGGGGAGAGACCGGTGTAGCGCCAGATGGTGGCGACCACCGGGATCTTGATGTTGGGGAAGATGTCCGTCGGCGTGCGCAGGATCGAGAACACGCCGAGCAGCGTGATCGCGATGGCGAGCACCAGGAAAGTGTAAGGGCGCCGAAGCGCGAGCCGGACGATCCACATGGCGCCCCCTACGATAACGCAGTGGCCCGCGGACTCCGGTTACGCGCGCACAGCGGTGTGTTACAGCTGAAATGTGCGGTGCAAACGGCGCGCTACCGGCGCGCTGGACACTCCTTCCGTCAGCCGCCCGATGACCGTCCCGTCGCCGTGCGCGGCATGAGCCGCACAGCCGAGGATCATGACACGCGCCTCAGTACACCGCTTCGACGGGAACCGCGATGCGATAACCGGCGCCACGCTCGGTGATGATGATCTGCGGCTCGGCAGGATTGCGTTCGAGCTTGCGCCGCAGCCGCAGGATCTGCACGTCGACGGCGCGGTCATAGACCTCGTTGTCGTACCGGCGGCTCATCTCGATCAGCTGATCGCGGCTCACCACACGGTTTCCGGAGGACAGCAGCGCCGCCAGCAGGTTGAACTCGCCGTTGCTGAGGGTGACCTGCGCGGAGTCCGCGCCCGTCAGCCGGCGGGTGCGCAGGTTGAGCTCCCAGCCCGGAATGCGGTAGGCGCGGCACACCGGCGCGCCGTGCACTTCCTGCCCGGCGTGGGCACGGCGCAATACCGTGCGGATGCGCGCCAGCAGCTCGCGGGGGCTGAAAGGCTTCGTGAGGTAGTCATCCGCGCCGAGCTCGAGCCCCATGACACGATCGGCCTCCTCGGTACGTCCGGTGAGGATGATGACCGGGATCTGCGAGTGCGCGCGCAGCTGGCGCAGCAGCTGCATGCCGTCCTCCCCCCGCAGCCGCAGGTCGAGCAGTACGAGATCGATCACTTCGCCGGCCAGGGCGCTCATGAGCTCCGCGCCGCTCGCGATCGCGGACACACGCAGATCGTGCTGCACCAGATAGTCAGCGACGAGGCGGCGCATGGACTCGTCATCGTCGATCACGAGCACGTGGGGGGTAAGGACCTCGCTCACCGAGCGGCTCCCTCGTGAAGCGCGTACTGGTCGTGGACCATGATAGGCTCCACCGCCAGCTGATCGGCGAGTGGCTCGCCGCGGCCGGCGCCGAGGTGCTCTGGCCCGAAGCCCCGCCGCAGCCGGTGGCGGAGATCGATGCGATACTGCTCGATGTGGCCTGTCAGCAGCGGGCTCATGAGGTCCTCTTGCCGTGGCGGCGTGCCTATCCTCAGGCGGCGATCGTGCTGGCCTCCGGACGATTCTCCGCTGGCGACAGGGCGAATGATGCCATGGCGCAACGACTTGGAGCGACGCGCATCCTGCCGAAGCCTTTCAGCCGCATCGATCTATGGGCAGCTCTCGGCCTGACACCCGACAGCTGACTGCGGCACCTGGCGCGACCGCCGAAGCGACGCGGCGCGAAGGTGAGCGGGGCCGCGCCCTGCGGGTGCGCCTGGTGTTGATCGTGGTCGTCGTCTGTGCGGCGGTGTCGGTGTCCACCTTCTTCGATACCCTGCACGATCGCGAGGAGACACTCGCGCTCGCCGAGCGGCAGCACGACAACATCGCCGGGGCGCTCGCCGAGCAGGCGGCGCGTGCACTCCAGGCCACCGACCTCATCCTGCGGCAGGCGATGCTGCTCGATCCCGATGCGCCCGGCGCGCCGGACCGCGACAGCATCACCGACCTGCTGCGCCGGCACATGAGCGGCGTGCCGCAGGTGCGCAACCTGTTCCTGTTCGATCCGGCGCGACAGCTGCATCTCAGCACCGCCCCGAGCGGGCCGAAGAGCGACCTGAGCGATCGTTCCTATTACCTGGCCCAGCGGGCCGAGCCCGATCTCGGATTGTACGTGAGCGAGCCCTTCATCAGCCGCGCCACCGGTGAGCCGACTTTCGTGCTGAGTCGGCGACTCCCCGGACCGGGATTCCGTGGTGTCGCGGGAGCCGCGGTCGATGTCCGCTACATCCGGCGTCTCTACCAGGCGCTCGATCTCGGACCCGGCAGCACCATCGAGCTGCTGCGCAGTGATGGGATGACGCTCGTCAGCCGCGAGCACGCCGAGGTGACGAGCCAACGCTCCCCCTGGCTCGCGGCCGTGCAGGGACTCGATGGGCACGAAGCGCTGCACACGAGCATCGAGGTCCCGCAGTTCGGGCTCACGGAGGTGAGCCTGCGTGCAGTCCCGGGATACCCGGCGGTGGTGCTGGTGGGTCGCAGCGAGCGCGACATTTTAGCGGTGTGGCGCAGCAAGGCCTGGAAGAACGCAGCGCGCACGCTCGTGATCAGCGCGCTGGCGGCGGTGCTGCTGATCGCGTTCCTGCGCCAGCTCGAGCGACACGAGCGCGTCACGGCCGAGCTGCATCAGTCACAGAAGCTCGAAGCTCTCGGGACGCTCGCCGGCGGGGTAGCCCACGACTTCAACAACGTGTTGGGAGCGGTGCTCGGTTATGCGGAGCTCGCCGGGCAGCACACTGCGCCCGGCACGCTGCAGCGGCGCTACATCGACAACATCGTGGTTGCGGCGAACCGCGCGCGCGAGCTCGTGGCACGCATCCTCGCCTTCAGCCGGCCGGGTGTGGGGAGTCTCCGGCCGGTGTCGCTGCAGAAAGTGCTGTCAGAGGTTCACAACTTCACTTGTGCAGCCCTGCCACCGGGCGCCGCAGTCACCCTGGAGCTCGCGCAGGCGCCCCTCGTCGTGGCCGGCGATGCCCCACAGCTCCACCAGATGCTGGCAAACCTGCTGACCAACGCCGTGCAGGCGGTGGCAGAAGGCGGTGAGGTACACCTGCGCGCACAGCCTACGGAGGTGAACGAGGCGCGCGATTGCACCGTGGGACGCCTGCAGCCGGGCCGCTATGCCTGCATCGAGGTCAGTGATACCGGCGCCGGCATGAGCGCCGAGCAGGTGGAGCGGATCTTCGAGCCTTTCTTCACCACCAAGCCGGTCGGCGCGGGAACCGGCCTCGGGCTGTCACTCGTGCATGGCATCGTGCTCGACCACGGTGCCGCTCTCGAGGTGAGCAGCCGGCCGGGCGCCGGCACCACCTTCACCGTGTACCTGCCGCTGATCGAGGGCGAGCCGGCACAGGAGCCTGCGCCGCTCGCGGCGCCGCGCGGCAACGGCGAGGTCATTCTGGTGGTCGACGACGAGGAGAGCCTGGTGCGGCTGGCGGAGGAGGTGCTCGCCTCGCTCGGCTACGAGCCGGTCGGCTGCGTGGGTGCGATGGAGGCGCTGCGGCTGTTGCGCGCGACGCCGAAGCGCTTCGACGTGGTGATCAGCGATGCGATCATGCCGGAGATGTCGGGCCTCGAGCTCACCGCGGAGCTTCGGCGGGTACGCCCCGATCTGCCGGTGATTCTCGTCAGCGGCTACGGTGGCCCCGACCTCAACGCCGCGGCCGCCGCAGCCGGGGCACGCGCAGTCCTCATGAAGCCACTGGCGGCCGCGGATCTCGCCCACACTGTCGCGACGGTGCTCGCCGGCCGCCACACGCTCTCGAGCACCCGGCCCGATTTTGCCGCCTGAGCCATTCGATCGTCCCCGGAGCAGTGTTGCGTGGGAGAGAGCCGGGGCGGTGCGATGAGCCGGGAGGACCGGCTCGAGAGCGGGGCGGAGCGCTGCGGGCCTTCCGGGCTGACCGTAGCGGTCAGACCCGGAAGCGCCCGCTGATGGCGACGATCGTCAGAACTTGAAGCGCGTGCCGAGCGTGGTGGCGACGTTGTTGTGTGCGTCTGGCAGGTAGCCGTTGGCGATTCCGTCTTTGACTTGATTCCAGAAGACACCGAAGTACACGTCGAAACGCCGGGTGAGGGTGTAGTCGATCAAGCCGGACACGGCATCGAGATTACCGCTGCAGGTGCCGCTCTTGCTGGTGTCGCAGCCGGCATTCGCGCCAGTGCCGTAGGCGTCCTGCTTGTAGCCGTAGTACGCGGCCGTCAGCTCCAGGCGCTTGGTCGGGTTCCACTTGACACCGGCCCAGTAGACCTTGAGCTTCTTCTCGTTGTTATATGCCGCGTTGTTCACCACGGCCAGCTCATAGCCGCCGATGATGGTGGTGCCCACGGGCAGCGGGTCGGTCGGGTTGTCGAACTCGATGTGCTCGTAGCCCGCGTACAGCTTCAGCGGCAGGAATTCGCCGAAATTGTAGAGGGCCGTGATCATGTAAGTCTTGTTGTCCGATACGGTGCCCGCGACCGAGTTGCTCATGGAATAGCAGCGCACCTGTTTAGGTGCGGGGACGGTGGTGGCATCGATGTTGCAGTTGTTGACGACCTCCTGTGCCTGGGCGACGCTCAGTGGGCCCACGGAGATCGCATCGTACTTCTTGAAGTAGTACGCATCGGCCGAGAATCCGGCGAACTCCCCGCCCAGCTGGACCTGGTAACCGGTATCGGTACTGCCGGAGTAGCTGCCGAACTCATACAGGGCTCCCAGATGGATGGGGCCGTACTTGGCGACGTACTTGATCGACTGATCCAGGCGCCGATCCTCGGTGTCACCGCCGCCGGCGGCCGTGCCCGAATAGCCGATGACCGAGAACGCCTGCGCGGCTCCCATCGGGTCGTATTTGGAGATGCCATCGGCGACGAGCGTGACGTTGCGGCCGAAGGTGAAGGTGCCGATGGTCGCCGACGCGAGACCCGCATAGGCGGCGCCGGCGAAGAGCTGTCCGGCGACGCTGGAATCGACCCCCACGTTCTGCGAGGTGAGCGGCTTGCCATTGTTGAGCGTCACCGATTTCAGGGCGTCGGAGAGGTCGCCCGAGCTCGGGTTGAAGAAAGTCTCCAGCCTGAACACCGCCGCCCAGTCGCCGAAGAGGTGCTCGTTACCGGACAAGCCGATTCTCGACTGCGACAGGTTGTTCGAAGTGAGGCCCGTCGGTGAGTCGTAGCCGTTCTTCTGCAGCAGCGACCCGGAGGTCGCCGGGAAGTAGTCGCTGAACGGGGCACTATGGGTGTCGTACTGCACCCCGATGTCGACGATGCCGTAGAGCGTTATGCCTTTCCAGGTGAGGCTGGTGTCATCCGATTTGCCAGTGGCGGGTGCGGTAGCACCTGCCGGCGTCTGCGCCTGCGCCACTGCGGCCGCGCAGCTCAGAGCCAACAGGGCTCCGATACGCGTCATGCCGCGCATACCGCAGCCACCCAAGGTCCAGACCGCTTGCTTACTCACAGGGAATCCTCCGGATCGAGTCATGGTTGTCTGAAATCAGCTGATGGGCCGGTCTTTGGTTTCCGGCAGGAACAGAGTGCCGATGACGACGGTCATCAGCGCAACGATGATCGGGTAGCGCAGGCCGTAGTACATGTCGCCCGTGAGCGCGACCAGCGCGAACGCCACGGGTGGCAGGAACCCACCGAACCAGCCGTTGCCGATGTGGTAGGGGAGCGACATGGAGGTGTAGCGGATGCGCGCCGGGAACAGCTCGACGAGCCACGCAGCGATCGGCCCGTATACCATGGTGACGTACACCACCAGGATGACGAGCAGCACCAACACCATCGGGTAGTTGATCCGATCGCTATCGGCCGCGGTCGGGTACCCGGCCTCCTTGAGCTTGCCGCCGAGCGCCTTGGCGAAATCTCCCGTTGCCGTCTTGAACTCCGCGGCGGACATACGGCCGCCTTCCACCGAGGGGACCTGCGTGTCACCGATACGAACGAGCGCCACGGTGCCGACCGGTGCAGCCTCGTTGCGGTACGGCACGCCCGCCTTGGCGAGCGCCGCTTTGGCGATGTCACAGGACTGGACGTATTTCTTCTTGCCCACCGGATCGAACTGGAAGCTGCAGGCGTTGGGGTCGGCCACGACGGTGACCGGCGAGTGCGCCGACGCACTCTCGATCGCCGGATTGGCAAAGTGGGTGATGCCCTTGAAGATCGGCACGTAGGTGATCGCGGCCAGAAGGCACCCGGCCAGCACGATCCGCTTGCGCCCGATCCGGTCCGAAAGCCGGCCGAATACGATGAAGAAGGGTGTGCCGATGACCAGCGAAGCTGCAATCAACAGATTCGCCGGCTGGGCCGCGACCTTCAGGACCTGCGTGAGGAAGAAGAGCGCATAGAACTGACCGCAATACCAGACCACCGCCTGTCCGGCGGTGGCGCCGAGAAGGGCAAGCAGCACGATGCGTCCGTTCTCCCAGCGCGCGAACGACTCGGTGAGCGGTGCCTTCGAGCGCGTACCCGCCTCCTTCATCTCGAGGAAGACGGGCGACTCCGCGAGCTGCAGGCGGATATAGACCGAGATCCCGAGCAGCACCACGGACAGGAGGAAGGGGACACGCCATCCCCAGCTGTCGAACTGATCGCCGAGCAGAGAGCGGGTCACCATAATGACGATCAGACTCAGGAACAGCCCGAGCGTCGCGGTCGTCTGGATCCAGCTCGTGTACAGGCCGCGCTTGCCGTGAGGCGCGTGCTCGGCGACGTACGTCGCCGCGCCCCCGTACTCGCCGCCGAGGGCTAGCCCCTGCAAGAGCCGCAACGCGATCAGCACGAAGGGGGCCGTGACGCCGACCTGCGCATAGCTCGGCAGGAGCCCCACGAATGCCGTCGAGAGGCCCATGATGACGATGGTGATGAGAAAGGTGTGCTTGCGGCCGACCAGGTCGCCAAGCCGTCCAAAGAGGAGCGCGCCGAAAGGGCGTACCGCGAACCCGGCCGCGAACGCCAGCAGCGCGAAGATGAATCCGGTGCTCTCATTCACGCCTGAGAAGAATTGCTTCGAGATGATCGCGGCGAGTGATCCGTAGAGATAAAAGTCATACCACTCGAACACCGTCCCGAGACTTGAGGCGAAAATGACACGCCGATGCGCGCGATCGATGCCCGACTCGTACATCGGCAGATTGGTCGTAGCCACGGGGTATGCTCCTGTACCGGTTGCTCTTTTCGTTCTCTATCGCTCACCGAACCGAAACAGTATTCCACACGCTACCCGAGAAGCACAGAGTCGGGGCGTTTTGTGCCATTAAAACAACAAATATGGAGGTCTGACATCTCCAGCCGGCCAGACCGGCGATCGAATATGAAGCTTGAATCAGTCGTATGACGCTTGTATGACAACCGCCACGCCTGGGCTCGCGGGCAGCGTCAACAACAAACGTCAGAGCCCGGCGAGCTTGCTGTGAGTGCGCGCGGCTTCTTCTTCCGTGAGGTCGTTCGGGAGCGCGGCGGAGCGCCTGATGAGGTCGGCAAACGCCGCCGGGAGGAGCGCCGGGCTGAAGTAGAACCCCTGATACTGGTCGCAGCCGAGCTCGTGGAGCAGCGCGAGCTGCTCGGGAGTCTCGACCCCTTCGGCGATGACCTTCAGGTGCAGGCTGTGGGCGAGGGAGATGATGGCGCGCACGATGGAGGCATCCTCGGGGCGGCGCGTCATCTCGGTGACGAAACAACGGTCGATTTTCAGTTTATCGATCGGAAAGCGCCGCAGGTAGCTCATGCTGGAATAGCCGGTGCCGAAGTCATCGACGGAGACCAGCACACCCATGCGGCTGATCGATTCGAGGATGACGATCGACTCCTCGGCATCGCTCATGACCGCGCTCTCGGTGAGCTCGACCTCGAGGTACTGCGGATCGAGCTGTGCCGCCTCGAGCGCCCTGCGGATCTGCTCGACAAGATTGGCGAGACGGAACTGTGAGGGCGCGAGGTTCACCGCCACGCGCAGCGGACGCAAGCCGTTCTGCTGCCATTCCTTCGCCTGCCGGCAGGCTTCGAAGAGCACCCATTCGCCGATGGCATCGAGCAGCCCGCACTCCTCGGCGACCGGGATGAAATCCTTGGGCGAGATCAGGCCGCGCTGCGGGTGACGCCAGCGGATCAAAGCCTCGGCGCTGTTGATGCGCCCGCTGGCCGTATCGACTTTCGGCTGGTAGTGCAGCTCGAACTGTGCGCCGCGCAATGCCTCGTGCAACTCACTCTCGAGCCGCACGCGGTCCTGGGTCGCGGTGGTCATGCCTTCCGCGTAGCACTGCACGTTGTTGCGGCCGCGCTCCTTGGCGCTGTACATGGCGGCATCGGCGCGCGCGAGCAGCGCATCGACGCTGCCACCATCGCGCGGATAGAAGGCAATGCCGATGCTGGGGGAGATGTGGACATCGATCCCGAGCAGCCGCATCGCCGGGCGCATCACCTCGATCGCGCGCTTGCCGATCGCCACCGCCTCGGAGCGGCTCATCGGTCCATCCACGAGGATCACGAACTCATCGCCGCCGAGCCGCGCGGTAGTGTCGATTGCCCGCACCGCACTTTTCAGCCGCTGCGCGACCTCGCGCAGCAGATCATCCCCGGCTCGATGTCCGAGTGAGTCGTTGATGAGCTTGAAGCGATCGAGATCGACCACCATCAGGGCGAACTCGTGTCCCTGACGGTTGGCGTGGGCGATGGCCTGCGCGACCCGATCATCCAGCAGCAGGCGATTGGGCAGCCCCGTCAGCGCATCGTGTGAGGCGAGGTGACGTAGCTGACGGTTAGCGGCCTCGAGGCCCCGGGTGCGGTCGGTAACCGCGCGCTCGAGACTCTCGATGTGATGCTTGAGCGCCCGGGCATTCTGCCATTTGCGGCTGAGCGCGCTCGCTGACTGCAGGATCTCGATCGGCTCGAAGGGCTTCTTGATGACGATCAGCTTGTCGGAGTGACCGAGTCTCGTCAGCAGCTCGAGCCAGTCGTAGTCGGTGTAGGCCGAGCACACCACCACCTGCACCTCCGGATCGATCTTCCAGAGCTGCTCGATGGTCTCCAGCCCGTCCCAGCCCGGGGGCATGCGCATGTCGACGAACGCGACCGAGTAGGGGCGCCCTTCATCGAGCGCGCGGCGGGCCTGCTCGACACCGTCGCGTCCCTGCATCGCCGAATCCACATCGAAAGTCGGACCCTCCAGGGGCGGTTGCTCACCGAACAGGGCGGCTTCGGCGCTCGACACCTTGCTGTGCTCGCGCCCGGCGAGGATCTTGCGATAGTCCTCGTGGATGCGGGGATTGTCATCGATCATCAGGAGCCGATGGATGAGCAGGTCCGCATCAGTGGCCATGGCGGCTCTCCGTCGGGCTGAGCGGCAGCGTCAGCGTGAAGGTGGCGCCGTGACCGGTGCCGGCGCTGCGGCCCTGGAGCGAGCCGCCGATCTCGCGCGCGGCGAGTGCGCTGCTGTGCAGACCGAACCCGTGACCATCGGTGCGGGTGGTGAAACCATGGCTGAAAATGCGCTCGAGATTCTCCGGCGGGATGCCGATGCCGGTGTCGATGACCGCGATCTCGATCAGTGCCGCCGTGGCGCGTACCCGCACCGTGACGCGCTTCTCGGCGCCGTCCTTCTCCGCGCAGGCGTATTTCGCATTGCGGATGATATTCACCAGAATCTGCAGCACCTTGTGCTTGTCGACCTGTATGAGCGGCACCTCGCCGAAGTCGCGCTCGATGGTCACTCCGTGCCGGCTGAAGGCGCCTTCGTTCATGCGCAGGCTGTCCTCGACGAGCGACCGCACGTCTACGGTGTCGGTGATGCCGCCGCGCTTGGCGTAGCCCTGCTGCATCGTCACGATTTCCTTGATGTGCTCGACGTTGGCGCGCAGCGCGGAGAGCTCGCTCACCGAAGCGTCGCGCTCGGCCTGCATCTCCGCGGCGAGCTCTTGAATGTAGGCGGGCAGCTGACGGCCCTGGGCGCTCGCCATGAAGCCCGCAAGGTCGCTCTGCGATGCCAGCAGCGCCGCCAGCCGCGAGAGGCCTGTGCACTTGGACTTTTTGATACGCTCGGTCACCAGGCTCGCCGAGACGTTCACGCTGTTGAGGACGTTGCCGACGTTGTGCAGGACGTTGGTGGCGACTTCCGCCATTCCTGCCTGCCTCGAGGCGACCAGCAGCTGTTTGTGCACCTCTTCGAGCTCCTGTTCCGCGCGTCGGCGCTCGGTGATGTCCTGCGCGACCACTACGGCACCCAGGGCCTCGCCGCGAGGGCCGACCAGCCGCCGCCCACTGGAGATGACGGTGCGTGCCGCCTGCGCCGGCGTCAGGATGACGTGCTCGACCTCGGTGACGTCCGCGCCGCGCAGCGCGCAGGCGAGCGGGCGCTCCTCCTCGGGCACCGGGGTCTTGCCATCCGGGCGGAATACCCGTGAGGTGATGGGGTAGGCGGGGCGGGCATCGACGGGCGATTCCTCCGGAATCCCGAACAGCTCGGCGGCCGCGCGGTTGAAGTGCGTGACACGCCGCTCGACGTCGCAGGCGAGGAGCGCGAGTGGCAGCTCGGCGATTACGGTCGCGAGCAGTGTCTGATTCTGCAACAACTCGGCGGCGATGCGCTTGCGGGTCGAAATGTCGCGCAGGAACTCGACCGTGCATTCCGGGCCGCTCGCACCGCTCACCAGCGAGGTCGTGACGCGCACCCACAAGGTAGTGCCATCCTTGCGCAGATAGCGCTTCTCCACATCGAGATGGGTGAGCTCACCGCGCCAGAGCCGCGCGAGGCCCTCGGCAGTCGAGGTGAGATCCTCCGCGGCGGTAATGCTGGCGATCGATCGACGGTGGAGCTCGGCTGCTTCGTAGCCCAGCATGGCGCAGAAGGCGCGATTGCAGTGTCGGTAATTGCCATCGCGATTGGCAAAGGCGATGCCGATCGGCGCGTGCTCGAGGGTGTTGCGGAAGAGCGTGTCACCGGGAACGTGAGCTTCCAGGAGCGCGCTGACCGTCGTCAGGTCCGCGACCTCGGTAGTCGCGCTTTTCATGGACATGTCCGCCAAGCCGCAGACATACGCGGTGCGTGTGACACCATGCCCGTTCGCCAGGGTGCTCGCAGAGGGCAGCTCATATCGTCTCGCTGCAGCGACTTGACAGAAGACGGGGGAATTCCAACATGGTGCGGCGCCGCGCGGCAGCGAACTGGGTCGCAGCGGTGCAACGGACCTGTGGCCGCTCCGTGACGGCGGTCGCGTTTCGGGGAGGGTGCGGTCTTCGCGCCGCGCCCGGGGTGTAGGCGTCTTCCGACGGCTCAAGCCGTGCATCAGACCTTCAAGACCGCCACCTGTGCCGTTAATGTCGAACGCATCGGTGCACGGGACACACGGAGGTCACACATGGACTGGAATCGAGTCGAAGGCAACTGGAAGCAGCTCAAGGGCCGAGCCAAGCAACAGTGGGGCAAGCTCACGGACGACGATCTCGCGGCCAGCAACGGACGCCGCGACGAGCTGGCCGGCAAGGTGCAGGAGCGCTATGGCATCGCCATGGACGCAGCGCGCAAGCAGGTCGATGAGTGGGCCCGCAACGCCGATGACACCTGGCTGAGCTGAGCTGAGCTGGCGGCTGCCCGGCGCGCGATGCGCCGGGCGCCGTGGCCATCACTTTTTGGCAAGCCGCCGAGCGCGCGAGGAAGTCCCGCTGAGTGCGGAAGCGCGCTCGCCACGCTCACGGGCGCGCAGGCCGTCATCAGCACCCGGAGAGGAAATCTTCTCAGCGCCGCCTTGAGGTGCCCCGGCGAAGCGGCACCGTGGAGGCATCAGACCTTTCGCGTATGGTGGGAGTGCCGCATGGTAGCTAGCATGCCTCGGGAAAATGCGAAGCACCCCAGTGAAAAAGTTCTTCGCTCTCAGCGCACTCGCAATTCCCGCGATGCTCTATGCGTCCCAGCCGCTTGAGGAGGCGCTGCAGCCCAGCGCTATAAGGGTGGCGCAGCAACGCGGTGCGTCCGAGCTGGAGTGTCCGGCGGCAGAAGCCAAAGTCCTCAAGAAGCATGCCATCGAGGAGCCTCAGATGGGCGGTTGGTACGAGTTTCCGCATCAGGCGGAGTACACAATCGCTGTATCGGGGTGCGGCAAGCGAACGACCTATTTGGTCATCTGTAACAAGTTTCAAAGCGCCTGTAAGGCCGGGCCTGTGCCTCCTCCAACTCCGGCGCTGCGACAATTGGCGGATGAGCTTCAACCCGATGCGCTGAAGGCAGCGCAGCAACGCGGCTCGAAAGACTTTGCATGCCCGACCACGACGGCCGAAGTGACGCGCCAGGAGAGCATCGTCGAGGCGGAGACCACCGGATGGGGGGCGGAAGCACCAAATCGCGCCGTGTACGCGGTGACGGTGAAGGGGTGCGATCAGCAGACGGCCTACCTCGTCGAGTGTGACAAGAAAAAGAAAGACTGCGTGACAGCACGGCTGCAGCCGTCGCCCCCCGGACCGAAACAGTTGGCCGATGAATTGCAGCCCGACGCAGTGCGTGTAGCGCAGGCACGAGGCTCCGAGGAACTTCGATGTCCAGCCGCCGCGGCGCAGGTGAACCGCAAGGAAACGCTCGAGGAGGCAGAGACGACCGGTTGGTATGAGGTCCCGCATCACGCCGTGTACACGATAACTGTCTCCGGGTGCGGCAAGCAGACTACCTACCTCGTTGCCTGTGACAAGAAACAGAACCGCTGCGTCGCAGGGAGTCCGGGCGGCGGATAAGTGTAAGTGCCCTGGGAACTGGGCGAGCCCTAGCGCGCTTTGAGGCTAGCGGCGGAAGCGCCCGCGGTGTCCACGGGTGTGGTGGTGTCCACGGGAGTGCTCGCCACAGTTCGCCAATTGAACATAATATACATTATGCGAAGTAGGCCGTATGCGACTGGAACAAAGTGCCTGAGTCCTCCGGATCAACCGCAGATTTTCACTTCACCCCGAACACCGGGAGCGCGCCCGAATTTTCGATGAACGTGCACTTCGCCTCCGCGCATACTCGCTGCTCCATCTCGATGCGCTTGAGCTGCACGTACTGTTCAGGGGATAGGCCGATCGCCTGCCGGTAGGCGTTGTCCGCCGCTGCGCGTGCCTCCTCGGCCGACTTGCGCTGAACTTCGGCGAGCCTCGTCTGCTGCTCAGTCTGAATGCGTTGCTCCTGCGTCGCCGTCTCGATGCGTTGGTTCTTGATGGCGTCCGGTGGATTGGCACGTCCCACGGTCATCGTAATGAGTTTGACGGGCAGGCCCTTCTCCTTGATGAATGTGACCAGCGCCCCGCGGATCTCGTCATCGATCGCATCGAGCGCGGTGGTGCTGATCGCCGTCTCGTTCATTCCGCGCTTTCGCACGGCCTGTCGGACCATGGTTTTGAACTGCTCCTCGAGGTTGTTTCTGTACCAATCCGTGCCAAAGTTCTTGATGAGCGAAACGGAATCCGTGACCTGCAGCACCATGATCGCGTGAAAGCTGATTGGCACGCCGTCCGAGGTCATCGTGTCGTGCATCTCGGTCTCGGCTTTCATCGGCTGCATGTACACGTCTACCCCCTGCGTACTGAGCGCGGCGTACGTGCGACCAGGCTTTACAGGATCGGGATCGACACCGCCATGTCCGAAGAACCAGGGCTTCTCGACCAGCACAACCTCGTGGCCCGCATCGGGCGCGTACACGCTGCAGGCGCTCAAGAATGATGAGAGGACCAGGACAATGAAGTGCTTCATGTTTTTCCCATATTTTCGATTCCGCCGCCGCAAGCGTTTGCTCGTCCGTATCGATGGAGCCGAACGGCCTCTGGCGGGACGCCGAGTTCGACTGCGGATCGCAACGCCGAGACATCTTTGCCCACGTGCTGTCGGAGGGCCCCCGGAGTTTACGCGGCCAGGGGGCTAGACGGTCTGGAGAATCAGGGACTTGCGACGGTTGCCGCACTTTCGCTTGCTATACATGATGCGCGATAGACAGGATGCGCTCAGGCGCGTCGTCGGATGCGCTCAGGCGCGCGTCGTCGGCGGGATGTTCGCGTTGAGCCGGAATAGGTTCTTCGGGTCGTAGCGGTCCTTCACCCGTACCAGATGCGCGTAGTTGTCACCGTAGGTCGCCTTGAGGCGCGACTCGGTAGCCGAGGGTTCGGTGTTCACGTAATAACCCTGCGTGAATGGCTCGAAGACCTTCCACAGGTCCCGCATGGCGGCAATGTTGCGAGCATCCTGTGAATGGTCGGTCCAGGCTCCGATGACGATGAACTCGTACTGTGCCGCGCGGTTCCAGTAGGCCGTGGCGTCCGGCTTCACTCGGGCAACCTGACCGCCGATGGGACCGAGCCCGATCTCATCGAGCCACGGCGGGCCTTCCTTGAACGCGCGAATCCACTCGTCGATGAATTTGTCAGGAATCGTTTGCACGAACCCTGAGCGCACATAGACGCCGAGTCCCGGTGGCAGTGCCGGCGGTGACGCGCCGGTCGGGCCGTTCTGTGCGACCACGTAAGGTTTGGCGGCGATGGTATCGTTGAGCGGCTTGCCGAGCTTATCGAGCGTCGGCAGGAATCGCTCGCCGGCGCTCGGCTCCCCGCTGTACACGAACTCGACCGCAATGTAGGTGCCTTTCGGCATCCTGCCCTCGCCCGAAGCATTGAGTATCGCGCCGGAGAGGTAGAGCTCATCGGGTGCGGCCGCCGCCATGTCGACCAGTCCCCTGATGACCTCACGCGCCTGGCTGATGGGATACATGCGACCGCCGGCGAGGACCGGGTGCGCGAGCGGGTGCAGCTGATACTCGAAGCTGCTCACCACCCCGAAATTCCCTCCTCCGCCGCGCAGCGCCCAGAAAAGCTCCGGGCTGTCGGTCGCACTCACGTTGTGCACCTTGCCGTCCGCAGTGACGAGCTCGAACGAGATGACGTTGTCGCAGGAGAGTCCAAGCTTACGCATGAGACGACCTTGCCCTCCCCCGAGCGTCAGACCTGCGATGCCAGTGTCGGCAGCGGTCCCGAGAGGTGTGACGAGTCCGGCGCTCTGACACTCGCCATCGAGTGCCGCGAGCAGCACACCCGGCTGCGCGCGCGCGCGACGCCTGGCCCGGTCCAGCTCGATCCCGCGCATCGGCGACAGATCGATGATGAGTCCGCCGTCGCAGGTGGATTGTCCGGAGAGGCTGTGGGCGCCACCTTTCACGGCGGTCAGCAGCGAATGTGCGCTCGCGAACTGCACGGCGTGCACGATGTCATCGCGGCTCTCGCAGCGAACGATGAGCGCGGGATGCCGATCGATCGAGCCGTTCCAGACACGTCGCGCCTGGTCGTAGCCGGCATCCTGGGCAAGAAGCAATTTGCCCGTGAGTTCCGCCCGTAGCTCCTTCAGCTCCGCAGCGGTGAGCGTGACCGGTTTCCCATCACCCGAGACAGCGGCCAGCTCCGAGGGTATGGGGCTGGAGCCCGACACGTCGGCCCATAGGGAGCGGGCAGGAAGCCAGGCCGCAACTGCGGCAGCCGCGCCGAGAAATTGCCGTCGGCCGAGGGTGGCGCGTCCGTCGTAACCCAATGACTGTAGCACCGGCATGGATACCCCCCCCACGACGCGACTGGATTGCGATTGTATCAGCGCATCGTCCCGCCATTCTCTGCGGCGAGCGCGGTCTCATCGCGGCCATTGCCGCTCGCGATGCCGAGCAGGCGCCCGCGAGGTCCCGCGGCGCTTCGGCATCGTTTGCAGCCCTCAGCGAGGGCGCGCCGGCGCGCCCCGCATACCGCCGCCGCGCGGACCCGAGGGGATCGATGGCACCGCTCGTCCCTCCGGCGCCGGGCGAAACCTCGGTCCGTGGCCATCGCCGTGTGGGTATCGGCCGCCATGTCCGTCCCAGTCGTGTGGATGTCCGTCCCAGCGCGGAGGAGCGACGTAGTAGCCAGGCGCCCAGCCTCCGTAGACCACCGGAGGACCATAAAAGTAATCGGGGTAGTACTCGTAATCAGGACCGTCCCAATAAGCCTCCGGATAGCCGGCGCTTACTCCGACGGTCCCTCCGGCACAGCTCACGAGCTGCGTGAGCACGAGGCCGAGCGCGGCGCCGGGTAGCAGGCGCGTCATTTCGCTGCTCCGGGCGGGCTCGTCTCAGTCCAGTCCATGACACCGATCGCAGCGCCGGATGGGTCCGCGAGGAGCGCCACCGTGCCACCGTGGCGGTCCGCATGCGGCGCGACGAGTATGCGCCCGCCCAGATTGGTCGCGGTCTCGGCCGTGCGATTGACATCCTGCACCCGCACGAAATCGACCCAGTGCGGCTGGGAGTCATCACGCGGCAGCGGGTTCACGCTCGCGCGCGCGAACTGCTCGCTCGCGAGCATCAGGTGGTCGCCACGCACTCCGCTTTGAAGCGGAAAGACCTCGAATCCGAACACCTGTTGATAGAAGGCCGCACCGGAGTCCGGATCGCGAGTGACGAGCGCGCTCCAGATCCATTCCCCGGGCGCCGCGAGCACGTCCGGTGGATCGCCGCTGTGGGAGTTGAGAATCGCGAATACCGCGCCCTGCGGATCGGTGTACACCGCCTGTTTCCCCCGCAGCCGATAGGCGTGCGGTGCCGAGAGCTCCTTGCCACCGTGTGCGAGTATCGCTTCACCTGCCAGCTGCACGTTCGGCACGGAAAGAAACGTCAACCAGGCGGGTTGGGGGGAGCCCGGCCTGCGCGCGCCGATCTGCACGAAACCCGCGATCGGCGCCCCATCCAGGCTGGCAACGGCGTAGGCCCGCTGCCCGATCGCGATGTCACGGAAGCTCCAGCCGAACAACTGGCCATAAAAGTGCTCGGCGGCGTTGAGGTCCGGTGTAAAGAGCTCGGCCCATATCAGCTTGCCCGGGTGCTCGGGCCCAGCGGGTTGCAGAAGCGGCGGGAACTCGATCCCTGCGCCGGCAGCGCTGTCCAAGCCGGTCAGCGCTCCGATGCAGAGCAACATCAGTGCACCACGTCTCATGCGATCCCTCGCATTGCGTACGCGCGGCGTTCACGCTCGCGGCGCGCGGATACGTCCCTCGATAGACCGCGCAGCTCCGGAAAATATCCGTGGTGCGCGCCTGCGGTCAGCGCCCCGGCCCCGCCTGTGCTGCGGCCACAGTGCGATGTTGCCTGCGAGCGGTCAGCTCAGCAGCACCGGCCGATACGGCCGCCCTCGCCTCCATAGCGGGCTTTCTGACGCTCGCGGAAGAATTCGGCATAGCTCATCACCGGCTCCTGCGGATGGTGGGCACGGCGATGAGCGACATAGGTGTCGTAATCGGGGATCCCCACCATGAGACGTGCGGTCTGCACCGCCCTCCTCCACAGCTGCGCGAAGCTATCCATGACCGACCGCCGCATCTCCGATCTCGATGGCGGTATTGCGCGGCGTGGCGCGCGCCTGGAGCACCCGCACTATGCCGTAAACCACCGTCACGATGACGATGGCCACGGCGATGGCAGCGAGAGCCGCGTCGAGGTAGTCGCTGAAGATTACCCGACTCATCTCCTGCAGTGACTTGGCCGGTGCCAGCACCTGCTGCGTAGCGAGCCCCTGGCTGAACTTTGCGGCGTGGCTCAGGAATCCGACCTTGGGGTTTGGACTGAAGATCTTCTCGAGCCCGGCGGTGACCGTGCAGATGACCAGCCACACGGTCGGCACGACCGTGACCCAGGCCCAGCGCTCGCGTTTCATCTTGAAGAGCACGACCGTGCACAGTGTCAGCGCGATCGCGGCCAGCATCTGGTTCGTGGCGCCGAACAGCGGCCACATCGTCCAGATGCCACCGTACGGATCGCGGACGCCGGCATACAACAGATAGCCCCAGAGCACACACGAGAGCGCCGAGCCGATCACGTTGTTGCCCCACGCGCGCGTCTCCCGGAAAGCCGGCACCGCGTTGCCGATGAGGTCCTGGATCATGAAACGGCAGACGCGCGTTCCGGCATCGACGGTCGTGAGGATGAAGAGTGCCTCGAACAGAATGGCGAAGTGGTACCAGATGCCCATCAGCGCCTTGCCACCGAGGAAGCTCGAGAAGATGGTCGCCATGCCGACTGCCAGAGTCGGGGCTCCGCCGGTGCGCGACAGGATGCTGGTCTCGCCGACATCGTGCGCTGCCTGGCTCAGCATGTCGGGGGTGACGGTAAACCCCCAGGAGGTAACCACATCGGCGGCATGCGCTGCCGTGGTGCCGATCAGCGCTGCACCACTGTTCATCGCGAAGTACACCCCGGGGTGAATGATCGACGCACCGATCATCGCCATGATGCCGACGAACGACTCGGTCAGCATGCCGCCATAGCCGATGAAGGCGATCTGCTTCTCGCTCTCGATCATCTTGGGCGTCGTGCCGGAGGAAATGAGCGAATGCCAGCCGGACACCGCGCCGCAGGCGATGGTGATGAAGAGGAACGGGAATACATTACCCGCCCAGACCGGACCCGAGCCGTCGATGAACCGGGTGATGGCGGGCATCTGCAGCTGCGGGTGCACGATGAGGACCCCGACCGCAAGCAGCGCCACCGTTCCGACCTTGAGGAATGTCGAGAGGTAGTCGCGTGGGGCCAGCAGCAGCCAGACCGGCAGCACCGAAGCTACGAAACCGTAGCCGATGATGAGCAGCGCGAGTGCCGGCCCGGAGAGGGTGAAGTAGTGCGCGAGCGAGGGCGTCTCGGAGATCGTACGTCCGTAGAGGAGCGCAGCCAGCAGCAGCACGGCGCCGATCAACGACATCTCGCCCACCCGGCCCGGGCGCACCAGCCGTCCGTAAACGCCCATGATGAGCGCGATCGGAATGGTGCAGGCGACCGTGAAGGTGCCCCACGGGCTCGCCTTGAGGGCGTTGACGACCACGAGCGCGAGCACCGCAAGGATGATCACGCAGATGAGCAGCACACCGATCCCCGCCACCGTGCCGGCGACCGGGCCCATCTCGGAGCGAATCATGTCACCGAGCGAGCGGCCATCGCGGCGCGTGGAGAGGAACAGCACCGTCATGTCCTGCACCGCTCCGGCAAACACCACCCCCGCGAGCAGCCATAACGTGCCCGGCAGGTACCCCATCTGCGCCGCGAGCACCGGCCCGACGAGCGGTCCCGCACCGGCGATGGCCGCGAAATGATGGCCGAAGAGCACGTACTGATTCGTCGGCACGTAATCGAGGCCATCGTTGTGCCGATACGCGGGGGTCTGCCGGGTGCCATCGGCTCCGAGCACCCGATTGGCGATGAACAGGCCGTAGAAGCGGTACGCGATCGCATAGATGCAGAGCGCGGCGATCACGAGCCACATCGCGTTGACCGGCTCTCCGCGCTCGAGCGCGACGATCCCGAGCGCCACGGCGCCGAGCGCGGCAACCGCTACCCACAGCAGCTTCTTCGACATGGTCTGGCTCCTGCGCCTGTTGTTCGCTTGTTTTGACCGCGTTCGACAACGGCGAGCACATTAGCGCTTAACGACCGCCGTTGCCACACGGGAAACGGCCGGCCGCTCAGCACTTTCGCTGGAGTCCCGTGGGAGGGAGCCGACACCGCGGGTCAGCCCCCCGACGACGCATCGCCACGAACCGAGCCGGTGCTATGGACTGGCGTCCGGGAGCAGCCGGCGGCCGTGGCGATGATGCAGGCATGCCCTCCGCGGCGCATCCGCCGCGGAGGCTGCGGTCAGTTCGAGCCCCAGCAGGTCCGGGTGGTATTGGCGGCGTGGTTGTCCTGCGCTGCCTGCGCGCCGGTGCTCGAGAGTGTGAACTGCACGCACTGGGTGTCCTGGGTCTGCGGTGCCGCAGTGGGGACGGCCGTCAGAGTGTAGTCCTGTGCGTCCGGTATGGTGAAGGTGATGGTGTACAACAGATTCGGCGTCTGCATGGTCGCGCCATTGTTCCTCACCGTGCCGTTCACGTTGCAGCCGGCATATGTGAAGCGGCGCGAATAGCAGCGCTCGAGCGACTGCGCCGCGAGCTGCATGGTCTTGGTGGCGTCGGCGCGGTTCGCCTGCCTGGTGAAGCTGTTGTACGCCGGAAACGCTATGGAGGCGAGGATGGCGACGATCGCGACGACCATCATCAACTCCACCAGCGTCAACCCTTTTTGCCTGTAGCGACTCATGTTGTCCTCGATGGCCCCAGAGGGGTCCGCAAGTGTTTTCCCTAGGGGTGCAGACTACAGGCGTCGTGGCGAGAGGCCGTTGCGCTGGCTCACGTGCCCGGCGCCGGCTTGTTGCGCTGCCTCACGGTGTTGGAAGCCGCTGCGGCGCGTTGTCAAATCAACGCGTGGCAGGCATCACATACATATTTCGCCGCCGCGCTGCGGCGTATTTCAGTTCGAGCCCCAGCAGGTCTGCGTGGTGTTGGTGGCGCTCGTGTCCTGTGCCAGCTGCTGCCCGGTGCTCGACAGCGTGAATTGCGCGCACTGCGTATCGTTGGTCTGGGGCGGGGCTACCGGCACGGCTGTGAGCGTGTAGTCCTGTGCGTCGGGAATGGCGAAGGTTATGGTGTACCACCCATTCGGCGTCGGCATGGTGGAGGCATCGAACATCGCCGTCCCCTGCACCGTGCAGCCGACATATGTGAAGTTGACCGAATAGCAGCGCTCCAACGCCTGGGACACGAGCTGCAGGGTCTTGGTCACGTCGCTGCGGTTCGTCTGCATCACGAACTGCGTGTAGGCGGGATAGGCGATCGCCGCCAGTATGCCCACGATGGCGACCACCACCATGAGCTCCATGAGCGTCACGCCGCTCTGGCGGCGGCTGCCCGGACCCATGCTCAGTCTCCCGAATGCAAGGTGATGTTCACGGCCTGCGAGGACGAGGACTTCGCCGGCCCGTCGAGCTGCACATCGACCAGCTGGCCGGGCTTGAACCTGCTCACCGCCTCGTAGGCGGCGCTCGCCCCGGCGATGGGATAGATGTGTCCATCGACGTTAACCATGTTGCCGTTGATCGCGGTGATGGTTCCGGTGACCACATCTCCGCCCATGGTGCTCGCGGCCGCGATGCCACCCCAGAGGACTGCACTGGCGCACACCAGCCAGCCGAGAAGTGCGTGTCTTGCTTTCAATGGCGTATCTCCCACCAGGAAATGCGTTGCTTGGCCCGGCCGCGATCGAGAATCGAATCCACGTTGTTGCTCGAGACCGAGGTGAGCTTCATCGTTCCACCGGGCCCGCCGCCCGACGGCAGGAACGTCACCGCCGAAGCGTACACCGGTCCGAGTGACATACCCACCGGATTGTTACCGGTCGAGCCGACGTCCGTACCATCCAGCTTGCCGTCGCTGTTGGTGTCGAGCTCGGGCAGCGGGAAGGCTCCGCCGGTGGCGTAGTTGAGCACCATCAGCCACGCCGAGCCGCCGCCCAGACACGAGCTGGTGTTCGGCTGGTAGGTGGTGAATACCACACCGCCGCCGGACTCGATCTCGGGATCGGTGATGATGCGTTCGCCGCTGACGAGGTTCAGATCCATGAACCAGCCGCGATTCGGCTGCGGCAGGGTCACCGGCTGCACCGTCGGTATGACGCGCACCTGCACCCCGAGGGAGGTGAGGTCATTGGCGAGCAGCTGCTGCACGAGATTCGCGCGCGTCGGAATGCCCGTGAACCCGAGCGGTGGCGAGGAGCCGGTCGGTGGGTCGAACACCCCGTACATGCTCTGGACGCCGCTGGTCGAGAGATCGCCCACGCCGAGGAACTGCCCCGTGCCGACGAATACCATGGTGCCGAGCAGCTGCGGGAACTCGGGATTCAGCGTGACGGTGGGCGCGGTCGTGATCGGCTGGATGTTGTTCAAGCCGTCACGCGCCTGGTAGATGACGCTCACCAACCAGTTGGCAGGGTTGCTGTTGGTGATGTCCACGCGCCACAGGTTGCCCTGCAGGTCACCGGCGTACACCGTGTTGGCGGGGGCCGAGACCTGTCCATAGGAGTTCACCACGGCGACGCTCGAGAGGCCGTTGGCAAGCCCCATGTTGCACACCCCGGCGACCGCGGCGCACAGGTCGATCTTCCCGAGCATGGTGCCGTGCTGCGGCTCGATCGCGTACAGCACCGGCTTCTGGTTCGGGCTGTTGTAGCCGTTACCGAAGAACACCATGTAGCCGCCCGAGGTGTTGACGATGGCGGGCTCGCTGAAGGAGAGCCCCATGTCGCTATCGGTGAACTCCCACAGCACCGCCTGGGCGAGCGCCGCCTCCCCGCCGCTGACGATGCTGTCCGGGGCGGAGATATCGAGCGCAAACACCGAGTTGCCGCCCGCCCCGAGCGGACTGACCAGCACCGTGTGCCAGCTGCCGTCGCTCGAGAACTTGACGTCCGCCGAGCGCGGCGAGCCGTTGACGTAGAACAGGTGCTGCGCGTTGTAGAACGGATTCACCAGCTTGATGAGATTGTTGTACACGCCGTTCGGTATGTAGGCGAACATCTCATCGCCGGTGGTGGCCTTGAGCGCATGCAGCATGCCGTCGTTCGCGCCCACGTAGATGACGTTGGTGCGGTTCTGGTTCGCTACGGCGAAGGAGAAGTAATCGGCCGTCTGTGCAAGACCGTTCGGCGGTCCGACGTACAGCGGCGCGCTCGCGACGATGTCGCCGAGCTTGTGCGTGCGATTGCGGAACTGTCCGCCGTTGCGCTGCTCGCCGAGGGCGCTGCCGCGGAGGAAATTGAGCACGTCCTGGCCGTTGGGGTCCGGGATGAACGTCTGCAGCGCCATGCCGAGCCCGGTCGTTGCCGAGATGCCCGCCGGCGCGAGCCCCGGATTCCAGCGGAATGGTGTACCGGCGTGCGCCACCGGGTCCCAGGTCGCTATCAGCCGTCCGGTATCCCAGTCCTGCAGATCGAGCTGAGTCTCGGCGCTCCAGAGCTGTGTGCCAGCTGTGGTGTTCACGAAACCCGTGACCGGATCGATCGGCCAGGCGTTCATGTTGCCGGTCCAGTCCAGGTAGGTGTCGGACGTGGTGAACTGCGCGAGGTACGCCACCGATCCCATGTGGAGCCCCGTGGAGTTGACCGCCGTGGCAGCGGTCGACTGCGTGGTCGCCTGGATCTGCGCGAGAATCGCCTGCAGGTCGTTGGCGAGCGAGGTGGGGTCGGTCGCCGGAAAATACGAGCCGGTGCCGCCCGCGATGGCGAACGCCGTGAGCACCTTGGCCGCCACCGGATTGACGCTCGGATCGACGCCGGCGCCGAGGCCGATCACATAGGTCTTCACGTGCGAGGTCGAGTGCAGCAGCGCGCCCAGCTGGTTCACCGTGTCGATCACCGCCTGGTCGTTGGTGCCCACGAGGTTGAGCGAGCCGTCGGGTTTGAACGCCACCGTCATGTGCCACCCGGCCGCCGACACCGTGCCCGGCGGCGGCCACGAGCGGCCATTCTTGTCGAGCGTCGGCATGCCGTCGGTCAGCAGGATGACGTAGCGGGTCGGATTGCAGCCGTTCGATGACGGCGGGTTGCTGTTGAAGAGCGTGAGCGACTGGATGAGGAGCCCGGGGAGCGCCGACTGCCCGCCCGCCGCCTTGATCTCGGTCGTGCCGGGGCTATTGGTCTCGGGCTGCAGGAACGGGGTGAACTGCGCGAGCGCCGCGTTCACCGAGGCTCCCGTCGGTACCGCGCCGGCGGTGGTCATGGGAACCGCGACGTTGGCGTCGTTGTGGTCCTGGTTGCCGTAGTAGCCCCAGCCGCGCTCGATGTACATCGTCTGCGGCGTGTAGGGCACGAAGCCGGCATTGGTCGGAAAGGTGGTCGGCGCACAGCCGTTCACCGTGTTCGTGTAGCTCTCGTGGATGTTGCCGGGATTCGCGTTGTACTGCGCCAGCGTGAAGTGGGTGTACGGGTTGCCCGGGTTGGGGCCGCCGTACACGAGACACACCGGCGCGAGGCCGCCGGCGTAGAGGACGTCATTGATGAGCGGGTCATCGCTGCTGCCGCCGTTATAGGTGCCGCCCGCCGGGAATATGGTGGCGTCGATCTGCATCAGGGTCGAGGCAGCCATGTTGCCGGTGACGTGGCCGCTCGTGTCGATGTTGTGACAGGCGATGTAGACGGTGTTGGTGGGTAGCAACGTGTCGTACTGGTAGCAGGGGTTGTCGATATACCGGTTGGGGGCGACCGGCGAGCTCGTGAACACGAAGCCCGTCGGCGGACTCATCTCGTAGACCCAGGTTGTATAGACCCCGGTACCGGAGAGCTTGTAGTCGATGAGCGCGAAGTCGGCATAGGCCATGTAAGTGTTGAGCATCGCCAGGATGCCGCCCTTCGCCACGTTCAGGCGGCTGGGCGAGTTGTCGACCCAGTGGCCACCGCTGTTGACCGTGTAGGGTGCAACGACGCCATCGCCGGGATCCACCGGGGGAGTGAACCCGGTCGGAATGGTGTAGTTCACCGGCGAGTAATAGTTCGAGTTCTGCAACAGGTTCATCGACGCCGGCAGCGAGCCCGCGCCGGTCATGATGGCGCCGCTCAGATTGCCGTCCATCGACTCGGAGTTGCCGATCGCGAGCACCACCTGCGGATGTGCCGGGACCGCGACGGTGAGCGGCACCTGTGCGATCTGCGTCGGCGTGACGGGACCGGCGGAATAACCGGTTCCGCTCCGTCCGAGGAGCACACAGGCGAGCGCGCCGAGCAGCACGATCGCAGGTTGCAGTATGTGGGCGGGAGTTCGGATTGCCATGGTGGTATTCCGGGGCCGCGTGGCCCGCCTAATGGATGATGCTTTGCAGGGTTGCGCTCGCGGAGGCATCGCCGCCGACGGCGTGCACGGTGACTCGATACACCGAGCATGACTGAGTCTGGTTCGAGGGCGTGCACAGCGGATCGCCTGCGCGCGCGACCGGGGGCAGATTCTCGATGATGACCTGCGTCGGGACCGGGGAAGGCGGCGCATTGGCGAGTGCCGGTCCGGTGTAGGCCATCGCGGCCGGGTTCACCCCCGGAAAGTTGGCGTTCCAGTTGATGGTGTCCGCAATGCTGCTCGCGGGTGCGCCCTGGACTTCGCTCTGCAGCACGTACAGGCCACCGGCATTGGCGGCAAACTGCGGGATGCTCCAGGTGCCGTCGGCGAGATTGATCTCCGCATCGCGCAGCGCCGCCTCGGCGTTCTGCAGCGCGAGCTGGTGATTGTTGTCGTTGCGGGCGGCGACGGCTTCGCCGGTCTCGAGGCGCGCCGCCGCGACGCCGACGATCGTGAGGATGATGAGCAGCATGAGCGCGATGTACAGGACCGCACCCTGCTGGCGGGATCGCGCGGCGTATCGGGGAAAGTGCTGCATGGTCGTTCCCTCGCCTCGCTTCAATTCACCGCGTCGCGCACGTTGATCGTCGCGTTGAAGACATTGCGGATGCGGTTGTCCACCGGTGCGGTCACCGCGGTCCCGAGCTCGTTGTAGGGTGTCGCCGCAACGGTCGGCCGGGTCTCGGGCGGGCTCGATACCAGCAGCGCCACCCGGATGCTCACCACGTTCAGCGTCCCGACCTGATCGGCGGTGACGTACGCCGCCGCGGTCTGCGTGCCGGCCGGATCGATCCCGTACAGCACCTGCATGTTCTCCACGTCCGGGACCAGCTCCTCGGGAGCGGCGAATCCCGGCCCATTCACCTGCTCGATGCGCCACAGCGAGGAGTCGCCGTCGGAGCCCGTTCCGATGTAATAGACGGTAGTGGTGAGCGGTGCGACGAGCGCGCCCGCGGAGAACCCCACGCCGGGGAGCCCTCCTCCGCCGAGCGTTATCGTGGAGGGCGCGCCACCCGCCACCGCGGCGACCTGGAAGATCACCGACTTCGTGCAGTCGGAAACCGCCGCGTATTGCGCCGCGCTGATGCCGACGGGGACGGGTGTCACGAACAGGTTGGTGGCGCCTGGCACTACGTCAGCCGTCGTGTACACCGGCGCGACCCGCGGCACGCTCGAGCGCACCACCAGCACGTCGCTCCCCTGCACCGGGCGGCCGAAGGGTCCGGGCGTGGCGGCGAGGAAGGCGGGATCGAGATTTGGCGTCCAGTTGTTGGCCGCGCCGACCACCGGCGCGGCCGGCAGCGCGATGGCCGCGAGTGGTGCGGTGCCGTTGGCCTCGAAGCCGGCCATGCCCTGCCCGAAATTGGTCTGGAAGCCCAACGCGACGAGAGTCTGGTTTGTGGCGCTCATGGCCGAGTTGCAGGCCAGGTTGCCCGCGCTGCGTACCGACTCTCCGATGAGATTGAGCGCGAACCGGCCGCTGTCGGCCATGTCGCCGACCCCCGAGGTTGCCTGGTAGGCGGTGCGCGATCCGACGAACACCGCCACGACCGCTCCAGTCAACAGCAGGGCGAGCACGATGGAGATCATCATCTCGACCAGGGTGAAACCGGTCTGGCGCTTCACAGCACGGTCTCCAGCACGACCGACACCTGGTTCCCGGCGGGCGATCCGAAAGTCTGCTCGGCGACCTTGTCCAACCAGTTCACCGTGATGGTGGCCGTGACGTTGTTCGCACCGGTCAACGCATCGGGTTGGAGGGCCGTGACGACCGTGCCGGTACCTCCGGGCAGCTGCGCCGCGAGGCTGTTGTTCCAGAGCGCGGTGTCGTTCTGCGCCTGCTGCGCCGCGGTGCAGGGCGAGGCGGCGGTGCAGGCCTGCAATGCAGGTACCACAACGGCGGTGTCGTACCCCTGCACGATGGCCGTCTGGCGGTTGGCGCGCATCGCATCGAGAATCGTGTAGGCGAGTGCCGTCGCCTGGCTGCGCATGTAGGCGCTGTCGTTGGCGCGCGCCGACAGCAGCATCAGCTTGCCGATGCCGAGCAGGCCGATGCTCATGACGAGCAGCGCAATCAACACCTCGAGCAGCGTGAAGCCGCGGTCGGTGCGACGCTTGAGAGACATGTTGTACGGGGTGCTCATGCAATCAGCCTCAGGGGCACGTAAGCCCGACACCGTTGAGGTCCTGTCCCACGTTCGGGGCCATGACCACCCGTCCCATGAGGCTCACCTGGAGGTAGCGCGCATAGGTGGCACCGCGGGAATCACACATCTTGAACGCGACCGGCGCGGCCGGATTCGCCAGCAGTCCGGTGTTGAGCACGCCGCTCGAAAGGAAGGTCACCGCGAGGTTGCCGTTGGCCTCCGTGAGCGTGGTGCCCGTCGGCAGTGCGCCGACCACATCGACGGGCTTCGGCGCGGCGGCGGGATTAAAAGGGTTGACGCTCGGCAGGACGATCCACCCCTGGTTCCAGGGTGTTCCGGTGCAGGTGGCGCCGTCGGTGCTGCTGCACATGGTCACCCCGCCGGCGATGTCCTCCTTGATGGCTTCGCTGCGGGCCGAGTTCAGGCTCAGCACCAGGTAGTTTTCCTGCACCCACTGCTGGTCGTTCTGCATGAACGACCTGAAAGCCGGCACCGCGAGACCCAGCAGGATCGAGAGCACGACGATCGTCACCATGAGCTCGACGAGGGTGAAGCCGGCCGGCCGTTTCCACGGCTGCTGACGCGCCTCGCGTTCGGGGTTGGGGCATGTCATGGGGCGGCAGTTTGGAGAGAGAGCATTCATTGGAATGTGAATTAGCTCTCACTCGGCGGCCGGCTTCCTGCCCTTCCGACGGACGGCCGCGCTAGAGGTCCAGACGGTGCAGATTCGTCGCGCTTAAGCGACAAAAATCAATATGTTATGGGGAGAGCGTGAGACTCTCGCTCGCGTGCCATGCGCATGATCCATGTGCATGATCCATGCGCATGCCGGTGGCGGATGCATCGAATGCGTGCGCCCACCGCCTGGCCGACCGCACTGCCTGATGCGTTACCCGCGAAAGCCCATGCGCGTGCGAGGACGGCTGCGCCGCCGCGAGCGGCCCCGTTGACCATATTCTTTTGCTAGAGGCTGAGCTATATTCGCGTCGCAGCAGATTGAGTGCGCTGGGGTTTCGCGTTACCGCCTCCGGTCCATCATGAACAAAAATTCCGGAGCGCGTTCGAGGGTCTGATGAGTACTGCATGGCAAGAGCTCGAAGCGGCCGCGCTGACGCTTGCGCGTTCCGGTCCGATCAAGGACCGCCTCGCCGACGCCTACCGGAATCACCTCTCACTCGTGAGTGCCGAGGATCTGCCCGAGGGGCTGCGCGCGGATTTCCGCGCCTGTCATGGGGCGTTGACGCGGGAGGTGCCGCTGCGGGGCGAGGACGCGGTGCGCGCCACCGTGCGCAAGCTCTCGAGTCAGGAGGCGGACGAGCTCGCCTGCAGCGTCGTGCGGCTGTTCGCTGCCATGGTGCGCGAAGGCACGCGCGCCGAGGCTGCACAGGACTCGGAGCGCTTCAACCTCGCACTCTCGGGAGCGGCGCGCGCCAAGATGCCGAAGAGCGTACCGCAGGTGATCTCACTGCGCGCCGCCGAGGGCTGAGACCCCGGCACCTGCACGAGCTCCCTCGATCGACCCTCAATCGAGCTTGAATTCGATCGTATCCCAGCGAGTCGTTTCCTCGTGCCGCGCCTGGCGGCGGATCGCATCCACCAGCGCTCGCTCGTCCCACTCCACAACTTCGTTGGCGAGATCGAGAATTGCCTTCGGTACCGCGGCGCGCGTGCCGAACGGCTTCATGAGAACGACCGGCTTGTGGTTGGCCTGCGAGTACAGCAGCTCGAAGGTCAGCAGCTCCCGCTGCGTGTCGAACAGGCTCGAGAGAGCGATCACCGCCTCGACGGGGGCGATCTGCCGGCGCAGGTCTTCGCGCAGCGCCTCCTTGTCACCGCTCGGGCGCTGCTCCGGGGTGCTGAAGTTGCGGTAGAAGAAGTTGCGTGCACTCTCCAGGTACTCGAAGACGCGCAGGTAGTCGTCGGTCGTCTCCCACGCGTGCGTGACGAACAGCCGGAGCGGATTGGCCTGCGACATGGCGGCCCCAGTCTCGCACAAGGGCGTTCGCAGGGGAAACCGGCAGCGCCGTCACGGCGGCGGGTGGCAGCCGGCGGCGCCGCTGGCGCGGCCGGGCGGCGCGACCTGCACACACTGCGCGCCGCCGCGCGATAGAATCCTGCCGCACGGCGCTGCTCCTCGGCGCTGAAGTTCCTCAGCACGGTGCGACTGCTCGTCTACAACATCCGCTATGCGACCGGCACGGGTCCGGCCTTTCACCTGCCGATACCGGGCGCGGGCTACCTGCGCAGCAACCGCAAGGTGCTCACCCGCATCACCGAGTTCCTGCGTGCCGAGCAGCCCGACATCGTCGGCCTGATCGAGGTCGACACCGGGTCGATCCGTACCGGGATGCTGAATCAGGCGGAGCACATCGCCCGCGAGCTCGGGCACTACTCGACCTTCCAGTGCAAGTACGGTACGGACTCGATCAACCAGTTCATGCCGATCGTGCGCAAGCAGGGTAATGCCTTCCTCTCCTCCCCGAGCGTGCACGGGGAGCGCTTCCATTATTTCGACACCGGCATCAAGCGCCTCATCATCGAGCTGGAGCTCTCGGATGTGTGCGTGTTCCTCGTGCACCTGTCACTGAAATTCCGGCAGCGGCAGTACCAGCTGCGCTCGCTCCATGACCTCATCCTGCAGTCGGCCAAACCGGTGATCGTTGCCGGCGACTTCAACACCTTCTGGGGCACGCACGAGATCTACCTCTTCATGCGCGCCGCCGGCCTGCGCAGCGCCAACACTGCGGGCCTGCCCTCCTTTCCGGCGCGTGTGCCGCGCATCGAGCTCGATTTCATCCTGGTGAGCGAGGGGATCGAGGTGACTGATTTCCGCGTGCCGGACGTACGCTTCTCGGACCATCGTCCGCTCGTGTGCGATTTCCGCGTGTCTGCCGACGCGCGCGCGCGCGCCTCTTCACGGGCTGCGACGGCTGCCGCTTCCGCCGCCTCGGCGGCCTGAGCTTTCCAAGGGACTCACATGAACGACGCCACCTCCAGATCGTGGAAGCTCGAGCGTGATGCCGAAGGCATCGCCTGGCTGACCCTCGACAAGCCCGGGACCTCCGCCAATGTGCTTTCGGCCAGCGTGCTGGCGGAGCTCGATGAGCTGCTCGGCGCGCTCGAGCACGACCGGCCGAGCGGCGCGGTGCTGATCTCGGCGAAGAAGAGCGGCTTCGTCGCCGGCGCCGACATCAAGGAATTCATCGGGCTCGCGGACGAAGCGAGCGGCTACCAGCTGATCCACCGTGGCCAGGAGGTCATGAATCGCCTGGCGGCACTGCCCTTCCCTACCGTTGCCGCCATCCATGGCTTCGCACTCGGCGGGGGTCTCGAGCTCGCCCTCGCCTGCCGCTATCGCGTGGCGGTGGGCGATGAGCGGCTGTCACTGGGGCTGCCGGAGGTGATGCTCGGCATTCATCCGGGCTTCGGTGGCACGGTGCGCACGGTGCAGGTCGCAGGCGTGCGCGTCGCCATGGAGATGATGCTGACGGGCAAGCCGCTGCGTGCGCAGAAAGCGCTGAGCGCGGGCCTCCTCGATCGGCTGGTGGCGGAGCCCGAGCTGCGCAGCGCCGCGCGCGACCTCGTGCTGCGTGCGCCCGCGGTGCGCCGGGCCCCGCCCCGGGAGCGGCTGTTGAGCCTGGCACCGGTGCGACCGTTCGTGCGCCGCGGCCTCATCGCCCAGGTGGCGCGGCGCGCCCCGCGCGAGCACTACCCGGCACCCTACGCCATCATCGAGCTCTGGTCCCGCTACGGGGCTCACGGCCGCGCGGCCTACGAGGCAGAGGCCCGCTCGATAGCGCACCTCTTCACGACCGACACCTCGCGCAATCTCGTCCGCGTGTTTCTGCTGCAGGACGCACTCAAGAGCTCCGGCGGCAAGAGCCCCGCCGAAATCCGTCACGTGCACGTGGTCGGCGCCGGAGTGATGGGCGGGGATATCGCCGCCTGGTCCGCGCTGCGCGGCTTCACGGTGACGCTCGAGGACCGCGCCCTGGAGTATGTCGAGCCTGCCCTCGAGCGCGCGCGGGAGCTCTTCGACCGGCGGCTGCGCGATCCGGCGCAGAACGCTGCGGCGCGAGCGCGGCTGCGTGCGGATGTAGCGGGCGATGGCGTCGCCGATGCGGACCTCATCATCGAAGCGATCTTCGAGAATCTCGCCGCCAAGCAGGAGCTCTATGCGCGGCTCGAGCCGCGGATGAAGCCCGCGGCGCTGCTGGCAACCAACACCTCGAGCATCATGCTCGAGCCGCTCGCGGAGAAGCTGTCCCACCCGGAGCGGCTGGTAGGCCTGCACTTCTTCAATCCGGTTGCGCAGATGCCGCTCATCGAGATCGTGCACGCCGCACGCACCGCGCCGACGGCGGTGCAGGCCGCTACCGCCTTTGCGCGGCGCCTCGATAAGCTGCCCGTGCCCTGTCGCAGCGCCCCGGGCTTCATGGTGAACCGCGTGCTGACACCGTACCTCTACGAGGCGATGCTCGCCGCGCAGGAGGGCGTCGCACCCGCGCTCATCGATCGCGCCGCGGTGAGCTTCGGTATGCCGATGGGGCCGATCGAGCTCGTCGATGTGGTCGGACTCGATGTCGCAGCGCACGTCGGCGAGATCATCGCGCAGGAGCTCGGGCGCCCCGTGACGCAGATCGCCCGGCTCGATGAGCTGCGCGCGGCCCGGAAGCTCGGCCGCAAGAGCGGTGAAGGCTTTTACCTGTGGCGCGAGGGCAAGCCGGTGAAGCCCGCGGCGGAGGGTGCGACGGCACCGCCCGATCTCATCGATCGCCTCATGCTCGTCATGATCAACGAGTGCGTCGCGTGTCTGCGCGAGCGCGTGGTGGAGAGCGCCGATCTCGTCGATGCCGCAGTGCTGTTCGGCACCGGCTTCGCGCCCTTCCGTGGCGGTCCGCTGCATTACGCGAAGGCGCGCGGCGTGAGCGCGGTGGTGTCGCGCCTCGAGCAGCTCGCCGCGCGCTATGGCGAGCGTTTCCGACCCGACACGGGCTGGGGCCTGCTCGGCGCCGCTCAAAAGCGTGACGGGGCCTGAAGCGCGCGCAAGCCGCTGTGCTACCATCAAAAAGGCATCGCTCCGCGACATGCGGCGGAGTGCGATGCAGTTCACGTCAGCGACAGGGGAAAAATGGCCGCAGAACAGGCAGCCTCCATCCAATTGCTGCGGATGTTCGCACCGCTCGATGGCATGAAGCGAGAGAACCTTGCGGCGCTCGCCAAGAAGGTGAGCGTACGCACACTCGCGCGCGGGCGGGTGCTCTTCAACCAGGGCGACACCGAGAAGCGCACCGTGTGGCTCGTGAGCGGCATGGTCGAGATCGACGACGGCAAGAGCAAGGCGACGGTGCTGCGCGGCGGCACAGCGGAAGCGCGCAACCCCCTCTCCCCCACGGTGCCGCGGCAGGCGACGGTGCGCGCGGTCGACGAGATCAGCTTCCTGTCGATCGACAGCGACCTGCTCGATGTGATGATCACCTGGGATCAGACCGGGAGCTACGAGGTCGAGGAGCTGCAGGCTCAGCTGCAGAGCGTCGGCTCTGACGACTGGATGACGACGCTGCTGCAGACGAATGCGTTTCATCGCATCCCGCCGGCGAACATCCAGGCCATTTTTCAGCGCCTGCAGCGCACGCCGTGCCGCGCCGGCGAGGTGGTCATCAAGCAGGGAGCCGAAGGCGATTACTTCTACATCATCGTGAGCGGCAAGTGCACGGTGACGCGCGAGACACCGCTCTCACGCGAGGGCATCAAGCTCGCCGAGCTCGGCGTCGGCGATAGTTTTGGCGAGGAGGCGTTGATCGCCGAGGCCAAGCGCAACGCCACCGTGACGATGCTGACTGACGGGGTCCTGATGCGGCTCAACAAGCAGGACTTCCGCGAGCTGATGAACGAGCCGCTGCTGCAGTGGGTCAGCTCCGACGCAGCCCGCAAGATCATCGGCCAGGGCGGCCGCTGGCTCGACGTGCGTCTGCCGAGCGAGCACCAGAATCTCGCCATCGAGGGCGCACTCAACGTTCCGCTCTATCTGATCCGGCTCAAGCTCTCCACCTTCGACCGCGCCAAGCCGTACGTGGTGTACTGCGACACGGGCCGCCGCAGCTCCGCGGCGGCGTATATCCTCGTCGAGCGGGGCTTCGATGCGTACGTGCTGCAGGGCGGCATGGCCGCGGGCGGCAACCTGCCGCTCACGCGCGGAGGCGCGGCCGGAAAGCCCTGAGGGGCTACATCGTGTGGGTGGCTTTGTCGCCGGAAAGAGCGCCGGCCAGGTAAGTCTCGATCTTCTTCTGCGTCTGCCCGCGGTCCTGCTCGGAGAACTGCACGCCGATACCGGCGGTGCGCTTACCCTGGTTGCCCTGGGCACCCTTCGGCGTCACCCAGATCACGCGGCCCGCGACGGGAAGCTTCTCGTCCTCGCCCATGAGGTTCAGCAGCATGAACACCTCATCGCCGAGGCGGTAGTTGCTGTTGGTGGGGATGAAAAGGCCGCCATTCTTCACGAACGGCATGTACGCGAGATACAGGGCACTCTTGTCCTTGATGGTGAGGGTCAGTAGACCCGGCTTATTTCCACCCGCTCTCAAGTTTCGGTCCCCATTAAGCTGCGCCGGCCTGGCATTCATCCCTGCACCCCGTTACGCACCCCGCCCGTGGGTGCGATTCGTCTGAAAAGAGCTTCGAGCGCCATTCCCCTGTTCAGCGGCACGTCCAGCGTCGCGCGCTGGTCCCGTACCTCATCCATCAGCCCGAACAGCTCGCGTATATTCAAGAACGCGCCCGCCCCTGACAAGTAGGGGCCAGGCCGCAGTTCCGGTAAAAGTGCGCCGCGGCGCTCGGCCTCGCGGATGCGTTCTGTGAGCCAATTCTCAAAGCACAGCAGGCGCAGCGGCAGCTGCGAGCGCGCCCAGCGTTCGGCGGCGGCGACCGGGTCGGCGCGGCCGGATGCGAGCGACTCGAGTGTGTCGCGCACATCGGTGCCGACCGCGGCGAGCTCGGCCGGATCGAGCTGCAGCAGCTGCATCGGCGCCTCGCCCAAGGTATCGAGGGCCGCGTCCCAGTCCGCTTTGCCACGCACCGCGGTGAGCCACGCGACGGACTCGGCGCGCCGCGGCGCGCGGATCCTCAGCCGCTGGCAGCGGCTGATCGCGGTCGGTGGCAACCGCGAAGGCTCGCTCGCCACCAGTATCAGGAGCGTCTGCGGCGGTGGCTCCTCGAGGGTCTTGAGCAACGCGTTCGCCGCGTAGCGGTTCATGGCATCGGCGGGAATGATGGCGCCGACCTTGTAGCCGCCGCCGTGGCTCGTGAGTGCGAGCTCCGCGGCGAGCTCCCGCACCTGCTCGATGCGGATCTGCCGCGAATCCTCCTGCGGCCGCAGCCAGAGCACATCCGGGTGTGCCTGTGCCGCCACCCGGCGGCAGGCGGCGCACTCACCGCAGGGGGCCGCTTTGCCTGCCCGGCACAGCACCAGCGCGGCCGCAAAGCCAGCGAGCCAGTCGCCTCCCGTTCCCGGAGCCTCATGAATGAGCAGTGCATGCGGCATGCGCCCCTGCTCGCGCGCGGAGAGGAGCGCTGCGGCGTGCGCGGCGAGCCAGGGCGGGACGCCTGAGGGTGGGCTCATGTGGCGATGAGTCCTGCGAGGATGCGCTGTACGCTTCGCTGCACCTCTGCGATCGGTACCGAGGCGTCGATCACGTGCATGCGCTGCGGCTCGCGCCGTGCGAGCTCGTGATACCGAGCGCGCACCCGGGTGAAGAACTCGAGCGTCTCGGCCTCGAAACGGTCGACGGTGTCTGCCGCTCGTGCGCGGGCGCGCGCGAGACCCACCGCGGGGGCCACATCGAGCAGCAGCGTGCAGTCGGGCGCGAGCTGCGGGTGGACCGCGCCGGCCAGCGTGTCGATCAGCGCGTGGTCCACCCCGCGGCCGCCGCCCTGATAGGCGCGCGTGGCGTCGGTGAAGCGATCGGACACCACCCAGCGCCCCTCCCGCAATGCCGGCACGATGACGTTCTCGACGTGCAGGCCGCGGGCGGCGAACATGAGCAGCGTCTCGGTCACCGCCGAGAGCGGTTCGGCATTGCGCTCGAGCACGATCTGCCGCACCCGCTCGGCGAGTGGCGTGCCGCCGGGCTCGCGGGTGAGGAGCACACTCACTCCCTCGCCGCTCAGCCACCTCGCGATGTACTGGGCGATGGTGGATTTTCCCGCGCCCTCGATGCCTTCGAGCGTGATGAACCGGCCCTTCACGGCCGCCGCGCTCCGCTCGCGGATGGCGCACCGCCCGCCGCGGCACGCAGCCGCTGGAGATAAGTCTGCACCGCCGAATTATGCTCCTGCAGCGTGCCGGAGAAGTGGTGCGCTCCATCGCCGAGACCCGTCGCCACGAAGTAAAACGCCGTCGTCCTGGCGGGCTGCACCGCCGCCTGCAGCGACGCCCGGCCCGGCAGCGCGATCGGAGTCGGCGGCAGCCCTTCGCGGGTGTAGGTGTTGTACGGGTTGTCACGCAGCAGGTCGCGCGTATGGATCGTGCCGTCGTAATGCTCGCCGAGCCCATACACCACCGTCGGATCCGACTGCAGTCGCATGCCTTTGCGCAGACGGTTCACGAACACTCCGGCGATCAGCGGCCGCTCGGCCTCGAGCGCAGCCTCCTTCTCGATCATGGAGGCGAGAATCAGCGCCTGGTAAGAGCTGGCGAGCGGCAGCTCGGGGCTGCGGGACTGCCAGGCGGCGGCGAGCGCGCGCTGCATGCTCTCGTACGCGAGGCCGAGGATCGCGACGTCGGTGGTATTGGCGGCAAAGCGGTAGGTGTCGGGGAAGAACTCGCCCTCGGGCGCTACGCCGGGGTGACCGAGCGCCGCCATGATCTCGGACGGGCTCTTGCCGCGCAGCAGATGCGTGACGCGCGGATGCTCATCGAGTGCCTCGAGGAAGTCGCCGAAGGTCGCGCCCTCGACGATCGTGAGCTGCTCGAGGATCACCTTGCCCGACTCGAAAAGCTCGAGGATCTGCGCGGCGCTCGCATGCGCGGGCAGCTCGTACTCGCCACTCTGCATGCGCGGCTTCAGCCCATGCAGGCGCAGATACCACTCCACGGCGCGGGCATTACGCAGATTGCCGCCGGTCTCGAGCCGCCCGAGCACACTGCGCACGCTCGAGCCCGGCTCGACCGTGATACGCACTGCGCTCGGCGCCGGACCGGGTGCATGGAATTCACGCTCGAGCCACAACCAGGTGCCGCCGCTCAGGGCTGCCGTGAGCATGAGGAGCAGCGCGACGGGCAGGCCGATGCGTGCGTTGCCCTTCCTCACGACCGGCTCCGCTGCTGCCCGGCTCGCGCACCCTTGGCCGGGCTGCTTTCCGCAGCAGCGAGGCGCGCCGCGAGCTCGCGCTGCAGGTGCCGCGTGGTGGGTCCCGCGACGCGGCGCGCGCCCTCGAGCTCGACGACCGGACGGATACCCGTCAGGGCGTTGGTGATGAACAGCTCGTCGGCACGCTCCAGATCGTCCGCATCGAGCCGCCGCTCCTCCGCCGCAACACCACTCGCCCGCGCAATCTCGAGCACCTGCGCGCGCATCACGCCCGCGACGCCGCAGCGATCGAGGAGCGGCGTCAGCAGCTTCGACCCCCGCACCAGGAACACGTTGCTCGCGATGCCCGAGATCAGCGCACCGGAGCTGCTGAACATGAGCGCCTCGGCGATGTGCGGGTCGTCCCACTCGCGCCGTGCCAGTATCTGCTCGAGGCGGTTGCAGTGCTTCACGCCGGCGAGCGCTGGATTCTCACCGAGCCGCAGCCTGGCGAGCCGCACGCGCACGCCCGCTTCCGCCAACGCGGGTTGCTGCGCCGGCCAGGGGTAGCGCAGCGTCACGCGTCGCGGGCGCTCGGACCCGGTGAGGCCATAGCCGCGCGCGGCTGCGCTGCCGCGCGTCAGCAGCAGCTTGATGACTGCGCGCGAGGTCGCGGCTGCAAGGCCGGCGAGCTCGCGCTCGAGCGTCCACCTTTCCGGTTGGGCGAGTCCGAGCCGCTCGCACCCGTCGGCGAGCCGCTCGAGGTGCCGCGGGAGCAGCCGCACCTGTCCGTCGATACATGCGAGCGTCTCGAAGAGGCCATCGCCATAGTGCAGGCCCCGCTCGAGCGCCGGAACGCACGCCTCCTCGACGCCCACTGCCTCGCCGTCGATGAGGACGAGCTCGGGCTTTCCCAGCGTGGATCGCATCAGGCGGGCTCCTCGAGCGCCGCGAGCAGTCCGCGCGCCTTGGCGCGCGTCTCTTCGAGCTCGCGCTCGGGATCCGAGTCCGCGACGATTCCCGCACCGGCCCGGAACGAGAGCGCATCACCCCGCAATGTCATGGTCCGGATGAGAATGTTGAGGTCGAGGCGGCCGTCCGCCGTGAGGTAGCCGAGCGAGCCGGTATACGCCCCGCGGCCCTCTGCCTCGAGCTCGGCGATGATCTGCATGCAACGGAACTTCGGACATCCGGTGATCGTGCCGCCCGGAAACACCGCGCGCAGCGCCCCGATCGGGGTGACCTCGGGCCGCAGCCGGCCGCTGACGTTCGAGACGATATGGTGCACGTGCTGATACGACTCGATCGTCATGAGCTCATCCACCTGCACCGTGCCGGCCTCGCACACGCGCCCGAGGTCGTTGCGCTCGAGGTCGATCAGCATGATGTGCTCGGCACGCTCCTTCGGATGCGCTGCGAGCTCGCGCATCTCGGTTCGCTCGCGCGCAGGATCGCGGCTGCGCGGCCGGGTGCCCGCGATCGGACGGGTGTCGACGCGCCGCTCATCGACCCGCACGAGCCGCTCGGGAGATGAGCTGAGGATGGCGACGCCCCGCCATTGCGCGAGTGCGGCAAAGGGGGCGGGATTGGCCGCGCACAACCGATCGTAAAGCAACGCAGCAGCGCTGCCCGCGGGCAGGTCCGCAATGCGCACGTCCCAGGGGCGCGAGAGGTTCGCCTGATAGATGTCACCGGCGCGTATGTACTCCTTCGAGCGGTGAACCCGCAGCAGGTACGCCGCCGGGTCCTCTTCGCACACACTCTCGATACGGATCCGTCCCGGGGGCGGGCTCTCCGCAGCGGCTTCGCGTGCATCGCTCGCCAGCTGCGAGAGCGTCGCGGCATCGTCCGCGACGGCGCGCAGATGTCCGCTCGCGAGGTCGAGTACCAGCGCACCGCGGGTGCGCACCGCGAATGCCTGCCATGGAAGCGGGCTGGCGGGCAGAGAGAGCCGAGGCTCGATCTCCCCCGCGAGCTCGTAGCCGAGGAACACCGCCCAGCCGCCGGGCTGCAGGGCGGGCTCCGGTTCAGCGACGCCGGCCGGCGCCCGCTCGCTGCGCCACCAGTTCTCGAGCGCCTCGAGAAAGCCCGTCCCGCGCGGGGTCATGCCCTCTGCCTGCAGCCGTCCGGCGCGATCGAGCCACAGCGCCGCCGAGGGCGCGGCGAGCAGCAGGCTGGTCTCACTCAGTGGGCCAGGCACCGCGCTTTCGAGCAGCAGCGGATAGCGCCGCGGGTGCCGCGCGGCGAGCCGCCGCAGCACCGCGGGAGGTGTATCGAGGTCGCGGACGAGCGCAGCGCGCGTGACAGGATCCGGGGTGAGAGCGTTCAGGCGTTGAGGCGCTTGAAAATGAGAGTACCGTTCGTGCCGCCGAAGCCGAACGAGTTCGACAGGCTCACGTCGATCTTCATCTGCCGTGCGGTATTCGGCACGTAGTCGAGGTCGCACTCGGGGTCGGGCGTGCAGTAGTTGATGGTGGGCGGCGCGACGTTGTCGCGGATGGCGAGCACCGAGAAGATGGCCTCCACCACGCCGGCCGCCCCGAGCAGGTGCCCGGTCATGGATTTGGTCGAGCTCACCGCGATCCGATAAGCGCGCTCGCCGAAGGCACGCTTGATGGCGACCGTCTCCGCGGAGTCGCCGAGCGGCGTCGAGGTGGCGTGCGCATTGATGTACTGCACATCGGCAGCGTTGAGGGCGGCATCGCGCAGCGCGTTGGCCATGGCGATGCGGGCGCCTTCGCCGTCCTCGGGCGGAGCAGTGATGTGATGCGCATCGCCACTCATGCCGAAGCCGACGAGCTCCGCATACACGCGTGCACCGCGGGCGCGGGCATGCTCGAGCTCTTCCAGCAGCACCGCCCCGCCCCCATCGCTCAGCACGAACCCGTCCCGGTCCTTGTCCCAGGGACGACTCGCCTCCTGCGGCGCATCGTTGCGTGTGGAGAGCGCCTTCGCCTGGCCGAAGCTGCCGAGGCCGAGCCGGGTGGTCGCCATCTCGCCGCCTCCGGCGATGATGACATCGGCGTCGCCGTATTGAATGGACCGCATGGCGAGTCCGATGGCGTGCGTCGAGGTCGTGCAGGCGGTGACGACGCCGAGGTTGGGTCCCTTCAGTCCATAGCGGATCGAGAGATGCCCGGAAATCATGTTGACGATGGTCCCGGGCACGAAGAACGGCGAGATCTTCCGCGGACTCATCGCTTTCAGATACGCCTGGTACTCCTCCTCGATGGTCCAGAGGCCTCCGACGCCCGCGCCGCACACTACGCCCGCGCGGGTCGCATCGGTCCGGGAGAAATCGATGCCGCTGTCGGTAACGGCCTGCACGCCGGCGGCAACGCCGTAGTGCATGAATTCATCCATGCGGCGGGCATCCTTCGGCGGGATGTACTGTGCGACGTCGAAGTCGCGCACCGCGCCGCCGAAGCGGGCCGGGAAGGCGGAGACATCGAAGCGCGTCACCGGCGCGATACCGCTCTCGCCACGCAGGACCGCCTGCCATGCGGATTGCACGGTGCTCCCGACCGGAGACACCACTCCGAGACCTGTGACGACGACTCGTCGTTTGCTCACGCGCTTCCTGCGGGACCTGATGGGGTCAGGACTTGCTGCGACGCTCGTTGATGTAATCGATGGCCTGATGAACGGTGGTGATCTTCTCGGCGTCCTCGTCGGGGATCTCGATCTCGAATTCCTCTTCCAGCGCCATGACGAGCTCGACCGTGTCGAGCGAGTCAGCGCCAAGATCGTCCACGAACGATGCGTCGTCCGTGACCTGTTCCTGTTTGACGCCCAGCTGTTCGGCAACGATGGCTTTGACCTGCTGCTCAACTGTGCTCATTAGCGGTTGGTCCTTATATAGATAGATACAGACGAATCTGCCGCGGCGCTTGCGCTCGCTTGGCCCCGCGGGCGCGGTATTGTAGGGGAACACCCCCGGGGGTGCCACTCGGGCGCGCCGGGCGAGTGATTGTTTTTGCTGATGAATCTGCCGCGAACGCCCGGCTCATGGCATGTACATGCCGCCGTTCACGTGCAGCGTCTCCCCCGTGATGTAGGCCGCCTGCGGCGAGACCAGGAACGCGACGGCTGCCGCCACCTCCGCGGCTGTGCCGAGGCGGCCGATCGGAATCTGCCCGAGCAGCGCCTCGCGCTGCGCCTCGCTCAGTGCGCGCGTCATGTCGGTGTCGATGAAGCCCGGGGCGACCGCGTTCACGGTGATGCCGCGCGAACCGAGCTCACGCGCGAGCGACTTCGTGAAGCCGAGGAGCCCGGCCTTGGCCGCGGCGTAATTGGCTTGTCCCGGGTTACCCGTGAGACCGACGACCGAGGTCACATTGACGATGCGGCCGCGCCGCTCCTTCATCATGCTGCGAACGCACGCCCGGCAAAGCCGATACACCGAGGTGAGATTGGTGGCGATGACCGCGTCCCAATCCTCGGGCTTCATGCGCAGCAGCAGCGTGTCGCGCGTGATCGCAGCATTGTTGACGAGGATGCCGGGGAGCTCGGAGCCTTTCTCGAGATCCTCCATCAGCGCGTCGATGGAGGCCGGGTTCGCGGCGTCCAGCACCGCGCCGCGCCCGTGGTATCCGTGCGAGCCGAGGGTCGCGCCGATGCGTGCGGCGCCCTCCGGGGTCGTTGCGGTGCCGATGACGCGGGCGCCCGCGTCCGCCAGGGCAAGGGCGATCGCGTTGCCGATGCCGCGGGAGGCACCCGTGACGAGCGCAACCTGATTCTCAAGCATGGGATTCCCCTGCGGCAGGTGCCGCGGTGGCACTGAGAGCGCTGTCGATGGAGGCCGGGTCCTCGATGGCGAGGACTGCGAGATCGGCCCGCCGCTCGATGCGGCGATTGAGGCCCGTGAGCACCTTGCCGGGTCCACACTCGATGAGCTGCGAGATGCCACGGGCTGCGAGTGCCCGCACCGTATCGGTCCAGCGCACCGGGCTCGAGATCTGACGGACCAGCAGCTCGCGGATGTCCGCGGGGTCGGAATGCTCCCGTGCGTCGACTGCGCTCACATACGCGATCTCGGGCTTGCGCAGCGCGAGTGAGGCGAGGTGCGGCCGCAGCCGCTCGCCCGCGGCGCGCATGAGCGTGCTGTGGGCGGGCACGCTCACCGGCAGGATCAGGGCACGCTTGGCGCCGCGGGCCTTTGCCGCCTCGATCGCCCTTTGCACGGCCGCCCGCTCGCCGGCGATCACGATCTGGCCCGGCGAATTGAGATTGACGGGCTCGACCACAGCGCCCTGGGCTGCCTCCGCGCACAGGCCCGCCACGGCCTGATCCTCGAGCCCGAGGATCGCGGCCATCGCCCCGCTGCCGGCCGGCACGGCCTGCTGCATCGCCTGGCCGCGAAAACGCACGAGCTCGATCGCCTCACGAAACTCGAACGCGCCGGCACACACGAGCGCGGTGAACTCCCCGAGACTGTGCCCGGAGAGGACCGCCGGCAGACCCCCGCCGCGGGCACGCCAGACGCGCCACACCGCGACCCCGGCAGCGAGCATCGCCGGCTGGGTGCGCTCGGTGCTGTTGAGCGCCTCCTCCGGTCCCTCGCTCACGAGCTGCCACAGATCGTAGCCGAGCGCGGCGGACGCCTCGGTGAAGGTGTCCCGTACGGCCGGATGCGAAGCGGCCAGCGCTGCGAGCATGCCGACCGACTGCGATCCCTGGCCGGCAAACACGAAAGCGAACGTCATGGGCCTGTCCGTCAAAAGTCGGAAATTATAGCGGCCCGGGCCGCGGGCTCAGGAATGCGGCCGTGCCGATGCCGCCGAGCGCGCCATAAAGATGGGCGTCGACGACCACCGGGTCGCTCCCGGAGAACGGCAGCGCGCCGATGAACTGCTCGTACAGGAGCTTCGCCGCGAGGAGTGCTGCCAGCAGCCATCCATCGCGCTCGCCGGTGCGCACGTGGGCCAGCGTGCCCGCGGCCATCGCACCGTGCAGCACGCCCGAGGAACCGACGTACCACTGAATGGTCGAATCGCCGAGCCACAGCCCCGCATCGATCGCTGCGATGGCCCCGAGCAGGATGGCGAGCCACCCGAGGGGAGAGTAGTCCTGGGCGAAGAGCGCCCAGATCAGCGCGAGGCCGGCGACGTTGAGGAGGGCATGCCTGAGATCGAGATGCACGAGATGGGCGCTCAGCAGCCGCCACCATTGGCCCGCGGCGAGCGCGCTGCGCTCATAGCGCAGCAGCTCCTGCCCGCCGTGGCCCGCGGCCGAGAGCAGCAGGAGCAGGCCACAGACCGCCAACAGTGCGAGCCCCCGCCGACCGTCGCAATTGAGAGACCTGAGCGCGAGATGCACGTGGTTCACGAAGCCGCAGACCCCCATTTGTTATCATCCCGACCCGCTTTTGGGACCCACCGTCGGTCCGCCGAGGACGTGCAGCGCATGAGCCACTTCTTTCAGGTTAGCAGACAGAGCGCCCGCGGACGTAACCGCGGCTTCACCCTGATCGAGATCATGGTGGTGGTGATCATCATCGGCCTGCTCGCAGCCGTCATCGTGCCGAACATCATGAGCCGCGTGGACGAGGCACGCGTCACGAAGGCGAAGCAGGACATCAAGGCGCTCGAGACTGCCCTCACCATGTTCCGCCTGGACAACTCCAGGTATCCGACGACCGAGCAGGGACTGCAGGCGCTCGTTGCTCAGCCGACCGATCCGTCCATCAAGCACTGGCGGCCGGGCGGCTACCTGCAGCGCATCAGCAAGGACCCCTGGGGAAACGACTATCAGTATGTGTTCCCGGGCGCCCATGGGCAGGAGTATGACCTTTTCAGCCTCGGAGCCGACGGCGCCCCCGGCGGTGAGGGCATCAATGCCGACATCGGCAACTGGAACATCACCGACTGACCGGCCGGCCGCCTCCGCCTCGCATTCGGGGGCTGCCGCAGCGCGCGGCTTCACCCTGATCGAGATCCTGGTGGTGGTCGTGATCGTGGGGGTGATCACCGCCGGGATCCTGCTGTCGGTCAACATTACCGGCCGCGATCGCGAGCTCGAGAAGGAGAGCGACCGCCTGCTCGCGCTCTTCAACTACGTCCGCGAGCAGGCGGAGCTCCAGACACGCGAGTACGGCGTGATGTTTCAGGACGATGGCTATGAGTTCCTCACCTACGATACGCGCCGCGCGACCTGGCGCAGCGTCTTCGAGGACGACGCCCTCGTTGCGCGCCGCCTTCCCGATGGGCTCGGCTTCAGGCTCGTGGTCGATGCGCGTCCGGTCGTCCTGAGCCGGCCCAAGGATGCGAAGGACAAGACACCGCAGGTGATGATCTTCTCCAACGGCGATCTCACCAGTTTCACCGCGACGCTCGCCCGCGAGGGTGGCCCTCACGGTGTCAACCTCACCGAGGACGACAAGGGCGCCGTCGTGCTGCAGCCGCTCGAGGAGCGTAAGCCATGAGGCGCCTCGTGCACCCGCCCGAGGGCTTCACGCTCATCGAGGTGCTGGTCGCGCTTGCCATCGTGGCGATCGGCATGGCGGCCGTCCTCGGTGCCCTCACCTCCTCCGCCAACACCCTCTCGTACCTGCGCGACAAGACCTTCGCGCAATGGGTGGCGCTCAACCAGATCGCCACTCTGCGGCTGTCGGGTCAGATGACCCCCACCGGCACGAGCGATGGCAAGACGGACTTCGCGGGTCGCAGCTGGCACTGGCGGCGCGAGGTTACCGCGACGCAGGTCCCCGGTGTGGTACGGATCGATGTCAAGGTGCGGCCGGCCGACATCAAGGCGGACGAGGACAACGGCTGGTTCACGACGGTGAGCGGCATTCAGGGCGATGCGGTCGGAGTGCCGAACGTCGTCGTGCCGGACTGGGGTGCGCAGGTACTGCCGGGGTTTCAGTCCCCGCAGGGACAAGCCCCTGGCCTCGGCTCGGGCGGCCTGCCCCCCGGCATCGCCCCCGGCGGCCTGAGCTCAGGAGGCATCGGCGTACAGGGCGGCCTCGGCGTGCAGGGGGGCCTCGGGACACCGCCCGCGGGCACCCCCACGACGCCGCCACCGCCCTCGCCCGATCAGGATTCATCGGACTCCTCACAGTGAAGCGCCCGCGCGGATTCACGTTGATCGAGCTGCTCGTCGCGATGTTCATCGCGGCCATCATGTTCGCGATGGGGTACGGCGCGATCCGACAGGCGCTCAACACCCACGACTCGCTCAAGGAGCAGCAGGCGCACCTGCTCGAGTTGCAGAACGCGGTGCGCATTCTCGAGCAGGACTTCGTGCAGCTCGCTCCACGGCCGGTCCGTCAGGCGATCGGCAACGAGCCCGCTCAGCCGGCACTGGCCGCGGGTGCGGCAGGGACGCAAAGCGCACTGGCATCGAGCAGCACCACCACATCCGGTGCGCTGCCGCTCGTCGCACTCACCCGCAGCGGCTGGGCCAACCCCGCGGGACTGCAGCGTACCGGACTGCAGCGCGTCGCCTACTTTCTCGAGAAAGGCACGCTGCGGCGCGAGTACTGGAGCGTGCTCGATCCGACACTCGCCAGCACGACCCAACGGCGCGAGCTGCTCACGCACGTGAAGGCGCTGACCTTCCGCTTTCTCGATGTGAACCATCAATGGCAGGAGCAGTGGCCGCCGGCGACCAACGCCGTGCTCATCGGCCAGACACAGGAGCTCAGCCTGCGTCAGCGTCCGCTCGCGGTCGAGATCACGATCGATTCCGAGGACTGGGGCAAGATAGTGCGCATCGTGGAGATCGCCGGATGAGCGTGCGCGCGCCTCCGCCGCGCACGGCGCAGCGCGGCGTCGCACTGATCGTCGCGATCCTGCTCGTGGCGCTCGGCACCATTCTCGCCGCCGCCATCGCCTACGAGAATGCCATGACCGCGCGACGCGGTACCGGTACCTACGCCTTCGACGAATCGATCCTGATCGCGCAGGGCGCCGAGGCGCTTGCGGCTTACGGCATACGCCAGTTCTTCCAGGGCGATCCGACGCACGTCTACATCGGCCAGGGTTGGGACAAGCCGGTGGGTCCGATGGAAGTCGTTCCGGGGGTGATGCTCGAGGCATCGCTCGAGGATCTGCAGGGGCGCTTCAACCTCAACAACCTGGTGAAGAACGACGGCACACCCGACGCGGTAAACGTCGCCGCCTTCACGAAGCTGCTGGAGCTCCTCGGGCTCGAGACGAAGTGGGCGCCGATGCTGGTCGACTGGATCGATGCCGACATCGTGCCGCAGAACGTCGATGGCGGCGAGGACAGCGTCTACATGGGACAGGATCCGCCCTACCGCACCGCGAACCGCTACATCACGAGCGCGACGGAGCTGCTCGCTCTGCCGGGCTTCGGCCGCGACCGCTATCTGACGCTCGCGCCGTACGTGACTGCGCTGCCGCCCAAGACGACCGGGCAGATCAACGTGTGCACCGCCAAGGACAAGGTGCTCGATGCGTACCTGGCCTCGGGGCAAACCGAATTCAGCGCCTCTGCCGGCGGACTGGACAAGAACCGCGCGAGCTCGCCCGGCTGCTTTCCGACGCGCGCGAACTACGGGGCAGCTTTCGGTAATGCGAAGGCGTGGGAAGCGGTGTCCGGCAAGTTCGTCGAGACCTCCACCTACTTCCGTCTCACCAGCTTCATCACCGTTGGCAGCGCAGAATTCAACTTGTACAGTCTCCTGTACCGCGATGCGACCGGCTCCGTGCGCCCGATTCAGCGCACTTTCGCGGCCGAGTGAGCGCCGCGCGGCCGCCACAGTGACGTAATCGACGAGCACCAGCGCCCGAATGATGACAGTATCCGCCCATGTCTGATTGGCTGCTGCTGCGGCTGCCGCACGCGGGCGCGGAGCTCGCGACCTGGCTCGTGGTCGATGCTCGCGGTGCTGCGCTCGGTCCTGCACAGAGCGGACCGCTGGCGCTCGCGGCGCCGCGCGTCCCCGGGCGGCGCGTCTGTGTGCTCATCGATGGCGCGGACGTGCTGCTCGCGGAGCCCGAAGTCCCGCTGAAGGCCGGAGTGAAGCTCCAGCAGCTCGTCCCGTACGCTCTCGAGGAGCAGCTCGCCGAGGACATCGAGGAGCTGCACTTCGCCATCGGCAAGCGCTCTGCCGAGTCGGCGCGCGTCCCGGTTGCGGTGGTCGCGAAGGCGCTCCTCGATCAGTGGCTCGCGGAGCTGCGCGCCGCGGGGATCGAGCCCGATGTGGTCTATGCGGACAGCGAGCTCCTGCCAGAGAATCCGGGCCAGGCGGTGGCGCTGCTCGAAGCCGATACCATAGCGGTGCGTCCACCGGGCGGCACTCCCGTGACGCTCCCGGCGGACGCGCTCGGTGAGGCTCTCGACATCGCGCGCAGCGGAGCGGACCCCGGAGCGAGTGCCACCGGAGGGCGCGGCCTCATCCTCTACACCGGAGCGGCCGAATGGCACCAGCATTCGGCGCAGGTGGAGGCAGCGCGCCCGTACTTCGATGGCATCAAGGTGCAGCTGCTCGCGAGCGGCCCGCTCGCGCTCTTTGCTCAGCAGCTGCCCGGCACCGCGGCGATCAACCTCCTGCAGGGCGCCTATGCACCGGTATCGGCGCGCGGCGCTGGACTGCAGGCGTGGCGCGTCGCCGCCATCCTGCTCGCCTGCCTCATCGGGCTGCATGTCGTCGGCAAGACCGCAGAGCTGCAGCTCCTGAAGCGGCACGAGCGGCAGGTGGACGCCTCGATCCGCGACACCTTCCGCAGCTCCATGCACACCGAGGCGAGCACGAGCGAAGCACGACACCTCATGGAAAGACGGCTCGCCGGGGCGCGCGGCGCGGGCGAAGGCCTGCTGCCCGCGCTGCAGGCGCTCGCACAGGCGCGCGACAGCGCACCGGGCACGAGCGTGCAGTCGCTGAATTTCCACGGAGGCTCGCTCGAGATGAAACTCTCGGCCCCCGACGCGACGAGCCTCGATCGGCTCAACCAGTCCCTGCGCAGCAACGGCTGGCATGCCGATCTCACCGGCGGATCCAACTCCGGCTCCGCCTACGAGGGGCGCATCCAGATGCGCTCCGGTGGCTGAGGGAGTCTCATGAGGCTGCCGTTCAATCTGCGCTCGGGAGAGTCGTTCTCGCTCGGATCATTCTCCCGCGGATCATTCTCGCTCGGGTCGCTGTCGCCCGCGGCGCTTGCGGCGCTCTCCCCCCGCGAGCGGCGCATGCTGCTCATCGGCGCAATTGCGGCCGTCGCGATCCTGATCTTCGGCTTGCTGATTCCGCTCGATCGCAGCGTCGCGCGCGCTCAGGAGCGGCTCGCGAAGAAGCGTGCGGACCTCAGCTGGATGCAGTCGGTGGCCGCGCAGATGGCGCTCCTCCCGCCCGCATCGGCCGCCACCGGGGAATCGCTGTTGGTGATCGTCGACCGCTCCGCGCGCGAAGCGGGGCTCGCGAATGCGCTCTCGGGCAGCGAGCCCGGCGGTCCGGGGAACCTGTCGGTGCGGCTCGAGAAGGCTCCGTTCGATGTGCTGGTCGGCTGGCTCACGCGGCTCGCGCAGCAGAACGGCGTCACGGTCGATTCGGCAATCATCGAGAAGTCTGGCGCTCCAGGACTCGTCAACGCCAGCATCGTCCTGCACAGCGGCTGAAGTGAAGCGAGCGCTCTGGATCGCGATCCTCGCAGCGATCGCCTTCGTCGCCATCCTGCTGCTGCGCCTGCCGGCGGCCTGGATCCTGCCGGTGCGCGGCGCGCAGTGGTCCTGCGCGAGCATCGATGGCTCGCTCTGGAGCGGTGGATGCGCGGGTCTCACGGTGAACGGCCTTGGGCTCGGGGACCTCACGTGGGACCTGCAGCCGCTGCGGCTCCTGCTCGGCCGCGCCGCTGCGCACGTGACGCTCGCGCATGGTCCCGCCGAGGCGGCAGGCGACCTGGAGGCGGGACTCGGCGGGCACCTCACGGCGCGCCACCTGACGGCCGATCTGCCGCTCGACCCACGCTTCGTGCCGGCCCTGCCGGCGAACCTGCACGGGCACGCGCACTGCGATCTGGCGCTGCTCGAGGTGCAGCGCGGTGTGATCCGCAGGGTGCAGGGCCGCATCGAGGCGCGTGACCTCGAGGAGCGCAGCGGCAACAACACTCCCCTCGGCAGCTACGTCGCGAGCTTCCCCGGTGGCAGCGGTGAGCCGGTCGCTACGCTGCGTGATCTCGATGGCCCGCTCGCGCTCGAGGGCACGCTGCGACTCACGTCCGCGCCGGGCTTCGAGCTCGAGGGGGTGATCGCGGCGCGCCGCGGCGCGCCGCCGGAGCTCGTGAACAGCCTGCGATTTCTCGGCTCGCCGGACGCCACCGGACGCCGACCCTTCTCGCTGTCGGGAACGTTTTGAGCGCTCAGAGACGGGCGGCCTCGCGAAACACTCCGAGGAGCGGAAAATAGAGCGCCGCCCGCACCGGCTCGGGCCCGAATGATTGCGCGAGCTCGATGTAGCCCTCGAGCTGCGGACGATACCGCTGCATCTCCTGAGCGAGGAATCCCTCGAGGTCTCCCCCCTCGTGCGAGCTGGTCTTGTAGTCGATCACCCAGCGCACGCCAGACTCATCGATGAAGCTGCGGTCGATGCGCACGTTGCGCAGCCGACCGTCGCTCACCCCGCTGAGCTCCCACTCGCTGTGCGCACCGCGGTGGGCGGCGCTCAGGATCCACCGTCCCCGCTCATCGGTCACCGTCTGCCGCAGCGCCCGGAGTATCAGCTCCGCCGCTCCGGCCCGCTCGCTCCGGGGTACACCGAGTCGCGCGAGCTGGCCGAGGATCCTCGAGCGGCTCGCCTCCAGGTCCGCAGGTCGCGGCAGCGTGTCGGCGTCCGCCAGGCCAACCAGCGACGCATGGACGATGGTGCCGATGTGCCGCTGCGTCTCACGCACCCAGCTGAACTCCAGCAGCTCGGCCGGGAGGTGCGCAGGCGGAAGCTGTCTCACGGGCACCGCGGCGGGGAGCGGCGGCGCGTCGTAGGCAGGCGCGGTCACGCGCAGGAGTGGGATCTGTGGCGCCGCTGCCGCCGCCGGCTCTGCACCCGCGAGCGTCGCGAAGCGCTGCGCGAGCACCGGCCACAGGATGGACAGCATGCTGCGCCGGTCGACCTTCACACTGCCATCGGCAGCGGTAGCGGGCGCTGCCGACAGCCACAGCGTGCGTCGCGCCCGCGTCGCCGCCACGTAGAGCAGGCGGCCGCGCTCGTGCGCATCGCGCTGCTGGATGAGACCGCGGATGAAGAGATTGAGCTCGCTGTCCTCCAGCGCACCGACCGGTGGCGAGGGTGAGATCAGCAGATCGCTGTCGCGGGCCTCCCCGGGCAGATCGATCCAGCGCAGCAGTCGTCGTTCCGCGCCGCGCAGCGCGCGCTGCAGCGCCGGCACCACCACGTGGTCGAACTCGAGTCCCTTCGCCCGATGAATCGTCATGACCTGCACCGCCCGCGTGCCACCGGGTGGCGCGCTGTACAGGTGCTCGAGGAGCCGGCCGAAATCCTCGGGGCCGTGCCACTCGAAAGTTGCGGCACGCGCCGCAAGCTGCGCGAAGAAAGCCCGCGCCTCCTCGAGGTCGGCCGCCCGGTACGCATCGCTCGCGCCAAGGCGCAACCAGGTGCGCTCGAGCCAGTCGGCGACCGGCCCCGCGCCCCGTTCCGCGAGCGCCTGCGTCAGGATGGCGCGCACGTGCTCGAGTCGCTGCCGCTCGCCCGCCTCGCAGCGCGCGAGCCGCTCGGGGTTGCCGAGCGCCTCGAAGAGCAGCTCGCGGTCCTCGAGAGCGGAGAGCGCGCTCAGCGTTCGCAACCGCACCCCGCACCAGGGAGCGCGCAGCACCGCGAGCCAGGCGGCGCGGTCTGAGAGATCGAACAGGGCGCGCGCGAGCTGCACCAGGTCGCGCACCACCGCGCGCTCGCGCAACGGCACGAGGTCGACCGCGCACGCCGGCACGTCCGCGGCGTTGAGCGCCTCGACGATCGGTGGTGCGTGAGCATGTGCGACGACCAGCACCGCGATGCTGCCCTGCGGATCGAGCTCCCGGATCTGCGCCACGTGCCGCGCGATGGCGGCCGCCTCGGCCGCCGCTCCCTGCGGAAAGAGCGTGAGCGCCACGGGCGCAACGAGCTGCGGGATCTGCTGTCGCGCGGGCACACTCGCGCGGTAGCTCACCGCTCCGCTGCGCGGGTCGTCGGATGCGGGGAATACCTGCCCGAACACCTCGTTGGTGAATTCCACCAGCTCGGGCACCGAGCGGAAGTTGCGCAGCAGTCGCAGCGGCCGCAGTCTCAGCTCGCCGATGCCCTGCGAGCTCGCGCGCAGGAACAGGCCCACCTCCGCCTCGCGAAAGCGGTAGATGGACTGCATGGCATCACCCACCACGAAGAGCGTGCGTCCATCGCCCTCCTCCCACCCCGCCGTGAGCGCCTCGAGGAGCTGCACCTGTGCGAGTGAGGTGTCCTGGAACTCATCGACCAGGATGTGCCGCAGCGCGAGCCCCGCACGCAACGCCAGATCCGTCGGCTCACCCGCTTCGGTGAGCGCCTGCCGCGCGGCACCGGTGAGGTAGGTGTGGTCGACGCGTTGCGCCTGCGCGAACTCCGCGTGCAGCTCCGCGGCTGCGCGCGCCAGGATGCGGGCGAGCGCCTCGAGGGCGGCGGCGTCCACCGTGCCGAGCTCTGCCGCCGGAGACTGACGCAGCGCGAGCAGCGCCTCACGCGCTCCGGCGATCCCGCGCAGCTCCCCGATGAGCTCGCGCAGCTGCGCGCAAACACGCGGGTCGGCAAACGCCGGCCCCAGCCGGTGCGCGATCAGCTGCTTGCGCCAGTCATCGCGGGTCAGGAGCAGATGCGCCAGGTGTTTCCACCGAGGAAGGTCGGCCGGATCGGCGCCGAGCGGACTGCACTGCGGGAGTCGCGCGGCGCGCCGGCGAACCTCCGCCGGCACGAGCTCGCACAGTGCCGTGAGCCGCGAGCGCGCCAGATTCGCGAGGCTCTCGTTCACCCGCTGGCACAGCGCGCGCGGCGGGGCCTGCGCAACGAACGGCAGCCAGTGTCCCCGCTCCTGCAGCATCTGCGCGATGAGGCGCTCGAGATTCATCCAGTGATTGTCGGTGCGCTCGAAGAGCAGCGCCGCGTCCGGCGCGAGCACTGCATCGCTCTCCACGGCGAGTAGCGTGCGACGTGCGGCGCGCTGGTAGATCTCGGCGGCGTTATCGGTGACCTGGAGCAGGCCACCGGCATGCGAGGCGACCGGCAGCTGGCTCGCCAGCCAGTAGTTGAACGCGTCGATCGTCTGGATGCGCAGAGTCTGCGGCTGTGTCTCGAGGCTCCAGCCGCGGGCCACGCCGTGCGCGAGCACCGCTTCGGCGAGGTGGCCGAGCTCGGCGGCCTCCGCATCGTCGGCGGCGAACTCGCGGCGCAGCGCACGCAGCATGCGCGCCTGCATCTCGGCGGCCGCCTTGCGCGTGAAGGTGATCGCCAGTATCTGCCCGGGGTCATCGACCCTGGTGAGCAGTCGCAGGAACCGGCGGGTGAGCACGGAGGTCTTGCCGGAGCCGGCGGGAGCCTCGAGCAGCACCGAGGCGGCCGGGTCGGTTGCTGCGGCTCGTGCCGCCTCATCGAGACGCTCGGGCGACTCAGTCATCGGCCTCATCCGCATGGACGCTGCTCTCGGGTGTCTGGTGCGCACCGATCCGGCAGATATCGGTGATGTGGCAGTGGTCGCAGGCGCCGGGTGCAGGGTCGATCTGCGCATCTCCGGAGAGAAATGCGCGGATCAGCCTCTCGATGAGCGTCCGCCAGGCGAGCTGCTGCGCGCTCCAGTCTGCGAGCGCTCCGCTCGGGCCGGTCGTCGCCCTGACCTTCGGCAGGAGGTCATTCGTGGCCGCGACGCCGGTGAAGCGCACTTCCCGGGCCGTGATGTTCACGGTTGCGAGCGCCAGCACATCCGAGCCGAGTGCGGCCAGGTACGCGAGCAACTGCGGGTGCGTCGGCCGCTCCCCGTACCAATCCGGGCTTCCGGGTCGGCCGCTCTTGTAGTCGAGCACGGCTCGGCCGCCAGCGATCCGGTCGACGCGGTCGAGGCGCATGCGCACGCGGCCGCCGCCGAGGGCGAGCTCTGCCACGTGCTCGGTCGCCTCCACCGTGAACGGCGGACGGGTGCGCTCGAGCGCGCACAGGCGTTGGATCAAGCCGATGGCGCGCTGGCATTCGCGCTCGAGGGCGGGTGAGAGCACCGCGAAGAGATCGAACTGCGCATCGTTCGCGCGGCGGGCCCGGCGGCGACCCGTCGCCGCCTCGGCCTGCACCGCGTGAGCCGCCCGCCGCACGCACCGATCGATGAGCGCCTGGAGCGCGCCGGGCTCGAGGGCCGCGAGCCGCTGCGAGTCGCGCACCTCCTCCCACAGCGCCTGGAGCGCGCCGTGCAGCAGGAGGCCGCGCTGATTCATCGGCACGCCGGGCTCGGCGTACTCCGGGGGCAGCGCCCCGAGCCGCAGCTCCGCATAGGCACGGAACGCGCAGGCGTTCTGCAGTGTCAGCGCGCGCGTACCCGCAGGAAGCGGCGTGAGCGCATTGAAGCTCACTCCGCGCACATCGCAGATCTGCTCGGTGCGTGCGGCCCGCTGAAGCTGCAGCGGCAGCCACAGCCTTCCCGCCCTGCGATCGTCCTCGAAAGTCAGACCCGCGAAGACCGGACTCGGCAAGAGCCGGCGGTCCTCATCCTGTGCAGGCACGGACAGCACCAGCTCGCGGGTGCTGGCTCGCCAGGCGGCCCGCAGCACCTCGGCCTGCCTGCGGCGCGCGCCGGCATTCGCCTCGGGGACACCGGCCGTCAGCTGGGCGCGCAGCGGCAGGAACGGATCCGGAGTCGCCGGGATCGGCAGCTGATCCGCGCTCAGGGACCCGACCCAGATGCCGTCGTAGAGCACGACGGGGTCGGCAAGCGCCCCGGAGAGGGTGACGGGAGCGCCGTCATCGACGCCACGACCGGTGGAGCGCAGAGCGAGCGCCCGCAGCAGCTCGAGTGCGGCATCGCGGTCGAGGCTGCCCGCGCACGGTGCGAGCTCGCCGAACTGCTCCAGGAGCTCACGCCAGCGAAGTCGCAGGCGATGACCGGTACTCTGCGCCGCCAGCTCGCCGGGCCAGCCGAGCGCTGCGAGGCCTGCCTCGAAGCGCTCGGACCAGCGACGGGTCGAGCCGCTGCCCTCGCCCATTCTGCGTTGCGCTTGCCGCAGCCGGATATCGAGCTCGCGCGCCGCCATCCGGTGCTGCCGCGGGGCGAGCTGCAGCGCGCCGAGGAGCTCGCGCAAGCCGAGGCTCATCGCGCCCCGCTCGCGCAGGAGTCGCGCGAGGTGGGCACGCGGAGCGGCGCCCGGAGCGCTCCAGTAGGGCGCGGTGAGCCACGCGCTGATGCGCTCGCGCTCCACGGGCGCCCCGGCGAGGATGCCGAGTGTCAGCAGCGCATGCGATGGCAGAGCGAGCGAGCCGAAAGCATCGCCGGCTTCGATGGCGACCGTCGCCCGCGCTGCCGGTGTCGGGGCGATACGCGCCCGCGGATCGAGGCCATCCTCGATCAGGCGCGCGAGGCGCTCGCGCGGTCCGGGAGGCCCCGGAAGCATCACGAGCAGCCGGGCATCGGCCTGCGCGCTCAGCCGCTCGCGGCACCAGCGTGCTATCGCTTCCAGCTGCGCGAGGCCGTCTTCGGCGCGCACGGCGCGCACGCGTGCCTCGCCCGGGCTCGCCGCGGCGGCGCGCACGCCCGAGTCGCCGCCGACACGACCCAGCCAGGGCGGAATGCTGTCGAACCCGCGCAGCAACAGCGGCGCCGCGCGCGCGCGCTGCTCCAGGCGGGGAAGCAGATCGCGCAGAGTGGTGGCATTCAGCGAGCGGCAGCGCGCCTCGACGCCGCGCTGCGCCTCGTACAGCAGCGCCGCCTCGGTGTCACCATCGGCCGGCCGCAGCGGGATGTGGTAGGCGGCCGCAAGCTCGCTCGCGCGCTGCAAGGACTCGGCGAGCGGCCGCGAATCGAGCAAGGGATGGCCTTGCGCAGCCTGCCAGGCCGCCTCACGCCAGAGCAGCCACTCCTCGGTCGCACTGAGCAGCCGCGGCCACTCATCCGGGGCGGCTTCCGCGAGTCGCTCGCATTCGCGCCGCGCCCAGCCCGAGGGTGTGAGCACATCGACGCTTGCCCATACCGTCCGCGCGGCAGCGATCTCGGCAGCGGCGTGGGCGAGCTGCACGGCACGCAGGCGGTAGCTGGTCGGCACGAGCAGCGTGCCACCACGCTGGAGATGTCCTTTAATGTCGACCGGAAGCTTAAACAAAACCGCAGGTTACGGAGCTTTGGTCGAAATCACTTTAGTCTGGAGACGCGCACCACATTGCGTGCCAGCGCCTCCTGCTTTGCGAGCTCCTGCGCCTGCGCTGCGTGCGCCACGAGCAGATCCTCGATCCGGGTGAACACCTCGCGCAGTGTCGGCGCATCCGGCAGGTTCGTGATGCGGAAGTGATTGCGGTAAGGAACGTTGAAGCTCACTCCAGGGGCGATGAGCACGTGCTTCTGCTCGAGCAGCTCGAGCGCGAACTGCTGATCGTCGAAGTCGGGCAGCACCATGGGGTTGACCCCGACGAAGGCATACATCGAGCCCTGTGGCGGCGCGAGCGTCAGGAAGCGGCTGCGTTGCACGGCGGCGAGTATGGCGGCACGCGACTCGTACAGACGGCCACCGGGGGAGACGAGCTCACGCACGCTCTGATGGCCGCCGAGCGCGGTCTGCACCGCCCACTGCGCCGTGACGTTGCTGCACAGTCGCAGCGAGGCGAGGAGCTCGAGCGCCTGGAGATACCCCGCAGCGAGCTGGGTACGTCCCGAGAACACGGCCCAGCCGACACGATAGCCGCAGGCACGGTACACCTTCGACAAGCCGGAAAGCGTGGCGCACACCGTGTCGTGCACGAGGGTCGCCATCGGCACGAACTGCGCGCCGGGGTAGACCATCTGGTCGTAGATCTCATCGGCAAACACCACCAGCCGGTGCTGTTCCGCGAGCCGTGCGAGCGCCTCGAGCACCGCCCGCGGATACACCGCTCCGGTGGGATTGTTGGGATTGATGATCACGATCGCGCGCGTGTGGCGCGTCACCAGACTCGCGAGCTCGGCCGGATCGGGCACGAAGCCGTGCTCCGGGCGACACGGGTAATGCACGGCGCGGCCGCGATTCAGGGTCACGGCGGCGGTCCACAGCGGATAATCGGGGCTCGGCACGAGCACTTCGTCGTCCTCGTTGAGCAGCGCCCGCAGGGTGAGGTCGATCAGCTCGCTCACGCCGTTGCCGATGAACACCTCCTCGGCCGTCACCCCGCTCACGCCGCGCTCCTGCTGCTGCATGACGACCGCCTCGCGCGCCGGGAATATGCCTTTCTGGTGGCAGTAACCCTCCGCCTCGGCGAGGTTCTCGATCATGGCGAGGCGCATGGTCTCGGGGGTGCGCAGTCCGAAGGCGCGTGGGTTGCCGATGTTGAGAGAGATGATCTCGTAGCCCTGGCGCTCGAGCTCGTGCGCGCGCCGTGCGAGGCGCCCGCGGATCTCGTAGCGAACGTGCTTCAGGCCCTCGCTCGGGCGGATTTCCGACTCGGTTTTCATGCAGGCGAAGGATAACCCAAGCCGATCCGGCGATTATGCGAGCTCGCGCCAGCGGTGGCAGGCGACGCCGCGGCCGTCGCTCTCCTCCCAGTCGGGGAAGCGTTCCGCGCACGGCGAGGCGGCCTGCCCGCAGCGCGTGCGGTACACGCAGCCGCTCGGGGGCTCGAGCGGGGATGGCGGCTCGCCGCTGCGTACGGTTGCGAGTCGCGCCGGCTGCACATCCGGATCGGCGACCGGGATCGCCGCCAGCAGCTCACGGGTATAGGGATGCCGGGGTGCGTTGAACAGCTGCGCCGCCGGAGCAAGCTCGACCCGGCGACCGAGATACAGCACCAGCACGCGCTCGCAGAGCTCGCGCACCAGCGCAAGATTGTGACTGATGAAGAGCAGGCACAGTCCCTCGGTCCGGCGGAAGCCGGCGAGCAATGTCAGGATCTGCTGCTGCGTTGGCGCATCGAGCGCGCTCACGGCCTCATCGCACACCAGCAGCCGTGGCGCGAGCACCATGGCGCGCGCGATTCCGACCCGCTGCGCCTGGCCGCCCGAGAGCTCGTGTGGATAGCGGCCTGCGAGGGAGGCGGCGAGCCCCACTCGGGACAACACGGCCTCCACCGCGCGGCGCCTCGCGCCGGCATCGAGCCGACGCTCGTGCACGAGCAGCGGCTCCTCGATGATCTCCGTCACGGTCATACGAGGATCGAGGCTTCCGAGCGGATCCTGGAAGACGATCTGCAGCTCGCGGCGCAGCGCGCGCAGCTCCTGTGAGGGGAGCGAGCCGAGCTCGCGGCCCATCCACACCACACGTCCGCTCGCAGCCTCGAGCAGCCGCAGCACCGCACGCGCGAGCGAGGACTTGCCGCTGCCGGACTCGCCTACGATGCCGAGCGATTCGCCGGGACGCAGCTCGAGGCTGACCCCTTTCAGGGCGGTGAGCTGTGACACCGGGGAGAGCCAGCCGCTTCGTACGGGGTACTCGACGCCGAGGTCGCGCACGCTGAGCACGGCAGCGCCCGCTGGTCTCCCGGCATCGGCTGAGGCAGGCAGGTCCGCGAGCGGCGGCGGGAGCGCCTGCTGCACGAGCCCACGCGTATAAGGATCGCGCGGCGTCCTGAGGATCTCCCTCACGGGTCCGGCCTCGACCACTCGTCCGGCGCGCATGACTGCGACACGGTCCGCGACGCCCGCGACCGCGCCGATGTCGTGTGTGATGAGCACCAGCGCCAGCCCGTGCGCGCGCTTGAGCTCCGCGAGCAGCGCCAGGATCTGTGCCTGGATCGTGGCATCGAGCGAGGTGGTCGGCTCATCGGCGATGAGCAGCCGCGGCTCGGCCGCCAGCGCGATGGCGATCATGGCGCGCTGACGCATGCCGCCGGAGAGCTCGTGCGGATACTGCCGGAGGCGGCGTGCGGCATCGCCGATCTGCACCCGCTCGAGCAGCTCCTGTGCGCGGGAGCGCGCGGCGGCACGGCCGAGCCCGCAATGATGTCGCAATACCTCCGTCAGCTGCGCACCGACGGTGAGGTGGGGAGTGAGCGAGGTCAGCGGGTCCTGGAACACCATCCCGACCTGCGCGCCACGCACGCGATCGAGCGCCGCTCCCTGCAGCCCGATGAGCTCCGTATCACCGAGCCGTGCGCTGCCGCTGGCGCGACCATTGGCGGCGAGCAGCCCCATGACCGCAAAGAAGAGCTGGCTCTTGCCCGCGCCCGATTCGCCGACGACTCCGAGGCATTCGCCGCTGCCGACCGCGAGCGTCACGTCCCGCACCGCCTCGAGCGTTCCCTGCGCTGTCGCGAAGCTCACCCGCAGGCCGCGCACCTCGAGCACGGTCCCCCGCTCGCGCGCGCCGCGCCCGGGCGGCTCATCCCTCGCGTGGATCGAAGGCATCTCGCAGCCCATCGCCGAGCAGATTCAGACACAGCAGCAGCAGCACGAGCGCGCTTGCCGGCACGAGCAGCATCCAGGGAGCGGACTCCATCTCCTGTGCGCCCGCGTAGATCAGATTACCGAGGCTCGCCTGCGGCTCCTGAACACCGAGCCCGAGGAACGACAGAAAGCTCTCGAACAGGATCATCTGCGGCACGATCAGCGTGCCATAGACGAGCACCGGTCCGGCCACGTTGGGGATGATGTGGCGCCACAGGATGCGTGCGGGGGGCACGCCGGTGGCCCGGGCCGCCTCGATGAACTCGCGCTCCTGCAGCGCACGTGTCTGCGCACGCACGATTCGCGCGGTGGTGAGCCAGCCGACCGCCGCGAGTGCCAGCGCCAGCACCGCGAGGCTTCCGCGCGGAAAGAGCGTGGTGAGAATGATGACCACGAAGAGGTACGGCAGCGAATACAACACATCGACGAAGCGCATCATGGCGGCATCCGTGCGGCCGCCGGCAAGTCCGGCGGTCGCGCCCCACAGCACCCCGATGAGCAGGCTCACGGCGCTCGCGAGCACCGCCAGCAGCAGCGAGAGGCGCAACCCGTGCAGCGTGCGCACCAGCAGGTCGCGCCCGAGCCGGTCGGTGCCGAGCCAGTGTGCCGCCGCACGCCCGGGCGGTGAAGCGAGGTGCTGCCAGTCGAGGCTGTCGTAGCTCCAGGGACTCAGCGTCGGCGCGATGAGCGCCACGAGCGCTACCACGCAAAGCAGTGCGAGCGCGCCCGAGGCGGCACGGTTGCCCCGCATCCGCACGAGGGCATCGCTCCAGAGCCCGCGGCTCGCGGCGGCGATCTCATCCATGACGAGAGCGAGGGTCGAGCCAGCCGCTGGCAAGATCGGCCAGCAGATTGAGGAGAAGCGTCAGCGCCCCGTACACGATCACCATGCCCATGACGAGTGGGTAGTCGCGGTCGATGGCGCCCTGGACGAGGTAGCGTCCGGTGCCGGGAAGGCCGAAGACGGCCTCCACCACCAGGGAGCCGGTGACGAGGAACGCGATGGCCGGTCCCAGATAGTTCACGACCGGCAGCAGCGCCGGGCGCAGCGCGTGGCGCCACAGGACGCGTGTCTCGCCGAGCCCGCGCGCGCGTGCGCTGCGCATGAAGGGCGCGCGCAGCACCTCGAGGAGGCTCGCGCGGGTGAGGCGCGCGAGGGCTACCGCGAGCGGCAACGCCAGGGTCAGCACCGGCAGCACCAGATAGCGCGCTGCGCCCGGCTGCCAGCCGGCCACCGGCAGCCAGTGCAGGTATATGCCGAGCACCAGCGCGAGCAGCGGTCCGATCACGAAGCTCGGTAGCGCCATGCCGAGTGCGCTCGCCGCAGCGACGAGCAGGTCGCCCGCCGGAGCCCGCCACAGCGCGGCGGCGATGCCGGCAGGAATCCCGGTGAGAAGCGCGAGCGCAATGGCACACACCCCGAGTGTGGCGCTGATCGGCAGCCCCTGGCGGATGAGCTCGCTCACCGTGAAATCCCGCTGCCGCAGCGAGGGCCCGAAATCGCCGTGGGCGAGTGCGCGCAGGTAGCGCAGGTACTGCACCGGCAGCGGCGCCCCGAGGCCGTAGACGCGCTCGAGATTGGCGCGCACGGCGGGACTTACGCCCTGCTCGGCATCGAAAGGGCCACCGGGCGCCAGGCGGACGATGGCGAACGAGAGAGTGACGATGATGAGCAGCGTGGGAAGGAGCGCGGCGATGCGACGCAACGCGAGCTTCAGCATGCGGCGGACTCTACCGACGTGGCCACGAAATTGCGCGTCTTATTTGCGCCGTGCGCAATCCGTCAACGCCGCGGCACGTCCCGTCAACAAGCGGCACAGCCTGCCGCTATACTGGGGTTTCGTAGCCCGCAGGCCGGGTCATTGAAGAGCGAAGACGAATGAAGCGCATCCTGGTCGGCATCAAGCGCGTCGTGGACTACAACGTGCGCATCCGTGTGAAGCCTGACGGCAGCGGCGTCCTCACCGATGGGGTCAAGATGAGCATCAACCCCTTCGATGAGATCGCGCTCGAGGAGGCGTTGCGCATCAAGGAGCGCGGCGCCGCCGAGGAGGTCGTGGTGGCCACCGTGGGGCCGGCGGATTGTCAGCAGCAGCTGCGTACCGCGCTCGCCATGGGTGCCGATCGTGCGCTGCACGTGCAGGCGGACGGCGTGCTCGAGCCGCTCACGGTGGCACGTGCGCTGCTGAAGCTCATCGAGCGCGAGCAGCCGCTGCTGGTGATTCTCGGCAAGCAGGCGATCGACGACGACAACGGGCAGACCGGGCAGGTGCTGGCGGCACTGTGGAACCGGCCGCAGGTGACCTATGCCTCGAAGCTCGAGCTCACCGGCGAGAGCGCACGCGTCACGCGCGAGGTCGATGCGGGCCTCGAGACTCTCGAGGTGGATCTGCCGGCGGTCATCACCACCGATCTGCGCCTGAACGAGCCGCGCTACGTGAAGCTTCCCGACATCATGAAGGCGAAGAAGAAGCCGCTCGACACCTTCACGCTGGCAGCGCTCGGCGTCGAGGCGCGTCAGCAGCTGAAGCTGCTGCGGTTCGAGCCTCCGCCGCAGCGGCAGAAAGGCGTCCGGGTGAAGGACGCCGCCGAGCTGGTCGAGGCACTGAGAAAGAAAGGACTGCTGTGAGCACGAGGATCCTCATCGTCGCAGAGCACGACGGCAAGAAGCTGAATCCGAGCACGGCCAAGTGCGTCGCGTGTGCCCGCGGGCTGAGCGGAGCCGAGGTGACGCTGGCGGTGCTGGCGAGGGATGCGGCCGCGGTGGCCGCGCAGGCGGCACAGCTCGAAGGTGTGGCGCGTGTGCTCACCCTCGAGAACCCGGCGAACGAGCACGCGCTCGCCGCGGTGCTGGCGCCGCAGATCGTTGCGCTCGCCGCTGCGTTCGACATTCTGCTCGGTCCCTCCACCACCTTCGGGAAGGATCTCATGGCGCGCGTCGCGGGGCTGCTGGATGCGCCGCAGGTGAGCGACATCATGGCCATCGAGAGCGCGCGGCGCTTCCGCCGCCCGATCTATGCGGGCAACGCGATTCTCACCGTCGAGGCTGCGGGCGAAGGCAAGATCGTGGGCACGGTGCGCATCGCCTCCTTCGAGGCGGCCGCGGCTGCCGGCGCGTCCGCGCCCATCGAGAAGGCGAGCGTCAGCGCAACGTTGCCGACGCATACGCGCTTCATCTCGGTGTCCGCCGCCAAGACTGACCGCCCGGATCTGCAGACGGCGTCGCGTGTCGTGTCCGGCGGGCGGGCGCTCGGCAGCGCCGAGGGGTTCAGGATCCTCTACAGCCTGGCGGACCGTATGGGCGCCGCCGTCGGTGCCTCGCGCGCGGCAGTGGATGCCGGCTACGCGCCGAATGAGATGCAGGTCGGCCAGACTGGCAAGATCATTGCGCCGGAGCTGTACGTCGCGGTCGGGATCTCCGGCGCCATCCAGCACCTCACCGGCATCAAGGACGCGCGCACGATCGTCGCCATCAACAAGGACGGCGAGGCGCCGATCTTCGAGGTGGCGGATTACGGCCTGGTCGGCGACCTGTTCCAGATCATCCCGGAGATCGAGCGGCTGATCTCCTGAGTCGGCCCAACGCGCCCGCGGCGGGCGCGGCTACAGCTGCGAGAGGATCGCCTCCGCAGCCGACACCTTGAACTGACCTGGCTGCTCGATCTCGACGCGCGCCGCCACGCCATCGCGCACGATGATCGCGAAGCGCTGGCCGCGGGTGCCCATGCCGAAGCCGCTGGCATCGAGCTCGAGGCCGAGCGCCTTCGAGTACTCGCCATTGCCGTCGGCGAGCATCAGCACCTTGTCGCCCACGCCCTGCGCCTTGCCCCAGGCATTCATCACGAACACGTCGTTCACCGCCATGCAGGCAATGGTGTCGACGCCCTTGGCGCTGATCTGGTCGGCGAGCTGCACGAAGCCCGGCAGATGCTTGGCATCGCAGGTGGGCGTGAAGGCCCCGGGTACGGAGAACAGCACCACGGTCTTGCCCTTGAAGAGCTCATCGGTCGTGATGTCCTTGGGTCCTTCCTTCGTCATGCGCTTGAACTTGCCCGCGGGCATGCGTTCACCTGCCTTGATGGCCATACTGCAGCTCCTTTCCTTAGCTCATCCTCAGCTCAGCCACCCTGGCGGCGGGCGACCTTCGGGGACTGATGCGACTTGGCGCCCTTCCCCTTCTTCGGGGCCTGCGTCTGGCTGACGGCCGTTGTACTGCCCTGCTTCGCGCGCAGGCTCCACAGATTCGCCAGCCGCTCGAGGGCGGGATCGCCCTTCACCGCCTTGAAGGTCTTCACCGCATCGTCCTTGTGTCCGGCCTTTAGCTGCGCGATGCCGAGCGTGAGTCGGGCGTCGGCCTCGTTCTTCACGCCGCCCTTGGTGAGCCCCTTCGACAGCTGATCCACGGCCTTGTCGTACTGGCCATAGCCGAGGTAGGCACGGCCCACGGCGATGTTCTTGTCGCCGGTCGCGGCGGCATCGGCTTCTTTCTCGAGCTTGGGCAGTCCCGCCTGGTCTGCGGTCGCGCGCTTCTTGGCGCTCTCGAGCAGCCGCTGGCTGCGGTCCTTGCTGCGCTGATCGGTGAATACGTTCTTCTCCTGGGCCTTCTCGAGCACGCTCTGGGCATCGCCCGGTGAGCCGGCATCGAGTGCGAGCTCGGCCATCTCCGTGTAGTCGCCCGGATCCTTCAGCACATCGGTATCGAGCATCAGGCGGTAGGTCTGAAAGAGATTCGCCTCGTTGCCGGAGGTCTCCCTGCGCATGCCGTAGAGCAGCTGCGCCCACTCCTCGGGCTTCGGGTAGTACTGCACCAGCTGCTCCATCGCGCGCGTCTGGCAGCTCTCATCCTGCATCTTGGTGCAGGCGCTGTAGATCAGCTGCAGCGACTCGAGGGTCGGCGTCTGGCCCGCCTTGATCTGGCTGTTGACGATGTCCTGCTCGAACTTGAGCGTGTTCTTCCAGTCGCCCTTCAGGTAGTACGACTGCCCGACGATGGTCTTGATCTGATCGTCGGCATAACCGCCCTTGATCGCGCGGTTGCCGTACTCGATCGCCTTGTCGTAGGTCTTGGTCTGGTAGTAGATCGTGGCGAGCTGCTTCACGAGGGTCGGCTGCTCGGATTGCGGTGCGAGCCCGCTATCGAGCTTGGCCTCCATGTACTTGGCGGCTTCCGGGTACTGCTGGGTCTTGATGTAGGCGAAGGACAGCATCTCATCGATGATGTACTGGTCCCCGGGGGTCTTGCCGGGAAGATTCTCCGCCGCCTTCAGCTTGGCGATGGCGTCGGAGTAGTTCTTCGCCTTGAGCGCTTCGTTGGCGTCCTTCAGCGGCTTGGCGAACCCCGGGCTGTTCTTGGGCCCCTTCTCCGCTTTCTCCTGCGCGAAAGCAGGCGTGGCGGGGAGCACGGTTACCGCCGCCAGCGCGGCGCCGAGCAGCAGAGCGGAAAGTAATCTGGCACGGACCTTCATAGTGTTGTTTCGCATTACCTGACGGGTTAATCGCTGAATTGAGCCACGTTGACGAAGCCGATCTTCTTCATGTGGTTGTGCTGCGCGGCCGCCATCACCTTGGCCACGACGCCGTACTTCGCACGGCGATCGGGCCGCAGATGAATCTCCGGCTGCGGATCCTTGTCGGCCTCGGCGTGGAAGTAGCCCTCCAGCTGATTGAGATCCGCCACCGGCGTGCCGTTCCACACCACCGTGCCGTCGTAGTCGATCTCGAGATCGATGACTTCCGGCGGCTGGTCGGGGGGCGGGGGCGGCGCGTTCGGGTTCGGCATGTCGAGCTTCACCGCATGGGTCATGATGGGCAGCGTGACGATGAGCGTCACCAGCAGCACCAGCATCACATCGATCAGCGGTGTGGTGTTGATATCGCAGAAGGTTGCGCCGGCGCCGCCGACGGGAATTGACATGGGGCTGTGCTCCTTGGGGTTCGGTCAGCGATAGCCGCGTACGCCGTGATCGGGCTCGGTGAGGAACCCGACCTTGACGATGCCGCCGCGCTGGATGGCGTACATGACGCGGCCGATGTCCTCGTAGCGCGCGTCCTTGTCGCCGCGGATGTGGATCTCCGGCTGCGGCTTCCTGACGGCCGCGGTCTCGACCAGCCCGAGCAGCTCGTTGCGATTGGAGACGCGGCGGTCGTTCCAGTAGATGTTGCCTTCCTTGTCGACCGCGATAGTGATGTTCTCGGGCTTGGTCTGCGTCGGAATGTTGACCGCCTTCGGCAACGACACCGGCACCGTCTTGGTGATCACCGGGATGGTGATGAGAAAGATGATGAGCAGCACCAGCATGACGTCCACGAGGGGCGTCGTGTTGATGGTGGCAATTGCGCCACCCGCGTCCTCACCGACACTCATTGCCATGGTTCAGTCACTCCTGTGATTGCGATTTGCAACAAATCGGGGTGCCGTTCGGCACCCCGCGTTGCGCCGCGCGCAACCACTCAGCTCGAAAGCTCTGTCCTCTACTTGGCGAGCGGCGAGGCCTTGGCCGCCGCCGGTCGCACTCCACCCACCGAGGCGCTCGTGTCGACGCGGGCGCCACTTACCAGATAGGCGTGCAGGTCGCTCGCGAAGTTCCGCAGCGCGTCCTGCAGCACCTTGTTGCGGCCGAGGAGCCAGTTGTAGCCCATGACCGCAGGTACCGCCACGAACAGGCCGATGGCCGTCATGATCAGCGCCTCACCCACGGGGCCGGCGACCTTGTCGATGCTCGCCTGGCCCGCGATGCCGATGCCGACCAGCGCGTTGAGGATGCCCCACACGGTCCCGAACAGGCCGACGAACGGCGCGGTCGAGCCGACGGTCGCGAGAAGCCCCAGGCCGTTGTTGAGCTTGCTGTTGACGATGTCCACCGCGCGCTGCAGCGACATGGTGATCCACTCGTTGAGGTCGATACGGTCGGTGAGGCGGCCGTCGTGATGCGCTGCGGCGCGCAGGCCGTCCTCGGCGATGCCGCGGAAGTCATCACCCTTCTTGAGGCGCTCGACCCCGTCCTTGATCGAGGGCGCGGTCCAGAACTGCTTCTCGACGACGCGGGCGGCCTGCTTGAGCTTGCGCTGGTCCCAGAGCTTGGTGAGCATGACGTACCAGGACGCGAGCGACATGATCAGCAGCAGGATCAGCACCGCGCGCGCAATGATGTCCCCGCTCGCCCACAGGGCGGCCAGACCGTAAGGATTTGAGACGGTGGTGGTGGCTTGGTTTTCCATAGTTTTCCTCGGACAACAAAAAGCCGCACTCGGTGGCGCGGCGTTTGAAACTCAACTGCGGAGCTTGAATCGGATCGGCAGCTGCGTGCACTTGGTGACCGGCTTGCCTTCCTCGGTCGCCGGCTTGAACCGGCCCGAGCCTACGGTGGCGACCTTCACTGCGGCCTGATCGAGCCGCTCGTGGCCGGAGGTCTTGCCGACCTTCGGAGGCTCCGTCAGCTTCCCATCGGGCCCTACGCAGATGTCGACGATCGTCAGGCCCTCCTCGCCCAGGCGGCGCGAGGCATCCGGATAGTAATCGTCGACGTTGGGGAAACCCCTGCCGAGACCGACGGCGGTCGCGGCCACCGCGGCCTTCGCGACCGGCGGAGGAGCCTTCGGCTGCTCGACGCGCGCCGTGATGGCGGTCGTCTGTGGGCCGACCTCGGGCATCGCGATGTTGATGTCGGGCGGCGGCACTTCCACGACCTCCTTGCGGAGCTCGGGGGGCGGCGGCGGCGGAGGTTCGACCTTGGTCTTCTCCTCCTGCACGATGTCGGTCTGGATGGGCGGCGCCAGCACCTCGATCGCCTTGCGCGCGAGGCCGGTCGCCAGCGCCCAGGCGATGAACACGTGCAGTGCGATGATGGCGGCGAGTACGGCGGTGCGCCGCGTGAAGAATTCGGTATCGTGTACGTAGGCAGCCATGCGTTTCTAATCGTGAGCTGTTCTGAACACAACCGGCAGCTCAGTGGCAGCCGGCCGGCCCCTTATCGTTGCCCTCAGCCGAGGGTCCTCTAATCCGCATCCGCGGCGGTCTTGCCGGTCTCCTCGCCATACTCATCTACGCACCCCGCGTGTTTGCCGACGGGCGCGGCGGTCACTCGAAAATCCCCCGGGACTGGTCGCCGCCTGCGTGCAGCGACGGATGCTTTGCAACTGTAACCGCTGCCCTCCGCACTGACAACTCCGGCAGAGCGTCAAGAAGTGCGTCGACGTGACTGTATCGGCTCGGTGACGGCTCCGCGCGAGGCGCTGCCAACCAGAGCGGCGTACTTGGCGAGCGCGCCCGCGTGTGCATACGGCCGCGGCGGTTTCCAGGCCGCGCGGCGGCGGCGCAGCTCGGCAGCCGCAAGCTCAACACTGACCTCCCGCTTCAGCGCATCGATGGTGATGCGGTCGCCCGTGCGCACCAGCCCGATCGGTCCCCCGAGCGCGGCCTCGGGCGCGATGTGCCCAACAACGAATCCATGGCTGCCACCGGAGAAACGCCCGTCGGTGATGAGCGCGACCTTATCGCCAAGCCCACGTCCCATGATGGCGCTGGTGGGGCTCAACATCTCACGCATCCCCGGGCCGCCGCGCGGCCCTTCGCCGCGGATCACGACGATGTCTCCGGCACGAACCGCTCCGGCGAGGATCGCGGCAGTCGCCCGCTCCTCGCCCTCGAACACACGCGCCCGGCCCTCGAAGCGCTCACCCTCCTTCCCCGTGATCTTCGCGACCGCGCCCTCCGGGGCAAGGTTGCCGTAGAGGATCACGAGGTGGCTGTCCTTCTTCAACGGTGCCGCGAGCGGATGAATAATGTCTTGTCCACTCATGTACATCGGAACGTTTTCCAGATTTTGCTGCACCGTTTTGCCGGTCACGGTCAGGCAGTCCGGGTGCAGCAGCCCACCCTGGAGCAGCATTCTCATGAGCGGCTGTATGCCGCCGATCGCTACGAGCTCCGACATGAGGTAGCGGCCGCTCGGCTTGAGGTCGGCGAGGACCGGAACGCGGCGGCCGATGCGCGTGAAGTCATCGAGCTCGAGCCGCACGCGCGCCTCGTGCGCAATCGCGAGCAGGTGCAGCACGGCGTTCGTCGAGCCTCCCAGCGCGATCACGACCGCGATCGCGTTCTCGAAGGCCCGCCGCGTGAGGATATCCCGCGGCCGCAGACCCTCTCTGGCGAGCCGCACCACGGCCTCGCCGGCGAGACGGCAGTCGTTGCGCTTCTCGGTGCCCACCGCGTCCTGCGCGGAGCTTCCCGGCAAGGACAAGCCCAAGGCCTCGATGGCCGAGGCCATGGTGTTGGCGGTGTACATCCCTCCGCAGCTCCCGGGGCCGGGGATGGCGGTGCGCTCGATCTCGAGCAGCCCCTCGGCGGTGAGCTTTCCGGCGGCATGGGCGCCCACCGCCTCGAAGACCGAGATGATGTCGCGGCGCTGCGTTCCGGGGCGAATGGTCCCTCCATAGACGAAGACCGCGGGACGGTTCAGGCGCGCCATGGCCATGGCGCACCCGGGCATGTTCTTGTCGCAGCCGCCGAAGGCCACGAACCCGTCGAAGCCGGCCGCACCGACCACCGTCTCGATGGAGTCGGCGATCAGCTCGCGCGAGACGAGCGAATAGCGCATGCCGGGAGTTCCCATGGAGATGCCGTCGGAGACCGTGATGGTGTTGAAGAGCACGCTCTTGCCGCCCGCCGCATCGACACCGTTGCAGGCCTCGCGGGCGAGCTCGCCGATGTGCGCGTTGCAGGGCGTGACGTTCCCCCAGGTGGAGGCGACCCCGATCTGCGGCTTGCCGAAGTCTGCATCGGTAAAACCGACCGCACGCAGCATGGCGCGCGCCGGCGCCTGCTTGTCCCCGTCCATCACCACGCGCGAGTAGTGCCGCGCATCGACGTTGCGTTTCACAGTGCCCCTCTCTTCAGCGGCTCTCCCGCCTGTTGCGCATCGGCGCGCCGCCGCATGCGGTTGAAGCCGAGCGCTCCCGTAAGTGTCATCGCCAGCGGCAGCAGCAGCGCGAGCTCCCCCGCTCCCGGGTGGCTCGCCTCGAGCCCCATGTAGACCAGCACCCCGAGCGGCGGTGCCACCCCGCCACGCAGCCCGGTGAGCGTCACGTGCACGCCCATGTACTGCTGTGCGCGCCCGACGGACGCGAAATCCGTATGGCCCAGGTTCCAGCCAAGGTTAGCACCGGCGTTGGCAGCGCCGAGCAACACCGCGCCGATCCATAGCAGTGGCGCCCAGGCGCTGAAGACTCCGGCACACATGGCCGTGCTCGCCAGCACGAGGGCCCAGCCCTGGCGTGAGCGGAAACGGACCACGTGCGAGCCATCGAAGAGCCGCGCCCAGAAAGGCAGGAACAGCGGTTGGGTGATGAGCGGCACCACCGCGAGAAGGCCGATCTGCGTACCGCTCGTGAGGTGCAACCGCTCCGAGAACAGCAGCACCAGCTGCGCCGTGAGCATCAGGTTGCCGCCACCGTAGATACCCATCCACAGCATGTACTCGCGGAAGTCGGCGTCCTCCTTCAGGATCCGGGTGAGCACCCGCAGACTGAACGGCTCGCTGCACGCCCCGCTCGAGGCTTCCGCCGCGAGCAGCCGGAATTCCCGTCGTACGCGCATGGCCCGATACAGCCAGGCACCGAGCAGCCCCGCGAGGGCCCCGCCGCCATACAGCCAGCGTGCATCGATGGCGCGGGCCTCGAGTGCCCAGCCAACCAGCGCCGCCGAGCAGGCGACGGCAATCGAGTTCACGATCACCAGGCGTCCCGTGATCCGTGCCAGCACGTTGCGCGGATAGTTCGCCGTCCACACGGCGGCGCGCACGGTGAGGATGCCGGCCCAGACCACCCGGGCGGCGACGACCGAAAGCACCGTGACCACGAGCCCGCCGGCCGCGTGGGAAGCGAACGACACGCAACCGACGAGGAGCGCGAACACCGCCTGCAGGGCGACCATCATCTGCACCCGTGCGCGTCCGTGGGCGATGTTCGCCCACACGAAGCTCACCACGTTGGAGAAGGCGGGCGCGCCCGAGACCAGCGCGACGGCGAGATTGACGCCGAAGACCGATGTCACCCCGGTGAAATGCTGCTTGACGAGAATGGCCGCCGTAGCCCCCTCGACGAGTCCCAGCGCAAACCCGAGCAGGCCCCAGGGGAGGATCTCGCGGCGGAAGATGCCCTCGGCGAGCGCGCTTGGTCTTGCGGGGTATGGCCCTGGCACGGCGCGCAGCTTAATCGTTCGTTGACAATCTCGTCGCGGCTGTGCTCCCATCGATGGATCAGGCTTGGCTCGCAGTTATGACGACCGGCATCGCTCCTACCCGCATCGACGCTGCGCCACTTCGCGCGGCGCGGGTACTGCTGCCGGCGATTCTCCCGCTGCTGCTCCTTAGCGGAGCGCGGTGCGGGGCACTCGCGAACGCCTGACACACACAGGCACGAGCGAGAAAGAGACAGACCCCGCACCGGCACCAAGGCCGCTGCGGGGTTTTTTATGGCTTTGGAACGGCCCGCCGGGCATCGAGGAGTGATCGCGATGAAGCTGTATTCACAGAAAGACGTCGACCGCAAGGCGCTCAAGGGAGCCCGTATCGCAGTCATCGGTTACGGCAGCCAGGGGCGCGCGCATGCGCTCAACCTCAAGGACTCCGGCTTCGACGTCGTGGTCGGCGTGCGCCGCGGCGGCGCGGGCTGGAAGCAGGCCCGGCGCGATGGGCTGAAGGTCGCCGATCCCGCGGAGGCCGTGCAGGGGGCGGACCTCGTTGCGATCCTGATCCCGGATCCCGTGCAGAAGGATTTCTACAAGGCGATCCGCAGGGGCCTCGAGCCCGGCGCCACGCTCCTCTTCGCCCATGGCTTCAACATCCATTTCCGCCAGATCAAGCCCGCGGCCAATCTCGATGTGGTGCTGATCGCGCCGAAGGGCCCGGGAGATCTGGTGCGGCGCCAGTACCAGGAGGGGCGCGGTGTGCCCTGCCTGCTGGCGGTCGCCCAGGATGCCACCGGCAAGGCGCACGCGCGTGCTCTCGCCTACGCGCACGGCATCGGTGGCACCCGCGGAGGCGTCATCGAGACGACCTTCGCCGAGGAGACCGAGACCGACCTCTTCGGGGAGCAGGCGGTGCTGTGCGGCGGCGCCACCGAGCTCATCGTCAAGGGCTTCGAGACGCTGGTCGAAGCGGGTTATCAGCCCGAGGTCGCTTACTACGAGTGCCTGCACGAGCTGAAGCTCATCGTCGACCTGCTGCACGAGGGCGGGCTCGCGAAGATGCACCAGTTCATCAGCGAGACCGCCAAGTACGGCGATCTCACGCGCGGACCGCGCATCATCAACGAGCGGGTGAAGAACGAGATGCGCAAAGTGCTGAAGGAGGTGCGCAGCGGACGCTTCGCGCGCCAATGGATCCGCGAGAACCAGCAGGGCCGCCCGAATTACCAGAAGCTCCTCGGCGCGGACATCGACCGGCAGATCGAGCGCGTGGGTGCGGTGCTGCGTGCGCGCATGCCGTGGCTCAACGACAAACGCCGCGCTGCGGCGCCCGTCGGCCGGCGGGCGGCAGCCAAGCCGCCGGCCCGCGCCGCGAAGCGCAAGCCCCTGAAGAGAACCCGTGCCGAGGGCGCAGGTTCCGTGCGACACGCGGCCTGAGCCGCGTCTGAAGCGAGGCGAAGTGCCATGACCCCCAATCCCGACCGAGTCCTGATCTTCGACACCACGCTGCGCGATGGTGAGCAATCGCCCGGCTGCAGCATGACCCAGCCGGAGAAGCTGCGCGTCGCACGCGCGCTCGCCGAGCTCGGCGTGGATGTCATCGAGGCGGGATTCCCCGCAGCCTCGCACGGTGACTTCGAGAGTGTCACGGCGGTGGCGCGCGAGGTGGAAGGCCCGATCGTGTGTGCGCTGGCACGCTGCCACGATGAGGACATCGAGCTCGCCGCGCGCGCGCTGGAGGCGGCGCAGTGCCGGCGCCTGCACGTGTTCCTCGCGACCAGCGCCATTCACCGCCAGTACAAGCTCAACATGGCGCAGGAGGAGATCCTGCGGCTGGCGGCCGCGGGCGTCGCCCGCGCCCGCGAGCTGTGCGATGACGTGGAGTTCTCGCCCGAGGACGCCTCACGCACCGAGCTCGAGTTCCTGGCACAGGTGGTGGAGGTGGCCATCGCCGCCGGCGCGACGACCGTCAACATTCCCGACACGGTCGGCTTCACGGTACCGGACGAGTTCGCGGAGCTGTTCCGCTACCTGCGCAAGAACGTGCGCGGCATCGAGCGCGTGCGGCTCTCGGTCCACTGCCACGACGATCTCGGCATGGCGGTCGCCAACAGCCTCACGGCGGTGGTCGCCGGGGCGCGGCAGATCGAGTGCACCATCAACGGCATCGGCGAGCGCGCCGGCAACTGCTCGCTCGAGGAGGTGGTGATGGCACTGAAGACGCGCGCGGCGTTCTTCCATGTGACGACCGGCGTCCACAGCAGCCGTCTCTATCCGACCTCGCGCCTGGTCTCGAGCATCACCGGCATGCCGATCCCACGCAACAAGGCGGTCGTCGGGGAGAATGCTTTCGCGCACGAGGCCGGCATCCACCAGCACGGCATGCTCAAGCACGCGAGCACTTATGAGATCCTGCGCCCGGAGGATGTCGGGCTGTCGCGCAGTCATCTGGTGCTCGGCAAGCACAGCGGCCGGCACGCCTTCCGCGAGCGGGTGCAGGCGCTCGGCTTCGAGCTCGATGAGACGGAGCTCAATCGCGTGTTCGAGGAGTTCAAGGCGCTCGCGGACCGGAAGAAGGAGCTGTTCGACGGCGACATCGAGGCACTCGTGCTGCGCGCCGAAGGCTCGGCGAGCGGCCCCTGGCAGCTCATCGAGCTCACCACCGAGACCCGCAGCGGAGGGGTGGCGCGCGCGAGCGTGCAGCTGCGCCACAGCGACGGCCGCGTCGCGTCCCGCACCGCGAGCGGCGATGGCCCCGTCGATGCTGCCTTCAAGGCCATCGAGGCGGCGACCGGCATCACCGTGACGCTGCGCAAGTTCGAGGTGCACGCGGTGTCAGAGGGCGAGGATGCGCAGGGAGAGGCGCGGGTATACGTGGAGTACAATGACCGGAGCTATCGGGGCGCCAGCGTGAGCACGAACATCGTCGAGTCGGGCACACGCGCATTCCTCGAGGTGCTCAATCGCATCGAGCAGGCGCAGGCCGGGACCCGCCCGCGTGATGAGCGCGCCGCGGCCACCTCCGCCTGAGGAACAAGGAGTCTCCATGCCCATTCCTGCCACGCAGTTCATCTGGTTCAACGGCAAGCTCGTGCCGTGGGAGAAGGCCACGGTACACGTGCTGTCGCACGCGCTGCATTACGGCTCCTCGGTCTTCGAGGGCGTGCGTGCCTACGAGACGCCGCGCGGCGTCGCCATTTTCCGGCTGCGCGATCACACCCGGCGCCTGTTCGAGTCGGCCAGGATCTACCGCATGCACATGCCCTACTCCGCCGAGGCGCTGAATGATGCGTGCCGGCAGGTCATCGCGGCCAATGGCCTCGCGCGTGGCGCCTATATCCGCCCGGTGGCGTTCAAGGGTTACGGCGAGATCGGTGTGAGCCCGAAGAACGATCCGCCCACCGACGTCGCGGTCGCGGCCTGGGAGTGGGGCCGCTATCTCGGTCACGAGAGCGACGCGGGCGGCGTCGACGTGTGCATCTCCTCCTGGCAGCGCGTAGCACCGAACACGCTGCCCGCGCTCGCCAAGGCCGCCGGCAACTATCTCTCGAGCCAGCTGATCGCCGCCGAGGCACGGCGTCTCGGCTTCGCCGAGGGCATCGGGCTCACCACCGAGGGGAACCTCAGCGAGGGCTCGGGCGAGAACCTGTTCCTCGTGAAGGATGGGGTGCTGCTCACTCCGGCGCTCGCCCACTCGGTGCTCGGCGGCATCACCCGCGACACCGTCATCCGGCTCGCGCGCGAGCGCGGGCTCGAGGTGCGCGAGTGCGCCCTGCCGCGCGAGTTGCTGTATCTCGCCGATGAGGCTTTCTTCACGGGGACCGCGGTGGAGATCACCGCCATCAACTCGGTCGACCGCATTCCCGTCGGCACCGGCCGCACCGGCCCGGTCACCGAGTCGCTCCAGAATGCGTTCTACGGACTGTTTGCGGGCAAGACCGCCGACAAGTGGGGCTGGCTCGATTACGTCGACATGTCCGCGCCGCGCGTGGCGGCCTCCGGCTGATGTCGGCGCCGCCGCAAACGCTTTTCGAAAAGGTCTGGCAGCGGCACGAGGTCTGTGCCGAGAGCGCGGCCACTCCGGCGGTGCTGTACGTCGATCTGCACCTGGTGCATGAGGTCACCTCGCCCCAGGCATTCACGCTGCTGCGCGAGCGCGGGCTGCGCGTGCGCCGGCCCGATCGCACGCTGGCCACCATGGATCATTCGACCCCGACGATCACCGCGCAGGTGTTCGGCGGCGCGCCCATAGCGGTCGATGCGGCCGCGCGGCAGGTGCGCGAGCTGGAGGAGAATTGCGCGCAGTTCGGCGTCGAGCTGCTCGGCCTGCGGCACGCGCAGCGCGGTATCGTGCACGTCATCGGGCCGGAGCTCGGGCTCACGCAGCCTGGCAAGACCATCGTGTGCGGCGACAGCCACACGAGCACTCATGGCGCTCTCGGCGCGCTCGCCTTCGGTATCGGCACCACCGAGGTGGCGCACGTGCTCGCTACGCAGTGCCTGCTGCAGCGCAAGCCGCGTACGCTCGCGGTGAGCCTGTCCGGAAAGCTGGCGCGCGGGGTCACCGCGAAGGATCTGATACTCGCCATCATCGGCCGGCTCGGTGTGGCAGGCGGCACGGGGCACGTCATCGAGTACCGCGGCGATACCATCGCGACGCTCGACATGGACGCGCGCATGACTCTCTGCAACATGTCCATCGAGGCCGGTGCCCGTGCGGGCATGATCGCCCCGGATGACACCACCTTCGACTACCTGGCGGGCCGGCCGCGCGCTCCTGCGGGCGACGGCTGGGAGCAGGCTCTCGAGCTGTGGCGCGCGCTCCCGAGCGACCCGGGCGCGCGCTTCGATCGCGAGGTCGCCATCGATGCGGCCGCGGTAGAGCCGATGATCACCTACGGCACCAATCCCGGCATGGTGATCCCGATCGGTGAGCACATCCCGAGCCGGCCCGGCGATGCCGTATTTGCGCGGGCGCTCGACTACATGGGACTGAGCGCGGGCGAGCCCATCAAGGATCAGCCGGTCAATGTCGTGTTCCTCGGCAGCTGCACCAACGCGCGGCTTTCGGACCTGCGCGCTGCGGCGGCGGTGCTGCGCGGACGGCGTATCGCCGACGGGCTCAGCATGCTGGTGGTGCCGGGCTCGCAGCAGGTGAAGCGAGCTGCGGAAGCCGAAGGGCTCGACCGGGTGTTCCTCGAGGCCGGCGCCGAGTGGCGCGAGTCGGGCTGCTCGATGTGCCTCGGCATGAACGGCGATGTGGTCGGTCGCGGCCAGTACGCCATCAGCACGAGCAACCGCAACTTCGAAGGGCGCCAGGGGGCCGGGGCGCGCACGCTGCTCGCGAGCCCGCTCACGGCTGCGGCGAGCGCGGTCCGCGGACGCGTGACCGATCCGCGCGATCTCTGCTGACAGATCTCTGCTCACCGAAGGACGGGCATGGAACCCTTGAGGACCCTCACCTCGCGCACCGTGGTGCTGCCGGCTGCGAATATCGACACGGATCAGATCATTCCGGCGCGCTTTCTCACGACCACCACGCGCGCCGGTCTCGGGGCGCGGCTGTTCGCCGATTGGCGCTATGACGAGCACGGCGCGCCGCGCGCGGGCTTCGTGCTCAACGGGCCGGACGCTGCAGGCTGCCGCATTCTCGTCGCCGGCCGCAATTTCGGCTGTGGCTCCTCACGCGAGCACGCCCCGTGGGCGCTCGTCGACTACGGCTTCCGCGCCATCATCAGCGCCGGGATTGCCGACATCTTCCGGAGCAACGCTCTGAAGAACGGCCTGCTGCCGGTCATCGTGGAGGAGCCCATCGCGCAGTGGTTGATCGCCCATCCTGGCGCAACGCTCACCATCGACGTCGCGCGCGGCACGGTGGCGCTCCCCGACGGCGCGACCGTCAGCTTCCCGCTGGAGCCGTTTGCGCGGCATTGTCTCCTCGAGGGACTGGATGAGCTCGGCTTCCTGCTCGCGCACTCGAGGGATATCGACGCTTTCGAGCGCCGCGCATGAGGGCGCGCGTCGCGGTGCTGGCCGGGGATGGCATCGGACCGGAGGTGATGGCGGAAGGCACTCGTTGCCTCACCGCCGTGGCAGAGCTCTACGGCCACGAGATCGCGCTCGACGCTCTCGCGTTCGGCGGCGCCGCGATCGAGGCGCACGGTGACCCGTTACCCGCGGCGACGCTCCGGGGCTGCCGCGAGGCCGATGCGGTCCTCCTTGGGGCGATCGGCGGACCGAAGTGGTCGGCGCACGATGCGCCCGCGCGGCCCGAGGCCGGGCTGTTGCGCCTGCGGCGCGAGCTCGGCACCTTCGCGAACCTGCGACCCGTTCGTGTGCTGCCGCAGCTCGCCGATGCCTCGACCCTCAAACCCGAGGTCATCGCCGATGTCGATCTGGTGTTCGTGCGCGAGTTGACGGGCGGCATCTATTTCGGCGAGAAGCACCGCGATGCCCGCCACGCGAGCGATGTGTGCAGCTACGACGCGGCGGAGATCGAGCGCATCGTCCGCGTCGCGGCGCAGCTCGCCGGCGCACGGCGCGGCCGGCTCACCTCCATCGACAAGGCGAATGTGCTCGAGACCTCGCGGCTGTGGCGCGAGGTGACCCAGCGCGTCATCGAGCGGGAGTTCCCGGGAGTCACGCTCGAGCACATGCTGGTCGATGCTGCAGCCATGCATCTCATCCGCCGCCCGCGCGACTTCGACGTGCTCGTGACCGAAAACATGTTCGGCGACATCCTCACCGACGAGGCGTCCATGCTCGCGGGCTCCCTCGGGCTGCTGCCTTCGGCCTCGCTCGGTGAGGGCCGCCGCGGCATCTACGAGCCGATTCACGGATCGGCCCCCGACATCGCGGGCCGCGGGGTCGCCAACCCCTACGGCATGATCCTGTCGGTCGCGCTGCTGCTGCGCCACTCGCTGGGGCTGACGGCGGAGGCCGCGGCCCTGGAGCAAGCCGTTGCGGAGTCGCTCGCCGCGGGCGCGCGCACCGCCGACCTCGTACGCGCTGAGACGCCCGGCTGCTCCACCCGGCAGGCCGGCGAGGCGGTGCTCAGCAGGCTGCGACCGCCTGCCTGAGGGTGCGGGGCGCCAGTACGCGCGATGCGCGCGCGAGCGCGCGCTCGAGATCCGCGCGCAGATCCTCGAGCGCCTCGATGCCGATCGAGAGCCGCATCAATCCGTCGGTGAGTCCGGCGCGCTCCCGCGCCGCCGGGTCCATGGCGGCATGCGTCATGGTGGCGGGGTGCGCGATGAGACTTTCCACGCCACCGAGGGACTCGGCAAGCGAGAAGTACTCGAGGCCCTCGACGAACTCCCGGACCGCGGCGTGTCCACCCTCCAGCTCGATGGTGACCATGGCACCGAAGCCGCGCTGCTGACGCCGCGCGAGCTCATGCCCCGGGTGGCGTGCCAGCCCCGGATACCACACGCGGCGCACGTTCGATTGGGCCTCGAGCCAGTGCGCGAGAGCATGTGCGTTGCGTCCGTGATGCTCGAGCCGCGCGTGCAGCGTCCGCAGCCCCCGTAAGGTCAGAAAGCTGTCGAACGGAGCGCCGGTGAGGCCGAGGCAGTTCGCCCACCAGAGGAGCTGCTCGTGCAGTGCCGGGTCGCGCGCCACGACTGCGCCACCGACGACGTCGCTGTGACCGTTCAGGTACTTGGTCGTCGAGTGCACTACCAGGTCCGCGGAAAGTCGCAGCGGCTGCTGCCACGCCGGTGACAGGAACGTGTTGTCCACCGCGATGAGCGCACCACAGGCGTGCCCGAGAGCCGCCACCGCCGCGATGTCGGTGATGCGCAGCAGCGGGTTGCTCGGCGTCTCGATCCACACGAGCGCCGCGGGCGAGCTCAGTGCCGCGCGCACGGCGGCCTCATCGCCGAAGTCGATGAACTCGACCTGGCGCTCGCCGCGCCGGCGCCACGCATCGAACAACCGGTAGGTGCCGCCATAGCAATCGTGCGGCGCCACGATGCGTGCGCCGACGGGCACGAGATAGCCGACCAGGGTGATGGCGGCCATGCCGCTCGCCGTAACGACTGCGCCGCACCCCTGCTCGAGCTCGGCGAGCGCTCCTGCGAGGAGGTCGCGGGTCGGGTTGCCGGAGCGGGTGTAATCGTAGGTGCGCTTCTCGCCGAAACCGCGAAACGCGAACGTCGAGGTGAGGTGCAGCGGCGGCACGACGCACCCGGTCGCGTCCTCGCACTCGATGCCGGCGCGCACGGTCTGGGTCACCTGACTGGTGCTGCTGTTGGCAGCCTCAACCACCGGCCAGGGCGCTGATGAATCAGAGATGGGGCTCACTGGATGCTCCGCTGGGTCAGAACCGTTCTCACCGGTCTCCGCGGAGCGGGCCTGCGTCGATAGTCGCAGGCTCTGTCGCGTCCATCCCCTTCGCGTCCTGGCGGGACACGAGAGGCTACGCTGACCGCTCATCTGTCAATGCCCGCAGGCGGCATCGCAGGAGTTGGCACCTTTCCAGAGTGGTTGGGTCTGGCGGTTGCCCCGGCGTCTAAGGGCCTATCCCTCAGCCGGTCTCGATGAGTGGCGGGCAGTTTACGGGGCCGGCTGGGCTCGGTGCAAGCTGACGCTCCGCCTGGGGGTCCGAGGGTGGCGTGCGCATATGTCATGCGCGTGCCCCCCATGCGCATGCTTCGTGCGCATATGTCATGCGCATGCCACGCTTGCGCATGCTTCGTGCGCATACGTCATGCGCAGGGCGCGTTCGCGTGCCTCACGCGCACGCATGCGCATGCCTCAGGGATCGGGCAGCGAGCGAGTGCTCAGCGCGGCGCGAGGCTCGCGGCCCGGCGATCGGCTTCCGCGGCCCCGCCGTTGTTGCCGCGGGCACGCAGGGAGTCTGCGATGAGGCGCCAGGCGGAGGACTGTGCCGCGGCATCGCCGCTCGCAAGAGAGAGCGCCTTGCGGGCCATGGCGTCAGCCTGCGCGGGGTTGTTCTCGGCGAGGCGCACCCGGCCGAGCTCGATCCACACCAGCGGGTTGTCAGGCTCGATGCGCAAGGCCCGCTCGAGCGTGGCGGTGGCCTGCACGGTGTCGCCGCTCGCCGCCTGCTGGTGAGCCTGAGTGACGAGTGCGCTGGCCGCGGGCCCGAGGTGGAATTGCTTCGGCGGCGTTGGCGTCGAGGGTTGCGCCGGAGGCACGGGCGTCAAAGCGCTCGGGGTCGGTGGCGCAGGTTGGGCGGGCTGGGCGGTGCCCGCGGGCGTCCCGCCCGGGGTCCCCGGCGCGGGAGACTGCGGCGGCGGCGCACGGAACAGGGTGCACGCTGAAAGCAATGCCGCGGCGGCGAGCGCCGCAGGGAGTGTGCCGATCCGCATGGGACGAATGATATCTCCGTGCCGCAGAGGCTCGATGGCGGAGGCGCTCAGTGCCCGAGGCTCCGCACCCACTGCCCGGCCCGCTGCAGGAGACTGGTGGCAGCGGTGCTCTCCGGGAATCCGCACCCCGGATGGGCCGGCACGCTGACGCCGGCCGGCACCGCAACGGAGACGATATCGGAGGCGCAGCCGGGCGCGGCGCGCAGCCCGGTCGGGTACTCGACCTGCATCTGCACGACGGAGTCCGGGATCGGCGGGTCCCATGAGCTCGTGCCGAGCCCCCCCATGATGCGCGCCCATACGGGCAAGGCGCCGGCGGACCCGGTGAGGCCCGTTGGCTCATCATCGTCGTAGCCCACCCACACGACCGCGAGATGCCCGCCGGAGAAGCCTGCGAACCAGCTGTCGCGGTACTCCGAGGAGGTGCCGGACTTGCCGGCGACGACCAGATCGGGCGGCAGCAGCGCACGCGCAGAGCGACCGGTGCCGTGATCCATGACGAGCACGAGCATGCGATCGAGCTGGTACATGACCTCCGGTGATGCCACCTGCGTCACCTCGAGCGGAAACGCCTTCAGCGGCCGGCCGTCCGCGCTGATGACGGCGCGCACCGCACGCAGAGGGTTGCGGAAGCCGCCGTTGGCGAGCCCGTTGAACAGCTGCGCCGCCTCGATCGGAGTCACATCGACCGCCCCGAGCAGCATCGCCGGCACCAGTGCCGGTTCCTGCGGCAGGCCGAAGCGTTTGAGCGTCGCGGCGACTTTGGGCAGGCCGAGGTCGAGACCGACGCCGACGGTCGCGAGATTCAGTGACTCGGCCAGCGCACGCACGACCGGGACCGGCCCGTACACCTCGTGCGTGAAGTTCTCGGGTGTCCAGTGGCGATCGCCGGTGAGCTTCACGTCGACGGGCGCATCCTGCACTACGGTGGTCGCGTTGTAGCGCCCGCTCTCGAGCGCCGTGAGATAAATGAAGGGCTTCACCAGGCTCCCCATCGAGCGGTGCGCATCGAGTGCGCGGTCGAAGCCGTCGTAGCCAACATCGCGCCCACCGACGATCGCGATGACATCGCCACTCTGGGGGGAGGTGAGTACGACTGCGCCCTCGAGCGGCGCCTTCGCACGCTTGTGCTGGCGGTCGAGCCGTGTGAGCTCATGCTCGAGCGCACGCTCGGCTTCGTCCTGCGCGCGCGGCTCGAGGCTCGTGTAGATGCGCAGCCCCGCCTCGGTGAGGTCCTGCTCACGATAGTCGCGCCGCAAGGTGCGGCGTACGAAGTCGAGGTAGGCGGGGTAGTAAGCTCCCGCGGGCCGCCTGGTGACTCCCAGCGGCCGCTTCGCCGCGGCCGCCGCGTCCGCGGCAGCGATGACCCCCTGCTCGGCCATCTGACGCAGCACGAGGTTGCGCCGCGCGAGGGCCCGCTCGGGGTGCCGGCGGGGATCGTAGTAGGACGGCCCGCGCACGATCGCGACGAGCAGTGACACTTCGGCGAGGTCGAGCTCCGAGAGCGGCTTGCCGAAGTAGAACTGGCTCGCGAGACCGAAGCCATGAATGGCACGATCGCCATCCTGCCCGAGGAAGATCTCATTGATGTATGCGTTCATGAGATCGGCCTTGGTGAAGTGCGCATCGAGCGCCAGGGCCATCACCGCCTCGCGGAGCTTGCGCGAGAAGGTCTGCCGCGAGCTGAGGAAGTAGCTGCGCACGAGCTGCTGCGTGAGCGTGCTGCCACCCTGCTCGATCTGGCCGGCGCGCATGTTGACCCACGCGGCGCGCAGCATCGCGATCGGATCAATGCCGTGATGCGTATCGAACTTGCGGTCCTCGACCGCCTTGAGCGCGAGAGGCAGAAGCGCCGGCACCTCATCCGGACTCACCACGATCCGGTCCTCGCCGTGGATCGGAAAGATGCTGCCGATCAGCAGCGGCTCGAGGCGCAGCACGGGGATGTCGCTCCCGGCAGCGGAACGCAGGCTCTCGATGCCCTTGGCGCCGCCCAGCGTGACACTGAGACGCTGCGCCGGGCGTGTCTCGTCGGCGAATCGGGCCGGGCGGAGCGACACCTCGAGATGCTCACCGGCGACCTGATAGGTGCCGGGTCGATCCGCACGATCGCTGCGGCGGTAGTGCAGGCGCTGCAGCTCGTGCTCGAGCGGTGCAAGGCCGAGCGGGAGTCCGGGATAGAGCTCGAGCGGGGCTGCGTACACCTGCGCGGGCAGCGTCCAGCGCCGGCCTTCGAACTGCTTCACCACCAGGTGATCGAGGTACAGCGCATAGAGCCCGGCGACGAGCAGCGTCAGCCCGAGGATGAGGAGCAGCGCGCGCTTCAGACGAACAGCTCCTCGGCGGGGGAGCGCAGGTTGTATTCGGAGCTCATGCTGCGGCCGTAGGCCCCGGCATTGGCGATGAGCAGCACGTCGCCCTCGCGGGTCGGAGGAAGCAACCGGTCGTGGCCGAGCACATCGGCGCTCTCGCAGATCGGGCCGACGATGCTCACCAGCTCCGTTGCGGGCTCGTTGAGGCGCGTGAGGTTGGTGATCTCATGGTATGCGCCATAGAGTGCCGGGCGGATGAGCGAGTTCATGCCGGTCGCGATCCCGACGAACCGTAGTCCGCCCTTGGACTTCAGCTGCGTGACGCGCGCGAGCAGCACCCCGCAGCTCGCGGCGAGATAGCGGCCGGGCTCCAGCCAGAACTCGAGCTGCGGATGCTCGAGGGCCACCGCGGTGAGCAGCGAATCGAGCGCTGCCAGGTCGAGGCCGCGCTGCTCACTGCGCTCGGGCACTCCGAGTCCGCCGCCCACATCGATGATGCGCACACTGTCGAAGACGGCCGCGGCACGCGTGAGGAGCCGCGCGGTGTGCTCCCAGCTCGTGACATCGAAGATCCCGCTGCCCACGTGGGCCTCGAGACCGATGATGCGTGCACCGATCCTGTCCGTCACGGCCGCAAGCTCCGGCAGCTCCGCGATCGGGATGCCGAACTTCGAGCGGCTCCCGGCGGTGCGCACGTGCGTGTGGTGGCCGCGGCCGACGCCGGTATCCACGCGCAGGAAGATGTCACGCCCCGCAAAGAGGTGTGGCCACGCCTCGAGCGCATGCGCGTTGTCGACCGTGACCTGCACGCCCGCCGCGAGCGCCCAGGCGTATTCCGCCTGCGGCGCGAAGTTCGGCGTGTAGAGGATGTGTCGCCGCTCGAGCTGCGGAAAGACCTCGAGCACGCGCTCGACCTCGCCGCGCGAGACGCACTCGAGCCCGATGCCTTCGCCATGCAGCGCGCGCAACAGCTGCGGATGGGGATTGGCCTTCATGGAATAAAGGACACGCGAGATCGAGCGGAGTGCGCGCAGCGCACGGGCGGCGCTGCGCGCCACCTCCAGATCGTAGGCGAAGGCGGCGTCGCGATCGCCGAGCGCCGCGAGCAGCGGCTCGGCCTTCAGCCGCCACCAGGGCGGGGTACCCCCGGAGCGCTCCTCCGGGCGCGCGAACAGCTGCTGCCAGGTCGGGCCCAGCACCCGATCTCCAGGCACCGGCCGGATGAGCAGCTCGTGCAGCTGCTCGACCAGGCGGTCGCCCTGGTTCTCATCCACCACGAAAGTGAAATTGAGGTCGTTGGCTGCCTGGCTCACCAGGTGGATCTTCTGCTCCTCGAAGAATGCGAACGCGCCGCCGAGCTGATGGAGGATGGCGCGGATGTTGCGGCCGACCAGGCTCACCGAGGCACACGGCCCGATCACCTGCACGCGGCAGAGCCGCGAGAGGTCGCCCACCAGCTCGGCGACGCGCGCGTTGCTCAGGGTGTTCGCAGCCGGGTCGAGCGAGACCGTTACGTTGGTCTCCGAGGTCGACACCAGATCGACCGACATGCCGTGTTGCTTGAAGACCTGGAACGCATCGGCGAGGAAGCCGACCTGATGCCACATCCCGGGACTCTCCAGCGAGACGAGCGTCAAACCCTTCTTGGTGCAGACGGCTTTTACCTGAGCACTGCCCTCGCCGCCTTCGGCGCTGAGGACGGTGCCTTCCAGATCCGGGGCCTGCGTGGCATAGACGTGCAGCGGAATACCGTACTGGCGCGCCGGCAGGATGCAGCGCGGGTGCAGCACCTTCGCGCCGCTGGTGGCGATCTCCTGCGCCTCGTCATAGTGGAGCGTCCGCAGCAGCCTCGCGGTGGGCGTCGCGCGCGGATTGGCGCTGAACATGCCGGGCACGTCCGTCCAGATCTCCAGCCGCTGCGCCGACAGCCTGGCGGCCAGGTAGGCTGCGGAAGTGTCCGATCCGCCGCGGCCGAGGAGCACCGTCTGCCCCTGGTCGTCGCTCGCGATGAAGCCCTGGGTCATGAGCACCGGAAGTCCTGCCTCCAGCTGCGCGCGCAGCGCCTGATCGGGCGCGAAACCACACACGGCTGAGAGCACACTGCCGTGCAGCGCGCCGGGCTGGCGCTCGGCGCGCAGGAGCCTGCGGGCATCGACGGTCTGGACCTCGAGACCTCGGGAGTCGAGGAACCGCGCACCGATGGGTGTGAGGAGAAGCTCTCCGGCGGCCAGTACGCGCGCACGGGTGCGCTCGCTCACCTCGCGTACGAGTGCGATTCCGGCGGCGACCTCGCGAAGCTCGGCGAGCTGCCGCTCGGCCTCCTCAGGCATGGCGACGCCGAGCTCCGCGGCGAGCCGCCGATGCCGCTCCTCGATATGACGCAGCTCCCCCTGGGCAGCGTCTGCAACGGCCGCCTCGAGCAGTCTCTCGAGTCGATCGGTGATGCCTGCCAGGGCGGAGTGGACGATGAGCACCCGGGCCCCACCCGAGCAGCGCTCGGCGGCCACCCGCGCGATATTGGTCCAGTTGGCGAGGCTCGAGACGCTCGTTCCGCCAAACTTCAGGACCACCCAGGCCGAGGGGGTTCGGCTCACCTGCTCCTACCGTGCGGCTGCGCCAGCGCTCAGGATTGGAGCGCGCTGGGGGCGAGGGGTTCTACACCTCGTCGTCGAAGTCTTTCAGGTCTTTCTCGAGCTTGCGGTCCGCCAGGACTTCCTCGAGCCGGCTCCAGGCCGCCTTGCCGCGCTTGCCCTGGTTACGCACGCGCTTGTCCACGCGGTCGAGCAGACGGTCGTAATCGGTACCGTCTTCGGTGGGTCCACTCAGAAACTCGTCGTCGAGATCGAAGCTCTCGTTGTCCCGTTCCGACATCTGGCGCTATAAATCCTAATTAATTCAATAGCTAAGTGCCCGGTACGGCACGAACAAGGGTGCGAACTATATCCGATTCGTGCCCACGATCAACTCTTGGGACCTTTCGGCCACCTTTCAACGCCTCGCTCCGGCGGTCAGGGCTGGTCCATCCGGTCCCGCACGACGACGGGCGCTCCCCGGCTCAGACCGAGCCCTTCGGCGGCGTTGTTCTCGGCGCGCGCGATCTCGAGCACCCCGAAGGAGTTGATCAGTGCGAGGTACTCGCCCGGACGGGTGTCGCCGTAGGTCCGCAGAAGCGGGAACGCGTGGTGGCCAGCGTGCACGAGCGGGAGCCGGAACCGCTCGATGAGCGGCGCATCGATATTGGTAATGAGATTGCCGAAATGATCGATGGTGATGATGACCCCGGACACGCTGCGCGTCTCGACGGCGGGATCCTCGACCCAGGAGGGCACGATGGCCGTCAACACCTCTCCCAGATCCTTCACCTGACAGCGGCCGGCGGCGAGCTCGGCGGCGACCGGGGCGAAGATGTCCCGTCCGTGGAAAGTGGCGCTCGGGTGATGAATGCCCAGATGAGCGAGCTGGGCAGCACCGAGGCGGACGATGAGCGGCTCGCGCGCCCGGGCGACGACCGGGGCCAGCAGACCGTTGTCCGGTGCCAGGAAATAATGTTGGCCCGCACTCACGGCGATGATGCTGCGCGAGGTACCGACCCCCGGATCCACGACGGCCACGTGCACGGTGCCGGCGGGAAAGTAGGTGAAGGCGCGCGCGAGCCAGAATCCCGCCTCGGCAGGCCAGTGAACGAGGATCTCGTGCGTCAGATCGATGAGGCGCGCCTGCGGGAAGCGCGCAAGGATGCATCCCTTGATGACACCGACGAAGGGTCCCTGGTGACCGAAGTCGGTCGTGATCGTGATGACCCCGGAGGGACCTGGAGCTTCAGCCGCGTGCATCACGGCCTGCAGCCCGGCGGCCTCCCTCCGCGCATGCGCGGCAGCGATCGGTGTACGGCACCGCCGAGAGCCGCTCGGGCTCGATGTCCTCGCCGCAGATCGCGCAGGTCGTGTAACGACCCGAGGCGAGGCGGCGCAGTGCCGCGTCGACCTGCTGCAGCTCCACCTGAGCAGAGCTCGAGATCGCCCCGAGCACATCATCGTGCTCGCGCTGCGTCACCTGCTCGGCAAAGTCCGCCGACAGCGGGTCGGTCTCGTGGCGCAGGTCGGCACTCGCCTCACTGGCGCGCTGGCGCAACTCGTCCCGACGCTTGAGCAGTCGATCCCGTACCGCTTTGGTGTCCACTTGGAGTCCCCCGGGAAAGAATGAGTCTCGTCAGGACGGCCGTCGGCCGCGCTGGTTCTCGAGCCATTCCTGGAGCTTGTCGAACGGCTCGACGAATTTCGCCACCCCCTCGCGCTCGAGCTGCTCCGCGACAGCCTCGAGATCGATGTCGAGCCGCTCCAGCCCCTCGCGTGCGTCGCTCGCATCGGCGATGTGACGCTCGAGGCTGAGCTCCGGACGACCGAGCCGCCGGTACGCGTTGAGCGTCTCGAGCGGCATGGTGTTGACTGTCTCGGGCACTACCAGCTCTTCCACGTACTTTATGGGGCTGTACGCGGGGTCCTTGGTGGAGGTCGAGGCCCACAGCAATCGTTGGGGTCGCGCACCGCGCGCCGCCAGCGTTTCCCACTCGGACGTCGCATTCATTTCTTCGTAGAGCTCGTACGCGCGGCACGCACTCGCGATCGCCGCCTTGCCACGCAGTGCACGCGCCGCCGGCTGCCCGTGCGCCGCCAGCCCATCGAGAAGCTTGTCCACGGCCGTGTCGATGCGACTCAGGAAAAAGCTCGCCACCGAGGCAACGGTCGCGATGGGCTGCCCTGCCCGCAGCCGCCGCGCGAGTCCCTCGCGGTAGGCGCGCGCGACGGCACGGTAGCGCTCCGGCGAGAACAGCAGCGTGACGTTCACGTTGATGCCCTCGGCGATCAGGTCGCGGATGACGGGGAGGCCCGCCTCGGTGCCGGGGATCTTGATGAAGGCATTGGGAATTGCGAGACGCTGCCACAGGCGTCGCGCTTCCTTGAGACTCCCCGCGGTGTCATCGGCGAGATGCGGAGAGACCTCGAGACTCACGAAGCCGTCGCCGCCTCGGGTCGAGTCGTACAGCGGTCGCAGCAGGGCCGCCGCATCACGGAGATCCGCGAGCGCGAGGTCCTCGTAGAGCGCCATGGCCGAGGAAACCGTCGGCAACAGCCGCGCAATGCGCTGCGCGTAGGTCGACTCCTTCATGATCGAGTGCGCCAGGATGGAAGGGTTGGAGGTGAGCCCTGCGACTCCATCCTCGCGTATCAGACGGCCAAGGCTTCCATCCTCGAGCATGGCGCGCCCGAGGTCATCGAGCCACACGCTCTCGCCGAGCTTGCGCAGCTCGAGCAACGGATTCGTGGAAGGCGCAGTCATGCGTTCGGCTCCAGTTTTCGAGGGTAGCGCAGGAATGGGTGCGAGTCTCGCGGTTTTAGTACGGATATGCGTAAATCATCCGCTGCGGTATAGAAGGCTCGGATTCACAACCACAAGCGAAGTAAGGAGAGGACCATGGGTGACAGGAATGGCGGGGGACAGGTCGCCGAGGAGCTGCGCGCGCTGGTGAGCGAGGCCGAGACCCTGCTGCGCTCGACCGCGAACGCGAGCGGTGCGGACGTCCAGGAGCGCGCTCAGGCGACGCTGCAGGAGCTGCGCGCGCGCCTTTCTGCGCTGGAGGATACGGTGCGCTCGCGCGCGCGCGAAGTGGACACCTACGTACGCGACAACCCGTGGCAGGCGGTGGCCGTCGTAGGCGGCATCGCGCTGCTGCTCGGGCTCGCCATGGGCCGCAAATGATGGATGCGCCTGCGACGCGCGAGTCGGACAGCGTCGCTGAGCCGCCTGGCGCGCTGCGCGGACTCCTCGCGGCGCTCCTCGAGGCGCTGCACACGCGTCTCGAGCTCGCCGGCGTCGAAGTCGAGATCCATCTGCGCGCGCTGCTGCGCTCGCTCATCTGGGTCGTGGGTGCCGTGGCCTGCGCAATGCTGGCACTCGGCTTCGGCATGTTCGCCCTGGTCGCGGCGCTGTGGGACACGCACCGCATGCTCGCGCTGCTCGCGGGCATGATGCTCTTCATCCTGCTGGCGGCGCTCTTTGGTTACCTCGGCGCGCGCGCGCTGCGTACCCACCCCGATGTGCTCGAAGGATCGCTCGAGCAGCTCGCCGAGGATCAGCGGCGCGCGCGGGGCGCATCATGAAGCGCCTCGCCGAGCTCGAGGTCCGCCGTCGTACCCTCCTCGCGCGCTGCGAGGCACAGCGGGCGGAGCTGTCCGTACGATTGGCAGAGCTCAGTCCACGCCGCTGGACGCAGGCACTGGCGGGGGGTTTGGGCTCCGGGGCGGCCGCTGGCGCCGGGCCCGCGCGCCATCCGCTCGCGTGGATACTGGCGGCGGCGGCGCTATTCCTGCTGAGGCGACCGCGCGAAGCGCTCACGCTGCTCGCGCGCGCGCGCGGGACGCTCTCGTGGGTCGCGCGTGCCGCTGAGGTCGTAGGCCTGGTGGGAGCCCTGCGCCGGCGTCGCCGCCGTTAGCCCGCTCGCTAACGCACCTGCGCGGCGGTGGTAGCCGCAGACTGCAGTTTGGCCGAGGTCGGCTCCTCGGCGGCGAGACCCACCAGCGTCGGCATTCCGCTCGCCGCCCTGAGCGTGGCGCGCGCGAGCTCCCAGTGCACCGCCGCCGTGTCGCCAGCGAGTGCGTTCTTGAGCTTCTGCGACAGCTGACGCACGTCCGGCGCCACCGACTGTCCTTCCGCGTCGACCGGCGGATGCGCCTCGAGGAACAGCCGCCCATCGACCCACGCCACCTTCACCGGCTCGTTCACCAGGCGCACCTTGGTACCGACGGGGACGAGCGCGAAGAGCGCGGCGACGTCTTCCGGGTACATGCGAATGCAGCCGTGGGTGACAGCCATGCCGACCGCGACGGGCTTGTTGGTTCCGTGGATCATGTACTCGCCGCGGCCCGCTGCGAGGCGCAGCGCATAGTCGCCGAGAGGATTTTCGGGGCCCGCTCCGACCATCTTCGGTAGCGGATCACCGTTTTGCTCGTGCTCCTTGCGGATCGACTCCGGGGGATACCACGCCGGATGGACGATCTTGGCGATGACCCGCGTCTCGCCGAGCGGTGTGCGCCAGTCCATCTTGCCGATGCTCACCGGATAGGTGATTACGATCGGTCGCTCGTGCGGCCGCGGCTTCGGGAAGTAGTACAGCCGGTGCTCGGGCAGGTTGATGACGATGCCCTCGCGCGCTCCGGCCGGCAGGATGTGGCGTCCGGGCAGTGTCAGGCGCTGGCCTGCGCCGGGAAGCCACACGTCCACCTTGGGGTTGGCGCGGATGATCTCGTAGTAACCGAGACTGTAGCGATGCGCGATGTCGGGAAGGGTGTCCTCGTACACCGTCGTGACGTTGGCGTCGCGGCCGACGACCGCCGAGCCGTCGGCAGGAAGCGCGTACAGACTCGCGGCGGCCTCGCCACAGGCGGCAAGCACGATTGCGGCGGCCCCGACACTCCACATGCGGGACCCGGTGCACCTCGCGAAGCGACTACGCATCTAACGGCTCTCTATGACTTTGATTGCATTATAAGCGAGGCGTGGCGGCGCGGGCGCTCCGTTCGCACGGATTGTAGTGGATTCCGCTACGCTCCGGCATCGTGACACGCCGGCGCAAACTTCCCGCGAGCTTCTTCGAGCGCGGCACGCTCACCGTCGCGCGCGCACTGATCGGCATGCACCTAGTGCGCGATGATGGTCGCACGGTGCGAGCCGGGCGCATCGTCGAGACCGAGGCGTACCTCGGGCCGCGCGATCTGGCGGCGCATTCCGCACGCGGTCGCACGCGGCGCACGGAGGTTATGTTTGGACCGCCGGGTCACGCCTATGTCTACTTCATCTACGGCTTCTGGCACTGTCTGAATGTCGTGACCGGACGTGCGGGCGTGCCGCATGCCGTGCTGCTGCGGGCACTCGAGCCGCTCGGAGACCTCGAGGAGAGCACCTGGGGGCCTGGGCTCCTGTGCCGCGCGCTGCGCATCGACCGCAGCCTCAACGGCGTCGACCTGCGCGGCGATCAGTTGTGGATCGAGCACCCCGCCAGGCCGACGCGGGCACCGCGCATTGCGCGCGCGACGCGCATCGGCGTCGACTACGCCGGCGACTGGGCGCGTCGCCCCTGGCGCTTCCTCGATCGCGACTCGCCGTTCGTGTCCACGGTGCCGGCCAGCCGCCGCGCGCGGGTCCGCGCCGTGACGGAGTCATTGCGAAACACGCCGGCGGTTGGGAAATAATGTCGGCGGCCCGGCAACAGGAGTATTCGATGCCTCGCAGCCTGCTCCGCTTCCTCAGCGCCGTGATCCTGTCGCTCGTCACGCACGCGGTCTCTGCTACCCCTGAAGAGGGCAAGAACTTCAGCACCCTCATGCCACCGCAGCCGACGACTCAAACGAACCGGATCGAGGTGGTGGAGTTCTTTTCCTACGCGTGTCCGCATTGCGCCCGCTTCTATCCGCTGCTCAGCGCCTGGGTGGCGAAGCTGCCGAAGGACGTGCTGTTTCGCCGCGTGCCGGTCGGCTTCAACCGTGACCTGTGGGTCAACATGCAGCGCACCTACTACGCGCTCGAGTCGACCGGAGATCTGGCGCGGCTCGATGGGCCTCTGTTCCATGCCCTGCACGAGGAGCGCAAGCCGCTGTTCGAGGAGTCCGCCATCGCGGAATGGGTCGGGCGCAACGGCGGCGATGCGGACCGGTTCGCCTCGGCCTACACCTCGCTCCCCATCAACGAGAAGAGCTTCAAGGCCGATGAGATGGCCGAGAATTACCGCATCCTCGGAGTTCCGGCACTCGCGATCGACGGCCGCTATGTGACGCACGTTGCGGAAGGGAGTACGGACGAGGACCTGGCCTTGAAGGAAATGCTGGAGAATGCCGACGCCCTGATCGCACGCGAGCGCAGCGAGCGCGCGGCGGCAAGGGCTGCCGCGCCAAAACCGAAGTAGCCGGCCCGGCCCGCTCCTCCTCGGGCGGGTCGCTCACTCACTCGGGTGTGAGCTCGAGCAGCGCGCTCCCCTCGGGTACGCGGTCTCCGCGGTTGAAATGAATCGTTTTCACCGTGCCCGCGTGCGGCGCCGCGATGGCATGCTCCATTTTCATCGCCTCGATCACCACGAGCACATCGCCGGCGGCCACCTTCGAGCCCACCTGCACCGGCAGCGAGACCACGACGCCCGGAAGAGGCGTAGTGAGGCCGCCGACCGCAGCGGAGGCACTGAACGCGTGGGTACGCGGATCATCGAGCACGAAGTCGTATTGCTCGGCCGCAAGCCACAGCCACAGGTGGCTGCCGCTGCGGAGATAGCGGGCGCGGCGCTGCTGCCCGCCGAGCTGCGCGGCCACCGTGTCACGCTGCCATTCCACACCCTCGAGCGACTGGCGCGCATGTCCCGCCACCGTGGCCGCGGCGAGGCGCCCCCGCTGGTACTCGAGCTCGACACCGATGGGCTGCCCGGCTGCGATCAGCCGGTAGGCGATCGGTGTCAGGAGATTGGGCGTGAAGCCGTCACATTCCTCCCAGGGGCTCGCGGGCGTTGCGGAGGACGCGCGGCCGTGCAGGGCCAGCGCCGCGAGGATCGTCGCCTCCGGGGGTATGGCACCGGGCGCGGCGAACTCGGCGAGGTGCTCATCGAGCAGTGCGATGTTATGGCGCACCTCCAGAAACACCGGTGACAGCAGGATGCGGGCGAGCCAGCGCTCATTGCTGGCAATGCCGGCGCAGTGAATCTCGCGGAGCGCCTGGGCAAGGCGCGCCGCCGCCTCCGTGCGGGTCGCGGCGAGCGCGATCACCTTACCGAGGAGTGAATCGTAGTTGTCAGGAACCTTGTCTGCCGAGCCGAAGCCGGCGTCGACCCGCACTGAGCCCATCTGCGGCCACTCGAGCAGCGCGAGACGCCCGGCGCTCGGCAGGAAACCGCGCGCCGGATCCTCCGCGCACACGCGCGCCTCGATGGCATGCCCCTCGAGACGGACCTCGTGCTGCGCGAGCGGCAGCCGCTCGCCGGCCGCGACGCGCAGCTGCCATTCGACGAGGTCGAGCCCCGTCACTGCTTCGGTGACGGTGTGCTCGACCTGCAGGCGCGTGTTCATCTCCATGAAGAAGAACTCGGTGCCGTCGAAAAGGAACTCGACGGTGCCCGCCCCCACGTAGCCAATCTCGCTCGCGACGACGAGGGCCGCGCTCCGCAGCCGCTCCCGGACGGCAGGCGGCAATGCCGGCGCGGGGGCTTCCTCGATGAGCTTCTGGTGACGCCGCTGGATCGAGCAGTCGCGGTCACCGAGATGCAGCAGGTTGCCGTGGCCGTCGGCGAACACCTGCACCTCGATGTGACGCGGCGCCGGCAGGTACCGCTCGAGGAGCAGCGCCCCATCGCCGAAGGCGCTTTCCGCGAGGCGGCGCGCGGCCGCGAGCGCCGCGGCGAGCTCACCCGGACGCCTCACGATCTGCATGCCCTTGCCACCCCCGCCCGCCGCGGGCTTGATGATGAGCGGCAACCCGACGCCCTGCGCCGCACGCTCGAGATGAGCGAGGTCCTGCTGCTCGCCCGCATAGCCGGGCAACACCGGCACCCCGGCCGCCGCCATGCGCGTCTTGGCGAGGATCTTCGAGCCCATCGCGCGGATGGCCTCGGCCGGTGGCCCCACGAAGATGAAGCCTGCGGCGCGGCACGCCTCGGCGAACTGGGCGTTCTCGGCCAGGAAGCCGTAGCCCGGATGAATCGCCTCGGCGCGGCTGGCGCGACCTGCCTCGAGGAGCGCCCCGATGTCCAGGTAGCTCTCGCGCGCCGGCGCGGGACCGAGCCGCCACGCCTCATCCGCCTCGCGCACGTGGCGGGCGCTCGCATCGGCATCGGAATACACCGCCACCGTGCGCATGCTCATGCGCCGCGCGGTGCGGAAGATGCGGCAGGCGATCTCGCCGCGATTGGCGACCAGGAGACTCTTGATCACGGCGTGCCTCGGGCTACATGCGGAACACGCCAAAGCTCTGCGGCTCGTGCGGAGCGTTGGCCGCCACGGCGAGGGCGAGCGATAGCACGCGGCGCGTATCGCGCGGATCGATCACACCGTCATCCCACAATCGCGCCGAGGAGTAATAAGGGTGTCCCTGCCGCTCGTACTGCTCGCGGATCGGCTGCCTGAAGCCCTCCTCCTCCGCTTCCGGCCAGTCGCGTCCCGCGGCCTTCAACTGCTCGCGCTTCACGGTCGCGAGGACGCTCGCGGCCTGGTCTCCGCCCATCACCGAGATGCGCGCGTTGGGCCACTGGAACAGGAAACGTGGCCCGTAGGCGCGGCCGCACATCGCATAGTTGCCTGCTCCGTAGCTGCCACCGATGATGACGGTGATCTTTGGCACCGCAGCGCAGGCAACCGCGGTGACGAGCTTCGCTCCGTCCTTGGCGATGCCGCCCGCCTCGGCGCGCCGGCCCACCATGAAGCCGGTGATGTTCTGCAGGAACAGCAGCGGGATCTGCTCCCGTGCGCACAGCTCGATGAAATGCGTGCCCTTCAGGGCGCTTTCAGAGAACAGCACTCCGTTGTTGGCGAGGATGCCGACCGGGTAACCTCCGAGATGCGCAAAGCCACACACCAGCGTCGTCCCGTAGAGCTGCTTGAACTCATCGAGCTCCGAGCCATCGACCAGCCGCGCGATCACCTCGCGCACGTCGTAGGGCTTGCGTAGGCTCGCGGGCAGCACGCCGTAGAGCTCGTCCGCCGGGTAGTGCGGCGTCTGCGGCGATCGCGGCGGTGAGGTGCGAGGCGCGGCTCGCAGCCGCGCGACGATGCCGCGGGCGATGCCGAGCGCGTGGGTGTCGTTCTCGGCATAGTGATCGCAGACCCCGGACTCCCGACAGTGCACATCGGCTCCGCCGAGTGACTCGGCGTCGATGTCCTCGCCGGTCGCGGCTTTCACGAGCGGCGGCCCACCGAGGAACACGCGTCCCTGATTGCGCACGATGACGTTCTCGTCCGACATCGCGGGGACGTAGGCGCCCCCTGCCGTGCAGGAGCCGTGCACGACCGAGATCTGCGCGATGCCGAGTGCCGAAAGCGTCGCCTGGTTGTAGAAGATGCGGCCGAAATTGTCGCGGTCGGGAAAGACCTCATCCTGCGCGGGAAGGAACGCGCCGCCGCTCTCGACGAGATACACGCACGGCAGACGGTTCTCGCGCGCGATCTCCTGCGCCCGCAGGTGCTTCTTCACGGTGATCGGGTAATAGGTGCCGCCCTTCACGGTCGGATCGTTGGCGACCACCACGCATTCGCGACCGGCGACCCTGCCGATCCCGGTGACGATCCCCGCGCAGGCGATATCCCCGCCGTACATGCCGTGCGCGGCAAGCTGCGAGAGCTCGAGGAAGGGGCTGCCCGTATCGAGCAGCACGCGGACGCGCTCGCGCGCCGGCAGCTTGCCGGCCGACTTGTGCTTGTCCATGGCGGCGCGCGAGCCGCCGCGCGCAACGCGGGCAACCTCGCGGTGAAGCCCGTCGACCAGCTCGCGCATCGCGCGCTCGTTCTCCTGATAGTCCGCCGAAGCCGGTGCGATGCGGGTGCTGAGACGAGGCATGACTTGCCAACTGTTGCCAGTTTGTCCGACAATCATACGATCGTGCCAAAAGGGAAGGCAAGTCCATGACTGCACTCGACTGCACTGACCTGGACTTTGGCCTGCCGGAAGAGATCGAGCAGATCCGCCAGCAGGTGCGGCGTTTCGCCGCCGATCAGATCGCGCCGCGCGCGGCGGCCATCGACCGCACCAACGAGTTTCCGCGCGACCTGTGGCCGGCGTTGGGACGCCAGGGGCTGCTCGGCATCACCGTGCCCGAGCATCTCGGCGGCGCAGGTCTCGGCTATCTCGCGCACGTCATCGTCATGGAGGAGATCTCGCGCGCCTCGGGCGCAGTCGGTCTTTCCTACGGCGCGCACTCGAACCTGTGCGTCAACCAGCTGCGGCTGAATGGCAACGAGGCGCAGTGTGCGCGCTACCTGCCGAAGCTGCTGAGCGGCGAGCACGTCGGAGCACTCGCGATGTCCGAGCCCGGCTCGGGCTCGGATGTGGTGTCGATGCAGCTGCGCGCCGAGAAGCGCCCGCAGGGCTACCTGCTCAACGGCCGCAAGATGTGGATCACCAACGGTCCCGATGCCGACGTGTTCATCGCGTATGCCAAGACGGACCCGGCCGCGGGCTCGCGCGGCATCAGCGCGTTCATCATCGAGCGCGGCCGTCCGGGGTTCGCTACCGCGCCAAAGCTCGACAAGCTCGGGATGCGCGGCTCGGGCACCTGCGAGCTGCTGTTCGATGACTGCCTCGTGCCCGCCGAGAACCTCCTCGGGGCCGAGAACGGCGGCGTGCGGGTGCTGATGAGCGGCCTCGACTACGAGCGCGTGGTGCTCGCCGGCGGCCCGCTCGGGCTCATGGCGGCGGCGCTCGATCTGGTCCTGCCCTACGTCCGCGAGCGGCGTCAGTTCGGTCAGCCGATCGGTACCTTCGAGCTGATGCAGGGCAAGATGGCCGACCTGTACGGGGCGCTCAACGCCTCGCGCGCCTACGCGTATGCGGTCGCGCGCGCCTGCGATGCCCGTACCGCCCGCCGCCGCGATGCCGCGAGCTGCATCCTGTTCGCCGCCGAGCGCGCCACCCAGGCCGCACTCGAAGCAATCCAGGCGCTCGGCGCGAATGGCTACATCAACGAGTACTCTGCCGGGCGCCTGCTGCGCGATGCGAAGCTCTACGAGATCGGTGCCGGCACGCAGGAGATCCGCCGCATGCTGATCGGTCGCGAGCTGTTCGAGTCGGCTGCGTGAGTGTCGAGTTCGACCGTGTCCTCATCGAGCCGGCCTACCGCAAGGTGGCGGCCGCCATCGGTGAGCGCATCCTGAGCCGGGCGCTGCGCGAGGGCGAACGGCTTCCCCCCGAGACCGAGCTCGCGCGGCAGTTCGGGGTGAACCGCTCGACCGTGCGTGAGGCGCTGCGCGAGCTCGAGAGCCGCGGCCTGCTGCGGCGCCGTCCCGGCTCGAAGCTGATGTCCGTGAGCCGACCCCAGCACTCGGCCATCGGCCAGGGGGTGAGCCACGCGCTGCTGCTGCACGATGTCACCGTGCAGCACCTGTGGGAGGCGCTCACCATTCTGGAGCCGCCGCTCGCGGCAGCCGCGGCGCGCGCGCGCACCACGGCGGACCTCGAGGCGCTCGGCGGCGCGATCGATGCCTGCGGCGCCGCGGCCGTGGACACCGCCGCGACGGTGCAGCGCACCGCGGAGGTGTTCCGCTGCACCGCTCGCGCGGCTCACAACCCGGTGCTCGGGCTCGCGCAGGAGCCGCTCCTTCAGCTCCTCGAGCCCTCGCTGCGCATCATGATCGACCGGGTCCCGCAGGCGCGCTCGCGCATCATTGCTGCGCACCGTCGGCTGCTCGAGGCCATCGAGGCGCAGGACGAGGCGGCCGCTCGCGACTGGATGGCACGCCACATCCGCGATTTCCGCCGTGGCTACGAGCTCGCGGGTATCGACCTGTCGCTGCGCCTGACGGCCTGAAGTCCGGTCCCGCCAACTGCGAACCAGATCGCGTCGGCCGGGGCCAGCGGCGTGATGGGTGTCTCCGATTACGCTCGCGGACCGGCTCGGCGGCCCCCCCGCCCGCTATAGTGCTGCCGGGCTCGCCGCCCAGGCCGGAGTCGGAGCATGCTGAGTCTGCTGGTCTTCTCCTTCCTGCTGCTCGCGCTCGTGGGCTACGTCATCGGCGTGTACAACGGCCTGGTACGCGTGCGCGCGGCCGTGAAGCTGGCCTGGTCCAACATCGATGTGCTGCTCGTGCAGCGCCACGATGAGCTGCCGAAGCTGGTCGAGGTGTGCCGCCAGTACATGCAGTACGAGGCGGGCACGCTCGAGCGGGTGATGCGCGCCCGCGCCGGCGTCGACGCGGCGCGCAGCTCGGGCAATGTCGCCTCCCTCGGCGCGGCCGAGCGCGATCTGCGCAACGGGCTCACCGGGCTGTATGCAGTGGCGGAGAACTATCCGCAATTGAAGGCGAACGAGCCCTTCCGCCATCTGCAGGAACGCATCAGCGGACTCGAGACGGCGATCGCCGACCGGCGCGAGGTCTACAACGCATCGGCCAACATCAACAACGTGCGCATCGCGACCTTCCCGGATGTGCTGATCGCGCGGCTCGGAGATTTTCCGCCCGTGCAGCTGCTGCACTTCGAGGCAGATCAGAAGGCCGATGTCGATCTGAAGGCGGCGTTCTCACGCTAGCCGCTGCGCCGTGCATCCGTTGCATGCAGGTCAGCCTCCTCCGTATGCGCTGATCGCGCTGGCGGCAGCGGCGTTGGCGCTGCTTGCACTGTGGCGGTTCCTGGCGCGGCTGCGCCGTGACCGCCTGGTGGCCGACACCCCCGAGGTGCGCATTCGCTCCGCTGCGCAGGGCTACGTGAAAGTGCGCGGCCGCACTCAGCCGGCCGGGCCGGCCCCGACGACTGCACCGCTCAGCGCCCGGCCCTGCGTATGGTGGTCCTACGAGATCGCACGCGAGGAGCGCGATTCCAAGGGCAACCGCCGCTGGAACGTCACCGACAGCCGCAGCAGCATCGAGCCGTTCGCTCTGGTCGATGACGATGAAGCGAGCTGCCTCGTCGGTCCAGTGGAGGCCGAGATCACTCCGACGGTGCGCAACGTCTGGTATGGAGCGACCGCCTGGCCGATGAGCGGTCCCCCGCAAAGCGGCGGTCTGCTGCGACTCGGCAGCTGGCGTTATACCGAGCAGCTGCTCTCGGTGGGCGCGCGCATCTGCGTGATGGGGGAGCTGCGCTCCCATTCCGAGGTCGGCGATGTGAACGCAGCCACGATGGCGAAGCTGCACGAGTGGAAGCAGGACCAGCAGGCGCTGCTCGCGCGCTTCGATCTCGATCACGACGGCAAGCTCAACGAGTCCGAATGGGCAACGGCGCGCGCGGCGGCTGCGCGCGAGTCGCAGGAGCAGACGCTCGCCGCATCCATCTCGCGGCAGAGCGTGATCTCCGAGCCCACCAACGGTGAGCCGTTCCTCGTTGCGCCACTCAGTGAAGCGGCGCTCGAGCGGCGCGAGCAGCTCTTTGCCGGGCTCTATCTGGCGCTGGGGGTCATCGGCGTCATCGTGTGCGCCTGGGCGATCGGCCACGCCGCTTAGCCGGCTGCGTCAGCGAGCGGGCTGCAGGGAGCCGAGGACGTAGTCCGCCTGCCGCTTCAGCATCGCAGCGTAGAGCGGCTGCAGCTGATCGAGCTGCTGCTCGGGGAATGCCTTGAGGTCCGACGGTGGCCGGTAGCCGCTCCAGTCCATGCCGTCGCCTCCCCAGGCGCGCGCGATGAGCTGGGCCTGTGAGTCCTTTATCCCGATGAGCAGCAGCTCGGTCATATCGAGCAGCACGGGCACAGGCTCGGGGCCGCCGCTCACGAAGCACCAGCCGCGCAGGTACTCGGGCAATTCCTTGTGGCGCGTGTTGCCCGCGTGCGCCGCGTCGTTGCGTCCCGGTCCGAGCACGATGAGCGCAGCCACTCCCTGACTCACCGCCAGCTGCGCATACAACGGACCGCATTCCTTCGGCAGACCCTTGCCGAGCGCGGCGTCGAGAAAGCAACTCTCACGGCTGCGCCGCAGGGCATCGCCCGGAGCCAGCGGCACCGCGAGCAGTCCGAGCTGAGCCAGACGGTCGCGAACCGCGGCGAGCTCCATGGCGCTCACCGGCCAGCTCACCGTATAGGTCTTGAGGAAACTGTTCTCGATCTGCCGTGAGGCATGAAAGTGCGTCACTTCGGGATCGAGCAGATTGACGATCCCGACACGCGCCGCCGCGGGGAGCGCCAGCGTGGCCGACGGAGGCGCAGCGGGTAGAACCGCGGGAATGACACCGAGGAGCGCCGTACACAGCGCGGCCCGGCACGAGGTCGGTGTGCTTCTGCCCATGGCCTCCCCCACTACGCTGCGAGTCTGCCATAACGGACGCTTATGAGCCCATGATCGGAAACATCCCGGGGAAGCGCCTGGGGTCGCTACCATGCGGCGCATGGCCAGCTTCGGAACCGAACGGGTGCTCGAGGTCGAGCACTGGACCGACACCCAGTTTACTTTCCGCACCACTCGCGATCGCGGTCTGCGCTTCGAGAACGGGCAGTTCCTCATGCTCGGGCTGATGCTGGAGCGCCCGCTGCTGCGCGCCTACAGCATCGCGAGCGCCAATTACGCGGAGCACCTGGAGTTTCTCAGCATCAAGGTGCCGGACGGCCGGCTCACCTCGCGCCTGCAGCACCTGCAGCCGGGTGATGAGGTGCTGGTGAGCCGCAAGCCGACTGGCACGTTGCTGCTCTCCGACCTGCGGCCGGGCGAGCGTCTCTACCTGCTGTGCACCGGTACGGGCGCGGCGCCATTCCTCAGCATCATCCAGGATCCGCAGCTGTACGAGCGCTTCCCCGAAGTGATCTTCGTCCACGGCGTGCGCTGGACTCGGGAGACCGAGGTGGTCCGCCGGCGTCTCGCGGCGCTCGAGCAGCACGAGCTTCTCGGTGATCTGGTGCGCCGCTCACTGCGCTATTGTCCGACCGTCACCCGCGAGCCGCATGTGCATCGCGGCCGCCTCACGAGCTTGCTCGAGTCGGGGGAGCTGCTCGCAACGCTCGGGCTGCCAGCGCTCGAGCCGGCCGTCGACCGGCTGATGGTCTGCGGAAGTCCCGCGCTCCTCGAGGATCTCTGCGCTCTGCTCGATGCGCGCGGCTTCAGCATCTCCCCGCACACCGGCGAGCCAGGCGATTACGTGATCGAGCGTGCCTTCGTGACGCGCGCTCCTTCCTGAGCGGCGCTGTTGCCCCGGGCAGCACCGGTCACTGCGGAGGGCGCTCCGGGCCGTGAGGCCGCGGCGGACGAATCCCGACAGCGCGCCTAGTGGCCGCCTTCCACGAGCAGGCCCGCATCGCGCAACGCGTCCGCGAGCTGCGCTTCGATGCGCAAAGCCTCGGGCCGCGTGATCTGCTGGAGATGCAGCACCGGCCCGGTGAGCACCTCGATCCCGCGTCGGAGCACACTGCCGGCTGCGCGGATGCCTGCTTTGTGCTGATCGAAGCGCTGCGCTGCGGAGTATCGACTCACGCCGACATACACGCCATGCGGGCCGCGGTTGCGATCGGCGAAGTCGAGCAGCACCAGGTAGAGATTGGTGCGGCCGCGGCGCGCCGGACGGAATTGCAGCGCCACCTCGTAGAGCGTCGGCAGCCACTCGATGTACCGCATGGGCAGCCACTCGGGGATCGACGCGGCCGCGCTGTGCCACAGCGCGCTCAAGGTCGACTCGATGTTGGCGGCGAACTCACCGCGCATCCACAACTCGTGCACACAATGCGCGCCCGCGGCGCCGTCCCGCGCCGCGAGTGCGCTGCGCAGGCGCGCTTCGAGTTGCGGGCGCGGCAGCATGGCGAGCGGCCGCGCTGCCGGCGGCGCACAGGGGTCGAAGCGTGCCGCCAGCCCGCTCACCGCGCGGTCGGCAGCGACAGCCGGGCATCGGCCCGGGCGGAGAGCAGCCAGATCAGGCCTCCGGCCGCGAGGGCCACCGGCACGACGAGCACCGCCTCGCCGAGCGATGCGGTCGTGGCGAGATGGCCGATCAGAGGCGGCGAGGGCACATCGCCGAGCAGGTGAATGGTGAAGATGCTGAGCGCCATCGCCGAGGCGCGCTCGAGCGGCGAGACGATGTTGGTGATGGCAGCGTTGATCGGCCCGGTCGACATGAAAAGCAGCAGCTCCGCGACCACGATCGCCGGGTAGTAGATGCCCGCGACCGGCGAGCGCAGCGCGAGCACCGCCACCGGCGCGGCGAGCAGCGTGGTTGCGGCCGAGAACCACAGATATCCCTGGGGCGAGCGGCGCAGACAATGATCCCCGAGCCAGCCGCCGAGCAGCGTACCCACAAAACCGGTCACGATGACGATGGCGCCGAAGCCGGTCGTGGCGGCATCGGCCGGGATACCCCGCACCTGCTCGAGAAAGGTCGGCATCCAGAACCCGAGCCCGCCGAGGCCGAAGGTGTAAGCCGCATAGCCGAGCACGAGGAGCAGGTACGGCGTTCGCCGCAGCAGGCTCATGTACACGCCGATCGCGGTCGCGGCCGCGCCGGCCCCCGCCGGCAGCACGCCGGGCCGCGCCGGCAGCACGCTCGGCCGCGCCGGCTCATCCTGCAGTCCGCGCGGCGGATCGGGCAACGCCAGCACCAGCGCCGCGAGCAGCATGCCCGGCGCGCCGCAGAGGAGGAACGCGGCGCGCCAGCCGTAGTGATGGCCGATCAGGCCTCCGAGGACGTAGCCGAGCGCGGCGCCGACCGGGATGGCCATGTTGAGCACCGCATAGACGCGCCCGCGCGCGCTGCGCGCAAAGTGATCGGCGAGCAGTGCCGGCGCGATCGCCGCATAGGCCGCTTCGCCGATGCCGACCAGCGCCCGGGAGGCGAAGAGCTGCGGATAGCTGCGCGCCAGCCCGGAGAGCACCGTGGCAACACTCCAGAGTGCGACACCGATCGCGATCGGCCGGGTGCGCGAGCCGCGATCGCCCCAGGCCCCGAAGACCGGCGCGGCCACCATGTACACGACCATGAAGGCTGGCCACAGCCATCCGGCCTGCACGTGCGAGATGCCCATCGCGCGCTCGAGATCGGGGACCAGCGGCGGCACCAGGTAACGGTCGAGGTAGTTGAGCAGGTTGATGCCGGTCAGCACCGCGAGTGCGGTGAGCGCGGCACGGGATGCGGGTGCTGCGGCGGCGGCCAAAGGCGAGTTCCCTGTGGTGAGGCCCGCGCCGCACTTTAGCTCAGCAGGCGCTAGGCCGGAGCGAGTTTCAGCCTCTCGAGATAGTGACGTACGGGCTCGCGATATCCTTCGCTGCTCGTCACCGTGGTGCCGCCCGTCACCACCAGGATGAAATCACCGCGCGGGGTGCGGCTGATCTCCTTGACATGACGCATGTTGACGAGACAGGAGCGGCTGATGCGCAGCATCGGCTGTGCCTGGAAGGACTTCTCCGCCTGCTGCAGCGTGCTGCGGGCGTGGAAGGTCTCGCGTCCGATGGTGAGTCGCACGTAGTTGCGGTCCGCCTCGACGACCTCCACCTGCGACACATCGAGCATGTGCATGCGGCTGCCGGCTTCGGCGAGCACGCGTGGCTGCGCGTCCGCCGGCAGCCGCGCGCCGCGCTCGAGCTGCTCGAGGAGCGCGCTGAGCGCCGCCTGGCGGTCGAAGCCCCCCTGCGCCTCGTGGCGGCGGCGCACGCGCGTCATCGTGGCGCGAAAACGGGCGTCGTCGAAGGGCTTGAGCAGGTAGTCGACCGCGCTTACCTCGAAAGCCTCGAGCGCATAGTGGTCGTAGGCGGTGACGAACACGATGAGTGGCAGCTGCTCCGGATCGAGGGCGCGCGCGAGCGCCATGCCCGTCATGGAGTCCATCTGGATGTCGAGGAACAGCACCTGCGGCCGCTGGCGGCGAATGGCCTCGAGCGCGGCGCGCGGCTCGGCGAACTCGCCGATGACGCGCAGGTCCGTCTCCCGCTCACAGCACTCGCGCACGGCGCGGCGCGCCGCCGGCTCGTCATCGACGATCATGACCTCCATCATGATGCTGCCCCGCCCTCGAGCCGGGTTGCCGCGCGCGGACCATCACGCAACAGTGGCATGTGTATCTCTGCGCGCCACAGATGCTCATCGGTGGGCCCGGCGCTGAAGCTGGCGGCCTCGCCGAACTGTACCTCGAGCCGCTCGCGCACGTTGGCGAGCCCGATGCCGACGCGGCCCGCGGCCCGGCCCACCGCGATGGTGTTGAGCACCCGCAGCACCAGCCGCTCGCCACTCGCTTCCGCCTCGACGCGGATGATGACCGGGCCTTCGTGACCCGCAAGTCCGTGCACCACCGCGTTCTCCACGAGCGGTTGCAGAATGAGGCTCGGCACCCACGCGGCCGGCAGCTCCTCGCGCAGCGGCACGCGGATGCTCAGCCGATCCGCGAAGCGGCGCTGCTGCAGCTCGAGATACAGCGTCACGAACTGTATCTCATCGGCGAGCCGCGAGAACTCGCGCTCGCCGGCGCTCAGCAGCCGCCGCAGCAGATCGCCGAGCTGCACCACCATCGCCTGCGCGGCCGGCGGGTCCCAGCTGATCTGGCCGCGGATGGTGTGCAGCAGGTTGAAGAGCGTGTGCGGCGAGAGCTGCATGCGCAGCGCCGCCAGATGCGCCTGCGTGAGCGCGCGCTCGGCGCTCGCCAGGCGCAGCTGCGAATCCCGCAGGCGCTGGTAGAAGGCGAAGCCGGTCACGAGCGCGAGCCCGAACCCGTAGGTGACGAGAAAGCTCGTGATACTCGCCAGCCAGATCGGACCCTCGTGCGTCACGAAGCCGTCCCAGCTGCCCCACTCCTTCTGCATCGAGTCGTGCATCATGGCGTTGCCGTGCAGCGTGTCCGTCAGGTACTCGCCGAGCACCAGCGCCGGTGAGGCGAGCACCGCGAACCCGAGCGCGCACAGCAGCTGTCGCGGCAGCGCCGGCCATAACGGCTGCCAGCCGGTGCGCAGCGCACCGCGCATGCTGAGGATGAAGAGCGGATAGAGCACCAGGTGCTGAATGATGCGCGCGTCCCAGGGCGCGAACACGTTGTGGATGTTCTGCACCGAGAGGCTCGCCTGCATGTTGTTGGCGTACATGACGTTGGATAGCGCCACGTAAGCCCAGAAAGCGGTCAGCACGCCGAGCAGCGGCCGGAAGCTGCCGGAGGTTGCGCGCGGCGCCACCGCCGCGGACGCACCGGCGCCGGCAGCGTGGCCGGAAGCCGTGAGCGCGGGCGTCACCCGCTCGATGGGCGTTGCGCTCATCCCCCTTCGATCTCCTTTGACCGCGGCCGGGCATGGCCGCTTTGTGCGCTAGCGTAACTCCAAGTGCGCCCGCGGTGCGCGGTCGCGTGGAAATCCGGGACGAGATCGTCGGCGCGAGGGACGAGCCCGTGCGCCGGACTGCAATGCGGCGCGCGCTGCGCAGCGCGTGCGCGCCGTGCTGCGCACGGGCGGGCGCGTTCCCGCATGCCGCCGTTCCCGAGAGCGCGGTACGAATCCGTCGATGGCTGGGATCAACACGCGCTGCAGGGCCTTAGCAGCGAGCGCGCGCGGGAGTCTCATATACCCCGACGCAGCAAGAACCGAACCTACTCCAGCCAACACTAACACGCTCGAACCAACTTGAACCGGGAGATGACCATGACGTACCAGCTCAAACACTTCCGCCGCAGCCCGCTCGCACTCGCCACACTCGCTGCCTGCCTGGGCATCGGCGCCGCGCAGGCAGCCGACCCCACTGCGGCACGCACCGTCACCGTGGCATATGGCGACCTGAACCTCGCGACCGAAGCGGGAGCCAACGTGCTCTACGCGCGCCTCACGGCGGCGGCGCGCACGGTGTGCGCCGCCGCTGGCGTCGATGCACGCAATCTGCGGCAGTACGCCGCGGTGCGTTCCTGCGAGCGGCAGGCGATCGCCGCGGCCGTGCAGGACGTGCAGGCCCCGAAGGTTGCGGCGCGCTTCGCCGCCCTTCACGCGCCGGGCTGATGCGCAGCGGCGCAGCGCACCGACCGAAGGAAGGCCGCCGCGCGCGGTGCGAGCCACTCGCCTGCGCGCGGCGCGCTGTCTCCTCTTCTAGCCGAGAAGTGTCAGCTCCGCCGGGGTGAGCTTGAGGCGTGCCGCCGCCAGATTCTCCTCGAGGTGCGCTACCGAGGAGGTGCCGGGAATCGGCAGCATGGCCGGCGAGCGCGCCAGCAGCCACGCGATCGCGATCTGCATCACGCTCGCGCCCCGCGCGGTGGCGATTTTCTCGAGCGCCGTGCCGCGAGCGCTTCCCTCGGTGGCGCTCCCCTCCGCTGCCCCCTCGAGCCGGCCGGTCGAGCCGCTGGCGAGGGGCGCCCACGGAATGAAGGCGAGGTGCTCGCGCGTGCACACGGCGAGCACGTCCTCGGAGCTGCGGTCCGCGAGGTTGTAGCGGTTCTGCACCGAGACGATCGGCACGATGCGCCGCGCTCGTGCCAGCTCGTCCGTCGTGAAATTGGAGACTCCGACGTGGCGGATCTTCCCCTGCTCGCGCAATCGCGCGAGCTCGCCGATCGAGTCCTCGAGCGGCACCTTGGGGTCCGGATGATGGAACTGGTAGAGGTCGATGCGCGCGAGCTTCAGGCGCCTGAGGCTCCCCTCGCACGCCTCGCGCAGGTGCTGCGGCCGACCGTCCGGCACCCATTGTGAGGCCTGCGGACGCAGCAGTCCGCCCTTGGTCGCGATCACCAGCCCCGGCGGATACGGCGCGAGTGCCTCGGCGATCAACCGCTCGCTCACGTCCGGGCCGTAAGCATCGGCCGTATCGATGAAGTTCACGCCGAGCTCGACCGCCCGGCGCAACACCCGGCGCGCCTCGGCCGGATCCTTCGGCTCACCCCAGATGCCGGGGCCCGTGATGCGCATGGCGCCGAAGCCCATGCGGTTCACGGTGAGATCGCCCCCGAGCGTGAAAGAGCCGGCGGCTGCGGCCGGGCCGCTGGGGGTTTTTGCCGGCGCCCCGCCGGGTGCGGCGGTGGCCGGCCCCGCCCGCGCCGCTGACACGATGGCGATCTGTGCCGCACTCATGAGTATCTGCCGCCGGGTGAGCGGGGTTGCGCCCATTGCCGCAGATCGTACCGCCGCGCGGCGCGCACTACCACGTGAGGTGAGCCGCAAAGCACGAGGGCGGCCGGTGGCCGCCCTCGTGGAGCTCAGCGAAGAACCGCTGCGGCTCAGGCCGCTTTGCGTGCGGCGTGCGAGCGGCCGTTGCCCCGCGCGCGGCTGCGCGTGCCGGCGAACGAGCCTACCGACTCCTGCACCTCGGCCGAGAGGGTCGAGAACTCCTCGGTCCGCTCGCGGAGCCTCTCGGTGAGCTGCGAGCCGAGCTCGGCCTGCTGCTCGAGCAGGTCAGCGAGCGCCTGGGTGCCGAAAAGCGAACGCGCACCGAGCGTCGCCTTTGCCTGCGCGAGGCCCGCCTCGAGCACATCGCCGGCGACGGCGTAGTTGAAGCGAGCGAGGCGCTCGAGCGCCCGGAAGCCCTCCTGCTGCGCCTTGCTGAAAGAGGTGTACGTATCCTTGTACGTGTCGAGCCAAACGCTCCAGTCAATCTGATTTCGATCCCGCATGGGACCTCCTGAGAGGAAAGTGGGTGAGAGGGGTTTGCGGGCGTATTATACGTGTGTTTGTATGCAGTGCAAGAAAAATATATCACTCCGGATGACTGGTCGTAATACTAAATATAATCAGTTACATACCGAATATTAAGTCTGACTGCTCAGCATAAGTTTCTTGCAGTGCGATGAAACCTGCGGCAATGCCCTCGCGCGCCAGCGGGAGCCAGACGTGGACGGCTTGATAAGATTGGGCGGCCATGGCGGACATCATGCCTTTGAGCGATCTGGGGAAGCACGTGGGTGAGGAGATGGGCGTCTCCTCCTGGATCACGCTCGATCAAACGCGCATCACGGAGTTTGCCCACTGCACGGGCGATCACCAGTGGATCCATCTCGACAGCGAGCGGGCGGCCCGCGAAAGCCCGTTTGGCACCACGATCGCCCACGGGTTCCTCACCCTTGCCCTGATCGCGCCGACGGCGTTCGAGGTGCTGGTCGCGCGCGTCGCGCCCAAGTCAGTGGTGAATTACGGGCTCGAGAAAGTGCGCTTCCATGCCCCGGTGCGCGCGGGCAAGCGGGTACGCAACCGTATCCGCCTCTCCGCGGTGGAGGACCGTGGCCACGGCCGCTACCTCATCACCACCGAGAACACGATCGAGATCGAAGGCGAGATCCGGCCGGCGCTCCAGGCGAGCGCGCTCGCCATCTTCATGGCGTGAGCGCCTGCTCAGCCGCGCATGCGGCTTCCTGCCGGGTCGAGCACCGCGCCGCTCTCACGCCGCGCCGCGCGCCGCTCGCCGAGCAGCTCGATCTCGAAGCCGGCATCGGCGCCGGCGAGTGCCGCGGGAATGTAGCCGAGCGCCAGCGAGCGTTGCACACGATGTCCATAGGCGCCGGAGGTCACCCAGCCGACGACCTTGCCGTCGTGCCAGATCGGCTCATCGCCCGCCGCGTCCGCATCGAGCGCATCGACGGTGAAGGTCACGAGCCGTAGCGCGCCGCCGCTTTCCTTCTCCTCGAGCGCCGCCGCGCGTCCAACGAAATCGCCCTTCGTGAAATCCACGAACCGCCCCAGCCCCGCCTCGTGCGGACCGTAGATCGGGCGGTACTCGCGCGCCCAGGTGCCGAAGCTCTTCTCGATGCGCATCGCATTGAGTGCGCGTCCGCCGAACAGCTTCAGTCCATGCGCGCGCCCCGCCGAGCTCAACGCATCGTAAAGCGCGCGCTGGTACTCACTCGTCACCCAGATCTCGTAGCCGAGCTCGCCGGTGAAGCTGATGCGGCCCACCAGCGCCGGCACCATGCCGAGGTCGATACGGCGGAACGAGAGGAACGGAAAGGCGGCACTGGAAAGATCGGTTTGCGCGAGCTCCTGCAGGAGCGCGCGCGAGCGGGGACCGGCGACCGAAAGACCGACGTACTCCATCGAGCAGGGACGCACGCTCACACCGGCCGGTGGCGGGTAGCGCTCGAACCAGCGGCGGTAGTAGACCTCGGCAGCCCAGGTGCAGATGAGGAATACGCGCTGTTGCTCCAGGCGGCACAGGGTGAAATCGCCGATCAGCTTGCCGCGCTCGTTCAGCATCGGAGTGAGCGCGATGCGCCCGACCTTGGGCACGCGGTTCGCCATGATGCTGGAGAGCCACTCTTCGGTCGCGGGGCCGGTCACCTCGAACTTGCCGTAATTGGAGATCTCGAGAAGACCTGCGCTCTCCTGCACCGTGCGGCACTCGAGGCCGACGTATTGATGCGCGTTCGAGCGGTGGAAGGTGACCTCCTCGCGTGCCGTCTCGGCAGACGGCGCGAACCACAGCGGATGCTCGAGACCACAATAATCGCCGAATACGGCGTGGGACGCCTGCAGTCGCTCGTATATCGGCGTGGTGCGCAGCGGACGCGCGGCGGGCAGCTCTTCGTTCGGGAAGCGGATACGAAAGCGCCGCGAGTAGTTCTCGCGCACCTTGGCGTTGGTGTAGGCGAGCGTGGCCCAGTCACCGTACCGCGCGACGTCCATTGCCCAGACATCCGCCCCGGGGTCGCCCTCGACCATCCATTGGGAGAGGGTGAGACCGACGCCCCCGCCCTGACTGAAGCCCGCCATCACGCCGCAGGCGACCCAGAAGTTCCGCAGGCCGCGAACGGGTCCCACGAGCGGATTGCCATCGGGCGCGAATGTGAAGGGCCCGTTGACGACCTTGCGGATGCCGACCTCGGCGAGCGAGGGAAAGTGCCGGAAACCGACTTCCAGGCTCGGCGCGATGCGCTCGAGATCCTCCGGGAGCAGACTCTGCGTGAAATCCCACGGCGTCGTGAGAGGCGACCACGGCACGCCCGCGCGCTCATAGGTGCCGAGCAGAACCCCGCCGCGCTCCTGCCGGGTGTAGATCTCTCCCTCGAAGTCGATCGCCGTCAGAAGCTCCCCGGTCCCCTTCAGCGCCGGCAGATCCTCGGTAATCAGGTACTGGTGCTGCATGGCGAGCACGGGGAGCTCGAGCCCGACCATGCGCCCGACCTCGCGCGCCCACAGGCCCGCGGCGTTCACCACGTGCTCGGCGTGCACGTTGCCCGCCTCGGTGATCACGTCCCAGCTGCCATCGGGGCGCGGCTTCAGATCGACCACACGGGTGTGGCGCACGATCTGCGCACCACCGATCTGTGCAGCCTTGGCGTAGGCGTGCGTGACCCCGTAAGGGTCGACGTGTCCCTCGATCGGGTCGAGCAATGCGCCGACGAAATACTTCTTGTCGATGATGGGGAATACGCGCGCCGCCTCCTCCGCGGAGATGAGCTCGAGCTCCATGCCGAGGTAGCGTCCGCGCGCCTTCGCCATCTTCAGCCAGTCGAAGCGCTCGCGCGTGCCGGCGAGCATGATGCCGCCGGGCATGTGCAGGCCGCAGGACTGGCCGGAGATCCGCTCGAGCTCCTTGTAGAGGTTGATGGTGTACTGCTGCAGCCGCGCGACGTTCGGGTCGCCATTGAGAGTGTGCATGCCACCGGCGGCGTGCCAGGTGGAGCCGCAGGTGAGCTCGCCGCGCTCGAGCAGCAGCACATCCTTCCAGCCCGCGCGGGTGAGGTGATAGGTCACGCTCGCCCCGACGACGCCGCCGCCGATCACCACGACGCGCGCTGCGCTTCTCATCTGTGGAATCTCACTCGTTGGACACGGCGAGCTGCACCGCGGGTCTCGGGGCGACCGAGCGCGTACCGAACCGATCGATCAGCCACGAGCGGAACAGCGCGATCGCCGAATCACCGAGCTCTTCGGGCGGTGTGATCAGGTAGTACCCGTAACCCGCATCGAGCGCCGCCTCGAAGGGCCTCACGAGAGCGCCGCTCTGGAGCTCTGCGGCGAACAGGCTCGGGTCGACGAGCGCAATCCCCTGGCCGCTGAGCGCGTATTGAGCAGCCAGCACCGCGGTGTCGACCACCAGCCCGCGCTCCACATCCACGCTGAGCCCGGTCTGTCGCATCAACTGCAACCACAGGAAATGCCGCGGCTGGTCCGCGAGCCGGATGTGCACGATCTCGTTCGCCTCGATGAAGGCCGGCAGGCTCTTGCCGCGGTGGGCAGCCGCGATGCCGGGCGCGCACAGGATCGAAAGACGCTCCGACCACAGGAGGTCGGTGACGAGGTCGGTGACGCTCGGGCGCGAGTAGATGACCGCCACATCGACATCGCCGAGCGGCGGCCCCACTCCGGTGGGGCTCACGAGGTCGATGTCGACATCCGCGCACATGCGGTGGAAGTCGCGCAGGATGGGCACGGCGAGCTGGACCGCGAAGCTCGGCGGCATCTGCACGCGCAGCGTTCGCTGTGCCGGCGCGCCCTCGTTGCGGATGTCATCGAGCGCGTACTCGAGCCGGTCGAAGGACTTCGCCACCGCCGGCAGCAGGTGCTGTCCCGCCTTGGTGAGCGTGAGCGCGTGCGGACGGCGCTCGAAGAGCTGCACCCCTGTGAGCCGCTCGAGCGCGATCACGTGACGCGATAGCGCGCTTTGCGAGATGAGGAGCGCGTTCGCCGCGGCGGTAAAGCTGCCGTGCTTGGCGACCCCCTCGAACGCCCGCAGCGCGTTGAGCGGCAGCCAGCGACGGTCGATGGTTTTTTTCTGCATGGTGTACTCCCCCCTCGCGCCGCGCGCGGCCCTCGCTGTCATGGTGGCAGAGCCGCAAGCCTCGCGCCACGGGCCCCGGCAGCTCAATGCTTTTTTTCGATACGGCTGGTGAAATTTCGCTAGCCGGAGCGTTCCAGGGCATCCGCGCCGAGCGCCTCGCGCAGCGGCTCGAGCCATGTTTCGTAATGTCGCCACTGGTCGAGCCCTTCCCGAAAGATGGGCTGCCGCACCTGCTCCGAGCTGGCCGTTCGGACGCTGCGCGCCGTGCGGTGAAATTCGAGACAGGCCGGCTCGAACGGCAACCCGCAGTGCTCGAGGATTCGCCGCACGCCCCCCTCGAGGTCCGCGACCACGTCCTCGTGCTGGACGCGCAGCACGCGCCCCGGGAGCACGCGGTCCCAGTGCTCCATCAGCTCCACATAGGTGCGGTAGTAGCGGGCGATATCCGCGATGCTGTAGGCAAATTCCTGGCCGCGAGCGAACAGCTGCTTGTAGATGCCGAAACAGCACGCCATCGGCTCGCGACGCACGTCGATGATCGTGGCGTTCGGAAACATGAGGTGGATGAGCCCGATGTGGCGGAAGTTATTCGGCATCTTGTCGATGAAGTGCGGCCGACCGGTACGGTAGATGCGCGTGTCCTCGAGATACCGCCGGCCGAGCTGCAGGAACGCGTCCGGCGTCAGCTCGGCCAGGATCGCCGGATAGCGCGGGTCATCGCGGCCCGGCTCGCGTCCCTGCAACTCGAGAACGAAGCGCGGAATGTCACCGAGCTCGTGGGTTCCTTCGACCTGCGAATGCGACGCGAGGATCTGCTCGATCAGCGTCGAGCCCGAGCGCGGCAGCCCGACGATGAAGATCGGCTCGTTGCTGTCGACCCCGTAGCGCTCGCGCTCGCGGAAGAACTCGGCCGTGCAGACCTGCCGTTGCCTGGCGGTATTGCGCTCGATCGGTTCGGGTCGATAGCGGCTTGCGGCGCGCTTCAAGGCATTGCCGCGCTCGTAATAGCGCCACGACTCGGCGTAGTCGCCGCGGTCCTCGTAAGCCTTGCCGAGGGCGAAACACAGGTGATAACGGTCGACGAGGCTCGTCGCCGCCGCCGACTCCGCGGCTCGCATGCGCTCGAGCTCAGCATCGGTGAAGCGGTAGGTCTTGAGGTTCGCGAGGCTCCAATACGCGTCACCGAAACCGGGCCGGGCGCGGGCCGCTGCGCGATACTCCTCGACCGCCTCGGTCTGGCGACCGAGGGTCTTCAGTGCGTGGGCGGCCGACAGATGCAGGTCCGCCGCCTCGCTGCCTTCGGCCGGCGCTTCCTGGAGCAACGCACGGTAGAGCTGGAGGGCCTCCTCATGCTCACCGATGCCCGCGGTCGCGGTTGCACGCAAAGTCCGTAAGGCGCGATTCGCAGGATCGCCGGCCAGCAGCCGGTCGAGCTCAGCGCAAGCCTCGCGGTACTTGTTAAGGCAGATGAGGACCCACGCATACTCGTGGCGCACCGCGGCGTAGTCCGGTTTTCGTTCGAGCACCGCCGCCAGCAACACCTCGGCGTCGTCGTAAATCTCGAGATCCATGCCGATGCGGGCCAGGAGTCGCAGCGCCTCGATGTGGTCGCCGTGCTCCAGCAGGAACGCGCGGATCATCCTCTCGGCGGCGGCGGGATCGCCCTCGCAATAGAGATTGGTGGCCATCATGACCGGTGCCGGCAGCGCTTTGAGCGCCGCGACCTGTGAGGCCGCGAAGACGGCCTGGCGGGTGTCCCCGAGCAGCCGATACAAGCCTTCGAGCATGCTCCAGCTGGCCGACAGCGTGGCGTTGATCTCCACGGCCCTGCGGTAGGCCGCTATCGCTCTCGGGGCGTCCTTGAGCGCCACGTAACAGTGACCCCGTTCCTGAAACAGGCGGCTGAATCCCGGGTGATGGCGCTCGAGCACCTCGAGCGTCGCCAGCGCATCGGACAATCGCTGTTGCTGGCGTTGCGCGAGCGCGAGCAGGTACAGCGCCGCGCGGTGGCCCGGCGCCGCGGCGGCGAGACGCGCAGCCTTGTGCGCCGCCTCGGCGAACCTGCTCGCCTCGAGAAGCGTGCGGATGTCCTCGACCTCAGGTCCCTCGGCCGACGAGGGCTGGGTCGGTGCGCTCGCAGCGGCCATGGACCTCATGAACAGGAAGGCGGGCATCGTGCCCACCTTCAAGTCTAACGCAACCCGCGGCAGCCGCCGCTACGGCGCCAGTCCGGCGCTTAGAACCCATATGTTCTCGCCCCGGCCGTGGATGCGATGAGCAGTGTTACGATTGCGGCCCTCGCCTCAGCTGTCGCGAGAAACGATGAGCTTCACCGAGCACCCGGATTTTGCCGCCGCGGTCTCAGTCGCGGGGAACCTCGCCGACGTTGCGCGCCGCATTGCCCGGCAGCACTTCCGCGTGCCGCTCGACATCGCGCGCAAATCCGATGGCACGCCCGTCACGGTCGCCGATCGCGGCATCGAGGAGGAGATGCGCCGCCTCATCCGTGAGGTGTTTCCCGACCACGCCATACGCGGCGAGGAATTCGCCGCGGAAGGCAGCGGCGAGCTCACCTGGGTGCTCGACCCCATCGATGGCACCAAGAGCTTCATCAGCGGGTTTCCGCTGTTCGGCTCGCTCATCGCGCTCGCACAGGGTGGCCGCCCCGTGCTCGGAGTCATGGAGGCTCCCGCGCTCGGCGAGCGCTGGGTAGGGGCCGAAGGCCGCAGGACGCTCTTCAATGGCACGCCCGTGCACACGAGCGACTGCCGCAGGCTCGGGAAGGCCGTTCTCTATACGACGACACCAGAGACCTTCGAGGGATCCGACCAGTCGCGTTTCGAGGCGCTCGCAGCCCGCTGCGCGCTGCGCCGCTTCGGCGGGGACTGCTATCTCTACGGGATGCTGGCGAGCGGCTACTGTGACCTCGTCGTGGAAGCGAAGCTCAAACCTCACGATTTCATGGCGGTGGCCCCGATCGTCGCAGGTGCGGGCGGGATCATCAGCGACTGGCGCGGTGCTCCACTCGATATCTCATCCGACGGACGCGTCATTGCCGCGGCCACTCAGGAGCTGTGGCGGGAGTCGGTGCAGGTGCTGAGCGGCGCGTGACTGGCGAGGCGGTCGCCGCAGCTCAAGGCGGCGCGAGCTCGCCCAACGCCTCCTTCAGCGGGCCCAGCCAGGGCTCGAACTTGCGCCACTGGTCGAGACCCTCGCGATAGATGGGTTGACGGACCTGCTCCGAGCTCGCGGTGCGCACGCTGCGCGCCGTCTTGTGGAACTCGAGACACGCCGGCTCGAACTCGAGCCCGCAGAACGCGAGGATCCGGCGCACATTGCCCTCGAGATCCGCCACCAGATCCTCATGCTGCACGCGCAGCACCTTGCCGGGCAGCACGGCGTCCCAGTGCGTCATGAGCCGGACATAGCTGCGGTAGTAGTGGGCGATGTCCTCGAGGCTGTAGGTGAACTCCTGCCCCGAGGCAAACAACTGCTTGAAGTTGCTGAAGCAGCACGCCATCGGCTCGCGGCGCGCGTCGATGATCCTGGCGTTGGGCAGGATGAGATGGATCAGGCCCAGGTGCCGGAAATTGTTCGGCATCTTGTCGATGAAGCGCGCCTTACCATGGCGGTACACGCGGGTGTCGGCGAGATAACGTTCGCCGAAATCCCGGAGCTCCTCGGGCTTCAGGTCGGCGAGAACCCGGGGATAGCGCGGCGCGGCCTGCGCCGACTCCCTCCCCTGCAGCTGCGCCACGAGACGGGGGATCTCCGCAAGCTCGAGCGTCCCCTCGACCTGCGAGTGCGAGGCGAGTATCTGCTCGATGAGTGTCGAGCCCGACCGCGGTAACCCGACGATGAAGATCGGCTCCTCGCTCGGGCAGCCGACGCCTGCGCGGGCGGCGAAAAACCCCGCGCTGCACACCTGTTCCTGAAGTGCCGCGTTTTGATCCATGAAGCCCGGCTGGTACCGGCACTGTGATTTCTTCAGCGCGTTGCCGCGCTCGTAGTAGCGGAACGACTCGGCATACTGGCCGAGATCCTCGAGCGCCTTGCCGAGCGCGAAGCACAGGTGGAAGCGGTCGACGACGCGCGTGGCGGGCGCCGCCTCGAGCTCGCGCATGCGTGCGAGCTCCTCCTCCGTGAAGCGGTAGGTCTTGAGGTTCGCAAGGCTCCAGTAAGCGTCGCCGTAGTCGGGCCGGGTCGCCGCGGCCGCACGATAGGACTCGATGGCCTCCTGCGTGCGGCCGAGGGTCTTCAGGGCGTGCGCCACGGAAAGGTGAACTTCGCTCGCGTGCTGCTTCCATGAGCGGGCTTCCGCGGGCGGAGCGTGCGCGGGCACTTCGGCCAGCAACGCACGATACAGCCGCACGCCCTGCTCGACCTCGCCGAGGCCGACGAGCGCGGTGGCGTATGCGGTGCGGTAGGCGGGATTGCCCGGCTCCTCCTCGAGAAGCCTGTCGAGCTCCCCGCGGGCCTTTTGAATACGCTGGCGGTCGAGCAGGACCTGCACATAGTCGTAGCGCGCCGCGCGGTAATCCGGGGCGCGCTCGAGCAGCGCCTCGAGGAGGAGCTCGGCATCATCGAGCACGCCTAGCTTCATCCCGATCCGCGCCAGCAGCCGCATCCCCTCGATGTGCTCGGGCTGCTGCAGCAGGAACGCGCGGATCATCTGCTCGGCGGCAAGGAGCTCTCCGTCGGCGAACATGCTGGTCGCCGTCACGACCGGCACCGGCAACGCGGCGAGTGTCGCCACGTGGGTCGCGGCGGCCTGTGCATCCGCTTTGCGGCCCATCATCCCGTAAAGTCCCCGCAGAGCCTTCCAGCTCGCGGGCAGCGCCGGGTTGAGGTGAACGGCACGGCTGAAAGCCTCGATGGCGGGCTCGGCCGAGCGCAGCGCGAGGTAACAGTGACCGCGCTCCTGAAAGAGCCGGCCGTACTCCGGGTAGAGCTGCTCGAGGCGTGCAAGCGTCGCGAGCGCCGCGTCGATTCGCTGCAGGTAGCGCTGTCCGACCGCCACCAGGTAGAGGACGTCGCGGTTCTCCGGGACTTCCGCGAGCAGGCGCTCCGCGGCCGCGGTCGCCGCTGCGAACTCGCGCCGCTCGAGCAGTGCGCGGATACGCCCGATCTCCGCCTCGATACGGGGAGCCGGCGGATTGAGGGTTGCGGCGTTCATGGGCAAAAAGAAGGCGGGCAGCGATGCCCGCCTTGATTCTATCCCTGAAAGGCGCTCAGAACTTGAAGCCGACCTTCAGGCCCAGCACCCGCGGTCGGATCACCGTCTGAGTCTCGATCGCCTGCGAGGCCGACCTGAAGATGATGCCGCGCTCGTCGGTGAGGTTCTGGCCGTAGACCTCCGCGGTCCAGTTATCCTTGGACATGCCTAAGGAGGCGTCCAGGGTCGAGTAGCCCGGATCGGTGTAGTTGATGTGTGTTGAGCCGACGGGCGCGATCGGCGGCACGGTGCCGACGTTCGCGAGCGAGCTGGCGGTGTGGGTACCCGCGACCTGGGCAAAGTAGCCGTAGTCGTCGCGCTGCCAGTCGTAGCGAATCCGTATGTTCCCCTGGAAGGGTGGCGACTGCGCCAGGGAGCTCCCCGGTACGCCAAAGACGTTCTCGATGGAGGTGATCGGCGTACCGAGGAGATGCTCGTCCGCCGTTCCCTTGAGCGCCGGGTTGTTGGTGATCAGAGACGGATTGTTCTGCTGCGACGAGCTGTTCCAGGCCGCCGAGCCCTCCACCGTGAGGCCCTGCACCACGCGCCATACCATCTGGAGCTCGAACCCCCGTACCCGGTAATCGGCGCCGTTCGTGACGAAGGTCAGGTTGCCGAGCGCCGCCGGATTGAAGAACTGAATCTGCGTGTTCTTCCAGTCCTCCTGGTAGAGGGTGCCGTTGAGCAGCAGATGGTGATCCAGCCATTCGCTCTTCACGCCAAGCTCGTTGTTGGTGAGCTTGTCGGGCTTGAAGTACTGCGAGATACACCACTGATCGAGCCCGGTGCTGCCGCCCGGCAGATGGCAGGTAGCCTCACGGTTGAAGCCACCCGGCCGGTAGCCCTGCGACCAGGTGTAATAGGCCATCACGTCCCGGGTGATATGCCAGGTGGCGTTCGCGCGGCTCGTGTAACCACTCTCAGTCGTATCGAGGTCCAGCGCGTTGAGATTGTGCGTGCCGCAAGTCGAGGGCGCTGGCCCCGCGTTCTGACAGCCGAAGCTGCCGACGTAGCTGCCGGTCTGGGTATTCTTGAAGTTGTAGTAACGCGTGCCGGCGGTCACGGTAAGCGTCTTCGGGATCAGATCGAAGTCTATTGACCCGAAGAACGCATACTGTTTGTAGCCGCGCTGCACATCGTCGAAGAAGCCCTGGTTGTCGGGACGTGTGTTGGGATTCTGCGACGTCGCACCCGGCGGCGGCGTGATGTTGGTAAGGCAGCCGAAGGTGACGGTAGTCGTACAGGGCGGGATGTTCTTGTAGAACCAGTCCGTGTTGTCGTAGACCCTGAACTGCTCGAGGTAGCCGCCCAGGAGTCCGCGCAAACGCCAGTCGTCCGGAGTGCTCAAGCGCAGTTCGTGACTGAGGTGAGTGACCTGTTGCGTGTTGTGCCACCAGGCATTCGGTGAGTAACACTGGCTCTTTGGCCCCGGCACGCCATAGTGCTGATACGGGGCGCCCGCGGAGCCGTTGGTGGTGCACTGGTAGAAATCTCCATAGTAGCCGCGCGAGTAGTTGGTATAGTCCGACTGCGACTCGACGTTGCGGTCGACGTAGCCACCTGCGTAAATCGCCTTCAGCCAGCTGATCTGGCCGTTGAGTGTCCAGGTCGTGACTTCAAACTTGTCCTTGCTGTAGGACGGGTTGAACATCGTCACCGACAGCTCGGGAAGCGGCGTGTGGTTGAACTGGTAGTCCGAGCCGGTGGGCATCTGGTAGAAGACTCCCTCGGCATCCAGGTTCTGATAGTTCTGGGTGACCAGGAAGTTCCAATCGTCGTTGATCTTCCAGAGCAGCTCGCCGCGTATACCGGTGTAGTCGACCGGGTTAATCGCGTTTCGGACCTGCGATTGGTTGTTGATCGAGACGCTCCCGGGTGGCACGCCGTAGCTGGTCACAGACTGCTTCTGCCCCATGGGTACGGCCGGGCACAGGCCGGCGGTCGGAGTCCCGATTGCGCATCCGGTCGCGTAGCCGGCGTAAGCAATGCCGAGATCGGCGGGCGAGCGAGTGAACGTCTGCGGCACGTTGTTGATGTAGCCGCCGCGGCGTTCACCGTACGCGACCACCCGGAAACCAAGCACGTTCTGGAGTATCGGCAGATTCAGGGTCGCATCGAAATTATGGTTCGGATCGCCGTGCGCGGTGATGCCGTAACCGGCATTCATCACGCCCTCGACCTTGTCGAGTTTCGGCTTGTTGGTGATGTAGCGCAGCGCGCCCGCCTCGGCTCCGCCCCCGAACAGCGTGCCCTGCGGACCCTCGAGGACCTCGATACGCTCGAGGTCGACGCCGTACACGTCAAGGTTGCGGTACGGCATCATCGCGGACTGGTCGTCGAGGTAGATGGCCACGTTCGGAAAGTTGGCGTCGGTGCCGCTGCCCTGGGTACCGAGTGCGCCGGTGCTCAGTCCGCGCATGGTGATCAGGCTCTGCCCCGGACCCCACGATGACTGAGTAACGTTCGGCAGGTACTTGATGAAATCGTCGAACGTCGTGACGTTCAGTTGCTGCATCGTCTCGGCGCTCAGCACCTGGATGGTGATCGGGACGTCCTGTATGTTCTCCGAGCGCTTCTCGGCGGTGACGATCACCTCTGCGAGCGCCCCCCCGGTGGACGTTGCCTCGGCCTGATCGGCTGGAGCAGCGAGCACTATCGTCGTCGGTGCACTGAGAATCGCTGCCACCGCCGCAGAGATCTTCGGATTAACCTTCATCGCGCCCCTCCCTCGAGGACTAAGATTAGGTTGTGATTTCCCCACTCGAACGCAGCCGCCTGTCCCGGCGGTCGACCCGTTTGACTTTTATACCACGCCGATAGAGCTGTGCCTTTGAAAAAAACCGCCATCTCCGGCAGGGTCGCGACGGGGCCAGCCTCTCGCAGCCGCAGCGCGCCGCCGCCCCAAGCTTTTCATAGTTTCCGGCGCTACTCAAAGTCTAGAAATTGAATAGCCCCATCTTAAAAAGGAATTGGCGGGATCGCTGAGCGGCACGCCTCCGGGCGCGGCTCGCGTGGCGGAGCTGCATCGAGCCGCCCCACTCACCAGCCCGAGGCTATGGTTGTTGCAATAAAACGTCACCGTTGCCCCGTTCGACGCGCACCGAATCGCTTTCGATGGCCGCATCGAGCGCCTGGCTCAGGCGCTACATTGGTAGGTCGCGCGCTCGAGCCAGGCGGGGTTGATCTCGACTCCCCACCCGGGGGCCGACGGGATGGTCACGTGCCCGTCACGCACGGCGTACGGGTCACCGAGAAACAGCCCCTCCTGCCAGGGGTAGTAGTCGGGCCCCTCGATCGAGAGCTCCAGGTACTTGCCGGCGTTCGGCAGCGCTCCGAGCAGGTGCATGGTGCACAGCGTGACGAGCGAGAGGTTCGCGCTGTGCGGCGTACAGGGCAGTCCCGCCTGCTGCGCCAGTCGCGCAACCTTCAGGGTGCGGCCGATGCCGCCCATGTACATGACATCCGGCTGCACCACATCGACCGCACGCATCTCGATCATCCGCGCCCAGGTGCCGAGATCGCAATCCTGCTCACCGCCGGTCACATCGAGCTCGAGCGCATCGGTCACCTGCTTGGTCTCCTCGAGCTTCCAGTACGGACATGGCTCCTCGTAGTGACTGATGCCCTCCGCCTCGAGGAGCCGTCCGACCTCGATCGCGCGCCGCGGCGAGAAGCCGCTGTTGGCATCGACCAGCTTGGCGACCCGGTCACCGAGCGCCCGCGCTACTCCCGGCACGATGGCCTCGGTGCGGCCCGGCCATTCATCGACATCGTGACCACACTCCGCGCCGACGCGCCATTTGAAGGCGTCGAAACCTTTCTCATCGCGCAATCGGAGGAAGCGCCGCGCCTCCTGCTCGGGAGTAATGTCGCGTCGCATGGAGGAGGCATAGGCACGCAACGCGCGCGGCCTGCCGCCGAGCAGCTCCACGACCGGTTTGCGCTCGAGCTTGCCCCGCAGGTCCCAGAGCGCCGTGTCGAGCCCGGCGAGCGCCCGGCACCGGTAGCTGCCTGGAAACTTATGCTCGCGCTCCTCGATGTGCTCGATGAGCGGGTCGACCTCGAGCGCACTGGCTCCGAGCGCCCAGGGCGCGATCTGGCGGTGAAAGATCAACGCCGTGATGTCTGCGTTATAGGTCGAGGTCTGACCCCAGCCCTCGGCGCCGCTCTCGGCGGTGACGCGCACGAAGCAGACGTAGCGGTCGCTGAAGGTCTCGAGCTTGCTGATCTTCATCGCTCGAGGTCCTTGGCCGAAGCCCCCTCAGCCGGCGGTCGCACGCGCGCTCTCCAGGCCATGTCCGTGCGGCCCGCTCTCGCGCTGCCACAGCAGCACCACCGAGACGAGCGCAGCGATGCTCACCGCGCCGAAGAACCAGATCATCGTGTCATAGCCGGAAGGGTTCTCCGGACCCGCCCCGGCCTGAGTCGCGAGCCAGCCTGCGATACGGTTCGAGCCCCACAAGGCGACGTTCTGCAGGAGGGTGATCACACCGAGACCGGTTCCGAGCCTGCGGGGCTCGACGATCAGCGTGGTGGCCGGCCAGATGATGGCCGGCACCATGGAGAAGCTCACTCCCATCAATGCCGTGGAGAGCCAGGGGCTCAGGTCGGTGAGGCTCAGGACCATCAGCGTGACGGGCAGGAGGACCGTGCCGACCGTGAGGAGCAACGCGCGGTGTCCGACGCGGTCGGCCAGCAGCCCGAAAAATGGCGTGGCGAACACCGCGGCGGCGAACACCCCCGAGTTGACGTCGCTCGCCTGCTGCAGTGACAGACCCTTCACGTGCTGCAGATACTCGATGGCATAGGTCTGACGGAAGGGAAAGAACACCGCCGCGTACAGGCAGTGGAGCCCCAGGATATACCAGTAGGAGGGATCGAAGCCCCAGATATCCCTCCACTTGATGCGCGCATCGGCGTCGCGCCTCGCATACGGCGGCGGTGGCCAGCGCGCATCGAGCGTGCGAAAGCAGAGCACCGCGAGAAGGCCGAGGCCGGTGATGGCGGCACCGAGCCACAGCGGTGCCTGCCAACCGCTCTCGTAGAGCGCGCGCGCCCAGGTGGGGGATTTATCGAGCGTGTAGGAGCCGACCCGCGCGAGGCTGAGGAAGATCGCGGTGGCGAGCGCCACGCCGCTGCGCGGAAACCAGCGTGCGACCCCGGCGAGCAGTGCAATGAAGAGCGCTCCCTCGCTGACACCGAAGATGAGCCGTCCGAGCCACATCAGCTCATAAGGCTCGCCCACCGCGGTGAGAACCGCACCCGCGAACCCGATCAGCGCCGCCCACAGGCTGACGCGCGCCGGGCCGTAGCGGTCGATCAGCAGTCCATTGAAGACCGCGAGCACGATGTTGGGCAGGCTGATGACCGCGGTGAGGTCGCCGATCTGGAACTGCGTGAGATGTCGTTGTCGCAGCAGCAGGTCGGCGATCGGTCCAATCGCATCGGACTCGTAGTAGCTGCTGAAGATGCCGAGCGCGGCGAGCGCCAGCACTACCCAACGCAGCGGCGAACGGCTGCGCGGGTCGTCGTCGGGAGTGGCGGCCGCCGCGGCACCGCTCATGCGTGATCGCTCGAGTGCATGCAGCGGTCGATTGTGCTGCAAGTACGCACCGCGACCAACGTTGCACTTGATCGCGGAGCGCTTCTCGGCGAGTCTCCGATCCCTGTCTGCCGCAAGAGATGCGCATGAGCGGCTCGGAGCACGTTCTCGCCATCGACCAGGGTACGACCTCCACGCGTGCCATCGCGTTCGAGGCGGCCTCGGCGCGGGCGGTTGCCATCGCACGGCGCGCCCTGCATCAGCATTACGGGGATTCCGGACGCGTCGAGCACGATCCGGAGGAGATCTGGCGCGACACCCAGGCGACGGTGCACGAGGTGCTCGAGCGCTCTCCCGGGGGCGCTGCCGGCATTGCGGCGCTCGGTATCACCAATCAACGCGAGACCGTGGTGGTCTGGGATCGCGCGGGGGGCGCACCGATCCATCGCGCCATCGTGTGGCAGGATCGGCGGACGGCGGAGGAATGCGCGCTTCTGAAGCGGCAGGGGGTGGAGGAGATCGTGCGGCGCAGGACCGGTCTCCTGCTCGACCCGTACTTCTCTGCCACCAAGCTCGCCTGGATCCTCGATCACGTACCCGGCGCGCGCCGGCGTGCCGAGCGTGGCGAGCTTGCCTGCGGAACCATCGACACCTTTCTCCTGTGGCGGCTCACCGGCGGCCGTGTGCACGCCACCGATGTCACGAACGCCTCGCGCACGCTCCTGTACGACATTCATGCCCAGCAGTGGGACGAGGAGCTGCTGCAGATCCTGCGTGTGCCGCGGGAGCTCCTTCCGCAGGTGCGCGACAGCAGCGAGGTCTACGGCACCACGGACCCGGCGCTCTTTGGCCGCGAGCTCCCGATCGCCGGGATCGCCGGCGATCAGCAGGCTGCGCTCATCGGTCAGGGGTGTTTCCGGTCGGGTATGGCGAAGTCCACCTACGGCACCGGCTGTTTCCTGCTGCTCAACACCGGCGGAGCCGCGGTCGCCTCCGCCAACCGGCTGCTCACGACCCCCGCTTACCGCATCGGGGGTCGTATCGCCTACGCCCTCGAGGGCTCGATCTTCGTCGCAGGCGCTGCAGTCAAGTGGCTGCGCGATGGACTCAAGGTGATCGAAAGCGCCTCCGAGACCGCCCTCCTCGCCGCGCGTCTTCCCGATGACCACGGGGTCTACCTCGTACCGGCGTTCGTCGGACTCGGTGCGCCCCACTGGGACCCGAACGCCCGTGCGCTGCTGTGCGGCCTCACGCTCGAGACCTCCGCCGCGCATCTCGCCCGCGCAGCGCTCGAGGCCGTGGCTTACCAGACGCTGGATCTCACCGAAGCCATGCAGCGCGATGGCGCGCAGCCTCCATCCGCGTTTCGCATCGACGGCGGCATGGCCGCGAATGACTGGCTCTGTCAGTTCCTCGCCGACATTCTGCAGGCACCGGTCGAGCGGCCGGAGGAGCTCGAGACCACCGCGCTCGGCGCGGCATTCCTCGCAGGGCTTGCTGCCGGGGTGTGGCCGGACCTCGGCGCATTGGCCGCACACTCCCGCGCCGCGGCAGTGTTCGAGCCCGGCATGCACCGCCGGCGCCGCGCCGTGCTGCTCGAAGGCTGGCGCCAGGCGCTCGCACGCGCGCTGCTCCCGGCCCGCTGAGCCGCCGGGTTCCTCTGGCCGCGTCCCTCGAGTCTCCATCAGGCTCCCGCGGAATCGAGCAGCGTCTCGCGGATCCATGCCAGCAGGTGCGGCAGATGGGCACGGTCGACGAGCAGTAGCGTCTCGCCATCGCGCACGCAAAGGGCGAGCACCGCAAGGTCCGCCATGCGGCTGCGGCGCGCTTCGCCAGCGGCGGGCACGGACGCGGTCCCGCCCAGCCGACAGAGCAGATCCGCGATCCGCAGGCCGGTGAGGCGCACGATCCGGAGTCCTCCGGTGAGCTCCACCAGGCAGCCGTCCGCGCAAGCTGCGAGCGCCTCTGCCAACTCGGCGAGCCGCGCCGTGCTGCGCGTGACACACAGAGTCTCCGTTGGGCTGCGCCAGGCGAGGATCAGCTGCGCGGCCTCGAGTGCCTGCAGTGGCGCCGGCAGGGGCGCACCGCTCGCCGCGAGGACCGCAGCGGCGAACGCGCCCTCGCGGCTGAAATAGCGCAGCGTCGCGACCTGCATCGTGTCTTCCAGAGCGACGACGAGGTCCGTACCCGTGATTCGCGTGCCGGCCGGGAGCTCATCCATGCACGCGTCTGCCTTCGCGGTCGACGAAGGGGGTCTGCACCACCCGCGCCACCGTCTCCACACCGAGGTGATAGACCCGCACCTGCTCGCCGATGCGCTGCGAGCCGCGGGCGAGCAACGCCAGCGCAATGGGCTGTCCGAGCGCCGGGCTCAGGCAGCTCGAGGTGACGCGCCCCTCGATCGGCGCAGGTGGCGCATGCGGCGCGATGTGCGCACCCACGTGCAGTGGCGTACGGCCATCGAGCGGCTGCAGTCCGATGAGCTGCAGGCGCTGCGGATCGAGCGCGCTCGGCCGTGACAGTGAGCGGCGGCCGACGAACGCGGCCCGCTTGCGCTCGACGCCGCGCGCGAGGCCCACATCGCCCGGAAGAGTCGTACCGTCGGTGTCGCTGCCGATGTGCAGATAGCCCTTCTCGATTCGAAGCACCTGCAGTGCCTCGATGCCATAGGGCGCGGCTCCGATCTCGGAGCTTCGCTCCCAGAGCCGCTCGAACAGCCGCGCCGTGTGATCCACGGGAACATTGAGCTCGTAGCCGAGCTCGCCGCTGAAGCTCGCGCGCAGTACGCGCAGCGGCATCCCCTCGAGCGCGCTCGTGCGCAGCGTCATGTGCTTCATGCGCTCCGGTGCGAGTGCCGCCTCGAGTCCGATGCTCTCGAGCCAGCGCCAGGCCCGCGGACCCGCCACGGTGACGACGCCCCAACGTGAGGTGACGGGAGTCACGAGCACCTTCAGGCGGACGAGCTCGCACTGCAGCCATTCCTCGAAGGCCGCCGCGGTGCGCTCGGCGCCGGCGGTGCTGGTATTGACCCAGTAATGCTGCTCACCGAGTCGCGCGACGATGCCATCGTCGATGAGCGTGCCATGCTCGTTGAGCAACACACCGTAGCGCGCCTGTCCGATGCCGAGCGTCGAGAGGGTCCCGACGTACATGAGATCGAGAAACTCTCCGGCGTCGGGCCCGTAGACCTCGATCTTTCCGAGCGGCGATCCATCGAAGAGCCCGGCGCGCTCGCGTACGCTCGCGGCTTCGCGCAGCGCCGCAGCCTCGATGGATTCGCCGGTCTGCGGATAGGCCGCCGGCCTGCGCCAGTCCCCGTATGGCTCGAAGACCGCCCCGCGCGCCGCGTGCCAGTCGCGCGCGGGCAGCTCCTTCAGAGCCCGGTACAGGCTCCCCGCACGCCGCGCGGCGATGGCGCCGAGGGTGACCGGGGCGAACGGCGGGCGGAATCGCGTGGTGCCGACCTCTGGCGGTGCACGGCCGGTGCACCTGCCCATCAACATGAGCGCATTGATGTTACTCGTCTTCCCCTGGTCGGTCCCCATGCCGGTCGTGGTGTAGCGCTTGAGGTGCTCGACCGAGCGGTAATTCTCGCGGGCGGCGAGCGCGACATCCTGCGTCGAGACATCGTTCTGGAGGTCGATGAACTGCTTGCCGCGCACGCCGCTGAGCGGGGCGAACGGGCCGACGCTGCCGACGCCTCCCGAGGGCGCAGGCGGCAAGGGCGCACCGAGCGCCGCGGCCTCCCCCACTGCGGCGGCGTGCGCACGCGCGATCTCGGCATCGAGGATTCCCGCGCTCGCTCCGACGCTCACGACCCCCGGCGCCGCGCCGTCCGGCACGAACATGGATTCGCGCTCGAGCCAGCGCAGGCGGCCGCCCGCCTGCGAGTGCAGGTGGACAGCGGGAGCAAAGCCGGCGCTCGTCAGGATGAGATCGCACTTCAGAAACTCCTCGGGCCCTGTCCCGACGCCCCTCGCATCGACGCGGCGCACACGGCAACCCCGCACCGCGGCCCGACCCAGCACGGCGGTAATGGCCGACCCGGACAGCACTCGCCCGCCGGCAGGGTGGGCAACCTCTGCATCGATGCGGCGATCCACGATCGCGACGATGTCGACGCCCGCCGCCTGCAGCGCTGCCGCGAGCGCATAAGCTGCATCGTTCCCGGTTGCGACGACGGCGCGCCGTCCGCACGCGACCCCGTACGCGAGCGCATATTTGAGCGCGGCTCCGGCGAGCATGACCCCGGGACGGTCGTTGTCGGGAAACACGAGCGGACGCTCGAGGGCTCCGGTCGCCGCAATCACGGTGCGTGCGCGGATCTTCCACAGCCGCTCGCGCAGGACGCACGCCGGAAGGTCCCGGCGTCCCTCGACACTCCGGCTCTCGATGGCGCACACGAGGTTATGGTCGTAGACGCCGAAGGCAAGCGTACGCGGCAGGATGCGAACGCCCGCGGCCCGGGCCGAGCTCTCGAGCATTGCGACCTCCGAGTCCGGGCGCCAGCCGAGCGCGCCGCCCACGTGCACTCCGCTCGACAGGAGGAGTGTATGCGCGCCGGCGCGCGCCGCGGCGGCCGCGGCCGCGAGACCCGCCGTGCCCGCGCCAACGACGAGAACGTCCGGTGCTGCGGAGATCTCCTCGTAGTGGTCCGGGTCCGTCGTGGTCGGCGCACGCCCGAGACCCGCCATGCGGCGAATGGCCGGCTCGAACAGGCCCCAGCTCGGCCACTTGAAGGTCTTGTAGTAGAAGCCCGCGGGCAGAACGGCACTGAAGAGCCCCGTGACTGACCCGACATCGAGGCGCACTCCGGGCCAGCAGTTGACGCTGCGTGCGCTGAGCCCCTCGGAGAGGGGCAAGAGCGTCGCGCGCACGTTCGGTGTGTAACGGCCATCGGCTCCGACATCGACGATGGCGTTCGGCTCCTCGACGCCGCAGGACCAGACGCCGCGAGGCCGATGCAGCTTGAAGCTGCGACCTACGAGGCGCACGCCCTCTGCGAGCAACGCCGAGGCCAGCGTATCGCCCTCGAAGCCGCGATAGGAGCGCCCGTTGAAGGTGAAACCGAGCGGCTGCGAGCGATCGATCCACGCACCGCAGGGCGCTGCGAGGCGATGGCTCATGGTGCCGCGGGCACCACGGTTGATGGCGGGGAATCGTTGATGGCGTACACCGCGAGAATCTCGTGGGTCACCGAGTGACGCGCGATGTTGAACCAGAGACCGCAGCCATAGCTGTGCCGCCAGCGCTCGAGATGCAGGCCCTTCGGGTTGTCACGGAAGAAAAGGTATTGGCCCCAGACGGCGTCGGTCGCCTCGAGATCCGGGCGGCTGATGTGCGTGGTGCCGCCGCACACGAACTCGCTCTCATCGCGGGCGCCGCAGCAGGGACAAGGCAGCTGCATCATCTGCGCGCGTCCTTCAGTGGGCGATGCCCGAGGCGGCCGCCTCATCGATGAGGCGACCGGTGATGAAGCGCTCGAGCTGGAAGGGCTCGGCCAGCTCGTGGTTGCGCCCCGTCGCGAGCACATGCGCCAGCAGCCAGCCGCCGGCCGGTATCGCCTTGAAGCCGCCGGTACCCCAGCCACAGTTGATGTAGAGCTCGGGCACCGGAGTGGGTCCGAGGATCGGGCTCGAGTCGTGCACCACATCGACGATGCCTGCCCACTGGCGCATCAGCCGCAGCCGGCTGAAGGACGGGAAGATCGCGAGGGTCGCCGCGACTACGCTCTGCAGCACTGCGAAGCTGCCGCGCTGCGCATAGGAGGGAAAGAGATCGAGTCCGCCGCCGATCACCATTTCGCCCTTGTCCGACTGGCTGACATAAGCGCCGGTACCGGGCGAGATCACGACCTTGTCGAGCCGCGGCTTCAACGGCTCGGTCACCATCGCCTGCAGCGCGTAGCTCGTGACTGGCAGGCGGAACCCGGCGAGCTGCGCCAGCACCGAGCTGTGGCCGGCCACCGCGAGGCCGATGCGGCGCGCCGCGATGTGGCCGCGGCTCGTCTCGACGCCCGTCACCTGCCCGGCAGCACCTTTGAGGAAACCGCGCACCTCGCAGTCCTGCAGGATATCGACCCCCAGCGCGTCGGCCGCCCGCGCATAGCCCCAGGGCACCGCGTCATGACGCGCCGTACCCCCGCGGCGCTGGGTGAAACCGCCGAGCACCGGGTAGCGCGCATCGGGTGACATGTCGAGGGCCGGAATGAGCTCAGCGACCTCCTCGCGGCTGAGAAGCTCGGCCGCGATGCCGTTCATGCACATGGCATTCGCCCAGCGCGCAAGGGATTCGAGGTCGTGGCGGCTGTGGGCGAGCATCACGTGGCCGCGCTGGCTCAACATGACGTTGTAGTTGAGCTCGCGCGAGAGCCCTTCGTAGAGTCTGAGCGCGAAGTCGTACAGCCGCGCACTCTCGGGATAGAGATAGTTCGAGCGCACCACGGTCGTATTGCGGCCGGTGTTACCGCCACCGAGCCAGCCGCGCTCGATGACGGCCACGTTGCTGATACCGTGATTCTTCGCAAGGTAGTAGGCGGCGGCGAGCCCGTGGCCGCCGCCGCCGATGATGAGGATGTCGTACGCCGCCTTGGGCTCGGGTGAGCGCCACGCGGGTGTCCAGTTGCGGTGCGCTGCAAGCGCGCCGCGCAAAAGTGCGAGCGCGGAGTACCTCACGACCCGCTCAGGCCTTGTCGCGATAGTCCGTCTGGATCTTGCGAATCCGGCTGTCGGTGCCGAAGAAGGCGTGCTTCGACATGTCCTTGCTGTAGCGGCTCGCCGGCGGATGGCGACCGAGACCCTCGGCCAGGGCGCGAATGTGATGCGGGCCCGCGCCGCAACAGACCCCGAGATAGCGGATACCCGCGGCAAAGGCGTCACGGCCGAAATCGAAGATCTCGGAGCGTGTCGCCATGAAAGGATCGAGACCGTCGGGGAAGGCCATGCGATCGCCGCAGCACGGGTCGGTGAGCGCCATGAAGGAGGGTTGCGATGGAGTCGTGCGGTAAGGCACCGGCAGACCTGCCACGTGACATTTCACCGCCGCTCGGATCTCCTTCAGCAACGGCAGCATCGTACGCGGGCCGCGGTGGCAGTTGAGGCCCACTACATCCGCCCCGGCCGCTTCCAGCCGCTGACAGGCCTCCGCCGCGGTATGTCCATCGCGCGTCCGCTCCTCGCGGTGCATGGCGAAGGTGATGACGGCGGGTACCTTCGAATGGCGGCGTATCGCCTCGAGCGCCAGCAGCGCTTCACCGGTCCAGCCGAATGTCTCGGCCACGAAGTAATCGACGCCGGCTTCGACTGCCCAGCCGACCTGCTCATCGAAAATGCGCTCGACTTCCCTGATGGACTTGCTGTCGGCAGGGTCGTAGATGTTGGTGTTGCAGAGGTCGCCGGCGAACAGCGTGCCGGTACGTCGCGCAACGCGCTTGGCGATGCCGAGCGCGGCGCGGTTCATGGGCGCGAGATCCTTCTCCCGCCCGATGACGCGCAGCTTCTCCCGGTGCACGTAGTAGGTGAGCGCCTCCGTGACGTCCGACCCCGCGTGGACGAAGTCCATGTGCAGCTGCTCGACGACCTCGGGGTGCTCGAACAGCACCTCTGGCACGAACGCGCCCGCCTGCAGATAGCCCCGCCGCTCGAGCTCGAACACGTAACCCTCGGCGCAAATCACCGCTCCGTCCTTCAGCCGCTCGAGCAGGCCTGCAGACCCGCCGTTCGTGCGGGTACGCGGAGTGCCGGCCTGCCGGGGAGCGCGCGTGCTCTGGGCACGACGGGTGGTTTTTGCCTTCGGCCTGCTTCCGGAATGCGTCTTCGGTCGGGCCCTCACTGCCATGGAAATCTCCGTCGGCGGGAAAATGCTGTGCGAGTCTTTCAGGAGCGCTACATTCTAATCAGGGCCTCCGCAACCCCGATGCCTCTTTTCGATGGGGCTATTCAATTTCTAGGCTGGCGGCGACACTCCAACCATGGAAGCTTCGATCGTATGAGCACACCTGCTCGTGAGCCTACCCCGCGGGCCTGGATGCCATCTCCAGGTGCAGCCGGTCGCCATGGTAGGGATGCTGCGCAAGGACCGCCTCGTCGAGCTCGACTCCGAGGCCCGGCTCGGTCGGTGGTATCACGTAACCGGACTCCCAGCGGATCGGCTTCCTGAGCACCTGCGCATGAAACCCCTCCCAGCGCTCGATGCCCTCGAGGATGAGGAAGTTGGGACTGCAGGTGGCGAGCTGGATGTTCGCCGCGCCAACGACGGGGCCACAGTAGAGGTGGGGCGCGAGCTGCACGTGGTCGACCTCCGCCAGCGCGGCGATCTTCTTCGCCTCGAGAATTCCACCCACCCGGCCGAGGTTCATCTGCAGGATTGCCGCGCCGCCCGCGCGCAGCAGGCGCGCGAAGTCATACTTGGTGGCGAGCCGCTCGCCGGTGGCGATCGGTATCGAGGTCGCACGCGCCACCTTCGCCATCTCCTCAGGTGCATCGGGCGGCACCGGCTCCTCGAACCACAGAGGGTCATAGGGCTCGAGGCGTCGCGCCAGGCGAATCGCTCCCGCGGCGGTCATCTGACCGTGCGTGCCGAACAGCAGGTCCGCCTGGGTTCCCACCGCCTCGCGCAGGCGCTGCATGAAACGCTCGCAGAGCGCCAGCGCCTCGAGCGAGAGCTGCCGTCCATCGAAGGCCGTGTACGGCCCCGCCGGATCGAACTTGATGGCGGTGAACCCCTGCGCCAGGTACTCCGCGGCGCGCTCCGCGGACAGATCCGGGTCCTGGTAGACGTCGGTCTTGTCGCCCGGGCGCGCATAGATGTAGGTATAGGAGCGCAGTCGCTCGTGCACCCGGCCGCCGAGGAGCTTGTACACCGGCTGGCCGGCCTCCTTGCCAATGATGTCCCAGCAGGCCATCTCGAGCGCCGACAGCGCCGCCATCAGGGAAAGATCCGCGTGCTGCGTATAGCCCGCCGAGTAGACGCGGCGCCACAGCAATTCGATGTCGTGCGGATCCTGCTCACGGAAATAACGCTCGAAGATATCCTCGAGCATGGCAGTCACCACCCGCGGGTGGAACGGCAGGCAATAGGCCTCGCCGACTCCGTGCACGTTATGGTCGGTGGTGAGCTTCACGAAGATGAAATAACGGCCGCCGACTCCGGGTTGAGGATTGCCGACGACGAAGGTGCGCAGGTTGGTGAGTTTCATGGCGCAGTGTCATACACCAGATGAGCGGGTATGACTACATCATAGTCGGTGCGGGCACTGCCGGCTGCGTGCTCGCCAACCGCCTGACTGCGGATGGCAGGCTGCGTGTGCTGCTGCTGGAAGCGGGTGGATCGGACCGCTCCATCTGGATCTCGGTGCCGGTCGGCTACGCGCGCACCTTCCATGATCCGCGTTTCAACTGGATGTATGAGGCGGAGCCGGACCCGGCACTCGACAATCGTCGTCAGTTCTGGCCGCGCGGCAAAGTGCTGGGCGGCTCAGGCTCCATCAACGCCATGGTGTACGTGCGCGGACAGCCGGGGGATTTCGATGACTGGCGGGATGCGGGGAACCCCGGCTGGTCGTGGGCCGAGGTGCTGCCCTGGTTCAGGAAGCTCGAGGATCACTGCTGGGGGTCTTCGGAGTTCCACGGCGCAGGGGGTCCCATCTACGTGAGCGATGTCTCCTCCCGTGTGCACCCGATCTGCCAGAAATTTCTGGCCGCCTGCGCTGCCATCGGCATCCCGGCGAGCCGCGACTTCAACGGTGCCCAGACGGAGGGCGCGGGCCTCTGGCAGGTGAGCATCAAGAACGGCCGCCGCGTCTCGACCGCGAACGCCTATCTTCGACCGGCGATGCGCCGGCCAAACCTCGAGGTGCAGCTGCATGCGCTCGCCACGCGCGTGCTGTTCGAGGGTACGCGTGCATGCGGTGTCGAATACGAGCGCGACGGTGTGCGGCGGGAAGCGCGTGCGCAACGCGAGGTGCTGCTCTGCGGCGGCGCCATCAACTCACCGCAGCTGCTCGAGCTCTCCGGTGTCGGAGAGGGCGCACGGCTGCAGAGCTTCGGCATCAAGGTGGTGGCAGACGCACCCGCTGTCGGCACGGGACTCCAGGATCACCTGGCGGTGAACTACTACTTCCGCTCACGCGTGCCGACCCTGAACGACGAGCTGGCGCCCCTCCTCGGCAAGGTGAAGGCTGCCCTCCGCTACGCGCTCACGCGCCGCGGACCGCTCGCCATGAGCGTCAATCAGGCGGGTGCGTTCCTGCGCAGCCGACCGGAGCTCAGGTGGCCGAACCTCCATATCTATTTCAATCCCGCAAGCTACGGGACCACGACCACCGGCCCCCGGGGCAGGCGGCGGCTCACGAATCCCGATCCCTGGCCCGGGTTTCTGATGTCCTTCAACACCTGCCGGCCGACGAGCCGCGGCAGCGTCCACATCCGCTCCGCCGACCCGCACGTGCAGCCCACCATCGTCGTGAATTCACTCGCGACGGCCGGCGATGTCCAGGACGTCTTCGACGGCGCGCGCGTGGTACGGCGTATCGCTGCCGCAGCACCGCTCGCGGCGATCACCGAGAGCGAGCGGCAGCCCGGTCCTGCGGCGCAATCCGATGCGGAAGTGCTCGCCGACTTCCGCCAGCGGGCGGGCTCGGTATTCCACGCGAGCTGCACGTGCGCCATGGGGCCCGCAGCGGTGCTCGATGCGCGGCTGCGCGTGCGTGGCGTTGGCCGCCTGCGGGTGGTCGATGCCTCTGCCTTCCCGAACGTCACCTCGGGCAATACCAACACGCCGACGATCATGCTGGCGGAGCGAGGCGCCGATCTCATTCTTGAGGACAGCAATTCACTGGCAGGTTAACCTGCACGGTGGGCCCCAGATGAGGAGCGGTGAGCGAATTGCAATCTAACGTGGCCTCAGGCGTCGGTGAGCTCGCGCAGACCCCGGCCGCGCCGACGACGACGCTGCTGGCACGCTGGTACGTGCTCAGCATGATGTGTCTGGTGTACACGCTCAGTATCGCGGACCGCTACGTCGTGTCCACGGTGCTCGATCCGATCAGGATCGAGCTGCACCTGAGCGACTCGGGGGTCGCCTGGCTCACCGGCGCCGCGTTCGGCCTGTTCTACGTCCTGCTCGGCTTTCCACTTTCGTACCTGATCGATCGCCGCAACCGCCGCAAGATCGTCGCAATCTGCCTGGTGCTGTGGTCGGCCATGACTGCGCTGTGCGGCGTGGCCCGCAACTCGTGGGAGTTCTTCTTTGCGCGCGTCGGCGTGACGATCGGCGAGGCCGGCGGAACTCCCGGCGCCAACTCGCTGCTGTCGGACTACTTCCCGGCGACGCGCCGCGCGATGGCGCTGACCATTTTCTCGCTCGGCGCACCGATCGGCGCCTGGGTCGGCTACAACGTCGCCGGCGCCATCGCCGACCACTATGGCTGGCGCGCGGTATTCTTCGCGCTCGGCGTGCCGGGGGTACTCGCCGGTCTCCTCGTATGGCTCACGGTGCGCGAGCCCCAGCGCGGATGCCTCGATGCCGGCGATGACGGCGACGCCCCCTCATTCCGGGAGACGCTCCGCTTCTGGTGGCAACAACGCTCGGCGGTGCACGTGATGATGGGCACTGCCGTCTGTGCGCTGTGGGGGTGGGGCCTGATGTTCTTCACCCCCACCTTTCTGCAGCGTACCTATCACATGAGTGTCGGCGAAGCGGCGGCAGTGACGCAGAACATGCACCTGTGGGGCGGCGGGCTCGCCACGCTCGCAACGGGATGGCTCATGGCTCGCAGCACCATGGTCGATGCACGGCGCATCGTGTGGCTGCTCGCGGCCGGGATCGGTATCGCCACCATCGCCTCGGGCGTGGTGTACTACACCCGCGACCTCGCGCTGGCACGCGCCATGCTCTGGATCTTCATACCGGCCATCTACTTCTACATCGGCCCGGGGTTCGGGCTGCTCAACAATCTCGCGCAGTGCCGCATGCGCGCCATGTTCTGCGCCATGGTGCTGTTCCTCGCGAATCTCGGCAATCTCGTCATTGCGCCACCCCTGATCGGCGCGCTCAGTGACTGGTTCGCGCACACGACTGCATCGAATGCCGATTCGCTACGCCTGGCGATGCTGTGCCTCGTGCCGACCGGCTTCTGGGCGACTGCGCACCTCTTTCTCGCCGCCCGCGACATCCACAAGGATCAGCAGCGCGCGCGCACCTTCCCGTTTTGAGCCTGGAATCACCGCACGGTACGAGCCCTGGATAGCGCGCGCATCCGCGCACGCAGAATGCGCTGCCTCAGGAGAGACTATTCCCGGCTCGATCATGGACTCGATCAGCCGAACCACGCGGAACCCGCCGTACCGCCGCGCTGGCTGGTGCCCAGCGCCCTTGTGGCAGCGGCTCACCGTGCCGGCTGGGCAACGGGCGCGCTCGAGTCGGCAGGCTGGGCGGGCGGCTGATCCGCGATGAGCACGTCGGCCTTCAGTCGCGTACCGCCGATCTGGAGCTGATTCGGAATGCAGGTCGAGTGATATTCCACGTTGCGGGCGTAGAACAGCGGCAATACGCGCGACTTGACCTGCTCGATGAGCTCGCAGTCTCCCGCCTCCCGCAAGGGATCGGAGTCGGTGCTGATGACCACCGTCTTCCAGTGAGCGGGGACCGGCGTCGCGCTCGCGTTGGCGCTCGAGGGGTCGAACGGAGCGAGCACGTTCATGTTCACGGTCACGCCCGGAAATTGCGTAGGTCTGCCGCCCATCCCGGAGCACGGCACCTCGACCAGCTTCAGATCCGGCCGCGCACCCAGCTGCAGCAGCACGGCGCGCATCTTGTCCCGCAGTCCGTCACAGGAATAGTACGAGGTGAAGCCCATGTACACGAACCGCAGCTCCTTCGGCGTCCAGATGCCCCAGGCAGGCTGAGTGCTCTCTGCCGGAGTCGGAGCCTGAGCCAACGCCACGGAGCCGGCGAGGAACAGCACGAGTGCGGTCAGGCTCCGGAGCAGGCGACGTCGGTGTTCCACGCGGTTGCCTCTCAGGCCTGAGGCTCGGCAAACAGCTGTACCCAGTACAGACCATGACGCCCGGCGCGGCCGGGCGCGAACGCGAATCCCATCTCCGCAAACCGGGGATCCATGATGTTCTCGCAATGTCCTGGACTGTTGAGCCATCCCTGCACCACCTCCTCGACGGATTTCGGTCCGTACGCGATGTTCTCGCCCACGAGCTTCTCGCGGTACCCGACGCCGCGCACCCGGTCCGCGGGGGACTGCCCCTTGAGGTCGCGATGCTCGAAATAATCGTGCTCGGCCATGTCTGCGGCGTGTCCGAAGGCAACGGTGCCGAGTGTGCCCGAGAGTGACAGCGGCGGCGCCGGTCCGAAGCTGCGCTCACCGCAGCGCGCTCCGCGTGAGCGCACCTCATTGACGAGCTGCAGCGCCTCGCTGGCAAGTGTGGCCGGGGACGGGGTGCGCACAACCGGCGCCGGCGGGGTGGGCATGGCCGCTGAACCCGCCGCTGGGGACATGAAGGGTGCGGAACGGCTCGCCATCGTCGGCACGGCGGTCGCACGATAGTCCGAGGCCAGCACGATCCAGCTGTCGATGCCGCGCCGGTACACGCCGAGCGCACGCAGCTCCTGACCGGTCACGGTCCGGCATGCGGAACGGCGCATCAGCTCGAGCACACCCGCATCGGTGCTCGACACGTGAAGTCCGGAGGTGGCGAGCGCAGAGTAGCCGCTGCGCTCGGCCGCCTCGGCAAGTGGCAGACCCTCCGCCCATTCACGTGCGATTGCATCGAGTGCCGGCTCATGGCGCAGCGCGCGGGTCGCGGGCATCACACCCCCGCAGCCGCCCTCGCGCAGCACCTGCACTGCGGAAAAAGCATCCGTGGCACTGGCGAGCGCAGCACCGGCTGCAAGTCCCGCCACCCCGGCGAAGAGACCCATGCTCCAGATTCGGCTCATCCGCGGCACACCTCTTAATATGCATCGAACGCGGAAGGCGCGGCGGCGGATGACGCCTCCGCCGCGGAAGGTTGACATAATGCCTCAATCCGTCTCGGCGAGGTCCAGGCCGCCGCGAAGCGTACGCAGTAGGTCGACGCCTACATGCATCGGGCTGCTGCTGGCACTTGCCGCCCCATTCCTCCCCACCCTCGCCTGCGCCGGCACCGGCGTTCCCGATGAGCAGCTGTGGACGGAGCTCGATGTCACCGGTCCGGTGGCCACCGATACCACCCTGACCGGTATCGGCAAGGTTCGCTTCAGCGAGAGTTTGCCGAATCCCACGCTCAGCGCGCTCGAGGCCGACCTGAACCACAAAACAGGATCCTGGTGGCTGTCCCTGGGCTACGCCCACCAGCTGACGCCGCAGCGGCCGGAGGAGAGCATCGATGGGAAGAACGTGAAGATCACCCAGGTCGTGCGGCTGTTTGGCAGTCGTGCCTGGCGTTTCGGGCGTGGCACGCTCGCTCTGCGTCTGCGGCTCGATGACACGCTGAACGCCTCGAGCAATCCGTACCGGGCGCGCGTGCGTCTCGAGTACCGTTGGTCCACCGAGGGAATCGCCTGGATGTCCTCCCTCTTCGCCAACGATGAAGGCTTCTATGAATTCCAGGATCAGCGCTGGTTTCGCAACCGCTTTCGCGCCGGTGCCAATCTCGTACTGTCGGAGCACACCGATCTGCAGGTGTTCTACCAGCGTCAGGACAGCAACAACAGCACGCCCGGGGCGATCAATGCGCTCGGCCTGACGCTCGACGTCACTTTCAAGTAACCCGACGCACATAAACACACGCTGAACGATGCGGTACCGCGGCGTCGCCAGGCGCCAACACTTTCAGCCGCATCCCGCAGTGACCTGTGTCGCAACACCCGCGGGTGCGCTGCATTATCATCGTCGCGCTTTTCAGATGACGCCCGCGCAACGCGGAGCAAGGAGGAAGCAGTGAACAAGTCGTTGGTCACAGGGTTGGCGGCCGGAGCAGTGGTCGCCGTCGGCGCGAGCGCTTTCGCCGGGTTGAAGATGATGCACAGCTCTCCGCAATACGCGCAGGTGCTGAAGGTCACGCCGCTCACCCGGACCGTGCGCACCCCACGCCAGGAATGCCACGACGAGGCCGTGACACAGAAGGCGCCCGTGAAGGATGAGCATCAGGTGATCGGAACGGTTGCCGGCGCCGTGATCGGTGGCGTCATCGGACACCAGATCGGTGGCGGCACGGGACGTGATATCGCAACGGTCGCCGGTGCGGCAGGCGGCGGGTACGCCGGCAACCGCATTCAGAAGAATCTTCAGGACCGGGACACGACCACCACCACCGAGCAGAAGTGCGCCACGGTGTATGACAGCTCGACACGGCATATGGGCTACGAGGTGCGTTACCGCCTCAATGGTCAGGAGGCGACCGTCAAGATGGACCATGACCCGGGTGAGCGCATTCCGGTGCGGGACGGGAAGCTCGTGATCGACCGCTCGGCCGGAACGGCCGCAACATCCGGCTGAGCGCATGCGCCCGGGTCGCTGCGCGAGATGTGGGCCAGTGAGCTCAGCGCGTGGGATCGAGCCGCTCGCTCAAGGCGCGCGCCGCCGCAGCGCGGCGCCGGATGTTGGCGGATATGGAAACCGTCAGCAGCGGCATGAACAGCACGATCGGCACGCCGATGAAGAAAGCCAAAGAGGCGGGCAAGCTCCATTCCCATTGCGCGCTCGCGCCGTAGATACCGAGCGCGGTCCCGACCACCGGAACCCAACCGAAGAGTATCGCTCCCACCCAGCACAGGAGCGACCACAGCCCGGTGAGGTGCTGGATGCCGCTCGCGGTCGCCGCGATCTGGAAAAACCCGAAGATGAGATAGCCCGTGTACCCCACGGCGAAGAGCGTCGCCTTCACTTGTGTCCTCCCCCTGCTCGATCGCCATGGATGTGGGGTGCAAGGGGAGATTTAGAGCCGCCGCACCTGAATGACTGCTGAACGGGCGGGCCTGGCCAAGGCTGCTGCTCAGGAGGACGTGCCCGCCGGCGCGTCGGTGCGCCGCCAGAGCTTGCCCGCAGCGGGCAGGGGCGTCTGCTTCCCGGTCAGGATCTCGGGCGTTATCGCATAAAGAATCGTCGCGTCGATCCGTGGAAAGCTGCCCCTGGCGCGTCCCCAGGAATCGCGCGGGGCGTACTTCGACATGAACGCCGCAAAGAAGCGCTCGCGGATGTCGAGCTCCGGCACGACGCGAATCCGGCCGAAGACTACGACCGAGCGAAAGGCGATGGAGGTATCACACTCCACCGGACCGTACGGGAAGATCTCGCCGGGCTGATCCGCCTCGAAACAGACGCGGTCGCAGAACTCGATGTTGGCGAGGAAATGGCCGCGGACGCGCGCGGTGTGCAGAAAGATGCGCTCCTCCATCCACACGAAGAGGTTCGGGACCACGTACGGATATCCATCCGCACCCACCGTAGCGGTGCGACCACAGTGAGCGTCGCCGAGGAATGCGCGCACCTCCTCGGCGCTCATGACCTTGTCGGCACGCCGCAGGTCGCCGCGGCGCACGGATCCCGCCGGAATATCCTTCAACATTCACCCTCGCCTTGTCAGGATTCTCGCCGCACGTCGCTCGCCGCCTTGTCGACTCGCAATCCAAGGAATGCCGCGTGGCGCAGGCGCTTGTCGGCGGTCCATTCCGTGAAGCGGATCTGCGCCACGAGCTGCGGCGCCGTCCAGCGCATCTCCCGCATCTGATCCGCGGTGACGCCACCGCCCCAGTGCCCAGCGCTCGCGTCGGGCAGGTTGCTGAAAGGACACTCGGAGATCGCTAACGGACCGAGCCTGGCGAGAAGCTCGCGGCGAATGTGCGGCGTAAAGCCGGCACGGACCTTGCCAGCAAACATGAGGTCGCCTCGCTCGTAGTAGCCGACCAGCAACGCATCCACGCCGGCCGAGCCCGCTGGCCGGTAGCCGCCGATGACGAGCTCCTGTTGGCGCTCGAGCTTCAACTTCACCCAGTCACCGCTGCGTTCCCCGGGCTGATAGGTCGAGTTGCGGCGCTTGGCAACGACGCCCTCGATGCCGGCCGCCTGCAGCGCCTGCACGATCGCGTCGGTGCTTCCCGGCAGATCCTGCGACTGGCGGATGATGTCATTGGCGCCGATGAGCTTCGGCAGGCGCGCTCGCCGCGCCGTGAGCGGCTCCGCCATGAGATTCCGGCCATCGAGGTGCAGCACGTCGAACGCGTAGAACACGATGCGATGCCGCGGGTGCGAGGACCGATGTTGCAGAGCCTGGAACGAGGGGCGTCCATCGTCCGCCACGGCCACGATCTCGCCGTCGAGAAGCGCCTCGCGCGCGTTGAGCCGCAGGCCGGCAGCCGCCACGCCGGGGTACATCGCAGTCAGCTCCTTCTCGTTGCGCGACAGCAGCCGTACCACGCTGCCCTGCTTGAGCAGCAGCGCACGGTATCCGTCGAGCTTCGGCTCGTACAGCCATTCAGCGCCCCGGGGAAGCGACTTCACCGACTGCGCTGCCATCGGAACGACGAACCCGGCCGCCTGGCGCAGCGCTGCTGGACTGACCATCGGCTGAGTATGGCTATTTACGCGACCGCAGTGCCACTACCCTGGGCATCTCGATGTTTGGCGCCGCACTACCGTGAGCCCGTCGTTCTCCCCCCACGGACGCGGCGATGCTGTATGCAATCAGCGCGCCCCCGCAGGCTGTCGTAGCTGGCGATGAGCGATGAGGAAGATCGGCAGCGAGGCGAGCTGCACCAGCACCGCGAACACGGTGAGCGCAAGTCGCGAGCGCTCATACAGCAATCCGGCCGCGATACTCCCGATGAGCCACCCGGCCCCATAACCGGTATAGAAGATGCCGAAAGCCTGACTGCGCTTACCCTCCGGGAGCACACCGGCGATCAAGGCCTTGAACAAGGTGTCCTGCGTCGCATAACCGATTCCCCACAGGAGGATGCCGAGGAGCGCGAGCCAGAAGCCCCCGAGAAACACGAGCGGCGCAAACGCCGCCGAGCAGGCCACCGCTCCGAGCAACACCGGCAGACCCCGTCGATCGTACCAGCGAGCGAGGACCAGGCTGGCGATCACTCCGAAGGCTGTCGATACGGCGAGGAATACCGGGATCCAGCCTGGCGAGACGATGCGGGTATGCGCGAGGTGATAAGAGATGAGCTCGAAGCTCATGAGCCCCGCCGCGAAGCAGGACGCGGCAGCCATGTAAAGCCAGTAGGCGGAGGTGAGGCTCCTGGCCGGCGCCGTGGTGCCTTCCTCCAGACTCGAGGGTAGTGGGAAACGCGCTCTGGCCACCGCCAGCGACACGAGCGCCAGAACTGCGGAGACGATCAGGAAGGCGTAGGCGGTGCGGTAATTACCCCGCAGGAACAGGATGAGGGCCATGAGGAGCGGACCGATCGTGGCACCGGTCTCATCGAGCGCGGTGTTGAGCCCATACACCCACGCGCGGCCGAGCGTGCCCGTGGTGTAGGACAGCATGGCCTCCACGGTCGGCTTACGGATCGCGCGCCCGACGCGCTCGGCGATCATGAGCGCCGCCGCCACTTCCCAGCTGCCCGCCAACGCCATGGCGGGAACCGCCAGGAGGTTGATGAAGTACCCGAGGAAGGTGAGCTGCCAGTAGCGACCGGTCCGGTCGCTGAGATAGCCGAATATCCATCGCAGGCTGTACCCGAAGAACTCCCCCGCTCCGGCGACGATGCTGATCATCGCCGCGCTTGCGCCGAGGAGCCCGAGGAACGGCCCATTGATGCTGGCACCGCCCTCGTAGGTGGTATCGGCGAAGAGATTCACGATCCCCATCACCAGCACGAAGCGGAAGGCGGCCGAGCCGGTGCCGGCAGCGGTGTTGCTCGTCATGTCTCCAGGCGCTCTGCGTCGTCCCAGATGCGATCCTGCCCGAGCGGGCAGCTTTGTGCAGCTTGCCCGACGCGCAGCGGTCCGCGTAGTCTCGCCGGGTCATGCGTCACCAGGTCCCGATGTCGGCCGTGGCGACAGCCCTGTGGCTGCTGCTGAGCGTCCCTGCGGCGCAGGCGCTGGATCGCGGCGTGCGGACGGTGAAGACATCGATCCCCATGCCCGATGGGGTGGTGCTGGCGGCGACGCTCTACATGCCGGCCGACCTCGGCCGCGAGGAACGGGTGCCGGCGCTGCTCGAATACCTGCCCTACCGCAAGGATGATGACTCGCCCGATTACTCCACCCACGCCTACTTCGCACGGCACGGCTATGTCGGGGTGCGGGTCGACATTCGCGGGTTCGGCAACAGCGGCGGCGCACCACCGACGCGCGAGTACTCGGCCCAGGAACAGGAAGATGGCGAGCAGGTGATCGCCTGGCTCGCGCGGCAGAGCTGGTGCAACGGCAGTGTCGCGATGTTCGGCATCTCCTGGGGCGGCTTCAACTCGATCCAGATGGCGATGCGGCATCCGCCGGCGCTCAAGACCATCATCGCCATCGCGGCCACCGAGGCGCTCTTCACGGAGGACGTGCACTACATGGACGGCATCATGCACGTGGATGAATTCGAGATCTCCATGGATCTCGATCAGGGCCGCAGCGGCGCACCGGATTTCCCACTCGATGAGGACACCCTCGCGAAGCGTATGGATTCCGTGCCCTGGTCGCTCGACTACTTCCGTCACCAGCGCAACGGTCCCTACTGGCGAGCGCCGGTGCGGCCTCTGGAAGACATCACGATCCCGTGCTTTCTCATCGGCGGCTTCCAGGATGGTTATCGCAACAGCATCCTGCGAATGCTCGAGCGCGTGCCGGCACCGGTGCACGCCTGGCTCGGACCCTGGAATCACGACCACCCCAACACCAGCATGTACGGACCGCGTGTCGAATGGCGCGACCAGGCGGTGCGCTGGTTCGATCACTGGCTGAAGGGGGTCGACAACGGGGTCGAGCGCGAGCCGCGACTCATCTTCTATGAGCAGCATAGCCACCCTCCCGGCGCACAGGCGCAGGACATCCCCGGCGAATGGCGCGCCGACACCTGGCCACCGCAGGGGCTGCAGCGGCAGACCTGGTTTCTGGCGCCGAATCGGCAGCTGACCCGCGCGCCGGCGGCCTCAGCAACTGACCGCCTGTGGTATGTCCCCTCCGCCGGCCCCGAGGTCGGCTTCTGGTGGGGCGAGCTGCTCGGTGATCAACGGCCGGCCGACGCCTATGCGCTCGTGTATGACAGCGAGCCGCTCAGCGAGGCTGTGACGATGTTCGGCCGCGCCCGGGTGCGGCTGCTCGCGGCCGCGGACGCGCCGCTCGCCGACTGGTTCGTCCGTCTCGAGGACGTCGCCGAGGACGGACGCGTCACGGCGATCACCGGAGCGGGACTGAATGGTGCGCAACGCCGCTCGCTGGAGCAGCCGGAGCCCCTCGTGCCGGGCCGGGAGTATCCGCTCGATCTCGAGCTGTATGTGAGCTCCTGGGTGTGGCCGCGCGGACACCGCATCCGCGTGGCGGTCTCCAACGCGCAATGGCCGATGCTGTGGCCGACACCCTATGCGATGACGACCCGTCTGCGGCTCGGCGGACCCGAGGGCTCGGCCATCGAGCTGCCCATCATTCCGGCGCACCGCCGGGCGCCACCGCCGTTCGCAGCGCCAGAGCCCGCCGAGCAGGCACCCGGTGTCTCCACCCCCGGTGGCGATTACGCGTGGCCCGGGAGTTGGAAGCTCGAGCGTGACGAGCTCAAAGGCCGCACGACGGTCAGCTGGCACGGCAGCTCATCGATGGTCTTTCCGTGGGGCTCCTTCGAGCATCGCGAGCAGCTCATCTATCGCGTCGATGACGCCCATCCGGACGCGGCGGCGGTCGAAGGCGAGGCGGAGAGTGTCGAGCACCTCAAGGACCGCACCCTGACCTACCGCGGGACGCTCGCAATCACGAGTGACGCCGGCACCTTCCACTACGCGGCTACGCGCACGCTGCTGCGCGATGGAGGCGTGCTGCGGACCCGCACCTGGAAAGAAGACATTCCACGCGATCTGCAGTGATGCGGCGCGCGGCTCCGACGCCCGCGGCACGCTCCTCCTCGCTTCAGCGTGCGGAGGTCGTGGGCTCGGGCTCCGCTGCGAGCCCGACCAGAGTCGGCATGCCGGTCGCTGCCTGAAGCGTGTCGCGCGCCAGGTCCCAGTGAATGGCCGCGATGTCGTTACCGAGCACCTGGTCGAGCAGCGGCTCGAGCACCTGCACATCGGGCTCGACCGACTGACCCTCGGCATCGACCGGGGGATGGACCTCGATGAGGAGCCGTCCCTCCACCCACGCTGCCTTCACGGGCTCGTTGATGAGACGCACCTTCGTGCCGACGGGCACCAGCGGAAAGAGCGCGGCGATGTCCTCCGGGTACATGCGGATGCAGCCATGCGTGACGGCCATCCCCACAGCGACCGGATTGTTGGTCCCATGAATCAGGTAGCTGCCGTTCCCCACCCCGAGCCGCATGGCGAAGTTACCGAGCGGGTTGTCGGGGCCCGCGGGCACTACCTTCGGCAGCACGTCGCCACGCTCGGCGTGCTCCTTGCGAACCGACTCCGGCGGATACCAGGGGGGATTCTTGACCTTGGCGACGATGCGCGTCTCACCGAGGGGCGTGCGCCAGTCCATCTTGCCGATGCTGACCGGGTAAGTGATCACGACCGGCTCTTCGCCGGGGCGCGGCTTCGGGTAGTAGTAGAGCCGATGCTCGGGAAGGTTCACCACGATGCCCTCGCGCGGGCCCGGCGGCAGGATGCGCCGACCCGGCAGCGTGAGGTGCTTGTCGGCGCCCGGGATCCACACATCGACACCGGGGTTGGCGCGGATGATCTCGTAGTAGCCGAGACTGTAGCGCTGTGCCAGATCCGGCAGCGTGTCCTGGTACACGGTGGTGACGCTCGAGTCCTCACCGATCACCGTGGAGTCGTCCGCGGGCAGCGGAAAAACGCGCGCTGCCGCAGCTCCATCGGCGAGCAGCGCGGCGGCGAACAGCGCGGCGGCGAGCAGCGCGGCGCGTGCGGATGCTTGTCGCTCTCTCTCCACGTCCCGATCCACCTCCCGCCGGAATTCTAGAGCATTCCATGCAATTCGCCGCACCGATGCTCAATGCAGGCTGAGTGTGTCACGCCGCCAGCCCACATCCTGCCAGCGGCCGAAGTCCGCGAGGAGCTCCGGGCTGCTCGCCTGCTTCACCGGCAGCAGATCCTCGAGCCGCAGCTCCTCGAAACGCCGGGCGAATCGCCCGTGCTCACGAACCTCACGTGCGATGAGCACACGCGAGGAACCCGCAGCGAAGCCTGCGAACTCCACGTAGCCTTCCGCCGCATCGCCCGCACCCGGCGGCAGCACATCCACCGTCCAGCCCTCTCCGGTCTCACGGAAGATCCACAGCTCCCGCCAGCTCTCGAGCGGCTGCACGGCAAGGACGAACGCCCGGCCGCGCGCAACCGTCTGCGCCGAGGCGCTCCACACGATCCCGTATGTGCAGCGTCGCACGAGCGCGACGGAAGGACGCCGCAGCTCGCTGAGCATGACGCAGGTCTCGCCCGGCGCGCCCGTGCTCGTAGTGAGGACGAGCGGCCCGGCCCCCGCGACGGAGGTCACGGCCGCCCAGCGGATCGCTCCGACGCGCAGCACGGCGTCCAGGTATTCCGCGCGGTGCTCGTCGCCGAGCTCCTGCGGATGCACGGCCAGAAGCTCCGCAATCGCGCGCTGCGCGGCGGTCATGGCAGGTTCGCCGCGGCGCGCGTGCTCGTAAGCAAGCGCCGCCCACACAGCGGCCCGTCGCGCATGCAGGCGGCTGCGCAGCATCGCGCTCACGCTCCGCTCTTCGATGGAATCGAGCAGCACGCTGCGTTCCGCATCCTGCAAAGCGCGCAGCATGATCCCCAGGGTCGGATCGACGCAGTCCGGCCGTGTCAGCGCGAGGACGGCACGCGCGCGCTCCTCGACGGTCGCGACCGGTATCGCCAGCACTTCCCTGAAGAGCTCTCCGTCGTAACAGTATTGCAGGCGGCCCTCACGCTCGAAGCTGCGCACGTGGATGCCGAACTGCCCGGCTACCTCGAGATGCGCCGCGGCCTGCGCCCGCTGCCGGCCGCTCGCGGAAGCCGCATCGGCGAGACGCTCCGCCATGCGTCCAATCGCATCGAGCGGCTCGCCGGTGACGGTGCCGCCCGGCGCCGCCTTGAGGTACCCGGCACCGTAGCTGATCCCCAGCGCTTCCGAGCCGGCGCTGTCGCGCAGGAACCGCAGCACCGCGAGCAAGCCCGGGGCATCGCTCTCACTCAGACCGAGCGTGCGCACCCGCTCGCTCCTCACATAGCCGCCGCGCTCGCGATGATAGCTGTAGACCTTGAGGTAGCCGGCCCGCTCGTCGCGCACCTCGAGCACCTCTCCCTGCGACAGCGTCGTGAGCTCGGTCGCCTGCGCGCGCGGCGCGGAGCGCAGCGGGGTATGGTCGAGCGCCACGATGGCGAGCGTCGCAGCGAGCGCGGGCAGCATCACCGTGCCTGCGCATGGGCGGTGAGCGCCGCCTGCGGATCACCGGGTACCCTGGCCGGCTCGAGTCCGACCAGATTCGCGCCGAGGAACTGTCCGGCTGCCGGCGTCGGCGCGATGATCACCTGCACCTTGTCGGAGAGCTTGTCGGCGAGGGTCTTCTGAATGAGCAACGGGTAGCGCGCAATGAGTGTGCCCTCACGCTCCATCTGACCGGCGTTGCTCTTGCCGACCGTCTCGACACGGTAGGCTTCGGCGTCGGCGAGCCGCTGCCGCGACTCCGCCTCGCCGCGGGCCTCGATCCGGCGCGCTTCCGCCGCACCTTCGGCGGTACGGATACGCGCGAGCTTCTCGGCTTCCGCCTCCAGCTGGCGCTGCTCGATCTGCTTCTGCTTGAAAGGCAGGATGTGCTTCATGGTCTCTTCCTGCGCACGCGCGGCGATCACCTGCTCCGCACCGGCCGCCTCCGCGGCCTTCTGCCGGCGCACCTTGTCCGCCTCCGCGGCCAGCTGCGTCTCCTGCACCTGCGCCTCCTTCAGCTGCAGCGTGTAGCGGACCTTCTCGGTCTCCAACTCCTCGGCGAGCAGCTGCTCCATCTGCGCGCGGTACTCCGCCGGCAGGTCCACCTGACCCATCTCGACGCCGCGCAGAACGAGCCCCAGCGCGGCGAGCTTCGGCGCGAGCGCGCTGGCGATCTCCTGCGGGATCCGTTGGCGCTCGCTCGAGAAGATCTCCCGTGCGGTGTGCCGGGCCAGCAGTGGGTACACCACTCCCTGCACGGCCGGGCGCACCAGATCGGTGTCGAGATCCTCCGGATACTCCCTGGACATGCTGGCGATGCGCGCGCGGTCGATCGCCCAGCGCACCGTCAGATCGATGCCGATGGAGAGACCCTCGTTCGACTGGAAAGGCGACGGGCCCGAGGCGCGCAGGCTGTCAGTGGGGCGGTATAGCTGGTCGGACGTCGAATAGCGGCGCAGCTGGTGGACACCGGGAACCAGCAAGACCGTGCCGCTGCTGTAGGCGATCGAGGAGCCATCGAACGAGTTGGTGCGGACCAGCACCTCGCTGCGATGTACGGTGACGAGGGGCGGGTGCCGATACAGTGCGTACGCGAGCGCCACGAGCACGGCGGCGACGAGCATCCGGCGCCGGGCGCGCCAGCCATTCCCGAGAGCGTTCCGCACGACTCTCGCGGTCGACCCAGCGACCCGCGCGAGCGGCTGCACCAGTGCGCGTTGCAGCAAGGCGCGCACGGCCTCGAAGCGGTCCGACACGTTTCACTCCTCTCGAAGGTGGTGCCGATTCGAGAGAAGAGTCTGCCCACCGCTCGTGTCAAAGCGGTGGGGCAATCGTGGCAGGCCGGGGGCTTGATGTCAGTTTCGGGCTGCGCGGCTGCCACCTGCTCAGCCTTGCTACGCAGTAATCTCGATACGGTTGCCGTCCGGATCGAGTATCACACTCTCGTAATAGCCATCGCCCGTACGGCGTGGACCCAGGAGCACCGTATGGCCATCCTGGCGCAGGCGCGCGGTGAGCTCCTCCACGCCGCGCTCTGAGCCTACCGACACCGCGAGGTGCGTCAGGCCTGCGCTCTCGACCCCCGGCGCGCGCGGCAACAGCGTCAGCGAACGCGTGCGCATGATCTCCAGACGCGCTCCGTCGGCAAAGCTCAGGAAACGCGACTCGAAACCCTTCGATGCGTTCGAGTACGCAGGCCCGATGACCGCGCTGAAATAGGTGGCATAGAAATGCGCGAGGCGGTCGAGGTCCTCGGTCCACACGGCAATGTGATCGATTCTCACGGCGGCATCCGATCGGGCGGGGAGGTCAAGTTATACCGAAAAGACCGAGACCCAGAAGCCCGATGAGGATGAGGTAGATGGCGACGATGTAGTTCAGCAAGCGCGGAATCACCAGAATCAGGATGCCGGCGATCAGGGACACGATGGGTCCGGTGGTCAGGTGGATGTTCATGGAGGGCTCACGCTGCGATTCAGACCGCAGCAGACTCGAGGGTGCTGAGCCAAATGTAAAGCGTGGCGGCGGGTTACGATGCGCATGAGGCGGGTCGAGCGAAGCCAGAGAGTTCAGCCATGCGACCTGCAATGAAGGCAGGCGGCAGCGCGCGAGCTCAGGCAGGCCGTCGTTGGCGCCGATGCCGCGGCGACTCCCGGCATCGTGTCGCCGTCATGCTTGAGGCTATGATAGGGACCCCTGCGAAGCTGGCGATACGGTGGACGGAGCAACATGAAGCCTCATCTCATAGCGCAGTGGTTGCCGAGCTTTATCGTCGCGCTCGGTGCCGGTCTGGCACTCTCGTGCAGGGCCGCCTGTGCGGAGGCAGAGCCGGCGCCGCAAGTCGACAAGGACGGTCTGCATCTCTACCAGCAGACCGACGGGCGGCTCGCCTACGTGAGACCGGGGGCCACTTTCACGCAGTACAAGCGGCTGGCGCTGCTCGACTGCTACGTGGAGTTCTCGAAGAGCTGGGTGAGCGAATACAACCGCGACCAGCGTGACCTGTCGCGCCAGATCAGGCCAAGCGACCTCGACCGTGCGAAGAGCGACCTGCAGACGGATTTCAGGAGAATCTTCAGCGAAGAGCTCCAGAAAGGTGGACGTTACGAGCTCACCACCGCGGCGGGCCCAGACGTGCTCGTCCTGCGCCCGGCGCTGATCAATATCCGCGTCAGCGCTCCGGATCTCATGGCCCCCGGCCGCAGCGTGACGCTGGTCGAGTCAGCCGGTGCGATGACCATCTATCTGGAGCTATGGGATTCGGCATCGAATACTCTCCTCGCCCGCGTCATCGATAATCGTGTGGACCCGCGCACCTACGGACAGGTCGCGAGCAGCGTCACAAACCGGGCCGCAGCCGACCGCATGATGCGCAGCTGGGCGGAGGAGCTGCGCACACGGCTCGACCTGGTGCGCGGGCAGGACGCCGGAGGTCGATGAGGCCACTCGCGCAGGATTCGACCGCGGTGTCACCCGGCGGCGGTGGCAGCAAGCGCTGATCCATGGGCATCGAGACTGCCTTCATTTTCCTGTTCATATTGGCAATGGCGGCGGCCGTTGCGGCGCGACGCTTGCGGGCGCCCTACACCGTCGTGCTCGTGCTGACGGGGCTGGTGCTGGGAGCGCTCAATCTCTTCCCGGCGCCACACCTGACCAAGGGCCTGCTCTTCTCGGTCATTCTCCCGGGGCTGCTGTTCGAGGCGGCCTTCAACCTGGATGCGCGCGAGCTCCGCAACAGCTGGATCACCATCACGACGCTCGCGGTTCCCGGCGTCATCGCCTCGATGGTGCTGGTTGCACTCGCCCTCAGTCCCGCCACCGGCGCGCTGACAGCCGCGCCGGGCTTCGATTGGAAGTACGCCCTGGTCTTCGGCGCCTTGATCGCGGCGACGGACCCGGTGGCCGTGGTCGCTCTATTTCGATCGATCGGTGCTCCACGGCGTCTCACGACGCTGCTCGAAGGAGAGAGCCTGCTGAACGATGGAACGGCAATCGTCTTCTTCACCTTGAGCCTCGCGCTCGTCACCGGGACGGGGACCACCGGCGGTGCACTGCTCTTGCAATTCTTCTCGAGTGTCGGCGGCGGCGCACTCATCGGAATGGTGACTGGCGCGGCGGCCTCGTTCCTGATGCGGCGCCTGCAGGAGCCGATGATCGAGATCACCTTGACGACCGTGGCTGCGTACGGCTCGTTCGTCGCCGGCGAGAGTCTGCACAGCTCCGGGGTCATCGCGACCGTCGTGTGCGGGATGCTTTGCGGCAACCTTGGCGCGAGCCCGGCAATGACCGCCGCGACGCGCGCAGCGTTGGGCACGTTCTGGGAGTACCTCACCTTTGCCCTCAACTCGATCGTTTTCCTTTTGATCGGCTTCGAGGTGCGCCTGTCGAATCTGCTGCATTATTGGCTGCCGATCCTGTTCGCCTACTGCGTGGTCACCCTGAGTCGCGCCGCCATCCTGACTACCGGCCACGTGCTGCTTGGGTGGAGCCGTGAGCGGATTCCGTGGCGTTGGAGCGTCGTCCTCACCTGGGGTGGTCTGCGCGGCGCTCTCGCGATGGTGCTGGCGCTGAGTCTCCCGCAGGACTTCGCATACCGGGACCTCATCGTCTCGATGACCTTTGGAGTCGCGCTGCTCTCGATCCTGCTGCAGGGCCTGACCATGTCGCCTCTGCTCGTACGGCTCGGCATCGTAGGTAAGCCGGCCGATCGCGTAGGGCTCGAGGTCCGCCGCGGTCGCATCCAGGCTGCAGAAGCGGCGCTCGCCGAGATCGACCGTCTCTCGCACCAGAACGTAGCCGCGCCGCAATTGCTGGATGAGCTGCGCGCCGAATACCGTCAGATCATCAGCAAGGCGGAACGCGAGCTGCGTGAGCTCGGGCTCGAGTCGCGACCTGCGACGCCTCTCGATCTGCGCGAAATCCGGCTGCGCATACTCGGCATGGAGCGCGAGCGCGTCATGCGGGCCTACCGTCAGGGGCAGCTACGCACCGCGAGTCGCGATACGCTGCTCGCAGATATCGACACGCGACTCTCGAGGCTTGAACGCATGGACCAGTCCGCTGCCGTGGACCCGTCGAGCTCGCGGGAGAATCCACCCGCCTGATCGATCACGCCATCGAAGGCTTCGCGATGCGATTGCAGTCGCCTCGGAATTTCATCTTGCCGATTTACCCAACAGCCTGATCACTTCGCGGGCTGCGCCGGCGGAGGATGCCGGGTTCTGTCCAGTAACGAGATTGCAGTCGACGATCACGTGGGGCTGAAAGTCAGCCGCTTTGGAATAGACGCCGCCGTTTCTCTTGAGCATGTCTTCGACCAGGAACGGCACGGCCTTGGCAAGGCCTACGGCCTCTTCCTCGGAGTTGCTGAAGCCCGTCACTTTCTTTCCATCAACCAGTAATGCGCCGTTCGGGGCCTTCACGTAGCGCAAGGCGCCTGGACCGTGGCAAACGGCTCCCACCGGCTTGTTCGCCGCGAATACGCGCTCGATCAGACTGATCGACGCACGCTCCTCGGCGAGGTCCCATAGCGGGCCGTGTCCTCCCGGGTAGAACACGGCTTCATAGTCGGAGGCGGAAACGTTGGCGAGCTTGAGGGTATGGGCGAGCTGCTCCTGGGCAGGCCGGTCGGCGTTGAAACGCCGCGTGGCTTCGGTCTGGGAGCTCGGCGATTCGCTCCTCGGATCCACCGGAGGCCGGCCCCCCAGGGGCGAGGCAAGAGTGAGCTGCGCGCCCGCACTCTTGAACAGATAGTACGGCGCCGCGAACTCCTCGAGCCAGAACCCGGTCTTTTCGCCCGTCGCACCGAGTTTGTCGTGCGAAGTCAGAACCATCAGTACCTTCATGGCAGGTCTCCTACGCTGCAGCGGCTCTCCACGCCCCGGGCCGTCAGGGTGCAGCCGACGCTGGCTGCCCGGCGAGGCGCTGCCGAAAAAGTTTCTGCAAGCTGGTCGTCGATTGGTGCTCGCGGCACAGCACGAAGAGTGGCGTGTCGCGGCCAAGCCTGGCACGCAACGTGGTCGGCTCGCCGCAGATCTCACAGGCGCGCGACGCAGAGCGGCGCTCGAGCCACAGGTCCGCCTCGCGATCGAGTTGATACTGCAGGTGATGGGCGAGTGCGTCGACCGATGACTCATGGCCCGCGCATCCAAGCGCGCAATAGCCGACGCGTCTGATACCCTGGCGCTCGATCACAACTGTGTACCATTTGCCAGCATCGGCACCGACTTCACACTTCCGCGCGGTAAACATGTTCGTACCTCTGTCTCCGGCAACATTCCGCAGATGCACAGCTCGGAATGGAACGGATGCTCATTTCCGTTGCCGTTCTGCGATGCTCCCTGGGAGATCTGGCCGAGAACGCCGAGCACGTCGGGACGGTGCCAGTGCGCGAAGCGCGCCGGAGCGCGCTTCACAAGCTCACGTCAACCCTAACACGCCGTACGGCGCGCTGCTTGCCTTTAGTCGCCGGACTCGCTACCGAATGGTGCTGGGCGGTGTCGGCAATGAGTCGCTGTCTCGCGAATCGGTCGGGAGTGGGCCCGGCGCCAACAGATCAACCCTCGTTGTACTGCCGGACGTGTTCTGGGTACTCGCCGTGTTCTGGGTACTTGCCAGGCGGGGCGTTCGGCGTGCGTACTGCACCTCCTGGATCTGCGCAATCGTGAGGCCGGTGCATCTTGCGATCGAGCTCAGGACCGGGTGCTCCCGGTCGCTTGGTAAGCACAAAGCGTGCGCCCTCTCCCATGCCCGGATGCGAGCATCCGGAGGGTTTTCGCTCGAGCACTGCTCAGCGAGTATGAGCCGCCGTTTCTGCAGACGTTCTTCCGCTTCGTGTGCCATGCGTTCGGCGTGAGTTCGGATGACCTCCGTGGTAGGACGCCGCGCTGATGTCTTCTGATTCATAGGAGCCTCTGCCGAGCGGTTGGTCGTGAGTCCGGTAGCCTGCGTCCCCGTCCCCGACAGCGCCGCAGGCGTCTTCAGGTATCCGGCCGGCACGCGGCGGTCACTGTGTAGTCGAGGCGCAGTCCACAGAGCTCACTCGCGCCCATGCGGACGATGCGCGTGCCGGAACACTGCAGCTCCCCGGTCGTACGATGCACCGGGTTTGCGACGGCGTTCGTGACGGCGGTGCTGAGGTCAAACTGGCCATCGCAGTCAGCGTAGGGACAGGGGAACGCAAAGAACGCGCACGCCGCCGCGTGCCGGGTGTGTGACTGCATAGGGGGAGTGGTCGACCCGGGGCCTCGAAAGAGAAGCTCCAGCTGCAACCGCTGCACCGTCGGAAACACCTGGCGCAACGGGGGAGCCGCGGCGTGGCGGCGCCGCAAGTGCTCGCGGCGCGCCTGGCGCTTAGCCGCTGGAGTGACCAGCACGAGCTTCATGATGTCCCGCGCACTATCGCGTCGAACGCCGCCGCGGGATCACTCTCCGGGGCTTCAACGGCCGGGGCCGGCGCGGCCTCACTGAGACGCGCGCTGCGCCGCTGTTGCTTCTCCTGCTGACGCGCCTTCTTGGCGAGCTCTCTTTGCTTGCGCACCTGGTGATAGTTCTTACGCATCTGCACTCCACTCTTTCGTTGGAAGGAAAAGGATTGCTGCCTGGCTCGGATTCCGCCGGGGCCGGGTAACGGCTCTGTGGCGCATCGCCTGTCAGGAATTCCCGGCAAGGCTGGCGGATGGACGTCGCTGCCGCCTTCGGGGTGCGCCAGTATGGGCAGGCGCTGCGACGAACAAAGCATGCGGCGGTCTTGGCAGCAGCACACCCTCCAGCGACGAACACGCCGATGAGAGTTGTGGCTCCTCCATCAGACATCGCATGTCAAGACGCGGATCTCCTGGGCCGGATGGAACAGCATCCGACTTGTGCCAGGCCACGATGCTCGCACGCGCCTGAAGGCACTAGTAGCGGCGCGGCCGGCCTCCGCCAGTCCGCTCGCGCTCCTTGGCTTCGCTGACTTTCAGCGAGCGACCCTCGAACTCAGTGTCGTTGAGCGCTTGCATTGCGCGGGTCGCGTCGGCATCTGACATCTCCACGAAGCCGAACCCACGCGGGCGACCCGTGTCGCGATCGGTAATCAGGGAGACCTTCTCGACGGTGCCGTGCTTGGAAAACAAGGCATTCACAGCCTCATCGGTCACGGTAAAAGACAGGTTTCCCACATATAGCTTGGTCACTTGGAAGTACTCACAGTAAATGAAGATGGAATAGATCAGGCCCGTGCCTGCTGGCTTGGTTCGTCGAGCTTACGAGGTGAGAGACTGGCCCGGGAGAGCGCTGGGATGCGCCGCGGGCGAGACAGACAAGCCGAAAGATTACGAGCCGAGGCGAGAGTACGCCTTTTCCTGTGAGCCTGCCCGCTTTTCAGTTGAAAATGCGATCTTCGCTCGATCCGAAGGCATCGCGCGCCTCAGAAATGCCGGCAGCGCAATGTCACCGGACCGCTCGCGAAGGCGAGTTCGGACGTTGCGTGCGGGGACAGAGGGAGCTAAGGCGCTGTTGCAGCTGTGACAATCTGCCTTCTGGGCGCAGCGAGCAGTGCCACAGGCACAGGATCGAACAGAACGTCCCGGATTGGAGTATCGTCGCACTGCACGACAGATGGGGACTGCCCCAGGGAGCGAGCCATGAGCAAGGGGTTAGACAGGAGGCGAGAGGCGAAGAAGAAACCCAGAAAATCTCTCCTGGAGAAGCGCGCCGCGAAAAAGGAGAGGAAGGGGAGCCGAGGCTTGCCAGGCCTCTGAGGAAACAGGTCTACCAAGCAGGCGCCAATGGCAGAACGAATAGATCCGTATCGCTATCTGACGTGCGGCGGCTGCGGTCGCAGCATCGACCAGCGCGAGCATTGGGGGTTTCCCAACGTAGACACTGACCCAACTCTCGTGCATCTGATAGCAGATGCGGCTGCTCCCGCGTATGGCGTGCGCTGCCCGTGCAGCCACTACACCCTGTATGCCAATCCCCAAAACCTGCCCGTTGGTCTGCCCAAGGGCGTCCGCCTGTCCTGGTCGGAAAAGCTGACATAGCTCGGCCTCGCGCCGATCCACAGCTGCCACAGGGTCGACCGCTGCGCCTCGAGGAGGGCGCGAGGGTCCCGCCACCACAGCGCGCGGCCAGTCAAGCCGATTCTGCGTCATCCTTGTCGCTGAGAATCCTCCTCGCGAGCCAGGAGCGTCTGGCTTGCTGCGCGTAGGCCCTCCCGCCAGGGATGCTGACCGCGATCTCCGTTCCCGAGTCGGGCGCACTCCAGACCGTGAATTTGCCGCCAATCCTCTGCGCACGCTCGCGCATGCCCGGCAGCCCGAAATGCCCCTGGCGGCCCCCCCTCACGGAGGTATGCCGGCTCGATCCCCTTGCCGTCATCGCGCACCCGAAGCTCGAAGCGGCGCGCGTCGTACACGAGCTGCACCTCGATGTGGCTTGCCTCCGCATGGCGGAAGGCATTCCGCAGCGCCTCCCCCACGAGCCGGTAGATGTCATCGCGGATGAGGGGGCGCAGGTCGCGCGGCGTCCCTTCGATGTTCAGTCGCACCTCAGCCCCGCCGGCATGAGCCGGCTCGCTGGCGAGCTCTTGCGCGAGTGTCCGGATGGCTTGGCTCAACTCATGCGTCTCTACGACAGAGGAGCGCAACCCTTGCACCGCCTGGCGACCTTCGGTGAGCGCTTTACGGGCCTCATGGATGGCAGCATCAAGAACCTCTCGCGCCTCATCGGGATGCGCGGAGAATAGTCTCTCGACCGTCCGAAAGCGCAACAGCAGCCCGCTGAAGCTCTGCAACAGCGTGTCGTGCAGCTCGCGCGCAATCCGTGTGCGCTCGGCGACACGGGTGTCCAATGTCCGCTCGAACTCCCGCGCGACCTGGCGCAGGCGCAGCAGATAGAGGCCCCAGAGAAATGCCGCTACAGTCAGGACACAGATCGCGCGAAACCAGATCGTTTGCCAATAGGCCGGTGCAATTCTGATGTCCAGCGAGGCGCCCTGCTCGTTCCATACGCCGTCATTATTCGATCCCTTGACCCGGAAGACGTAATGCCCCGGCGGAAGGTTGGTATAGATGGCCTCGCGGCGCGAGCTGTCCGTCGGGACCCATTCCGCATCAAAGCCCTCGAGCTTGTAGGCGTATCGGTTCTTGCTCGACCAGCGGTAATTCAGCGCGACGAACCTGAATCCGAGGCTCGATTGGCGGTGGTCGAGCCTGATGGCTCTGCGGCAGTCGGCGATGACCGAGGCGTTCGACCTCGCGAACCAGGTGCCCAATGTGAACACCGACGCACCGGTCGCAGACTCCATCGTCCGCTATTTCATCCGCGGAATAGGCGCGCAGGACTACGGGTTGCAAGCGCGACCTATTCCGGGTGTCTGGTTACGTATATGCCGCGATTCAGTTTGCATTGGAACGAGTTAGGCTTTTTTGCTGATAGCCCGAGCGAGCATCGGTACTATGCCAGCGCAACCCGCATCGATGACACGATCGATTAGATGGCTCTATGCGGCAGCCGTGGTGCTGATTCTCGGCGCGGTTACTGCCACTCTCGCCTGGCTCGGGCCCCTTCCCTCCCGGGTTGTTGTCATGAGCACCGGAACTGCGGGCAGCGACTACGAGCTGTTCGGGCAACGCTATAAAACCATCCTGAGTCGCGCGGGTGTCGAGCTGCGGCTCATGCCGTCGGCCGGAGGCGTGGAGAACCTGAGACGGTTGAATGATTCGAGATCGGGCGTCGCTGTGGGCTTCGCGCAGAGTGGTCTCACGATCGAGGCGCAGGCGCCTCATCTGGAGTCGCTTGGAACCTTGTTCTATGAGCCTTTCTGGTTCTTCTATCGCGGCGAGCCAGGCAAGGATTTGCGTACCGCATTGACCGGCAAAACCGTGTCGGTCGGACCGGAGGGGGGCGGCACGCGGGCACTGGCTTTGGAGTTTCTGGCATTGAATGGCCTGGATCAGAATATCGCACGGCTGCTGCCCCTTACCCTGGAGCAGACTGGGGATGCACTGCAGCACCGTGAGATCGATGCGGCGATGATCGTGGCATCCTGGGATGCACCCGTAGTGCGTCGGCTCCTGGCGTCCTCCGAGGTTAATCTCGTGGGGTTTGCGCGGGCCGATGCATACGTCGCACTGTATCCGTCCCTCACCAGACTTACCTTGCCGGCTGGCGTGGGCAACATGGCCAGCAACCGCCCTCCCACCGACGTCAACTTAATCGCGCCGAAAACCAGCTTGATCGTGCGCCGCGACCTGGATCCGGCAATTCAATATCTGCTGCTGGAGGCCGCCTCGGAGGTTCACTCACCACCGGGCCTCTTCCACTCATCAGGTCAGTTTCCGGCCGCCGAAACGTTCGACCTGCCTCTTTCCAAACACGCACGTCAGTTCTACAAGTCCGGAACCCCCCTGCTGCAACGTTATCTGCCGTTTTGGCTGGCGGTGCTGGCGAACCGCCTTCTGGTGCTGCTCATACCGCTCGTGGGCGTCGCCTATCCGTTGCTGCGTCTCGCCCCTGCCATCTATGGATGGAGCATGCGGCACCGCATTTTCCGCCTTTACGGCGAGCTAAAGGTCATTGAGGCCGAATCCGAAACCCGAGGGAGGGCCGCCACGAGCGATCTGCTCGCCCGCCTCGAGCGTCTTGAGGATCGTGCCGATCGAATGCGGGTGCCGAACGCGTTCGCACACTTGCTGTACCACTTGCGTAACCACATCGGCATCGTGCGAGCAAGGTTGCAGCCGGCCGCAGCCGCCGGCGTGAAAAATCCTGCAAGCCCGCAACCTCAGGGTGCGGCAGCATGAGGCCCGATCGCAACTACGCTACGAGCGTCGCACCACTCTGGTCGATGACCTCCATGACCTGCAACAAGACATCCTTCCGGATGCCGAGAAATTCCTGCCAGTCGCGGGTGGTTAGGTACGCGACAACTCGACCTTGAGCGTGTTGTTGTCGAATCCAATGAGGCGGACCCGTACCGTTTCACCATCGATTCGCGGGTGACGGAGGAGTAACTCGCGGACCTGCATTAAGACCTGGCGAACCTGCTCGGGCTTTGTCTGACAGCGCAAGGCGATGACCGTCTGGATCACGACCCGATCGCGCAGCGAGAGGTTTACTATCGGTATCTTGGCCGGCTCCGAGTTTGGAATCATCGTGAGCGTGCGATCGGGACTTCGTATACGGGTCGGTCAAGGAAGGTCTGCAGCGCTGCGCGTGGACTTGAGCGATCACTGCGTGGCGCCTCAGCGGCCTTTCGGCGAACTGATCCAGCCGTATACCCAGGCCACCGCGCCGACGGGCTTTTCCGTTCTCGTCTTCTCACCGGGGTAGTAGTCGGGATTGGTCGTGAAGAACCACACTCCGAGGTACCCCTCCAGTATCCAATGATCCCAACGCTGCGAACAGCCGACCTCCGGTTTGAATCCCCATCGGTTGCTGCCCCAGTTCTGGGGCAATGCAAGCCGGCTGAGTGGAGCTGCCGCCGGACGCATGCCGAGAGCGAACACCGCGGCTTGCGTGAATCCCTGATGCCGCTGTCGCACGACAACTGCTAAAAGGTGCTGGACTCCAGGAGGGCAGGCAATGAAGTCCGATCAGAAAGCGGGGACCGATTACGCACAGACCGCCGAGCAGAAACGCCTCAATGAGGCGCGCGAGGCGGGTGTTCCCTGGAAGAAGTGGGGACCCTATCTGAGTGAGAGGCAGTGGGGAACGGTGCGCGAGGACTACAGCCAGGACGGCAATGCCTGGGACTACTTCAGCCACGACCAGGCGCGCTCCCGCGCCTATCGTTGGGGTGAAGACGGACTCGCCGGGGTCTCCGATGACAAGCAGCGGCTGTGTTTCGCGCTCGCGCTCTGGAACGGCCGTGATCCCATTCTCAAGGAAAGGCTGTTCGGCTTGACCAACAGCGAAGGCAACCATGGCGAGGATGTGAAGGAATACTATTTCTACATCGATAGCACGCCGACGCATTCCTACATGAAGTATCTCTACAAGTACCCGCAGCAGGAGTATCCCTATCGCGACCTGGTGGAGAAGAACCGTAAACGCTCACGAGACGATCTGGAGTATGAGCTGCTCGATACCGGAGTGTTCGAGCAGAACCGCTATTTCGATGTCTTCGTCGAGTATGCGAAGGCGGACCCGGAGGACCTGCTGATCCGCATTTCAGTCCATAACCGAGGCTCCGAGGAAACGACGCTGCACCTGCTGCCAACGCTCTGGTTCCGCAACACGTGGTCCTGGGACAAGGGCGCGCCGCGTCCGTCGCTCCGGCAGGTGCAGGATGGGATGGTCCTCGCGTCCCACCCGGAGCTCGGCGAGCTCACGCTGTGCTGCGAGGCAAAGCCGGAGCTACTGTTCACGGAGAACGATTCCAACGCCAGCCGGCTGTGGGGCCGTCAGAATGAGTCCGCGTACGTGAAGGACGCCTTTCATGACTACGTGGTTTCCGGCAGGCGCAACGCCGTCAACCCGACACGGACCGGAACGAAAGCAGCGGCGCTCTACCGCCTGCCGGTGCCGGCGGGGGGCAGCAAGGTCGTGCGCCTGCGATTGAGCGCCAAAGCGCCGAGCGAGCCGTTCGCAAGCTTCGACAGGAGCTTCGCGAGCCGCGTCGCCGACGCCGACGAGTTCTACGAGCGCATCACACCACGCAAGCTGAGTGAGGACGAGCGTCGCGTCCATCGACAGGCGCTCGCCGGGATGCTGTGGAGCAAGCAGTACTACTATTTCGATCTCGATCGCTGGCTGATCGAGCATGAGAGCCATCCGCTGGTGGGCGATGTTCACCGAAACGTGCGCAACACCGAATGGTTCCACATGCTGAACAACGACATCATCTCCATGCCGGACAAGTGGGAGTACCCGTGGTATGCCGCCTGGGATCTGGCATTTCACACCATCTCCCTCTCGCTCGTGGACTTCGACTTTGCCAAGGATCAGCTGCTCTTGATGCTGCGCACGCTGTATTCACATCCGAACGGGCAGATCCCGGCATATGAGTGGAATTTCAGCGACGTGAACCCGCCAGTGCATGCCTGGGCCACCCTGTTCCTATACAACATCGAGCGGGAATTGGGCCGCGCAGACGTGCGTTTCCTCGAGCGCTCGTTCCAGGGTCTGCTGTTGAATTTCAGCTGGTGGCTGAATCGCAAGGATCCCGAAGGGAAGAACGTGTTTGCCGGAGGGTTCCTCGGCCTCGACAACATTGGCGTGTTCGACCGCAGCGCAACGCTACCGACCGGAGGCCATCTCGAGCAGGCGGATGGTACGGCGTGGATGGCGTTCTATTGTCAGACCATGCTCGAGATCGCGCTCATTCTCACCGAGCATGATCCGGTGTATGAGGACGTTGCGTTCCGCTTCCTCGAGCATTTCCTGTGGATCACCTACGCCATGGATCGGACCGGAGCACACCAGGATGACATGTGGGATCAGCAGGACGGTTTCTTCTACGATCTGCTGCGGCTCCCGGACGGAGACTCGATGCGGCTCAAGGTCCGTTCGATGGTGGGTCTGCTGCCGTTGTGCGCGGCGACGGTAATCGAACCGACGGGTGTGCTCGCGCGGCATCCGCGGCTGCGGGAGTTGATGGAAGTGTTCAAGAAGCGCCATCCCGAGCTGCTCGCGCAGATTGCCCCCGCCGACGAGAAGTTCGTCGGCTACGCCGGGCGACTGCTGCTCGCGGTCTGCAACAAGGACAAGCTGCAGCGGATTCTCGCCCGCATGCTCGATGAGAACGAATTCCTCGGTCCCTACGGCATCCGGTCGCTGTCGCGCTATCACCTGGATCATCCGTTCATATTCAATCTCAAGGGCCAGGAGTACCGCGTCCAGTACCTGCCGGCGGAATCGAACACGGGGATGTTCGGTGGCAATTCCAACTGGCGAGGACCCGTGTGGATGCCGGTGAACGGCCTGCTGATCCGTGCGCTGCTGAACCTGTACCAGTTCTACGGCGATGACTTCAAGGTCGAATGCCCGACGGGTTCAGGAAAATACATGACACTGTACGGGGTCGCGCAGGAGCTGACACGCCGGCTCACTGGCATCTTCCTCCGTAACACCAGTGGGCAGCGGCCAGTCTACGGCGGGGCCCTGAAGTTTCAGAATGACCCCTACTGGAAGGACTACATCCTCTTCTACGAGTACTTCCATGGAGATAACGGCGCCGGGCTCGGAGCCAGCCACCAGACCGGCTGGACCGGATTGGTCGCCCGATTGATCGACCTGTTCGCGCGAGCCAGCGCGGCCGATTGGCTCGAATTCTCCCGGAGTGATCTTGCCGCGAAGACGACTCGGCAACAGGTGGCAGGTTAAATTCTCGGCGGCACTGCATCCAAACGGACGCTCCCGTACCACCTAAACCATCAGCCCCCGGGTGCCACCACCTTGCATTGGCCGAATATCAAGTAGGCGCCCTTGAGGTCCGCAACCGTGATCGTGATCTTTCCGGTCTTGCGAAGGACCACGGAACTCCACGCAAACTTGTCGGATGCACCCTGCAGTATCAACTGGTCATCATTGATCGCTGTATTTTGGACCGGCAGCAGATTCGTCTGGTGATAAGGAGTCTTGATGATCTTGTTCGCAAAGTCGATGTCCACCTTCAAGCCGCCGGGGGGCGGAGGGGACTCTGGTTTGAGTTTTCCGCATGCCTTTTCGGGAGTGCAATCGAAACCAGCCGAAGGAGTGCAGGTCAGTGGAACGGACCCATCGATATCTGCCGCGGCCGCACCGACCGAAGCAGTCAGCCCAATTGCCAGAATCGCTTTGCGCATGAGTTTCATGAATTCATCTCCTTCTAGGTAAGGCGGCGCAGTTGTTGTTCTTCGCTCGATAGGATCCTGTGAACGGCAGGCGATTCATTCCGCCCTGCCACGAATGAGGGAACCGTGCGGAGAGATTACGGCGTCTGCTCCACGCGTAATACTACCCCTTCGGGCAGGTCAGCGCCTGTGACGCTGCCTCGCGGTCAGCGGCGCGTGTAGTTCGCTCAGGAGCGGTCAGCAGGGCGTAGCGAGGGAGGTCTCGGCATCGGGCGTTCCATCATCAAGCAGATTATCGAACTGCATCACGGGACGGTACGAGCCGAGAGTCGCGGCATGGGTCTGACCGCTTTCGAGAAACCCAGACTTCAGACCTCAATATCCGGAGTTGGGCCGACCGAAAGTCGGCACGGATTAGACGAACGATGGAATAAGACCGACCCGGATGGATTGCCGGTTCGGCAGCTGCCTCCCCGCATCTCAAGCCGCCACGGTAATGGTTTGATTATGGTTTCGGCTATCCTGAAGGCGCTCACACCTGGCTGGTTATTTCTCAGACTGAGCCCCCTGAAAGGGTCCCCATGAACGACACCATGTTGCTGGTCGATTTCGAGAACGTTGGGAAGATTGACCTCGCTGCCGTACCCGACGGATACGTCGTCGCGCTTTTCTTCGGTGCAGCACAGAAGTCAGTACCTAAGGAATTCTTGAAGGCGGCGGTCAAGCTACGCGAGCGCTTTGTCTCTATCGACATCGAAGGCCAGGGAAAGAATGCCCTCGACTTTCACATCGCTTACTATCTCGGCCAATACCTAACTCAATCCCCGAAGGTCCCATGTGTGATCCTTTCGAAGGATCGTGGCTTTGACCCCTTGATCAAGCACTTAGGGTTGCGGGGCTTCAAGGTGAGGCGAGCCAACTCGCTGCGCGAGGCCTGTCCACCTGGCGCTGCAGTGACTCGCCGCCCGACGTCAGCTCGCGAATCTGCTTCTGTGCACGTGCACGAGGCCGCGCTGCAATGGCTCTCAGCGAGCACCAGCAACCGACGCCCACGGACCCGTAAGGCGCTCGCAGCGTACCTGTATTCGCGCTTCGCGAAGAAAATTACAGAGGAGGAACTGATGAACCTTATCGAAAGGCTGATTGCGTCGGGCCAACTCAGCGAGGCGAACGGGAGGATCGCCTATCATTTCTGACTCGGGGGAGCTCCTGAACCTGCTGACGGTCTAACGAGATCGATCAATACTCCCGCCGCGCGAGCGGCTCACCACGAGTGCTTGCGGCTTCCGACGATGATGGTGTACTACATCCGCTGCGCCTTTCTACACAACGGCACTGGTATCCTTGGAGACCGGAAGAGGCCCCGGGGTCGCGTCATCTTGATTGCGCCGCCGTCAGATGGCTTACATGGAGCGTCGCTGCGACCCGACGGCACGCAACTCGGTGAGTACCGCTTGGAGGTTGACGATGTAACCACCTGCCTGCTCGACGCCGCAGGTCGCTGGGCTAACGCCCATCAGGAGCTTTTGGTGGAAAGCGAGGCCAGCGGAAGGTTCCTTGCGATCCTCGCTAATCCGCGCAACGAGCTGTCGCGGTAAACGGAGCTTGCCATGATCGATTGGCTGGCCCATCTGTTGAATCCGCTGTGTGACTACTGCGACGAGTGGTGCCTCCCCGTCTGGGAAGCAGCCGGCACTTGGTTCGCGGGCCTCGCGACATTCGCCTGCGGATTCCAGCGATCGTGAACGGTGATTCCACGCGATGGCCCCGACGACGACCAGCGGCACGCCTCAGCCAGGGTTCGGTGGCGTCGGCGGGATCGACTACTGGAACCAGCCTGGCAACGTCGGCGTGACCATGGACCTGCACCTGTGCCTCGGAATCTCCTCGGTCACGGTCACCCTCGGCGATACTGAGCTGACCAGCTTTGGAACCTTCACCTTTCCCTGTTAAGGAGCGCGCACATGAGAAAGCTAATTTTCGTGAGCGCTCTGGTCGTGGCAGGAGTTGGGCTGGTGTTGGCCACGCGGGGCAAACCCGGCAAGCCGCCCGTTCCGACGGCTGCGCGAGCCCCCGTGGTCCGACACGATGGGCCTCCCAACGCCTCAGCGTTGCAACCAGCCACCCAGGCGAGAGTTGACTCAGCCCCCGAGAAGAAAGAGTGGACGGCGAAGTTCCACGCTTCGAATGACTACCTGAAGTTCATCAACGAGGCCCTGCCCGCCGCGAAGGACGGCGATGGGCGGGCGGCGTGGTACATCGGGCGAGCGCTGCAGTCGTGCCTGATCGTGATGAAGGAGTATCACGGCAGCCCTGACCCTGAAGCGCAGCTGCAGCAGGAGCTAACGAGCATGCACGCGGAGCAGTGGGTCAGGGACCAGCGAGAGCAGAAGACCCGCCGGTGTCTCGGACTGGCCCGCGAGGGTGCTCCGGACGGCGAGTCATCGGCCTACTGGTACGCGCAGGCGCTGGCTGCCGGTGATCCCCTCGCGCAAGAGGACACCGCCGCCCGGGCGCTCGCCGACATCTCAGTCGATTTGCAGATGTCAGGCGAGACGAAAGCGGCCAAGCTGAAGATCGTCCAAGACAACCTGAAGGCCGTGATCGAGTCGGGCGATGTCGAAGCGTTGTACCGAGCGGGCAATCTGCTGGCGAACCCTCGAACCACTGATGACACGATGCGCGGGTTCGCTCTGGCCCTGGCGGCGTGTAACATGGGTCGAGACTGTTCGGCCGACAATCCCGATAATCTGTTTTACGGCTGCAAGTTCAGCGGCACCTGTCCGCCGAATGCCGACTACGCCTACTTTCTGCAGCAGAGTTTGGGTCAGGACGGCTATGCGCAGCTGTACGCCCTGGCTCAGCAGGTCGAGCAGTCCGTGCGCGCGGGGAATTATCAGACCGTGCTCGCGAGCTTGAAGATCGATAGACATCCCTGAGTCGAAGAACACATGGTTTCCGCAACACGGAAGCCGATTATCGCAAGGCGATCGAGTGAGGCTATGTTCAGTGAGGGGCGCCAAGCGGGCGCGAGATTGCCAACTTGCTCAGCTCCAGGCGGCAGCAACGCTGGAGTTCCTGCGCTCACCGCCAGGTAACCGCCTTGAAGCACTGAAGGGTAACCGCGAGGGCCAGTACAGCATTCGCATCAACGACCAGTGGCGCATCTGTTTCCGCTGGACTGCTGCGGGCCCCGAGGATGTTCCAAGAAGCCCGAAAACTCCTCCGTGGCATCTCCCGGAACACCATCTACCGGCTTCTCCGGACTGGACAGCTCGCCAGCATGGTCATTCGCTGCCGGCCATTCGCCTCTCCCGCGACGATTGCCGAGCTCATCGCCAAATCGGCCACGACCATCAGTCCTCGCTAGCGACGGCGCAAACGGAAAGGCATGGCGGTCCGCTCCGGAAGTGCAACCCACCTGTCGATCCGGACCCTACTTCGCTGTGGGCTCGTCTCGACGCCGCCTGCAGATCATGCTGCCGCCGCCAGCGCCTTCAGCACGTGCGTCGGATCGCGGCTGATCGCGATGAGGAGCGCCTTTGCGGGTCCGGTCGGTTCGCGCAGACCCTGCTCCCAGTTGCGCAGGGTGCCGACATTCACGTGCAGCAGCGCAGCGAACTTCGGCTGGCTCAAGCCGATCTTCGAACGCAGCGCCTTGATAGCGATTGCGTCCACGTGAAACTCGCGCGAGGGTGCACGTTCCCCACGCACGATCTCGTTCATCTGTGTCATGCTCTCGACGAGCTCGGCAAACAGCTTCTTGTTCACGGCAACCTCTTACCAGTCTTCATTCAATCTGCGCAGGGTTCTCTTCTCCGCAGCCGTTACATCATCTTTTACGCCCTTGCGGTAGATCAGCAGCAACCGGACCTCTGCCTGCGCCGCGACGCGAACCTGCCGCGTAAAGACAGGCGTTTCGATGAAGACCATGAATCATGGTACATCAATGGTGTACTTGGAAAAGGCCCAAGGAGGAGTCCCGGAGAAATGGGACCACTCGTGGGACCACCGTGGATTTCTGGCATCTGTGCCCTTGCTGATTGATGGGTGACAGGGAGACATAGGTGACACTTTTCGGTATTTGCGGGGGGTACGCAGATGCCGTGGCGGGAGTGTCACAAGATGGATGAGCGGTTGCGGTTTGTGGCCCGTTTGCTGGACGGGGAGAAGATGGCGGTGCTGTGCCGGGAGTTCGATATCTCCCGCAAGACCGGTTACAAGATCTTCAGTCGCTACAGGGACTGCGGGGTCGAGGGTCTGACGGATCGC
>DATKMV010000051.1:0-84656 GCA_035541695.1 Steroidobacteraceae bacterium
GTCATTTCCTGAAAGGCTGCCGCAGACGCCAATGTAACTTACCCTATTGGTTTCCCGGCCTTTGGGTCATTTCTTCTGCCGAATCCGAGGTCTCCTGGTGGGCGTCCGTCGCTGTGAGATACATCTTCTGTTCCGCCGTGGACAAATAAATACGGAGTTTTGTCAACACGTTCATGCCCAGGTGTAGGGGAGAGACGCCGTTGCAACCATCGAAGCCAAATGCGCCGTGGTTATCGGTCGACAAGCGCGCCGCGCTGACACAGGGATCTGGCTTCCTCAGACGAATTTGTGCATTCAGAACGGTTAATCCACCGGCCGTCAAAGTCATTGCCCGGGAGCTCCCCGAGGAACCATTCTCTCCCGTCATCGACTGCCGGCCTGATGGATTTTCGTCCCATGCGTACAGTTTACTTGCGACATTCGCGAAAAGACTCGATGACCAATCTCCTGTCGAAAGTTGCGTCTGCAACTTCTTGCCGTTTAACTCCATGACAAAATAGAGGTCTTTGAGCACGCCGCGGCGCATCGGCAGCACGTCATAGCGATCTGCCCAATATACGACCTGACCTGAACAATGATCAGGAGAGAAGAGATTGATTTTGTCATGACCAAGATCCAACTCTATGTCGACGCTAGTCAGGACATCCATGCCCAAGTACGCAATTGGAGTATCAACGAGTGGATCCATACCACTGCTTGAGCGGCTGCGCGTTGGGGTTAGCAGCATCGTTCTGTCTTTGAAGCGCGCGTTACCTAGGGACATCGCCGGTACGATCGTGTAGCCCGTTACTTGATTGCCGCCCCATGACATTCCCGGTGTCCCCGGGCCGAGCTTCCACGTTTTCAGTCCGAGCCGCTCGACCGCTTGCTGATCGATCACGCTGAATGCCGATTGGGTGTTAACCCACGCTCGAACCGGGATATTTTGAACAACAATTGGTATGGTCGGCCCCGAGCGGCTGGAACGGTCAATTGAAATTGAAGCGAGCATCCTCAGTCGGCAATCCTTTTGCGGTTCCGCCGCCGAAACAATTGGCGTGACCATCAGGATCAATTTCGCAAGTAAGGTAACGGGGTGTGCGATCTTAGCGAATACCGAAACAGGCTTGGGAAAGCGCACTGAGCGAAAATGATAAGTGGCCTTGCCGACGAAACTCTTCATGCGAGACACCTCACGACGGTGTCGCATAGGCTTCGCACCCGCCTCGAGCAGCTCTTACTGCTTGGGAGGATTTTCAACCGATATTTTGAAGGACTTGACGGACTCGCTTCCACTTTCCGTGTACACAGTTCGCACTGCGAAGGCGTCTGAACCAAGGAATGCCGGGCGCGAAGTGTAGATAACCGCTTCAGAGGGGACCCTTTGGGTATTGCATCGAAACCGCGCATTACTCGGAGCATACTGTGGGTAGTGCTCAACATTGTGTTGTATCTCGACTGAACCGTTATGAGGCCGGTAAGTTACTTCGACAAGAGCGGATCCTGAGGGTGTGCAGTCTGGATTGAGACTGTAAAAGTAGTAGACGGTCAAAGGCTTGCCAGGAAATGCCACTTTCTTAATCGGCGCTTCCCCTCCGGAGTATGCTGTCGGCACGGTGTCAGCGCAGCCGGCAATCAACAAAAGGGCGATACCGTAACTAATCCCGGCCCGAGCTGTTGACATGCTTCCCTCCCCTATGACCGCCACTGCGCATTGAGGCTCACGCTTTTCTCTTGTCGGACCGATAATACCGCGCTCGGAATTCCTCAGGCACTTCCTTGCAGATCGCCACGATTTCCGCAATTTGAGTCTTTAGCTCTTCGAAATTCATCGGCATTGCCCTGAAGTTCGGATTGTTGTTAAGGATGGCGGTCGAGGAGCTCGCCGTCAGCGAACGCCAGCACATCCAAGATAACTGTAACGAAGGAGTAACCAATCCCCTCGTCCCACCGCTTTTACCACCGGCAGCATCTTCAGGGTCATCTGCGAAGGATAGCTTAGAGGGCGTAAGTTAGTGTTTTGCCTGCAGGAGAGAGGGATTCGAACCCTCGAAGCTTTTGACCCTTATTCCCTGGCAGGGGATACAACCCGTTTCTCGCCGACTCCCTGCCATTGCCCAGTCATGCGGAGCCTGGCGACGCTCGGATCACACTGCCTCAGAGGCCCTTGGCGGCGATCATCTTCTCAATGACTTTCGCTTTGTGATCGACGACGAGATGCGAGTAGCGCTTCACCATCACGAGCGTCTTGTGGCCTAACACGTCGGCGATTTCGAGCAGCGAGGCGCCTTGGGCGGCCAACATTGAGGCTGTGGTGTGGCGCAGGTCGTGAAAATTAAAATCCTCTATGCCCGCAGCCTTGAGCGCAACGTACCAATGCGCGTCGAAGTGGTCGTACGGACCCGGCAGGCCGGAAGGCTGGTGGAAACACGTATTCACTGCGCGCCGAGTCTTTCAGCTTCAGCGTGCGGAGAGCCTCTAGCGCCCTGCCAGAGCACGAGCGTGTGCAGTGCGGGCCAGGCCGACTCTGCACATGCCTTGATCAGCCTGGCGCGGTCGTCGTCCGACAGAACGCGCGTGCGCCCGCGTGGCTCGGGCTTGCGTCGGATGTCACTCACGGGGTTGCGCTGAAGCAGTCGCCGTTCCTTCACAGCGAAGCTCAGCGCGTGCGAAAGAGCCGCGATATAGCGATTAACCGTAGCGCCTGAGCGCTTGAACTCTTTCGGCGGAGTCAGCTCGCCCGTCTCTGGATGCTTCTGTGACCGTCCACGCCTGAAGGTTTCGACCGCAAGCTTGTCACGCGCCTTCGAAATGCGGTCAGGCGTAACATCCGCGAGGGAGAGTCCGGCAAACTGCACCGACCACCAAGCGAGCTGCCGCTCGCGCGTGAGTCGCTCCTTCGCAGCGAACTCCGCGAGCACCGTCTCGACGTAATCCTTCGCGAGCGCGTCGAAGCTCGTCCGCTTCGCGGCCGCATGCGGGAAGTGTCTGCCCTCGCGAATTGCGCTCTCGAGCGACTCCGCCCACGCCACGGCCTCCTTGCGATTTGGAAACCGTGCCGACTCAGGAGGCCGCCCCTTGCGGCGAACCTGGACGCGGTAGGAAACCTCTTGATTTATATGGGGCGTGACGGAATCGAACCGTCGACCAGCGGATTAAAAGTCCGATGCTCTACCGACTGAGCTAACGCCCCAGCGCGCGAAAGGTGTGCCGTCGGGCTCCCCCTCGGGGGGCGGCATGATACTACAGGCTCTGGTAGCGGGTCGGATCGGGCACCCCTGCAGCGAGGAAGCCCGCACGGCGCAGGCGGCAGGCATCGCAGCGGCCGCAGGCCCTGCCCTGCGCGTCCGCCTGGTAACAGGAGACCGTCTCGCGGTAGTCAACCCGCAGGCGCGTTCCTGCGCGGATGATGTCCGCTTTCGTCCAGCCGATGAGCGGCGCGTGGATCCGACAGGGGTTGCCTTCGACTCCGGCGCGGGTCGCAAGCGCAGCCAGGCGCGTGAAAGCCTCGATGAACTCCGGGCGGCAATCGGGGTAGCCGCTCGAATCGAGCACATTGACGCCGATGAAAATGTCCCGTGCATCGAGAACCTCGGCCCAGCCGAGCGCGAGCGCCAGCATGATGGTGTTACGCGCGGGGACATAGGTGACGGGGATGCCCTCAGTCGGGCTTTCCGGCACCGCGATGGCGCGGTCGGTGAGGGCCGAGCCGCCGATGCCGGCGAGATCGATGCGCATGACGCGATGCTCGAGTGCGCCGCAGGCGCGCGCAACACGCCGGGCCGCCTCGAGCTCGGCCGCGTGCCGCTGTCCATAGTCCACCGAGAGTGCGTGACACATGAAACCCAGCTCGCGCGCCAGCGCGAGCGCGGTGGCGGAATCGAGGCCACCCGACAGCAACACCACCGCATGAGCTCCGCTCATCTGCAGCGCCCTCACCTGCCGGGCACGTTGCCCCAGAGATACTTGTGCAGCTGGATCTGGAAGCGCACCGGCAGGCGGTCGGCCAGGATCCAATCGGCGAGCTCACGTGCGGCGAGCTGCTCGTGACTCGGTGAGAACAGCACGGTGCATCCTTCCGGAATCGCCAGCTCGCGCAGCTTGGCGCGGCTCCACTCGTAATCGGCACGGTCGCAGATCACGAACTTGACGAGGTCATGCGGCGCGAGCCGGGGAATCTCCTCGTAGCGGTTACGCCCTTCCTCGCCCGAGCCCGGTGTCTTGACGTCCACTACCTTCACCACCCGCGCATCGACCTCCCTGAGCGCCATCGTGCCGCTCGTCTCGAGCGACACCCGCAGGCCCGCATCGCACAGCGCAGTGAGCAGAGCCGTGCAACTCTTCTGGGCGAGCGGCTCACCGCCCGTCACGCACACGTGACGCGTGCCGTACTCCCGCACGCGCTCGAGAACCGCGGTCAGCTCCCACCACTCGCCACCCTGGAATGCGTACGTGGTGTCGCAGTACTGGCAACGCAGTGGACAGCCCGTGAGGCGCACGAACACCGTTGGGACGCCTGCGGTGTCGGCCTCGCCCTGCAGCGAGTGGAAGATCTCGGTGATGCGCAGACGTGTCATGAGGAAGGCGGCGGACGTGCGCGGCGGCACGCCCGCCGGGGATCATTGCGACGGCTGGACGGGGATGCGGCGCAGCCGCTCTGAGGCGAGCTTCGCCGACTCGGTGCCGGGATACTTCTTCGTCACCTCATCGAGCGTCGCCCGGGCGGCCGGATACTGCTTCTGCTCGAGCTGCGTGTAGCCGAGCTTCAGCATCGCATCGGGCGCCTTGCGCGAGTCGGGATATTTCTTCAGCACCGTGCGGAAGGCACCGGCGGCGGAATCATAATCATGACTCACGTAGTAGGCTTCTCCGAGCCAGTACTGCGCATTATCGGCAAGCGAGCTGCCCGGGTAGGTGTGCAGGAAGTCCTTGAACCCCGTGATCGCCACCGAGTAGCTGCCCGCCTTGAGCGCATCGAAGGCCTGTCCATACACCGCCTGTTCGGTGGGAGAAGGTGCGTTGCTGCCCGCAGCGGCCTCGGCACCCGTGGCGGTTCCGGCGGCCACCCCGGCCGCCACCCCGGCCGCCGCACCGGCCGTACCCCCGGCCGTACCCCCAGCCGCGGCGCCGCCGGCCGCAGCACCACCGGCGCTCATCCGCCGCTCGAGATCGCCGAACAAGTCGCGCTGCTGCTTGCGGAGCGCGTCGTTGTTGTGCTGGAGCTGCTCGACCTGTCCACGCAGCTCGCGCAGACTTGCCTGGACCTCATCGAGGCTCTGCGAGACCTGCACCTCGTTCTCCACTGCGCGCTCCATTCGGGCAACACGCGCGTCGAGGTCGTTGAGCTTCAGTTGCACCGGGTCCTTGTCGGGAGTGGTCGCACACGCTGCGAGCAGCGAGCCGAGGAGCACGATCAGAATTGTTCGCATGGCCATCCAATGCCTATGGTTTCGGCGCCGGGCCCGCCGCCAGGTACACGATCTCGACCCGTCGGTTCTTGCTCCAGGCGGCCTCGTCGTGTCCGGCCGCGGCCGGACGCTCCTCACCATAGCTCACTGTGGAGATCTGCGCATCGGCCGCACCCTGGAGCAGGAGCGCGCGGCGTACCGACTGCGCGCGCCGCTCGCCGAGACCGATGTTGTACTCACGCGAGCCGCGCTCATCGGTGTGTCCTTCGAGCCGTACGCGGGTGCCCGGATTCGCTGCCAGATACTTGGCGTGCGCGGCCACGATGTCCGTGCCCTCGCCCTTGATCTCGCTGCTGTCGAATTCGAAGTACACCGTGCGCCGCGCGAGCGTGCCGGCCTGCGGTCCGGCCACCTCTTCATCGCCGCCGCCTGCGCCGCTCGCGCTCTGAGTGGCCGCGCCCGACCCCGCTGCGCCGGCATTGCCGGCGGCGGCCGTCTCGCCTGCGTTGGCGGGCTTCGATGGCTTGCTCGCGCAGCCGCTGAGCGCACACGCCGCGACGAGCAGCACCACGGCCATGAGTCGATGCAGGGTCTTCTGCGACATTCCGCTTCCTCCGTAACAGGCGAGCTGCACGCTGCGCCGCTTCAGGGGCTGAACGGGCCCCACGCCGGCTCCCGAACCTCTCCCTGGGAAGCCTTCAACCGCAAACCCGTCAGACCGTCGGTGGACACCGTAGCCAGCGAGCCGCGACTGCCTTCGCGCTCCGAGTAAATGAGTGTAGCCCCGTTGGGGGCGAAACTCGGCGATTCATCGAGGTGCCCGTGCGAGAGCACGCGCTGCGTACCGCTGCCGAGGTCCTGGATGGCGATCCGATAGTCGCCATTGTCGAGTGTCACCATGGCGAGCTGCGTGCCATCGGGCGACACGCGCGGCCGCGCATTGTAATTGCCTTCGAAGCTGATGCGCTTGGGACGTGCGCCGGCGCTTGCGCCGATCTGGTAGATCTGGGGCGAGCCGGCGCGGTCCGAGGTGAAGAACAGCGACTTGCCATCCGGTGCCCACTCGGGCTCGGTGTCGATGGCCGGATCGTCGGTGACGCGCGTCAGGTCCTGCGTGCTGAGATCGAGGATGTAGATGTCGGGGTTCCCCCCGCTCCCCCCGAGTGTGAGGGCCAGCTTGTGTCCATCGGGTGACCAGGCCGGTGCCCCGTTGACACCCGCGCGGGCGGACACCTGACGACGCTCGCCCGAGCGCACCAGCTGCACGTACACGGCTGCATGCTTCGTCTCGAAAGACACGTACGCCAGCCACTGGCCATCCGGGGACCAGGCGGGCGACATCAGTGGAAAGCGCGACTCGAGGATCACGTGCTGGTTGGCGCCATCGGCGTCTGCCACGATCAGCTGGTAGCGCTGCGCAGGGGGATCACCGTCCACCCCCACGTACGCGATTCGGGTGGCGAAGGCGCCGCGCACACCCAGGATCTTCTGATAGATGACATCGCTCACCCGGTGCGCCGCGTTGCGCAGCGCGCCGCTCGCGCCGGTGAAGCGCTGCGCCGCCAGGCGCGCGCCGGTGAGTGTGTTCACGAGCCCGAAGTCCACGGCCAGGTTGCCGTTGTCGAGCGCACTGGTGCGGCCGATGACGACGTAATCGCTCCCCACCGCCTTCCACGAAGGGCTCGACACCTCCTCGGCCCGGCTCGGGGTGGCCGGCATGCGCTCGCGCGGCAGCGCGCGGAAGCGTCCGCTGCCGACGAGATCGTGCTGCACGATGTCGGCGACGTCGGTGTCGCTCGCGGCGGCCTCGCCGTGCGCGAACGGCACGATGGCGATCGGCACCGGATCGCGCACCCCGGAGGTAATCTCGATCTGCAGCTCCCCGTGCGCGGGAGGCGCTGCGCTGATGAGCGCGGCCAGGAGCGGCAGGGTGCAGGCGAGCGTGCGCAGCCGCTGCAGGAATCCGAAGGCAGTGAGTGAGGTCATGGGCTCAATCCGGCTTGAAGTCGATACGCAGATGGCGATCGAAGAGCGCCGGATCGGGCGGTGGTGGGAGCGGTGAGGCCCGGTACACCGCCGCCTCGATCGACTCGCGCACCGCCTGGTCGCCATTACATTCACCGATGCTTACCTCGGTCACTTCCCCTCCGGGTACCTGCGTCACGTTGAGCATGCATTCTATGCCGGCACGCGCCGTCGGCGGTCGCAGCCAGTTGCGATTGATCTTGGCCGCGATCTGTGACTGCCAGCTGGCGAGCGCTGGACCCGCACGCGCCCTGCGCGCCTGCTCCTCCTCGGCGAGATCACGCTGCAGATCCTCCTCACGCTCGCTCTGCTCCTTCGCCGCAGCCTGCCGCTGCTGCTCCTCGGCCGCACGCGCCTTCGCCTCGGCCGCCTCGCGCTCCTTGCGCTCCGCCGCGGCACGCTGCTCGGCCTCGCGCCGTGCCGCCTCCGCGGCGGCCGCCGCGGCCGCCTGCTGCTCGGCAAGTCGCTGCTGGGTAGCGGCCTCCTCCTGTTGCCGCTGCTGCTCGCGGGCGGCGAGCTCCTCGGGCGTCGGCTGCGGCGGCCCTTCCGGCTCAGCGGGCGGCTCCGCCGCCGTGGGCGGTGTCGGCTCCGCCGGCTTCGCCGGCGCGCCCTGCAGCGTGCGAGCATCCACTACCCGGGCCTCGATCGCCAGCGTCGGCGCCGGCCGCGGTGGTTGCCGGAACCTCAGCCAGCCATACAGCAGCGCGCCGAGCAACGCCGCGTGCAGCAGCACCGAGAGCGCAATCGACATCCAGCGATCGTTCACGCGCGCCATGCGGGAGCGCATCAACTCCCACGGTGCCGGGGCGGTGGCAACGGCTCGGTGATGAAGCCGACCGAGCGCGCGCCGGCTTGCTGCAGTATGACCATCGCCTGCACGACCCGCCCGTAAGCCACGGCGCTGTCGGCCTTCACCAGCACCTGGGTCTGCGGATTGCGCTGCAGCGTCGCGGCGGCGCGGGCGGCGACGCTGCCGTCATCGAGCGGCTGCTGCGGATCCGGACCCACGTTGAGGTAGAGCTTGCCCGCGCGGTCGACCGACAACACCAGGGGCGGGATGCGCTGCGCCTCGATAGGTTCGGCGGCACCCTTCGGCAGGTCCACCTTGACACCCTGCGTGAGCAGCGGAGCTGTGATCATGAAGATGATCAACAGCACCAGCATGACATCGATGTAGGGCACGACGTTGATCTCGCCCATGAGGCGGCGGCTGCGCGAGGTCTGCATGTCAGCGCTCCGGTCCGGTCGTCCCGGCGGCACGCGCCGCGTGGCGCTGCAGGATGGTGGAGAACTCCTCGATGAAGGCGTCGAAGCGCAGCTCGAGCCGCGTCACCTGGTCGGCGAAGCGGTTGTAGGCGATGACGGCCGGGATGGCTGCGAAGAGGCCGATGGCGGTCGCGACCAGCGCCTCGGAGATGCCCGGGGCCACCATCGCAAGCGTCGCCTGCTGCACGTTACCGAGCGAGGAGAAGGCGCTCATGATGCCCCAAACGGTGCCGAAGAGCCCGACGTACGGGCTCGTGCTGCCGACGGTCGCGAGCGTTGCCAGGCTGTGCTCGAGGCGGTCGATCTCCTTCAGTTGCGCCACGCGCATCGCACGGCGCGAGCCCTCGAGCAGCTGCTCCGTGGCCGCCGCACTCTGACGCAGCCGTGCGAACTCGCGGAACCCGAACTCGAAAATGCCGGCCATCCCGGTGGCCCCGCCCGCCGACTCGATGGCGCGGTAGAGCGTCGCCAGGTCATCGCCCGACCAGAAGCGTCCCTCGAAGCGATCCGCCTCGCGCCGCACGCGGCCGATGATGCGCCACTTGCGAAAGATGATCGCCCAGGAGGTGAGCGAGGCGAGCAGCAGCAGTCCGATGACGATCTGCACCGGCACGCTCGCCTGCACGATGAGCCGTATGATCGAGAGCGGCTCGGTCATGGATGCGCCCCGGCCTCGAGCGCTGACCGCAGGAACTGCGGCAGGCGGCGTGGCCGCAGAGTGTGGGCGTCCACGCACGCCACGCGCACCCCCGCCTCGAGCAGCAACTCCTCCCGCTGCGCCCCGCCCGTGCGATAGATGCACTGGGCAAAGCGCAGCGACGCCGCGCCTTCGGCGTGGGGGTCGCAGGTGATCTCGAGCTCATCATCGAGCCGCGCCGGGGCGCGGTAGTCCACCTGCAGGCTCACCACCGCAAACAGGATCCCCGGCTCACGGGCGAGCTCGCGCTGCGAGTGTCCCTGCGCCCGCAGCCACTCGGTACGGGCGCGCTCGAGAAAGCGCAGGTAGTTGGCGTAATAGACGATGGCGCCGCCGTCGGTGTCCTCCCAGTACACACGTGCCGTCCAGGAGAAGCCGCTCACCGCTCGCCCTCGAACAGCGGCAGCGTCGCCGCGCGCTCGGGGGGCTTGATGCCGAAGTGCAGGTACGAGGCGCGCGTCGCCATGCGCCCGCGCGCGGTGCGCACCAGGAACCCCTGCTGGATCAGAAAGGGCTCGGTCACATCCTCGAGCGTATCGCGCTCCTCACCGAGCGCCGCCGCGAGGCTGTCGATGCCCACCGGGCCCCCGTCGAAGCGCTCGATGATGGCCGTGAGGAGCTTGCGATCGAGCGTGTCGAAGCCTTCGCGGTCCACTTCGAGCAGATCGAGTGCGGCATCGGCGATCGGCTCATCGATGCGGCCCTCGGCGCGCACCTGCGCGTAGTCGCGCACGCGCCGCAGCAGCCGGTTGGCGATGCGCGGGGTGCCCCGCGAGCGCTGGGCGATGCGCCGCGCGCCGCCCGCATCGATGCTCACCTGCAGAATCGCCGCGGAGCGCGTCACGATCCGCTCGAGGTCCTCGACCGCGTAGAACTCGAGCCGTTGCACGATGCCGAAACGGTCGCGCAGCGGCGAGGTGAGCAGCCCCGCGCGCGTGGTGGCGCCGACCAGTGTGAAGGGCGGCAGTGTCAGCTTGATCGAGCGTGCGGCCGGCCCCTCACCGATCATGATGTCGAGCTGGTAGTCCTCCATCGCGGGGTACAACACCTCCTCCACCACCGGCGCGAGGCGATGAATCTCATCGATGAACAGAACATCACGCGGCTGCAGGTTGGTGAGGAGCGCCGCCAGATCCCCGGCGCGCTCCAGCACCGGACCGGAGGTCTGCCGCAGGTTCACGCCGAGCTCGGCGGCGATGATGTGAGCGAGCGTCGTCTTGCCGAGGCCGGGCGGACCGAACACGAGCACGTGATCGAGCGCTTCGCCGCGCGCCCGCGTCGCGCTGATGAAGATTTCCAGCTGCGCCTTGACGGGGGTCTGGCCGATGTACTCCTGCAGCCGGCGCGGGCGGATGGCTCGCTCGACGGCCTCCTCCTCCGCACTCACGGCGCCGCTGATGATGCGCTCTGCAGCCACTTAGGTGCCCGACTCCCGCGCCGCAGCCTGCAGGGCGCGGCGAATCAATTCCTCGGTCGAATGTGTACCGGGACCTATCGCTTTGAGCAAGCGCGTGGCCTCCGCCGGACGATAGCCGAGCGCCACGAGGGCGCCGTACGCCTCGCCCTCGGCACTCGCCCCTGCCGTGACCGCCGCCGCCGACGTGCCGGGTGCTGGGGCCGCGAGGCGGTCGCGCATCTCCACGATCAGCCGCTCGGCGGTCTTGCGCCCCACCCCCGGGATGCGTGTCAGAGCGGCGGTGTCCTCGCGCTGCACGCACTCCGCAAAGGCCGCCACGCTGATGCCCGACAGCAGCGCGAGCGCGATCTTCGGGCCAACGCCCGAGACCTTGATGAGGCTGCGGAACAGTCGCCGCTCCTCCTCGGTTGCGAACGCATACAGCACGTGGGCGTCCTCGCGCACCACCAGGTGCGTCAGGAGCCGCACTTCCTCGCCGACCGGCGGCAGATGGAAGAAAGTCGACATGGGCGCCTCGAGCTCGTAGCCGAGCCCGCCGACATCGACGGTGAGTTGCGGGGGTGACTTTGAGGCGATCCTGCCGCGCAGCGAGCCGATCATGCTCAGGCCCGCGACCCGAGCGGTCCGGCGTCGCAGTGGATGCGTCCATGCACCTGCCGCTGATGCGCATGGCACACGGCGACCGCGAGCGCATCGGCAGCATCCGCAGCCGGTCGCTCGGCGAGCGACAGGATCACGCGGATCATCTGAGCGACCTGAAACTTCTCTGCACCGCCGGAACCGACCACGGCGAGCTTGATGGCGCGCGGTGCGTACTCGAACACCGGCACCTCGGCAGGAATCGCACACAACGCCGCACCGCGCGCCTGCCCGAGCTTCAAGGCGCTGTCGGCATTGCGGCTCACGAACACCCGCTCCACCGCCACCTCGGCAGGGGCGTGCTCGGCGAGCAGCGCCCGTAGTCCCTCGAAGATCAGCCGCAGGCGCGTCGCATGCGGCGCGCCGGCCACGTTCAGGCACCCATGGGCCACCGGCCGCAGCTCCCGCCCGCGGCACTCGATCACCCCGAAGCCGGTGCGGCGGGAGCCCGGATCGAGGCCGAGAATGCGAACGCACAGTGTCGCCGCGAGCGGGGTGGCCGCTGCGGGATCAAAGGCGCGCCAGGACCTCGTCCGATATCTCGACATTGGAGTAAACGTCCCGTACGTCCTCGAGGCCCTCGAGCGCCTCGAGCAGCTGCACCATCGCTTCCGCCTCCTCGCCGGTGAGCTCGAGCGATGTGGCGGCCCGACGTGTCACCTCCGCGGTCGCGGGCGCGAAGCCCCGGTGCGTCAGCACCGCGCGGACGGTCGCGAATTCCAGCGGGTCGGCGAGCACCTCCACCGAAGTGTCGGCACTCGGCACCACATCCTCCGCGCCCGCCTCGAGTGCGGCTTGCATCAGGCGCTCCTCGTCGGTGCCCGGCGGATAGGTGAGCAGACCCACGACGTTGAACAGGTAGCTGACCGAGCCATCGGCGCCGAGCTGCCCGCCATGCTGCACGAAGGTACGCCGCACCTCCGCGCCCATGCGCTTGCGGTCCGTGGTGACGCACTCGACCATCACCGCGGCGCCGCCGGGGCCGTAGCCCTCGTAATGCACGCGCTCGCGGCCCTCGCACGGCTCTTCCATCACCCGCCGGCAGCGAGCCGCCGCCCGGGCGCGACGCTGGATGTTGGCCCACTTGCTGTGGCCGGTCATGAGTGAGCGCTCCATCCCGAAAAAACCGGCGGTATGATAGCGGCAAAGCCGAGCGGGCGACACGCTGAGCCCGTGCCATCGCTGCCGGCCACGAGGCCACGCACCGTGGAAACCAGTCAGATCTGTCCGCCGCGCGTCCGCGAGGCCATTCTCGGGGCCCGCATGGCGCTTGAGCGCGCCGGCGCTTCTCGCGTCGAGGAGCTCGGCTTCGCCGCCGAGGCGGCCGAGATCATGGGCGGCCTCACCGAGAGCACCGAGCTCGCGCATGCGCTGCTCGCACGCCCGGTGCTGGCAAGCGCCGGGCTCACCTCCGAGCAGGCAGCGGGCATCGTCGGCCGGGGCGCCACCGACATCGCGGTCGCTCTGCAGCGGCTCGGTACGCTCGGTCTGCCGCGTGACTGGTCGCCGGCGCAGGGACTCGACACGCGCCAGACCGAGACGCTGCGCAAGATGCTGCTGGCGGTGGTGAGCGACCCGCGCCTCGTGCTCGCGCGGCTCGCAGAGGAGCTGGTCGCGCTGCGCCACGCACGCGCCCTGCCGGAGAACGAGCGCCGCCGGCGCGCTCTGGAGGCGCGCGCGGTCTACGCACCGCTCGCCAACCGCCTCGGGGTGTGGCAGCTCAAGTGGGAGCTGGAGGATCTCGCCTTCCGCTACCTCGAGCCCGAGGAATACCGTCGTGTGGCGGCGGCGCTCAACGAGCGCCGCGCCGACCGCGAGCATTACATCGAGATGCTGTGCGAGGACCTGCAGCGCCACTTGCGCGCTGCCGGCATCGCCGCCGAGGTCTACGGGCGTCCGAAACACATCTACAGCATCTACCGCAAGATGCAGCGCAAGCAGCTCGCCTTCGAGCAGCTCTTCGACGTGCGTGCCGTGCGCATCGTGGTGGCCTCGATCCCCGAGTGCTACGCGGCACTGGGGGTCGTACACGGGCACTGGCCTTACATTCCCGGCGAGTTCGATGACTACATCGCCACCCCCAAAGGCAACGGCTATCGCTCCATACACACCGCCGTAATCGGCCCGGCCGCGAAGAGCCTCGAGGTGCAGATCCGCACGCCACAGATGCACGAGCATGCCGAGCTCGGCGTCGCGGCACACTGGAGCTACAAGGAAGGCGGTCCGCGCGATGCCGACTACCAGCGCAAGATCGAGTGGGTGCGGCGGCTGCTCGAGCCCCAGGACGGTGCCGGGCCCACCGAGGCGGACCGGGACCTGATCGAGGGGATGCGCGCGGAGCTCTTCGAGGACCGCGTCTACGTGCTCACGCCCAAGGGTGAGGTGATCGATCTGCCACGGGGCGCGACGCCGCTCGATTTCGCCTACCAGGTGCACACCTCGCTCGGACATCGCTGCCGCGGCGCCAAGGCGAACGGCCGCATCGTGCCGCTCAGCCACGTGCTCAGTAACGGCGAGATCATCGAGATCATCACCGGCAAGCACGAGGCCCCGAGCCGCGACTGGCTGGCCCCGGAGCAGGGCTATCTCGCCTCACCCCGCAGCCGCAGCAAGGTGCGCGCCTGGTTCCGCCGGCAGGACGTGGGCGCGAATCGCAACGCCGGTGCGGTGCTGGCGGAGCGCGAGCTCGCGCGCATCGGCGCGCGTCCCGAGCAGCTCGCCGCGCTGGCGCGCGAGCTGCAGGCACGCGATGTCGACCACCTGCACCAGCTGCTCGGCGAAGGTGAGATCACGGTGACGCAGCTGATGCACGCGGCGAACCGGCTGTTCGAGCCCGCCCCGCCCGCCCGCAGCGCGCGCGCGGCGCGCGCCGTGACCTCGCGCCGCCGCAGCTCGCCGGTGGAGATCGAGGGCGTCGGGGATCTCCCGACCACCCTCGCGCGCTGCTGCGCCCCGCTGCGGCCGCAGCCGATCGCGGGCTACGTCGCGCTCGGCCGCGGTGTCACCGTGCACCGCAGCGACTGCGCCGGCTTCATCCGCATGGCGGCGCTGAAACCCGAGAGAGTGCTGAAGGTCGACTGGTCGAGCGCCGATGCCGCGGCGCTCGCGGTGCTCCTCGCCGTGAGCGCCTACGACCGGCGGGGACTCCTGCGCGACCTCACGGACGTGCTCGCCGTCGAGCGACTCAGCATCGATGCGGTGACCTCACGCACCGATCACGAGAGCGGCATGGCCTATTTCTCGCTGGCGGTTGCCGTCAATGACCTCGAGCAGCTCGCGCGCGTGCTGCGGCGGCTCGAAGCGGTGCCGAACGTGATCGAGGCGCGCCGCAGTCATTAGCCGCCTGGCGCTCAGCGGTTGATCCCATCGATCGAGCGCTTGTCCACCGCGAGCGCCGCCTCGTGCACGGCCTCCGCGAGTGTTGGATGCGCATGGATCGTGCGCTGCAGGTCCTCGCTGCTCGCGGAGTACTCCATGGCGAGCACCGCCTCGGCGATGAGCTCCCCCGCGAGCGGACCGACGATGTGCACCCCGAGGATCTCGTCGTCATCGCGCGCCGCGATGATCTTGGCGAACCCGGCCGCCTGCTCCATGGCGCGTGCGCGGCCGCTCGCCAGAAATGGAAAGCTCCCCGTCTTGTACTCACGACCGCTCGCCTTCACCTGCTCCTCGGTGAGGCCCACCCAGGCGATCTCCGGAGCCGTGTAGATGACTGCGGGTATCACCTTGTAGTTCATCTCGCCATAGCCGCCGGCGATCAGGTCGGCCACCATTACCCCCTCCTCCTTGCCCTTGTGCGCGAGCATCGGGCCTCGCACGCAATCGCCGATCGCCCAGACGTTCTCGACGCCCGTGCGGCAGTGCTCATCGACCTTGATGAAGCCGCGCTCATCGAGCTGCACACCCGTGTCGGCGGCGAAGAGGTCCGTGGTGTAGGGACGGCGACCGATCGCGACCACGAGACGGTCGAAGCTCGCGTGCTGCTCCCCCTTGGCATCGCTGTAGTCCACCGTGACCGCTCCGCCGGACACCTCTGCGCCGGTCACCTTGGCTCCGAGGCGAATGTCCAGACCCTGCTTCTTGAACTGCCGCAACGCCTCGCGCGCCAGCTGCTGATCGGCGAACGCGAGGAACTCCGGCAGCGCCTCGAGCACGGTCACCTCGCTCCCGAGCCGCCGCCACACGCTCCCGAGCTCCAGTCCGATGACACCCGCCCCGATCACCCCGAGCCGCTTCGGCACGGAGTCGAACTCGAGCGCGCCCCAGGAATCGACGATCTGCGGCGGCTTGAAGGGGGCGGAGCGCAGCTCGATGGGAGTCGAGCCCGAGGCCAGTACCACGTGGCGCGCACTGAGGGTGCGCCGTGTGCCATCGTGGCCGGTGAACTCGACCTTGCGGCCGGCGAGCAGCCGTCCGTGTCCCTGGAGCCCGGTGACGCCGGCGGCCTTGAACAGCGCCACGATCCCCTGCGTCATGGCACGCACGACGCCGCTCTTGCGTTTCTGCAGCTGGGCCAGATCGAGCGTGATGCCCGACACCGTGATGCCGTGCACCGGGAATTCCTCGCGCAGGCGGTGGTAGAGCTCGGTGGATTCGAGCAGCGCCTTCGACGGAATGCAGCCTGCGTTGAGGCAGGTGCCGCCGAAAGCGGCGGTACCGTCATGGTTCTTCCATTCATCGATACAGGCCACGGTCAGCTTGTTCTGCGCGGCCCGGATGGCGGCCGGATAGCCCGCGGGCCCGGCGCCGATGACGATGACGTCGAAACTATCGGGGCTTCGCGGGTCGCTGCTCATGGTGATCCTCTATCCTCGGGACGGGGCGCCCCGTATTCAAGGGTTCGCCTTGCCGGAAAGCCTTGAAAAATAACACAAACCCAACCCGGCCGGCGCCGGCTGGGGGTTGCCGCGCGGCCGTCATCAATCCGGCATATTTCTGTCATACGCTCGCTGTCCCCCGAAGTAGAGAAATGAGTACGCGCCATGAGCAGCGTTGCCGCCACGCACATCCCCGCCGACCGACCGACGCTCGATCACAAACCGAGCCGGGCGACGATTCTCCTGTTCGTGATCCTGCTGGCGATCGGCGTCGGGTATACCGGCTTCAGCCTGGTGTCCGATGTGAACCGGGCCATGCCCCACGGACTCGCGATACTGTCCTTCTTTCTGCTTTTCGTGGCGCTCCTGATCGCGCTCGGCTTCGAGTTCGTCAACGGCTTCCACGACACCGCCAACGCCGTGGCGACCGTCATCTACACCCATTCGCTGCCCCCGCCCGTCGCGGTCGTCTACTCAGGGCTCCTCAACTTCCTCGGTGTCCTCGTCTCGAGCGGCGCGGTCGCCTTCGGCATCATCTCGTTGCTGCCGGTGGAGTTGATCCTCCAGGTAGGCAGCAGTGCCGGCTTTGCCATGGTGTTCGCGCTGCTGATCGCCGCGATTCTGTGGAACCTCGGCACCTGGTATCTCGGCCTGCCGGCGTCCTCCTCGCACACCCTCATCGGCTCGATCATCGGCGTCGGGGTGGCGAACGCCCTGATGCACGGCCGCGATGGCACGAGCGGTGTCGACTGGGGGCAGGCCACCAAGATCGGCTATTCGCTCCTGATCTCCCCGATGGTGGGTTTCATCTGCGCGGGACTCCTGCTCCTGGTGCTGAAAGCCCTCGTCAAGAATCGCGATCTCTATCGCGAGCCCAAAGGCAAAGCCCCACCCCCCTGGTGGATCCGGGGCATCCTGATCCTCACCTGCGGCGGGGTGTCCTTCGCGCACGGATCGAACGATGGCCAGAAGGGCATGGGCCTCATCATGCTGATCCTGATAGGCGTGGTCCCGATCGCCTATGCGCTCAACCGCGCGATGCCGGCCGATCAGATGGTGCCGTTCATCGCCATGGCGAGCGCCACAGAGCGCTCGCTCAGCGATTACACCCACGGTGCCACGAGCGCCGATCCGCGCGCCACGCTCTCGACGTACATCCGCACGCACCAGTGGAATGAGGATGTCATCCCGGCGATGGCAAGCCTCACCGGCAGCATCGCCGATCAGATCAAGGCGAGCGGCAGCTTCTCACGGGTGCCGGCGCAGAACGTCACCAACGTCCGCAACGACATGTACCTGACCTCCGAGGCCGTACGGGTGTTCGACAAGGATGCTCACAGCAAGGCGCTCGGCGCCGAGGCCGCCGGCAATCTCCATGCGTTCAAGAAGCAGCTCGATGGGGCGACCAGGTTCATTCCACCGTGGGTGAAGGTGGCGGTAGCCATCGCGCTCGGGCTCGGCACGATGGTGGGCTGGAAGCGCATCGTGGTGACCATCGGGGAGCGGATCGGCAAGACGCACCTCACCTACGCGCAGGGTGCGTGCGCGGAGCTCGTGGCGATGAGTACCATCGCTGCCGCCGACATGTTCGGACTGCCGGTCTCGACCACTCACGTGCTGTCCTCGGGCGTCGCCGGCACGATGGCCGCCAACCGCTCGGGCCTTCAGTGGGTCACGTTGCGTAACCTGATCATGGCCTGGGTGCTCACGCTGCCCGCCGCGATCGTTCTCTCGGGCGTGCTCTACTGGCTGTTCCGGCACATCTTCTGAGAGAGCGGTCAGACTCCGAGCAGCATGCGGCCGGGGTCCTCGAGTGCGTCCTTGATCGCCACCAGGAACTGCACCGCCTCGCGTCCGTCGATGATGCGGTGATCGTAGGTCACGGCGAGATACATCATCGGTCGCGCTGTGATCTCTCCGTTCACCACCATCGGCCGCTCCTGCACCTTGTGCATCCCGAGGATCGCGCTTTGCGGCGCATTGACGATCGGCGTCGACATGAGCGAGCCGAACACGCCACCGTTGGTGATGGTGAAGGTGCCCCCGGTGAGGTCCTCGATGGCGAGCGAGCCCTCGCGCGCCCTGCGGGCGTAATCGGCGATCTCCTTCTCGATTGCGGCGAAGCCCTTGTGATCGGCATCGCGCACGATGGGTACCACCAGGCCCCGGTCGGTCGAGACCGCGACGCCGATATCGTAGTACTCGTGATAGAGGATGTCGTTGCCGTCCACCGATGCATTGAGCACCGGAAATCTCTGCAGCGCCGCGATCGAGGCCTTGACGAAGAAGGACATGAAGCCGAGCTTGACGCCGTGTTCCTTCTCGAAGCGCTCCTTGTAACGCGCGCGCAGCTCCTGGATGGCCGTGAGGTCGACCTCGTTGAAGGTCGTGAGGAGTGCCTGAGTGGACTGCGCCTCGATGAGGCGCTGTGCAATGCGCGCGCGCAGGCGAGTCATGGGCACGCGCTGCTCGCGCTGCGCGTCGCTGGTTGGCGCAGACGGCGGACGTGGCGCGGGGGCCCTGCCGAGATAGTCGACCACGTCCGCCTTGGTGAGCCGTCCGTCGCGGCCCGACCCGCGGATCGCCGCCGGATCGAGGTGATTCTCCTCGACCAGGCGCCGCACCGAGGGGCTCAGTCGTCCGGCATCGCGCGGCTCTGCCGCCGCCGCCACACCCGCACTGGCGGGAACTGCGCTCGGCGCGGACCGGGCCGCCGGAGCCGGTCGCGCAGCGGGTACTGGCTGTGCAGCCGGCGCGGGCCGCGCAGCCGGCGCGGGCCGCGCAGCGGGTGCCGCCTGTGCAGCCGGCGCGGCCGCGGCGCCGCTCGCTTCCTCGATCACTGCGAGCAGCTCGCCGCTTCGCACCACCGTGCCGCTCGGCACGCGAATGTCGCGCATCACGCCGTTGCCCGGCGCGGGCACCTCCAGCACCACCTTGTCAGTCTCGAGGTCAGCGAGATTCTCATCGCGGCGGACCGGATCGCCCGGCTGCTTGTGCCAGGTGACGAGCGTTGCGTCGGCCACCGACTCGGGCAACTGCGGAACGCGGATCTCCGTGCTCATGAGCGCTTTCTTATGGGGGTAACCGGTGGAAGGGCGGGGGCTTTCGTTTCGGGCGCTGGTTCGGCAGCCGTGGCCGGCGCGAGCGAGGTGAGCCGCGTCGTCTCGCGCGCCGACTCCTCGGTGGCGCTCGAGTGGAGCGCCGCATAGACGAGCCCCTGCTGCTCGAGCTCATGGAGCTTCGCGATGCCGGTGGCGGGGGCCGCCGCGGGGGCGCGGCCGGCGTAAAGCACGTTGCGACGCACGAACTCCTGCAGGCGATGGCGGATCTGGTACCACGCCCCCTGGTTCTGCGGCTCCTCCTGGCACCACACCACCTCGCGCAGGTTCTCGTAGCGGTTGAGGACCGCCTGATACTCCTCGCCCGGGAAAGGATAGAGCTGCTCGATGCGCACCAGCGCCACATCGCGCAGGCCCTCCTTGCGACGTGCGCGCAACAGATCGAAGTAGACTTTACCGCTGCAGAAGACGACGCGGCGCACCTCAGCGGGCGGCAGCTCGTCGATCTCACCGATGAGGCGCGCAAAGGCGCCGCGGCTGAGGTCCTCCAGCGCCGACACCGACAGCTCGTGCCGCAGCAGGCTCTTCGGTGTCATGACGATGAGCGGCTTGCGGAACGACTGATGCATCTGCCGGCGCAGCATGTGGAACATCTGCGCGGGGGTCGAGGGAACGCACACCTGCATGTTGTTCTCGGCGCACAGTTGCAGGAAGCGCTCGAGCCGAGCCGAGGAATGCTCGGGACCTGCGCCCTCGTAACCGTGCGGCAGCAGCAGGCCTAGACCGCAGAAGCGCTCCCACTTGGCCTCTCCGGAGCTGATGAACTGATCGATGATCACCTGCGCGCCGTTGGCGAAGTCCCCGTACTGTGCCTCCCAGATCACGAGCGCCCCGGGCTCGGTCGTGGCATAGCCGTACTCGAACCCGAGGACCGCCTCCTCCGAGAGCACCGAGTCGATGATCTGCACACGCGGCTGCGTGCCCGTCACGTGCTGCAGAGGAATCCAGACCGCGCCGCTCTCCTGATCGTGCAGCACCGCGTGACGATGGAAGAAGGTGCCGCGGCCGCTGTCCTGGCCGCTCAGGCGGATGCTGAAGCCCTCTTCGAGCAGCGTCGCATAGGCGAGGGTCTCCGCACATCCCCAGTCGAGCGCCTGGGCTCCCTCGACCATACGGCGGCGGCTCGCCATGAGCTGCGCGACACGTGGATGGAGCTTGAAGTCCGGCGGCACTGCGGTGATGCGCTCACCGAGGGCGTGCAGCCGCTCCGGGGTTACTCCGGTCTGCACCCGCTCGGTCCAGTCCACCTGCGCATACGCGCTCCAGTCGACCGTGTACTTGTTACCGATCAGTCCGAGCGAGGCACGCGCCTGCGGACGGCCCTCATCGAGCCCGGCGCGGTACTGCTCGTACATCGACTCGACCTCCGCCTCGTCGAGCACGCCCGCTGCGATCAACCGGTCGGCATACAGCCGCCGCGCCGTCGGCCGCTGGCGGATGACCCGATACATGAGCGGCTGCGTGGCCGCCGGCTCGTCCGCTTCGTTGTGGCCGTGGCGGCGGTAGCCCACCAGATCGATGACCACGTCCTTGCGGAAGCGCAACCGGTACTTGAGCGCGAGGCGCGTGACGAAGACCACCGCTTCGGGATCGTCGGCGTTGACGTGGAAGATCGGCGCTTCCACCATTTTCGCCACGTCGCTGCAATAGGTGGTCGAGCGGGCATCGGACGCCACCGAGGTGGTGAAGCCGACCTGATTGTTCACGATGACGTGTACCGTGCCGCCGGTGAAGAAGCCGCGCGCCTGTGAGAGCTGCAGCGTCTCCATGACCACGCCCTGTCCGGCGAAGGCGGCATCGCCGTGGATCAAAAGCGGCAGCACCCGCTCGCCACGCTCATCGCCGCGGCGCTCCTGGCGTGCGCGCACCGAGCCCTCGACCACCGGATCGACGACCTCGAGGTGCGAGGGGTTGAAGGCGAGCACGGTGTGCACGTTGCCGACGCTGGTGCGCAGGTCGGCAGAGAAGCCCTTGTGGTATTTGACATCGCCCGAGCCCTTGAGGCGGCTCGTGTCGTAGAGACCCTCGAATTCGAAGAACAGCTCCGCGGGCGACTTGCCGAGCAGGTTCACCAGCACGTTCAGCCGTCCGCGATGGGCCATGCCGATGACCACATCCTCCACGCCCGCCTCACCGGCGCGCTGCACGAGATCATCGAGCAGCGGAATGAGCGCGTCGGTCCCCTCGAGCGAGAAGCGCTTCTGACCGACATAACGGGTGTGCAGGTAGCGCTCGAGACCTTCCGCAGCGGTGAGCTGCCAGAGGATGTTGCGTTGCTCGGCGGCGCTGAATCGGTGCCGCAGGCGCCCCTGCTGAAATTCATCCTGCAGCCACAGGCGCTCCTCGGAGTTGGAGATGTGGGCAAACTCGGCGCCGACCGTGCCGGCGTAGATCGCGCGCAGCTCCGCGAGGATCTCCCGCAGGGGCAAACGCTTCGCTACCGCCTCGACACGGCTGCCGGTAAAGAACTCCGTGTCGAGATCGCCGTCCCGCAGGCCGAAATATTCCGGATCGAGTGCCCGCGGTCGCGGCCGCGGCATGAGTCCGAGCGGATCGATATCGGCGATCAGATGGCCGCGGTTGATCCAGACCTGGATGAGCCGCGAGACCGCCGCCTGCCGCGCACCCTCGGCGGTGCCGGTGCTCGGCGCCGCAGCGCCGGTCGCGGCGCGCTGCGCGATGGCCGCACGCAGCGGCGCGTGCGCTCGCTCCCCGTGCGCTGCGCCGAGCGCATCGAAGTACGCCCGCCACCGGGCATCGACGGCCGCCGGATCGCGCAGGTACTGCTCGTAGAGCGCGTCCAGGAACTCGGCATTGCCGCCGTAGAGGGGTGTGGGTTCGAGCATCGGGAAAACTGCCGGCAGGCCAGTAGTTTAACGGAATTCGACCCGGGCCGAGACGGCAGGGCGTGCGAGCTCGATTACAGGACCTTGAGCAGTCGGAATTCGTACAGGATCAGTGTTCCGTACAGCGCGAGCACACCGTACAGAATCGCCCCGACGGGCACCCGCCCGAACGTCCGCAGCCGCGAGAGCTGCGTGAGGAGCACCACACCGCCAGCCGTCATGGCGATCTTCACGAACGCGAATCGCTCGGCCGAGCCACCCAGCAGTGAGGCCATGAAGGGATTGAGCTCGTAGGCACCGTTCGACATCAGCATCAGCGTGAGAAGCGCATCGGCGCACGAGCAGGCGACGATCAGCACGCCGATGGCGAGCCACTGCGGATGATGCCAATCGACCGCGGTGATGTTGTTCTCGCCCGTGCGCCGCGGACCGCGGCGGCGCGGATTGAAGCTGCCGTACACCAGTGACCACACCACGCGCTTGCGCCGATCGACCCCGCGGCGCTCCGGCGCGGTATCGATCGGGGTCGGCAGTTCTTTCACGTTCATGGAGGGGTGTTGTTGTTGGCGCTCGCTGGCCGGACCATTGTAGCGGAACGGAACGGTCAGCAAAGCGTGACGGTGCTCACGCAACGCCCGCAAGCGGGGCAGGACCGGGAACACGGTCACGGCCCACCTGGCGCTGCCATCTTATGACAGTGCCGCGTCGCGACCTTATATGATTGAGTGCCGATGTCCGCCCCCAGTGCCGTCAGCGCCCTGCCCGCCCCGACCGACGGCCTGCCGGTACCGCGCCGCTATTGGGCGATCGCCGCCATCGCGCTCGCGATCACGATGTCGGTGCTCGACAGCACCATCGTCAATGTGGCGCTGCCCACCATCGCCCGGGACTTCCACGCGAGCTCGGCCGCCTCCATCTGGGTGATCAACGCCTACCAGCTCGCCATCCTGCTGGTGCTGTTGCCCTTCGCCTCGCTCGGGGAGATCGTGGGCTACCGGCGCGTGTCGCAGGCCGGCCTTGCGGTGTTCACCCTCGCCTCACTCGGCTGCGCCTTCGCGCCCGACCTGCTCGCGCTCAGCTGTGCGCGCGTGATCCAGGGCATCGGGGCGGCGGGCATCATGAGCGTCAACGGTGCGCTCGTGCGCCACACCTACCCCTCCCGATATCTCGGGCGCGCCATCGGCATCAACGCGCTCGTGGTCGCGGCGGCCGCTGCGCTCGGACCGACCATCGCCTCGGCGGTGCTCGCCGTCGCGCACTGGCGCTGGCTGTTCGGCATCAACCTGCCGCTCGGCGCCGCGGCCTTCGCCATTGCGCTGTGCGCGCTGCCCGAGAGCGAGCGTGTCGAGCGACGGCTGAATGTCGCCGGCGCCGCGCTCTACGCCGGAACGATGGGCCTGCTGCTGAGCGGGCTGCAGACTCTCGCCCACCGCGCTGCGGCGTTCCTGGCGCTCGCCGAGCTCGCCGGTGGGTGCGTTCTCGGCACGCTCCTGATGCGACACGAGCGTGGACGGACCGCGCCCATCATTCCGTTCGATCTGCTGCGACTGCCGATCTTCTCACTGTCGCTCGCCACCTCGGTGTGCAGCTTCACCGCGCAGATGTCCGCGCTCGTGGCGCTGCCCTTCGAGCTGCAGCGTTTCGGCCATAGCGCGGTGGAGACCGGACTCCTCATCACGCCGTGGCCGCTGGCACTCGCCTTCGCCGCCCCGCTCGCCGGGCGCCTCGCCGATCGCTACCCGGCCGGGCTTCTCGGAGGCGTGGGGCTTCTTTCTCTCGCGGCCGGGCTCGCGCTGCTGGTGCTCTATCCACTGAACGGTGGCGCGGCGGGGCTGCTGTGGCGCATGGCGCTCTGTGGCGCGGGCTTCGGCTTCTTTCAGGCACCCAACAACCGCACCCTCATGGCCTCCGCGCCGCGCAGCCGCAGCGGCGCCGCGGGCGGCATGCTCGCGGCAGCGCGCCTCATCGGCCAGTCGATCGGGGCGGCCGCGGTAGCCATCCTGTTCCGCGCGTACGGCGAGAACGGATCGAGCTATGCGCTGATGCTCGCCGCCGCGCTCGCCCTCGCCGGGGCGGCGCTCAGCACGCGCCGTCTCGCTTACGGCAGAAAGCGCTAGACGAGCGCGCTCTTGAAGAGCGCGAGCATGCGACCCCAGGCCTTCTCGGCCTGATCGTGGTTGTAGACCTTGGAGTCAATGGGACACCAGCCATGGAGGGTGCCCGCATACACCTCGATCTCCGCGGGAAGTCTCGCCTTGGCGAAGGCCTCCCGCAGCACCTCCTTCGCTTCGGGCTGCCGCTTGTCATCGCTCTCGGCGATGGCAATCAGGTAATGCGCCTTCATTTTCGGGATCAACAGGTGCGGGCTGTCGGGCTTGTCGGTGACGAGCCCCCCGCCGTGGAACGAGGCCCCCGCACCCACACGGTCCGGCACCGTCGCGGCGGTCCGCATCGTGAGCGGCCCTCCCATGCAATAGCCGCTCGTGCCGATGCGCTTGTGCCGATCGACGGCTGCCTGCGAATCCAGCCAGTGTATGAAGCTCACCGCGTCGGTCTGTGTGGTTGCCGGCGTGAGCGATCCTGCGAGGTCCATGAGCGCGGAACGGGTGGCCGGGTCATCGAAGTCGGCGTGCTCGGGGGCGGTGGGTGCACGCTGCCGACGGTAGAAGGGGTTCACGACCAGCACCGCGTAGCCTGCGCCCGCGAGGCGCTTCCCCATCTGCCGGAATGCGGGCCGCAGGCCAAAGATGTCCGGCCAGACGAGCACTGCGGGATATGCACCCTTGGAGGGGTGGACGAAGCAGGCATCGGCCGTGCCATCGGGGGTGGGGATCTCGACCTCCGATTCGCTGACCGCGAGCTCCTCGCCGCGCGCGATCGGAGCGAGCATCGAGGTGAGGCCGGCACCGAGCGTCAGGGCGCCAAAGTCGCGCCGTGAAAGTCCGGACCGCAGCTGATACTCGAGCGTGTCATCAAGCGTATCGCGGTCGCACATGGCGCTCCCCCCTCGAGCCAACATCCCGCGGGCCGCGGCATGTTGGCCCGGCCGGCCGCGCCTCGCAAGTGTGGCACTTCCGGCAGGGCACACCGCACCGGCGCGGGAGTGCTCCCGAGACGGCGCCGGAAGGATAAACTCCGCGGAGCCGCGGCGAGCGTGCCGCGGACTCCGAAGCAGAACTCCCCGAAGAGGAGGATGACCCATGCGCGCGATCTCCCGACTGCCGCTCACCCTGTTCGCCAGCCTCCCGTTACTGCTCGTGCCGGACCCCGGCCGTGCGGACGTGACGATCCAGCAGCAGACGCAGTTCGACTTCGTCCTGATCAAATCACACGGCAGCAGAACCGAGCTCATCACCCCTGACAAGCGACGCAGCGACTCGGAGATGCATTGCGAGGGCCTGATGTCGATGTTCTGCGGCAATTCGCAGAGCGCGCAGATCATCCGTCTCGATCGCAACCTCGAGTGGGCGTTGGAACCGAAGAAAAGGGAGTATCGGGAAACCCCCCTGCCGACCGCCGCGCAGATCCTGGCCGCCCGCCAGGAGGCACAGGCGATGATGGAGAAGGTGAAGCAATGCCCGGCGATGACGCAGCGCAGCCCCCCGGGTCCCGACACCTCGAAATGCGAGATGTCTCCGCCCCGGGTCGATGTGAAGCAGCCCGGCACGCATGCATCGCTCGCCGGGCACGACACCCAGCTCACCCAGATTGCGCTCACGAACAGTTGCACCAACAAGGCGACGGGCGAGGTCTGCGATTTCGTCTTCGCGCTCGACAGCTGGCTCACGCAGGACCAGATCGCCGGGCTCGAGGACCAGAAGGCATTCATGCAGGCTTATCAGGCCAAGCTCGGGCTCGACCCGCGCGACCCGGCGACTCAGCAGCAGATGCGCCAGTTCCTCGCCCCATACGCCGATGTGCTGAAGCAGCTTTCAGCGAGGTCGGACGAGCTCAAGGGCTATCCGCTGAAGACGGTGCTGCGCATTGCCTACGGCGGTGAGCATTGCGCAGCCATCAAGAATCAGCCGGCGGGCGGTGGTGGCAACGCAGTCGTGGACGCCAGCCAGGCGGCGGGCAACGCCGCAACGGCTTCGGCGGCCAGCACCGCGGGCTCCGCGGCGGGAGCGGCTGCCGCGAACGCGAGTAAGAACTCGCTGGGCAGTTCCATCTTCAGCTCCGCGGCCAGCGCCTTCGGCAGCAAGCTCACGAGCAGCCTCTTCAAAAAGAAAGCGGACACGGCGTCGGCCACTACGACCACCGGCGCTGCGGACAATGGCCTTCCCCCCGGTATGGTGCAGGCGGCGCAGATCACTGTCGAAACGACCTCGATCGATGCGGCGCCCGTACCGGCTGAAAAGTTCGAGCTTCCCGTCGGCTGGAAGAAAGTCGAGCCGAGAGCCAAGGAAGCCGGATCGAAGGAGTTCTCCTGTCCGTCGCCGGGATCGTGAGCCATCCCGGACGCCTGATGCGGATCGTCACCTACAACGTCAACGGCATCGGTGCACGGCTGCCGAACCTGCTGCGCTGGCTCGATGAGCGCTCCCCGGATGTCGTGTGTCTGCAGGAGCTGAAGGCACCTCAGGAGAAATTCCCGGAGCTCGCGATCCGCGCGGCAGGCTATGGAGTCGTCTGGCACGGCCAGAAGAGCTGGAACGGAGTCGCGATCCTCGCGCGCGGCCGCGAGCCGGCCGAAATCCGCCGCGCGTTGCCGGGGGACCCCGAGGATGCTCACAGCCGTTACATCGAGGCAAAAATCGATGGAGTCACCGTCGGGTGCCTCTACCTGCCGAACGGCAATCCGGCGCCGGGGCCGCGATTCGAATACAAGCTGAAATGGCTCGAGCGGTTGACGCGCCATGCGGCCGAGCTCGTCGCCGGCGAGGCGCCCGTGGTGCTCGCCGGTGACTACAACGTCATCCCGAGCGAGCGGGACGTCTACAAGCCCGAGCGCTGGGTGGACGATGCCCTCTTTCGGGTGGAGGTCCGGGAGGCTTTCGCGCAGCTGCTGCGCCAGGGCTGGACGGACGCAATTCGCACCCTCCACCCGCAGGAGCAGATCTACACCTTCTGGGATTACTTCCGGAACGCCTACCAGCGCGATGCGGGATTGCGCATCGATCACCTGCTTTTGAATCCCGCGCTGGCCCGCCGGTTGCATCAGGCAGGGGTCGACCGGGACGTGCGGGGCTGGGAGAAGGCCAGCGATCATGCGCCCACCTGGATCGAGCTGCAGGACGCGGCGGTCTGAGAGACAATTGCTGTGCCGCACCTCTGGCGAAACCGCAGCGGTTGCGGGATGGGAAATTTCTTACGTGCGCGCGAGTGAAACAGGAACTCTCACGGTGACGTAAGCATCAATCATTGAGCTGCGTTAATTTTTGTTAACCGCAGGGGGCTGTCGGCTCGCACGGCAGCGCTCGGCGACCAAGGGAGTGCCATGGGGGTGCTCCACAGAGTCGGGGGCGACGGCATGACTATCAAAGGTTTCCTGGCGCTCGCAGTGGCGCCACTTGCGGTATCGACATCCGTGTTCGCGCAGCAGCAGTCGGCATACCCGCCGACGGGCAGCTATCAGCAACCACCCTACATCCAGCCGACGCAGCCCGGCGGCTACCAGGCGCCACCGCCGGCCAGCTATCCGCAGTCCCAGGCTCCTTATCAGGGGCAGACCACGGCGCCGAGCTATCAGCAGCCGCCCTCGAGCTACTCGCCGTCGCAGTCGGCGCCGGCCTATCAGCAGCAGCCCTCGGTGAGCTACCAGGCGCCGCAACCGGCGGCGGCCTACCCGCCATCGACAAACCCGCAGGGGGCGTACCCCCAGCAACCCGCCGCCGGATATCAGCAGCCGCCGGCGAATTATCGAACGCAGCCTCCCGCCGGCTACGCGCCGCAACCGGCGAGCGGCTACGGGCAGACACCCAGCAACTATCAGCAGGCACCGGCGGGCTACACCCCGCAGCCGCAGGCCGGCTATCCGGCCCCCGCCTCATCGGGGTATCCGCAGCCGCAGGGTGCGCCGGGCAGTCAGCCGCTCAACTACCAGCAGCAGCTCGCGACCTACCCGCAGTCGCCCGGCACGGCGCAGGCCCAGGCCTGGTCGGAGGAGCAGATCGACCCCCACCACAAGCACCATGACGCCCGTCACAACCACAATCACACCTATCCAGACCGCGGCACGGTGATTCGCAACCTTCCCGCCGGAGCGACCGTCGTCAACTACGGTGGCCAGTCGTACTGGTTCTCCGAGGGCATCTGGTTCGAGCCGCACGGCGCGGCGTACACCGTGATCGAGCCTCCGATCGGTCTCGTCGTGAACGCGATCCCCCCCTTCGCGACGGCCGTGGTCGGCAGCGCCGGACTGTATTTCTACGCAAACGACACGTATTACCGGCCGCGCCCCGATCTGGGCGGATACGAGGTCGTGAACGACCCGGTGGACTCCTCGCCGGCCGGTTCCGCGGGCAACGTGCCGTCCCCCATGCCCGCACCGGGCTTCGCGCCGCCGCCACCTGCGACCGCCTCCGTTTACGCCCCCGCGGCTGCTACCGCGGCGATGGTTGCGCCGGTAGCTGCCGCGGCGGCTGCCCCGGCTCCGTTGGCGACCCCCGCCTCGGCAACACTGCCGTCGCGACCTGCGCAGATGGTCTCGCTGACACCGAACAATGGCCAGACCCCGGAGCAGCAGGCGCGCGATCGCTATGACTGCTACCGCTACGCGCTGGGGCAGAGCGGCTACGATCCGTTGCATCCCAAGGGCGGAGTCCCGACCGCGCAGTCGAGCGAGCAGGAAGCCACGTACGACCGCGTCAGAACCGCCTGCCTGCAGCAGCGGGGCTACACGGTCCAGTAGGTCCCGATCAGCACCGCACACGCCAGGCTCACCCCGAAAGGGGTGAGCCGTGGTCCTGCTCGAGCGCGCTGCGCTGGCGCGGCCGCAGCGCCCTTCGCAAAATGAGTTGCGGATGGATCACGCAGCGCCGATCGAGTGCGTGCGATCGAGGGCTGCATCCCGCCATATGCGTACCGCGATTGCTGCGCAGGCCACCGCGAACCCGAGTGCACCGAGGCGCTCCAGGCGATAACCCCAGGGCGGCAGTATCGGGGCGGTAATGCTTTGAGTCACCGTGTGCAGAATGAGAAGCGGCACCACCCAGCGCGCGAGGGACGGAACCCGCCACAGCACACCTGACCACAGTACGATGGCGATCAGTCCCGTCAGCACCGAAACAATCAGAAAAATGCGGGCCACCGGTCCCTCGGCGGTCGCAGCGACGAGTGCTACCGCGCCGCGCGCTCCGGCCGCCTCCGCGAGAGCAGCTTCGTGCGCAGTAAAGCCGAGCGCGCCAGACACGGGCAAGAAGGCGATGATTGCGGTGATGCTGAGCACCATGCCCCAGAACGCCCAGCTCTCCTGCGATGAATCCCGGCGCCAGCGATACACGGCGAGCCATCCGAAGCACTGCAGCATGGCGCCGGTGAGCAGAAGGACCCAGCCGACATGCAGTTTCGGGGAGACCGAGACCTCGATGAACCAGCCCGGTGCACGGGCGGGGCTCGCAAGCGGTCCGCGGAATATGAGCCCCGGAATCTCGGCGAGGGCTGCGCTTACCAGGCAGAGCGCACCCAGCCGCATACGTACGCGATCCCGAAGCTGACATTGTGGCACCCGGGACAGCGGCAGGCTCGGACCAGCTTCGGGTTCAGACAGCACTGACTCGGCTCGGATCGCGACAGCAACTGGAGCGCGATCTCAGAAGGGATATTGTCCCGGCAGCGTCTCGATGGTGATCCAGCGCAGCTCGGTGAATTGCTCGATGCCCGCCTTGCCGCCAAAGCGCCCATAGCCCGAGCCGTCGAGGCCGCCGAAGGGCATTTGCGGCTCATCGTGTACGGTCGAGCCGTTGATGTGGCACATGCCGGAGCGGATCTGCCGGGCCACCCGCAGGCCTCGTGCGGCATCGCGCGTAAATACCGCGGCGGACAGTCCATAAGAGCTGTCGTTGGCGATGCGAATGGCATCCGCTTCGTCGCGCGCGCGGATGATCCCCACAACCGGACCGAAACTCTCATCTCGGTAGAGTTTCATCGAGGCGTTGACGCCATCGATGACGGTCGCAGGCATCAGCAGGTTCTCCGCCTTCCCCCCCGCGAGGATCCTCGCACCCTTTTGCGTCGCATCCTCGATGAGCGCATTGACGTGGCTCACGGCTGTTGCACCCACCACAGCGCCGAGCGGTGCCTTGCCCTCGCGCGGGTCCCCGGTCGTCAGGGTTGCTGCGCGTGCGCCGAAGCGCCGGCTGAATTCCGCCGCAATCGACTCGACCGCGATGATGCGCTCGGTCGACATGCAGATCTGCCCCTGATTCATGAAAGCTCCGAAGCTCGCCGCTTTGACCGCCTCGTCCAGGTCAGCATCCTCCAGCACGAGCAGTGGCGCCTTTCCCCCAAGTTCCAGCAGGCACGGCTTCAGGTGCTCTGCGGCGCGCTTGGCAATGATCTTTCCCACTGCCGTGGACCCGGTAAAGTTGATGCGCTTGATCGCCGGATGGTCGATGAGTGCGCCCACGATCGTCGCAGCATCCTCGGGTCTGTTGGTGACGAGCTGCACCGTGTTCTCTGGCAGGCCGGCCGCGGCGAAGGACTCCACGACCAGCGCGTGCGTCCTTGGGCAGATCTCGGACGCCTTGAGAATCACGGCATTGCCACATGCCAGCGGCACGGCGAGCGCCCGCACGGCGAGGATCACCGGCGCGTTCCACGGCGCTATGCCGAGGATGACTCCCACCGGCTCGCGCAGCGCGAGCGCAAGGCAGCCCGGTTTGTCCGAAGGGATGACTTCCCCACTGATCTGCGTCGTGATCGCCGCCGCCTCGCGCGTCATGCCGACCGCGAGCATCAGATTGAACACGGCCCACCCGGCGGTCGACCCGGTCTCCGCAATCATCGCCTCGACAAAGGCGTCCTTGCGCGCCTCGAGCTCCGCCGCGGCTTTGTTCAAGAGCGCGCGCCGCTGACCCGGGCCGCTTTGCGACCAGGCGCCGAAGGCGGCTGCAGCGCGCGCAGCGATAGCCTGGACCTCCGACACCGTCATGGCGCGGGCGCTGCTTGCGACCTGCTGCGTGAGTGGATTCAGACGCTGAAAATCCATGATGTTTTCCCCCTATTAGAGAAGTGGCTGAGCTGCCCGCGTTGACGGGCGGCGTGCCGCGCGCTGCAAATCGCGAGCCTGCATAAGCCGAGCCGATCTCGACCTCCTGGTCATTCAGGAAGGATCAAAGTCCAGACCCACGTAGTTCTCCGCCATGCTGCGGCGAGCAGCGGTGGACCGGGAGATGTATTCCAGCTCCGCAAGCTGCAGCCTGTGGGCGAATGGGTCCTCCGAGAAGCGATGCATGAGCGTCGTGAACCACCAGGAAAATCGGGTCGCTTTCCAAACGCGCGAGAGTGCCCGGGTGGAGTATTCATCGAGGAGCGTCATGCTGCCGCTGCGATAGAACTCGATGAGTCCGCCCGACAGCACCCGCACGTCCGCGGCGGCAAGATTGAGTCCCTTGGCTCCGGTCGGTGGCACGATGTGCGCGGCGTCGCCCACGAGAAACAGCCGCCCGAAGCGCATGGGCTCGGTCACGAAACTCCGCAGCGGCGCGATGCTCTTCTCCAGCGAGGGCCCGGTCACCAGATGCGCGGCATGGTGGCGCGGCAACCGGATTCGCAACTCTTCCCAGAAGCGCTCGTCACTCCACGCCTCGACTCGGTCTTCGAGCGGACACTGTACATAATATCGGCTGCGACCGTGCGAGCGCATGCTGCAGAGTGCGAAGCCCCGTTCGTGGTTGGCGTAAACCAGTTCCTCACTCAGCGGGGGCACATCCGCAAGGACCCCCAACCATCCAAAGGGATAGACACGTTCGTATAGGCGCAGCTGATCGCGAGCCACGCTCTGGCGACTCACACCGTGATAACCATCGCAGCCGGCGATGAAATCACACGCGACCTCTTCGGTGACCCCGGCGCATGTGTAAGACACCGTCGGGCGTCGAGTGCTCCAGTGGCTGAGCGCCACCTCATGCGCCTCCCAGACGACCGCGCCTCGCTCGCGGCAGCGAGCTTGCGCCAGATCGCGCTGGATCTCACTTTGGCCATACACCATGACGTTGCGTCCGGTGAGACCCTGCAGATCGATGCGCTGATCGCCCCCGGCGCAGGTGAGGGAAAATCCCCCGTGCACCAGGCCCTCGCGCATCATCCGCTCGCCAACGCCGGCCTCGCGCAGCAACTCGACCGTGCTCCACTCGAGGAGTCCCGCGCGGACGCGTGCCTCCACGTAGGAGCGCGACTGCCGTTCGATGACGATCGAGTCGATGCCGTTGCGCCGCAGGATCTGCGACAGCAGGAGTCCCGACGGGCCCGCCCCGATGATTGCCACCTGCGTTGAGCGCATGGCTGTGGAGAGCTTGCCGGCCGGAGGCTCTGCGTGTCGGGCCTCTAGTGCCCCGTGCGGCTGCCGAACCGGTAGACGAGCTCGCCGCCCCACTCGTGGCGTGCACCGACGCTGGCAAAGGCGACCCCCAGCTGCGCGACTACGTCCTGCGCGTTGGTGATGTAGATTTTATCGGTGAGATTGCGCCCGTAAGCTGACACCTGCCAGCTGTCGTTCACATCGTAGCTGAGGCGTGCGTTCAGCAGTCCGTAGCCCCCCTGGCGCGAGTCGGCCGTGTTCTGCGCCTGGAAGTACACCTCCGAGCGATAGGAGTAATCCGCGCGCGCGGTGAGGGAGCCCGCACCGATGCGCCACATGTAGCTGAGCCCGACGCTGCCGTTGAAGTTCGGTGTGAGCGGCAGCTTGTAGCCGTACGCGATCCCGGAAGAAAGCGCCGCCTGCGAAAGGTCCTTGTACTCGTTGTTCATCCAGCCCGCGGACGCCTGGATGCCGAGGCCACCCGCGGGTCGCGCGGCGAGCTCGAGCTCGACGCCCTTGATGACGTCGCGCGCCGCGTTGACGGTGTTGAAGAAGCCGGTGCTGTTGTCGAGCACCAGCAGCTGAATGTCCTTGTAGTTCGAGTAGAAAGCCGCCACGTTCACGCGCAGGCGCTTGTCGAACCACTCGGACTTGAGGCCGAGCTCGTAAGAGTCGAGTTTTTCCGGATCGTAGGGAGTGATGGCGCCGAACTGTCCCTGTGCGTTAGGCGCCGGGCGTCCATTGAAGCCGCCGCTCTTGAAGCCTCGGGCATAGGTGAAGTAGCCGAGCAGGTCCGGGTCGAACTGATAGTTGAGCCCCGCCGAGGGGGTGACCTCGGACCAGGTCTTCTCGTAGCTGGTCGGGACTCCCACCTGGGGGTTATCCGGCGAGAGCGTGGGCAGAATGATCGGCGGAAACCCTGCCAGCGTGTAGACATCCGCCGTGTTGTCGATGAAGAAATTGTAGTCCTGGATCTTGCGCTCGCTGGTATAGCGTACCCCGGCGGAGGCCGAGAACTGCTCGCTGAACTTCAGTGTACCGTTCGCATACGCCGCATAGGAGCGATCGTTGACGTCGATCTGCTGGTTGTTGGTGATGGCGCGCGAGAGGTACGGGGTCTGGTACGCCGGCACCGGGCAGAAGGTCGCGCCGGGGAACGGGATGAACGCGCAGCCGTTGTTGCCGCCGAGATCGATCTTGTTGTTGTGATAGGAGTCCTGCTTATAGAAGAAAAGCCCGGCGAGCCAGTTGCCCGCGTTGCCGCGCTGGCCCGCCTGCAACTCCTCGCTGATCTGGTGCTCGCGCGTCGTGAAGGACTGGTCGTAGAACGAATAAGGGCTGCCGTCGAAGTCGCCCTGCGAGAAATGCTGGAACGAGCGGTAGGCGGTGATCGACTTGAGATCGAGGTCGCCTACCTTGCCATCCAGGGTGAGCGCCGCGGTCGAGATGTCGAGATTGAGCTCCGGGTTCACGTTGGAGCTGTCCGAGTACATCGCGGAGGTGCCGGACTGCACCACGTAATTGCCGATGACAGGGTTGAGCGGCACCGTCAGCGGCGTGAAACCCACCGGCAGCCCGGGAATGAGCTGGTTTGCGACGGCGTTGTAGGCGATGAGGCTATTGGCTGCGGAGGTCCCGGTGATACTCTGCTTCTCGAGCAGCACGGTGGCCGAGAAGTCCTGCGACGGCGCCCACTTCAACTTCACACGGCCAACACGGGCAATGGTGTCGCCGAAGGTGACACCGGTTTCCGGCTGAGTCACCCAGCCGTTCTGGCCGCGATACAGACCCGAGAGAAGCACCCCGAAGGTGTCGGTGACCGGTACGTCGAGGGAGAACTGTGCGCGCTTGAGATCGCGGTTCCCGCCCCAGGCCTCCAGGTCACCACCGAGCCGCCCGGAAGGGTCCGCGGTCGTGAGGCTCACGGCGCCGCCGACTGTGTTACGCCCGAAGAACGTGCCCTGCGGCCCGCGCAGCACCTCGATGCGGGAAATGTCGAGCGTATCCGCCGATGCGCCGATGACACTGCCGAGGTAGATACCGTCGACATAAGTCGCGACACCAGGGTCAGTCGCCGGGTTGAGATCGGTCTGGCCGACCCCGCGGATGAAAAAGAACCCGTCGTTGCCGCCGGTCGGACCCGCGTTGGCGAGAAAGTCGGGCGTGTAGTTCGCCGCATCGCCGACATTGAAGATGTTCCGCTCGGCGATGTCGCTGGCCGTGTAGGCGGACACCGCGATCGGGATATCCTGGAGATTCTCCTGCACGCGCCGGGCGGTCACGGTAACTTCCTCGACCACCGGCCCGGCCGGAGCCTGTTGCGCACTCGCGACGTCGATGAAGAGGATCGAGCCCGGAATGGCAAGCAGCCTTGCAACCCACGTCATACACGATGGAAAGCGCATTATTCGCATGTCGAGTCGATCCTTTCGCATCGAGTGAGGCGAGCCGGTGCATACCGGTCGTTGCATGGCCACAGCATGGATCCTTGCACAGCTCGCGCGCCGGCATGTAATTCTTCAGCGCGTTAGCTGCATAACTGCCATTTATGGCAGCGCCCTGACAATGTGGGCGTAGTGGTGCGCCGCGTGCTCGGGCGCGCGATCCGGAAGTCTCGCCCTGCCCTCAGTCGAGTCCGAAGGAACCGGCGACCTCGAGCTCCGCGCGGCTATAGACGCGAAAGGCGATCAGTGTCTCGGTGGCGAGGATACCTGGAAGCTTGCGGATCTTGCCGCTGACTAGATCGGCCAGCTCCTCGTTCTCGCGTCGGTTGACCAGCGCGACGAGATCGTAGTGACCGGCGACCGAGAACACCTCCCTGACGCCTTCGAGGTTCGCAATCGCGCTCGCCAGCTCGTTCACCGAGTCGGTTTGCGCCTTGATCAATACCACCGCGCTCACCATGGAAGCTCCTCCCTAATGCGTGAAACGGCCGGGCCCGGCCCACTCATGGCTTCGAGTTGGCGCGCTCCCGCAGTGCGAAGCGCTGTACTTTGCCGGTCTGAGTCTTCGGCAGGGATGCGACGAACTCAATGGCCCGCGGATACTTATAGGGTGCGATAACCTGCTTGACGAAGTCCTGCAACGCTTTCTGCAGTGCCGCACCCGCGCTGTGGCCATCACGAAGTACCACGAATGCCTTGACGATGTTACCGCGCTGCGCATCGGGTGCGCCGACCACCGCACATTCCTGTACCGCCGGGTGCTGCAGCAGTGCGGCCTCGACCTCCGGACCTGCTATGTTGTATCCGGCCGAGATGATCATGTCATCCGCCCGTGACTGGAACCAGAAATAACCATCCGCGTCCTGGTAGTAAATATCGCCGGTGATATTCCAGCCGTCGCGGACATATTGCGCCTGGCGCGCATCATCGAGATAGCGACAGCCCGTCGGACCACGCACTGCAAGGCGCCCGGTCTGACCGGGTGCAAGCACGGCTCCTGATTCATCGAGCAGCCGTGCCTCGTAGCCCGGCAGCGGCCGACCGGTCGCGCCGGGACGGATGTGCTCGCCTTCCGCCGAGATGAACATATGGATCATTTCCGTCGCGCCGATGCCATCGATGATACGAATGCCGGTTGCGGCATGCCAGGCATCGGAGGTGGCTCGCGGCAGCATCTCGCCGGCGGACACGCACCGGCGCAGACTCGAGATATCGAACTTCGAAAGCAGGGTGAGCAGCGTGCGATAGGCCACCGGCGCAGTGAAAAGACAGGTGGCACGGTGGCGTTCCACCGCGCTCAGCATGTGCTCCGGTGTCGGTGACTCGAGGAGAATCGCCGCGCCGCGGAAGCGGAGCGGAAAGACGAGCAATGCCCCGAGGCCGAATGTGAACCCGAGCGGTGGGCTGCCCACATAACGGTCCTCCGCAGAGGTGCGCAGCAGGTGACGCCCGACGATGTCCGCCATCACGAGAACGTCGCGATGAAAATGCACGGTTCCCTTGGGCTCGCCGGTGGTGCCGGAGGTGAAGGCAATGAGCGCAACGTCTTCCGCACTCGTATCACAAGCGACAAAGGGCTGCCGGTAGCGCTCCATGGCCGCTTCGAGCTCACCATTGCCGAAGGTGAGGCGCTTGCGCAGCATCCCCGTCGCCCGTGCGGTGTGGTCGAGCTCCTCGGTGAGACGGTGATCGCAGAGCGCAAAGTCGATCTGCGCTTTATGCGTCAACTTGGTGAGCTCGCTTGCGCGCAGCATCGGCATCGTGGTGACGACGATGCCACCGGCTTTGAGCACCGCGAGCCAGGCGGCCGCCAACATCGGGCCGTTAAAGCCACGCAATAGCACCCGGTTGCCCGGGATCAGGCCCAACTCCTCCCTGAGTACGTATGCGATGCGGTCCGTCTGAGTCTTGAGTGCGTGGTAACTCCAGCGCTCGCGGTCACCGATGAGTGCGAGGCGCTCGGCATGGCCTTCGACAATCGCCTCATCGAGCAGCGTGCGCGCCGCGTTGAGTCGCGCCGGGTACTGGAGCTCCGGCAGCTCCAGGCGCAGCTCCGGCCACATGTCCCGCGGCGGGAGCCGATCGCGCGCGAAGGTATCCTCATGAGCGGTTATCTCACTCATGCGGCATCGCTGCTGATGCTTTTGCGCGAGCGCTGCACGGGGCGTCGCGGCTTTCCGCCGGTGCGCTCGGCGACGATGAGATTCTGCAACGCGCCCAGACCTGCGACCTCGGTGCGTACCACATCATCGACCCGCAGATACGCCGGTGGCCGGCAGGCCGCCCCGGATCCGGGCGGCGACCCCGTCGTGATGAGATCTCCGGGCTCGAGCTCGATCGCTCGGGTGATGTACTCGATGAGGCTCGCGCAATCGAAAATCATCTGCTCGGTGCTCGCATCCTGCCGCAGCTCCCCGTTGACCCAGGTGCGCAGCTGCAAACCCTGTGGGTCCGGAACTTCCTCTGCCGTGGTGAGCCAGGGACCGCACGGCGCAAAGCCCGCGCAGCCCTTGCCGAGAATGATCTGGTCGGCGTTGACATACTCGCGCACCGACAGATCGTTCAACACGACATAGCCGGCGATCACCTCCAGCGCGCGCTCGCGCGGGATGGCCCGGCAGCGCTGCCCGATGACGAAGGCGAGCTCGACCTCGTAGTCGAGTGTCGCGGAGAACTCCGGCGCAGCGACCGGCTCGAACGGGCCTGTAAGCGCGCCGGCCAGCTTCACGAAGAGCCGCGGGCGCGCGGGCAAGGCTTGTCCAAGCTCCCGCGCGTGCTCGCGATAGTTCAGTCCGACCGCGATGAACCGGCGCGGCTCCTCGACAGGTGCGGCGAGGCGCAGCGCACTCAGGGGCTCACCGTTCTTGCCCGAGCGCTCGAGGCGCTCGAGCAGCGGTCGGTGCCGCGGCAGGCTGAGCAGGAGCTCGGTCATGGTGCGCGGCACCTCCGGTGCACAGTCTGCGAGATCGAGCAGCTCCTCACCCACGATCATGCCCAACCGCACCGTTCCGCCTGCCCAGTAGCGCGCCAGCCTCAAAGTGAAGCTCCCCACGATCGCCCGCTCGCGGAGCATCGGCGCGGGCCCGCCCCGCCCAGTGCCAAGGTCCATTCTCCCGTCGCATCGGGGACATGCCGCCCCATTGGGATCCTTTACGAGCGACCTATCACTTTCAAATTCATGTTTGTGCCCTACCCATAACTATGGTTTATTAGGTCATACTCGTAAGGGGGGGCTCATCAGGCATGGAACTTCTGGACTCGCGCCGGCTGCGGCACTTTCTGGCGGTGTACGACCTGCGCAGCATTGGCCAGGCGGCCGAAAAGCTCTATGTCACGCAGCCCGCGCTCTCCAAGAGCATTCGGCTGCTCGAGCAGGACCTCAAAGTGAAGCTGTTCGACCGCACGCCCCTCGGGGTGGTGCCGACGGTGTTCGGGGAGCTCCTCGCGCAGCACGCGAAGGTCATTCGCTCGGAGATGCGGCACGCGGAGCTGGAGCTGTCGAACATGCGCGGCGCGGTCAAAGGCCACGTGTCCGTCGGAGTCGGTCCGAGCATTGCGGCGAATCTGCTGCCCACCGCCACGCAGCGGCTGCGCGAGCAGCGACCCGGTATCCGCCTGACGGTGATCGAGGGGCTGGTGGATAACCTCATTCCAGCGCTGCGCCGCGGGGAGCTCGATCTGGCGATTGGTGGCTGGCCGCGCGTCGCCGACAGCGATCTGACCGCGGAGGTGCTGACGCACGATTCCACCTGCGTCGTGTGCGCGCCCTGGCATCCGCTTGCCGGCCGCGATCGGGTGGAGCTGGGCGATCTCCTGGAGTTCCCGTGGGCGTTACCGCCCGAGACGCAGCGCTGGCGTCAGTTTCTCGAAGAGACCTTCCTCGGGCAGGGCCTTTCACCGCCAACCCCTGTGGTGGTGAGCAACTCTGCGGTCTACATCCGCACCTCGCTCCTCAGCGGGAACTTCCTCAGCTATCTGCCCATGCAGATTCTTCCGCCGCAGACCCCTGCCCCGCATCTGCTGGCGCTTCCGTGCGAAGCCCTCACCCGCCGCATCGAGGTCTCGGTGACCTACCGTGAGCGAGCGGTACTATCCCCGGCGGCGCAGGCAATCCTCGCGTGCGTGCGGGAAGTCCTCGACGGCGCAAATGGCGAGCCGAAATCTGTCCTGAAAGCGGCGCTGCGAAGTCCGACCCGCGAAAGCGCGATCCAGGCGGAGGAGGTAAGCGCCTGAGGACCCTCACAGAAACTGCGCCATGCCGAGGCGCAGCAGATCCCGGGTAAAGTCGCAGGCGTAACCGATCCAGGCATCCTGCAGGTAGCGTCCTGCAGCGTATTCGGTGGTGATGCCGTAGCCGCCGAGTATCTCAACCGCGCGCTGGGCGTTGCGGATGGCGGCATCCACGGCCGCGGTTTTCGCCAGCGGTGCCTTCAAAGCGCCGGCTTCGAGCGCATTCGTGTCGAGGGCGAGCGCGGCATCCCACACCGTCAATCGCGCGGCCTGAACATCGGCATACATATCGGCGAGCTTCAGTGCTATGGCCTGGTGTTGTCGGATGGGCACGCCCCAGCTGCGGCGGTTGTTCGCGTAATCGAGCGCCAGCTCGTAGGCAGCGCGCGCGAGACCGACGAAGCAGGCCGCGAGGCAGATCGGCATGTGCGCGAGACTCGCCATCAGACGCAACCCCGCTCCCTCCTCCCCGATGCGCCGCGATGCCTCGACGCGAACGGCATCGAAGAGGACCTCGGCATGGTGGGAAGCGTGCCAGCCGATCATCTCCGTGCGTTTGCCGCTACGCAGACCCGCCGTAGCGGCGGGCAGGTAAAAGATCGATATCGAATCGGCCTGAGGTTGCTCGAGATTCGTGCGACAGAGCAGCACATAGCGGTCGGCGATGCCGCCATTGGTGACAAAAGCTGACTTCTGACCATTGATGAGGTACTGAGCGCCCTCACGCCGCGCGTAGGTGCGGATACCGAGTGCCGGATCGGGCGTCGGACAAAAAAGCTCGGAGCCGGCCACGTTGGGCTCCGACAGGGCTCCCGCGAGCAGCAGCGCAGGCCCCGAGCACAGCTCCGGCAGCCATTGCTCCCGTTGTGCCTCGCTCCCGCCAGCCACGATCACGAGCGGCACGGTGGCATTCAGTGCGAAGTAATCCGCTGCAATGCTGATATCCGCCGCCCCGAGCTCTTCGAACGCCAGGACCGCATCGATCGTGCGGCGGCCGAGGCCACCATGGCGTTGTGGGATCAGGAGCCGGGTGAATCCGAGCTCGACGCCCTGCGCATAGAGCGGCCTACAGATGCTCCAGGGATCGGTGCGCAGCGATGCATCGCGCGCGATGCGGGCGGCAACCGGAACGATCTGCTCACGCGCGAAGCGCCGCGCCGTATCGCGCAGGAGTTGCTGCTCATCGCTCAGTGTCAGATCGATCATTCCGACCTCCGGCGCAAGTTGCGCCCGAGCCCTGACTCACCAGCGGCGCGCCGGCATGATGTGCGGCATGTATGGAATGCCGAGCTTCGCGAACCCTTCGACCGTTCCGTACACCACATCGACAGCGTCGCTTCTCGCCACGAAGAAAAAAAGCGGTGCGGGCGCAGCCTGCCACCCCTCGGGCACGCTGCGGCTCAGGACCTCGACCACGGCGCTGGCGGCCTCGGGAGTGAGCTCGGCGAACCGGGCCTGCTGCGTGGTGAGACTATAGGCATCGAGTGCGGCCAGGGCTGGACGATAGAAATCAAGATACGGCGGCGCGATGTCGAGGTAGCGAATCATGAGCAGACAGTCTTCGGGTGGCGCCGCGAGCTGCTGATCGACGAAGTGCGCGATGCCGGCTTCCCGCGCGCCGGGCAGCAGCGTCTCACCAAAGGCCTCGAGCGTGCGCACCTCGGCGGCGTCGAGCACGCGGTAGTCAGCCTGCGCCGCCCGCGCCTCTCTGGGTGTGAGCCAGCTCTCGAGCCCCCCCACGCTGAACGCGAACGCGAGGGAACCTGCCAGTGCCTGCCGCCGGGAAAGAGCCCCACTCATTCGCGGACACGCAGAACGGTCTTGCCACGGGCATGCCCGGCATCGGACAGGCGATGCGCTTCCATTGCCTGCGCGAGCGGCAGGACGCGGCTCACCACAGGTTTCAGGGTACCGTTTTCGAAGAGCGGTCGGAGAAAATCGAGTACCTCGGGCAGGTTCTCGAACGCAATGACGGAGGTGGCGACACCGTATTCGCGCTCGAGCCGTGACCGATTTTCCATCTCGAGCTTGTCCTCGCGCAGCACGACCAGGATCACCCCACCCCGACGGACGACGCGGTAGGAGTCGAGGTTTACCTGTCCGCCGATCGGATCGAAGACCACATCGACGTTCCGCAGCAGCGCGGTAAAGTCCTGTGCCTCATAATCGATGGTGATGTCCGCGCCGAGTGCGCGCACGAAATCGACTCCGTCGCTCCGCGAAGTGGCGGCGACCCGCCCACCCATGGCGCGCGCCAGCTGCACCGCTGCACTGCCGACGCCGCCGGTCGCTGCGTGCACCAGCACCAGCTGACCCGTTCTCACCTGCGCAAAGCCCGCCAACCCCATCCAGGCGGTCTGATAGACCATGGGTAGCGATGCGGCCTCCACGAAGCTCAGATTGCTCGGCATGCGCCGCACCAGGCTCGCCTCGATTGCGGTGTATTCCGCGTACACCCCCGGCCGGAGTATCGACTGGAGACCGTAGACACGATCGCCCACACGAACGTGGAACACGCCTGGGCCCGCGTCGGCCACGATGCCGGCGAAGTCGTTACCTATCACATGCGGAAGCTGCAGCGGATAGAACCGCTGCAGATAGCCTTTGCGGATCTTGCAATCGAACGGATTGAATCCCGCCGCATGCACTTCCACGAGCACCTCATTGGGTCCGATCTGAGGTGTCGGCAGCTCCACCGCTTTGAGTACCGCGGGGTCCTGGCCGTACGCGGTGAGGGCGATTGCTTTCATGGAATGGTTTCCTTCTCTTGGGGCGAGATCGTCGGATCCGGTGAGATGCGCACCAGATGTTTTCCTGGCGTCGCCTCGCCGAACAGGCGCGCAAAAGCTTCGGGTACGTACTCGAACCCCTCGGTGATGGCCTCAAACGATCGCAGCTTGCCGGCGCGGATCCAATGCGTAAGCTGCTCGAGCGCTTGCGGGAACGCTGCGGCATGATCGCCGAGGAGAAACCCCTGCAGGTGGGCCCGTCGTTTGATCACCTGGTAGAGCCGACCGTACTGAGGTTCCGTGCCAGCCGCTGCGTTGTAGGCAGAGATGAAACCGTAGAGGATCGCGCGTCCTGCGACACTCAGGCGCTCCATGACGGCGTCATGCAACGCACCGCCGACCGAATCGAGAAACAGGTCGATGCCGCTCCCGGCTGCCTGCTCGAGGGCGCGCGCAAATGTCGGCGCGGTATCATCGATCACCGCATCGAGTTGCAATCGCGTGCTGAGGAACCGCAGCTGCTCCTCGCCGTGCGCACAGGCAATTACGCGGCATTCGAGTATGCTAGCGATCTGGCACGCCGCGAGCCCCACCGACCCTGCCGCCGCGGACACCAACACCGTCTGACCCGACCGCGCCTGTCCTTCCCGAAGCGTGAAGTAGGCCGTTAGGCCCGAAGAGGCGAGCACCCCCAGCGCGTACGACAGCGGTGTGGTGCGTGCGATGCTCTGCAGCGCCTGCGCATCGAGCACCGCCTGCTCCTGCCACCCGAGCTCACCCGTCACCAGGTCGCCGACCTTGTGTGCTGCGCTCGCCGTTTCCTCCACGATCCCAGCGCCCCGGCCGATCACCACCGAGCCGAGCGGCAGCGGCGGGCCCATGCGGGGTTTCGGGTCCATGCGCATACGTGGAGCAGGATCCATCGACAGATAGATCACCCGGACACGCACTTGACCGGGTGCGGGCGCGGGCACGGCCATCTCGCGCAGCTCGAAATCGGCCGGCACCGGAATGCCATCCGGATAACGCGCCAGGATCCACGACCGGTGGCTCTGGACCACTCAACCCTCCGATTCGCCACGCAGCGAGCGCGCTGCCGGTGCGCGGTCGCGGTGACGGCGCAGGAACTTCAGAAGCGCCGCGTTGAAAGCGCTGGGATCTTCCTGATTGCTCAAATGGCCAACACCTGCGAGCACTTCCAGCGAGCCTGCCGGGAGCTGCTGCGCCACCTGTGCCGCAAAGGCGGGAGTAGCCAACCGATCATACTCGCCGACCATCACGAGCGCCGGCACCCGGATGGTCTCGTAGCGCGGAAAGTCGTTGAAGCGCGTCGTGCACTCGAGCGCCTTGAGATACGAGTCGCGCCGCAGCCCCGCCAGACCTGCGATCACCTCCTGCAGCACCTCGCTCGGGCAGTTCGGGCCGACGAGCGTGCGCGCAATCTGCGGTGCGATGTCGGCGGGGGTTTTGCCCTCGATGAGCGGCTGGCGGCGCAGCCGCAGGAACGACTCGATGCGCTCCGGTGTCCCCTGCTCGGCAGAGCCGGCGCTCGTATCCGCGAGGACGAGCGATGCGACGCGCTCCGGATAGCGATCGACGAAATGGAGCGCGACGCGGCCGCCCATCGAGGTACCGACCAGGTGTGCGCGCGGCGCACCGAAGGCATCGAGCACCCGCAGGAGATCTTGCGACAATTCGCTGAACTCGAGCGGACCTGAATAGTCATCGCTGTCGAGATATCCGCGTGCGTCCCAGGCGGCGGCCGTGAACTCCACGGTGAGCGCGGGCAACTGTGCTTTCCAGGATTGCCGGTTGCCGCCGATACCGTGCAGGAGCACGACCAGCGGTCCGCTGCCGCCCCAGTCGAGTGCGATCCGCGGCGACGGCCCGATGCGTGCGAAGCGAGTCGGCATCGAGCTCAGGCGAGTGCGCCCTGGAGGATGCCGTTTTCCGCGACGAGCTCGTTATCGAGGCGGATCGTGCAGCCCCGCACTGGCAGGTCGAAGTGTCCGAGCGTCAAGCGACCCGCGGAGGGGTTGGCACCGGTCGAATACAGGAAGTTGCCCGCGTAGGCGCGCTGCTCGGTGCCGTTGATGTCCGCTTTGTCGTACATGACGAGTGCATCCCAGCGTGCTCCGGGGTTCATGCCCCAGCCGACGTGCGACACCCCGTAAGCGTTGCGGTCGCCCCAGGCTGCAAAGTAGCTGCGCATCAGTTCCGCATCGAGACCCTGCCCCTCGATGCTGGTGACGAAGTCATCTTCGATCGTTAGCCGGATCGGCTTGGCGAGATAGCGTTTGAAGGTGAGATTGATGTCGCCCTCATCGAGCACCAGGGTGCCATTCACCGCATGCTGTGGCGGAAAGCAGCTGCAGATCCCGCCCGGCCAGCTGGCGAGCTGTCCGGCCCTGAAGGCCGCTCCGAAGTTGCCGCCGACGCGCGCTCCCTCGAGCACGATGGTGAGGTCAGTGCCGGCGCGCGAGCTGACGCTCATCTTTCTGGAGCCTTGCATGAGCTCGCGTCCGCGCTGCACCTTGGCGAACAGCGCCGCATCGGTGCGCAGCCGCTCGAGGGCTTCGGGATGCTCGTTGCTGATGTAAAGCGCCCGTGCCCCTGCGCCGAGGATCTGCGGCGTCTCCGGGGCGTGCATGATGCCTTCGACCGTACAGTCGACCACGAAGCTCGCCTGGCTGAGCGCGCTCACCACCGGCGCGAGGCCCTGGATTGCATGCGAGGAGCCGGTCGATCGCACCGGTACGGGAGCCTCGAGTGGCGGGGTGGGAATCATAAGGTGGAACGGACGGGCCCCGAGCTTCTGCAGCGCCAGCTCGGCAAGTTGCACGTTCACCTGGCGCGATTGCGACTCCGAAAGGATTGCGACGATCTCCCCACGTTGCACCTTGCACAACTCGAAGACGTGGGCAAAGGTTTCAATCCATTTCCATTCAATGTGATCGCGAAGCATGGAGGTAACCCCGCAGGCTCAAGGGTCCATTGTTGGCTCGGTGCTCGAGACGGCCCAATTCATTTTGCGATTCGTGCCATAACCGGGAAGCGTGCCCGGGCGGGGGGTGGGCTAGCGAACGAAGGTAACGTGGACCCCGCCGAGTGCTCCGAAGTCCGCCTCCAGCGTACAGTCTTCGCGGATGGCGAGTGGCGGAGCGAGGGCGCCGGTCGCGACGATCTGCCCCTCCTGCAAACCGATGTCGTGCTTGGAAAGCGCATTCGCGAGCCATATCAAGGCGGACAGCGGATCGTCCGGAGCGCATGCCGGTTGGCCTTGCTGAACCGCAACTCCATTGAGTGAGAGTGTCGCGCGGGCCTCACCAATCGTGTACAGATCACGGGAACCGGGTGTGCCGATGATCGCACCGACATTCACCCCATTATCGGCAATCAGACACAGGCCGCCCACCTCCATCGGCTTGCGGAAGCTCGGCGCATTAAGCTCGATCAGCGGCACGATCTTACGCACACTGGCCGCGACTTCGGCGCGCGTATAGCGTTTCGAGCGCGCCGGCAGTGCGGTACCGAGCTCACAGCCGAGCTCCATCTCAACCTCGTACCCATGCGGGCCGAGCCGCAGCGTGGCCGGCGAGCGATAGAGCGTGTCCTGAAGGATACGGCCGTAAAATGGCTGCTTGAGCCGCAGCAGCGCCCGCCCGCGAGCGTTGGTCGCTCCGACCTTGTACCCGGCCAGCGGGGCGCCGGCGGTGAGCGCCGCGGCGATGCGATAGGCCGCCTGGAGCGAGCCCGGCTGGTCACGGCGAACGATGCGCTCGATGAGCGGACCACCGCAACGAACGCTCTGGAGTTGCTTGAGCAACCCCGTGCTCTTCACGCCGCGCGCTCCTCGTGCAACCGCGTCTGCAGCCATTCACTGAGTCGGGTGCTGGGCTTTCCCAGGAGGCGGTCCGACTCCTGCGGATCGCCAGCTTCCCCAATGGCTGCGAAGCTCGCAAACAGGGTCGCCGCAAACCTGAGGTCGCGGTTGGCGGTGAGCGTGCCGAGCAGGCGGGCAACGGCGAGCGGCAGATGCGAGAGCTTCGCACCCGGGTGCAGCACCGCGAGGTAGCGGGTGAGAGCTTCCTCCATGGTGAAGGACTCCGGGCCGAAGGCAGTGAGCGTCTTGCCGTCGCTCGCCGGCGTCTGCAGAGCGCGCGAGACGAGCGCGGCAAAATCGTGCGCGGCTAGATAGTGGTAGGAGTGTGGCTGGGTGCCGAGTATGGTGGCCCGGCCGCCGCGGATGAAAAGCTGGAGCGACTCCATGAAGTGGGTGGCCCGGAAGATGGTGAAGGCCATGCCGCACTCGCGCAGCGCAGCCTCCGCCGCGAGCTTGATGGCGACGGGTGGCAGCTGCTCATGGCCACCGATCTCTCCCGCACCTGAAAGGTACGTCACCTTGCGGACACCCGCTTCCAGTGCGCGCTCGAGCAGTGTGGCAAGGCCGTGGTGCTCGACGCGCTCGTAGTCCCGCCAGTCATTACCACCCCGTAAGCTGACATGCAGCGCATCGCACCCCGCCACCGCCGCCGCGAGTGTCGCGGGTTGCGTCACGTCACCGGCGGCGATCTCCACTTCCGGTCCGAACAGCCTGCGTCCCACCTCGGGGCGACGAGTCAGCACACGTACCCGATGTCCGCTGCCGCTCAGGTGCCGGACAACGGGTGCACCGAGCATGCCGGTACCGCCGGCGACGAGCACGCGCATACAGGAATCTTTGGGGTCCGGCGGCGCACTGTAAAGTGACTTGACGGCCGGCGCCCATAACCAGCCGGCGTCTTGACGTGCCGGATGTGCGTTCTCCATATTGAGGCGGATGGGCGCTGAGCGAGAGGCCGATGTTCTGATCGTGGGCGCGGGCGCCGTCGGAGCTTTTTTCGCGGCGCGGCTGGCGAGGGCCGGCAAGCGTGTGGTGGTGCTGGAGTCAGGTCCGCCGTGGCAGCTCGGCGATCTCGTGAGCTCCCAGATCTGGGCACGGCGGCTCAAGTGGGGCGGCGCACCGGTCGAGCGCAGCGGGGCCGCCCCGTTCGGCTACAACATGGCGACCGGTTGGGGGCTCGGCGGGTCGGCCCTGCACCATTATGGCGGTTGGCCGCGGCTGCATCCCGAGGACTTCGGTACGCGCTCGCTCTACGGGCGCGCACGCGACTGGCCCATCGATTACGACACGCTCCGTCCGTACTACGATCACATCCAGAGCGAGTGCGGTGTGTCGGGCGATGCGTCGCGCGAGGTCTGGCGGCCGCCGGGTGCACCGTATCCGATGCCGCCGCTGCCGGTGTTCCGGCAGGGCGAGCTGCTCGCACGCGGCTTCGAGCAGGCGGGTCTGCGGGTAGCGCCGGCACCGCTCGCGATCAACTCGATACCCTACCGCGGCCGTGCCGCGTGCCTGAACGATGGCTGGTGCGATGCCGGCTGCCCGATTCTGGCCCTCGCGAACCCCTTCGCGCTCTACATCCCGCGTGCCATCGCCGCCGGCGCGCAGTTCCACACACGGACCACGGCAACGCGCGTGCTGCTCGATACCGCGGGCTCGGCCAGGGGGGTCGAGTGCGTGCCTGCCGAGGGCGAGAAGCAAACTGTGCATGCACGCTGCGTCATCCTCGCGGCCTCGCCGGTACACAACGTGCGTCTGTTGCTCGCCTCCGCCCAGAAACGCGCGCCCCACGGTGTCGGCAACGAGCACGGACAGGTCGGCCGCGGCTTCGTGTGTCATAACGTCGTCTCGATCTACGGCATGTTCTCGGAAGACACCGAAAACCATCGCGGTGTCAGCGCCGGCTCCCTGATCTCGCAGGAACGATACCGCAAGGACTCACACCCTGGCGGTGCCTTTGGCAGCTACCAATGGGGCATCGCACCGGCGCTCAAACCCAATGATCTGCTCGGCATCGCCATGACGCGCTCGCAGCTGTGGGGGCAGCGCCTGCAGGAGTTCATCGTCCAGGCCGCGCGGCGCCTCGCCAGCATGAGCGCCCTGTGCGAGACATTGCCGCACGAGGCGAATCGTATCGAGTTAGCGAGTTCACGCGACGGCAACGGTGTGCCGCACGCGCGGGTGACGCGCATGGCCGATAGCGCTGGAACGCAACTCGCGGAGTCGGTCGCGGCAGAAGGACTCGAGATCATGAAGCGCGCCGGCGCACACGAGGCCTGGCGTGGAATCCTGGCCACCTCGCACCCGTTGGGCGGCACGGTCATGGGAGCGCGACCGGAAGACTCGGTCACCGACAGCTATGGACGGGTGCACGGAGTTCCGGGGCTCCTGGTCGCTGGCGGCGGAGTTTTCCCGACCGCCGGTGGTGGCAGCCCTACGTTCACCCTGCTGGCGCTTGCCGAGCGCGCGGCACGGGAACTCCTGTCACGGCCGCTGCACGCGGGCAGCTCAGTGGTTGGTTGATCCGGGCTTGCCGCCCTCCGCGGCGGGAGCTTTGCTCGACTCCACGCCGACACCCAGGTCGCTCTTGCTGAACTGGCAGTGGTAGGGGGTGATGGTCTCGCCTGGCACCCATAGCCACTGCCGCTTCATCACCACCGGCTCCTTGAACACCTTCGGGTCGGTGGCGGTGATGGTGTAATCGAGCCGCTTGTTGTCGGGCGTCACCGTGAAGCGCTCCACGAGCTTCAGTTCCGGGCTCGCCGGTGTACCCTTCTTGTCGAACCACGGATAGTCGATGTTCGTCGTGGTCACGACCAGCGTGTCGCCGTCCCAGCGCCCCACGGAGTAGCCATACGGTCCGGCCTTCTGTCCCGCAGGTGGTGCGTTGCCCTTCATGTGAATGGTGCGCACGACATCGTACTCCTCCACTTCGAGCTTGATGTCATCGCCCTGATGGCTGAAGCGCATGGGGTGGACCTGATCCATGGCCGTCGGCATGCCGCTCCTGCAGAAAATGTAGGGATTGTCCTTGACGGGATCCCAATGGGCCTTCACCGATTGCGCGTAATCGGTGAGCACGTAAGGCGAGGCAGAAGCGAACAGCTTGTTCGGTGTGCGATCGGTGAAGTCGTTCGACCAGACGCGGAAGATGCCCTGCGGCGGCGGTCCGCCGCTGCTCACCTTGCGCTCCTGCTGCGCGATCAGCGCCTCGCCCACCTTCTGGCTCGGATCCTTGTTCCAGCGCGGCGGCGCGTACTCATCGTTATAGGTCTCCCGCCCATCGGGCAGCAGGATGTTGGTGACGAACATGGTATTGGAGTTGGCGGCCTTGAAGCCGGCGAACTTCATCTTGCTGCCGACCTTGAAGGTGTCCTTGGTGACGCCCTGGCGCATGAGGATCACCGGCGGGCTGTACTCCATGTTCCACAGCACCTTCTTGCCGTCGGCGGTGGTCTGCTCGACGTTGAAGCGCGTGTGCGGGTTGCGCCACTCGAACTCCGTGACCACGCCCTCGATCTCGACCATTTGCTTGCCGTCGTAATGCACATAGGGCGAGTGGTGCGCGGCGGCTGGCAGCACGACCATCGCCAGCACGCTGCCCAGCACGCTGCCAAAGAGCCTCTGCCAGGGCCAGAGAACGCTGCGGCGGCTACGACTCATGTGACGGCTCCTGGGCGTCGGGCAATGGCAATGCTTGCGCACGCGAACCATTATGGATTCGGTGTATTCAAGTCTAGAAATCAAGTGGAAGCGCGCCGGCGGCTCGGGCCCCGGCGCTCAGGGCTTCTTGGCGCCGGCGCGCTCGCGCAGCTCGTAGTTCTCGCGCGCGAGCTCGGCGTACATGCTCTTGTACTGCTCGATCTGTGCGCGCAGCTCCTTGATCTGCTTCAACAGGCACGCTTCGGCGTCCGCTCCGCCATACTTGGCCTTCCAGTTGTAATACGTGGCGAGGCTGATTCCATGCTTGCGCACGAGATCCTTCACCGCCACGTCCGCATCGCCCTCCTTGAGGATGGCGATGATCTCACTCTCGGTGAAGCGTGATTTTCTCATGGTTCCCTCCGGCACGATCATAACAGAGAGGCCGCAGGTGGAATCATGGCAGTTATGCCTCACTGCATCTGCGACGGCGGCACTCACGCCGCTGCGCGCTCATTGCTGTGCCTTTGCAATGGCTATATTCTTAGAGCAATCTCGAGGAATTCTCATAACAGTCGGGGAGTCGGATGTGAACAGCGCAACGGTACGGCGCAGTATGCTTTTTGCCATCGGCCTCACGCTCGCGGTGCGTGCGGGCGCAGCCGGGGTCGATCAGATTGCGAGTCTGAGCTCCGAGAGCGCCCTGCAGGCTGCCACGAGCGCGGAGGATGCGTGTCTCAAGATGGGTTTCCGCGTGAGTGTCACGGTCGTGGATGCGGCGGGCAACGTTCTCGTGACCGTGCGTCAGGATGGCGCAGGGCCGCATACGGTATCCACCAGCCAGCGCAAGGCCTACACCGCGCTCTCGAGCCGCATGCCGACGACGCAGCTCACCCGGATCGTCGCTGCCAGCTCCGATGCCTTCGGTATGCGTGAGATCGATGGCTTCCTGGTACTGAGTGGTGGCATCCCCATCAAATCAGGCGAGACCGTCGTCGGCGCGATCGGCGTGTCGGGCTCTCCCGGGCCGGATAACGATGACAAGTGCGCCGGAGCGGGGATCGCAAGCATTGCGGGCAAGCTCGGCAAATAGCGCGAGCGCCTGGCGGGCCGCGCCCGCACCCCATATGCAGCGCCGTACGCTTCTCAAGTCACTCGCAGCGGCGAGCGCCTGCGCGGCGCTGCCTGGCCTCGGTCGTGCAGCGGGACGCCAGGCGCTGCGCATCGGCGTGCTGCTGCCGCGCTCCGGGTACCTGCGCGCCGCGGGCGATGCGTGTTTTCAAGGCGCGGAGCTGGCGCGGCAGCTCCTGCCCCACCTTGGCTATGCGCCCTTCGAGCTCGTTGCAGGCGACACCGGCGAGGATGCCGGTTCCGCGGTGCGCGCGGCGCGTGAGCTGCTGCAACAGGGCGTACAGCTGCTGGTGGGCTGCTTCGATTCCTCACAGACCGTCGAGGTCGCCAAGCTCGCCGAAGCACAGCCGCTGCCGCTCCTCATCAACATCGCCGCGGCACCCAGCATCACGCAACAGGGCTATCGCTTCGTGTTCCGCAACTTTCCCGACGCGCAGCGCATCGTCACCGACTCCTATCGTCTGCAGAAGGAGCTGTTCCGGCTGACCGGCTTCACGCCACGCGCGCTGGCGCTGCTCTACATCGAAAACGGCCGCGGTATCGAGTTGATTCACGATCTGTTCGCGCCAATGGCGATGCCTTACGAGCTCGCTGTGTCGCTGCCGTACGACCCGCGCGCGCAGGATCTCTCGAAGCAGGTGGCACAGGCGGCCGCTAGCGGCGCGGATGCGCTCTGGCTGGTGAGCCGCATGGGCGATGCCATCCGCATCACCCGCGAGCTCATCCGCCAGGACTGGAGCCCCGGGCTGCTGATGTCATCGAATGCCAATTTCCATGACGCGGCCTACCGCGAAGCCCTGGGCGTCAATGCCGACTATGCCGTGACCTTCACACCGAGCTACGATCCGCGGCTGCCGCTCTCGCGGCGGGTGCGGGAGCTGCAGGCGGCGCTGCACCCGGCTCAGGCGCTCGAGACCGAGCAGATCTATACCTTCGAAGCCGTGCGCATCGCGGCGGATGCCTACCGACGTGCACGCTCGAGCGCTCCCGAGGCGCTCGCGGCGGCGCTGCGCACCACCTCCATCGCCGAGAGCCTCAGCGGCGCTCCGCTGCGCTTTGACGCGCAAGGCCAAAACAGCGCCCTGGGCCTCGATGCGATCCAGAATCTTCATGGGGTCGGACAGGTAGTGCTGCCCGCGCGGGCGGCACAGGCCCGGCCGGTGCTGCCCATGCCTGCCTGGCACACTCGCGCGTCGGCGAGCGCTGCTTGAGAGCTGCTACAGACCGCTCGGCAGCCAGCGCAGCTCGATGCCATCGAGGTACGGCAGGAAGCGGCCGAAGGCGATGACGAGAATCCACACCAGGATCGAGATCGCCGCGACAACCTGTGCCGACGGCGGCGCGGCAGTGAATGGTTGCAGCTGCTGCAGGCGACGATGCTCCAGGAGCCAGAACCAGAGAGCGTTCAGTCCCGCCAGGACGATCAACAGCATCTTGATGCGAAAACCGGGATTGGACCAGTAGCGGCTCGGATCAGCGCTGAACATGATCACACCGGTGATCAGCTGCACGCCAAATCCGACGAGCGCGAGTGGTATCAGACCGAACAGCCGCGCGATGGCAACATTGCGTGCAAGTCCGAGGATCCGCAGATCGAGCAACGTCACGGCGCCGAGCAGGACGCTCAATCCCATGAAGTGAATCGCCTGCGCAGCGGCGAACACCCAGCGGGTATGACTCGCGAGCTCATTGAGCTGGCTATGTGCGAGCCAATGAAGCAACGCCGACACCGCCACTACTGATCTCCGAGAAAGGCGGTCACACGCCCGGCAACGATTGCCGCGTACCAGATCAGCAGCGAGAGCGCTGCGATCAGCTGCATGCGCTGCGAAGTGCCGGCGGGTCCGCGCACGCGGGGCGGGCCGGCCGGCACGCGGGCGTGCGGGCTGGCAGGTGCCAGCTCGCGCTGCAGCCGCCAGGCGATGACGAGACCGAGACCGATCAGGATCATCTTGGCCTGGAAGATCCAGTTGTCGATGAGCCGTGGGCCATCGGACATGAACATCAGCACACCGCTACACGCATTCAGTACGAAACCGACCCAGAGGAAAGGCGAGAGCTTCGGCAGCAGCTCGAGCGGGAGCCGCCGCAGTCCTCCGAGCACACGGATATCGATGACCGTGAGCGTGCCGACCAGCAACCCCATGCCGATACCGTGCACGGTCTCGACACTCGGATACACCCAGGAGCTTTCGCGGAACGCCACGACCCAGGGCAGCTCCTTCATCCATACGAGCGCGCTCATGCGGCCGCTCGCTCAGCCGACCTTGATGTCGAAAGCGAAATGGAAGTTCGGCGCGCCGACGCCGATGGCGCTCAGGCTGCGCAACGCCGAGGTATTGCGCCCGATGCGCGTCTGGGTAACCTCGCCGCGTGCAGCTTTGAAGCGTCCGGTGCCGCCGACCACCGCGCGCACGACACGATCGGTGTCCGGATCGAGCCCGTTCTCCGGGCCACTCGTCAACAACATGTCCGGCGAGAGGTGCGCGGCATCGAACCGTCCGAACACGAAGGTCTGCTCCGAGAGCAGCCGCGGTTGCATGCGGGTGGTGTCGATAACCGTGCCCTTGCTGTCCTTGTAAGGCGTAGTGGACCCGTTGAACAGCACCCAGCCGCGACACAGCCAGTGCCCGAGCGGCTCGGCGGGCTTGAAATCCCACACCACTTCATTGTTCAGACGTGGCGGGGCCTGCGGAAACGCCGGCATGCCGGTCGCGGTTGTGGGCGCGGGAATCGTGCCGCCCGGGTAGAGATTCCCTTCGACATAGAAGTTGTCGCCGCGCGCGTCAGTATCGAGGAAACGTTTCGGATCGCCGATGCGGCCGGCGGTGTTCTGCGCATCGGTGTGGCCGAGCACGGCCACATCCATGAAGAAACGCAGCGAGCCGTCCGCTGCGGGTTTGCTTTGCCAGGAGGGCTCGGCAGCCGCGGCCGCGGCGTCGCCGCCGCGCGTGACGGCGTAGGCACCGAAGCCCAGGCTGCCCGCCATCTGCAGCAGTCCACGGCGATTCCACTTTACCATCGGCACGCGCTCCAGGAACTTTCAGCTCGCCAACACGGCGAGATTCTCACCTCGCCATAATTGGAATTCTAATGAATTCCAGTTATGGGCCCGCGCTGATAAACTGATGCCCGTCCTCCAGGCAATTCGTGAGCCCGACATGACCATTGCCCGCGCAGCACTCCTCATGCTGATGGTGTGTGTCGCCGCCTGCAGCGGACAGCGGCCGCCACCTGGCGCCGCGAGCACGCCGGATTCCCGCCCGCGGCTCGTTGCCAGTATCGAAGAGCTCATGGATGCACAGGTGGACCCCTCTGCCGATGGACTCTGGGACGCAGTGGCGGTCGTCTCGACCTTGCACGGTACGGAAAACCGCGCACCGCGCACACCCGAGGATTGGGAGGTGACGCGCCATGCGGCACTCGCACTCGCCGAATCCATGAACCTGCTCGTCATGCCGGGGCGCCCGGTGGCCGCTGCCCACGCGCGTGCGCGAGCACCAGGCGAGCCGGCGGCGAGTGAGATCGAGCGTCACATCGCGAACACTCCCGCCGCCTTCGCCGGATTCGCACGCGCGCTGCAGGTGTCCGCGGTCCACGCGCTCGATGCGATCGATGCGAAGGACCCCGCCGCTCTCATGGAGGCCGGGACCGCGATCGATGCAGCGTGCGAAGCCTGTCACGTGACTTACTGGTATCCGAATCTCAAGCCGCGCAGCTAGCGCGCAGCAGCGACCGCGCCACTCGTGCACGCACCGGTGACCGGGCGGGCATGACCCAGCTGATCGAGCGTGCCGCGAAACGGTATGCACGCAGCGGCGGGCACAAGCGCGATGAGCGGGCTTCCGCCAGCAGGCGACAGATGCGTCCCGGTGCCCGCGGGCAGCAGCCGCGGGTCGCGCCCCACGCTGGCGAAACCGCAGGAGGCGTCGGTCGCAAAGTTGCCTTCGAGTATCCTGCCGGGATGCTCCACCGCGCAGTTCGCAGGTGGAGGAAAGCCTGCTGCACCAGGGGCGCCTGGCGGCGGCCCATCGTGCATGCCAGCCGCTGCCGGCTCGGGCGGAGAGCGTGGTGGCGCTGCCCCCGGCGGCGGGCCGGGCGGCGCCAGGCCGGGGGGCGGGCCGGGCGGAAAATGCGGCGGCAGGTAATTGGAGATCACCGAACCGAAGGCCGAGATCGAGCCGACGGCCACATTCGGTGCGGAGTTGTGGTGGATAGTGGTGAAGAGCAGCGTCAGCCGTCCGCTGTGGTTACCAATCGCACCGATGGCGAGATCCGCGAGGTTATCGAACAGGCTCGAATTGATGGCGGTCACATCGGCGGTGCCGATGATGCCGCCGCCGACCTCGGTCGAATGGTTGTTGCTCACGGTCGAATCGAGCAGCTCCACCTCACCGAACGCGGCGATGCCCCCACCTGCCGCCACCGTGGAGTTATCCGTGATCCAGGCGCGCTCCAGGCGCAATCGGCCGGCGCTCGCGAGGTATATGCCACCACCCGGGTGGATCACGGAGCGGCCGCCGGTGAGCGTGACGTCGCGCAGCGTCACCGCGGCATCGGAGAAAAGTGCCATCACCCCGCTGCCGTCGCAGGTCTGTACGATCGTCGCGCCATTCCCCTGGAGGTGGAGCGGCGCGGCGGAGAGGTACACGAGATCGTCGGTTTCGTTGTCGACTGCGGCCTGGGGAGCTTCGCAGCGCGTGAGGCGGTAGGTCGCGCGCGGCCGCAGGATGATCGTGGTCGCACGCACGGCGCGATTCGCGATGCCGAACGCATCGCGCAGCGAAACGCCACCGGCGGCGCCCAAGGTGTCCTCGGTGGTGGTCACGCGAATCTCATCGGCGGCGAGCTCGATGGGCTCGGGGAGCCAGCGCACCGGCATCGCCAGATCGCTCATCGGTACGCTCGCGATCGATCGCGCCAGCGCACCCGTTTCGACCGCTTCGATCGCACCGATGTCGCAGCCTTTTCCCTGCGGGCGCGGGACACCCAGCTGGTCGCTCGTCCCCCCGGAATAGACCGGCAACAGGGCCCTGACCGCAGGCGGCATGCAATCGTCTCTTGCGATGGCATCGCGCAACGGGCTTACCGCTTGCGGCGCGTAAACCTCCATGAGCTTCATGCCACGAACGGTGGCGAGCTTCGGGTCCGCAGCGGTCCCGCGCTGATCCGAAGCCGCTGCGAGGTCGCAGCCCTCGCCGCCATGGAGGAAATTCGCGCCAAGGGAGTGGCCATGCGCACGGTTCAGGTCGCACAGTGCTCCGGAACCGTCGCCGCTGATCACCGAGGCGAAGCTCGTGAGCTCACCCCAGCCCACGCGCACCGCAGGAGTCGAGTTGCCGACCAGCGTCGAGTACACCAGGGTTACCCCATCGGGTGTGTTGCCGGTGAAGCTCGGCGCGCCCGCTGGCGCTCCCGGCGCCACGTTCTTGCCACCCTGGAGCGCACCGGCAACCGGCCCGACGTTCCCGTAGAGGCTCGACTTGATGAGCTTGACGGAACCGACCGCGGCGACTCCGCCGACGCCGGCCTCGGAGGTGTTGCGGGCGATCGTGGCGCCGCTCACCACCACATCCCCGCTGCTCGCTACAGCGCCCGCGGACATCAGCCCTGCTCCTGCCACCTGGTTGTCGAGCAACACGGAGTTCGTGATGCGAACTTCACCGGTGCCGGAGCTCCACACCGCCCCGCCCTGGCTGCGCCGGGCACGGCCACCACGCAGCGTCACGTCCACGATATTGAGCAACTGATGGCCGCCGCGCTGCTCGATGATCCCTGCGCCATCGCAATCCTGGAAGATCGTCGCGGCATTGCCGTTGATGGTGAGGGTCTTGTCCACGGTATGGACCAGCTCGTTCTCCTCATCTGCCGTCCCCCCGAGCGCACCGCAGCGCTCGAGGCGGTAGACGGCGCCGCGGCGAAGCACGATGGCCGCTTCCACATCGAGCTCGTTGGCGAGCGCAAATGCTTCGCGCAGCGACAGCCGTCCGGTTCCGGGTGGTTTGATATCTGCGGGATCGAATCGATCGGCGGTGGTGGTCGGCCGCAGGGTCACGAATGTGGAGCCCGGCGCCGGGAAGACGAAAGGCGCCCCGGCGCCCGGGTCATTGCTCGCCCGCGGCTCAGGGCTGTGACGCGGCCGACTCGAGTCGGTCGCAGGGTCGAGCCGGGCACACGCCGCGCTCAGCATCGCCGCGAGCGCCAAGCCTGCCAGCGCTACCGATGCGCCTCGCCCGCCGCAGCGGCACAGCACTGTCGCTCGCATGCAGACTCCGCCGCTCGCTCAGCTGATGAAGGGCTTGGACGGGTGTGCCGCCGGAAAGCGCGCGGCGCGCTGCAACCAGCGCAGCAGGTGCTTGTCCGCCGCGATCAGCATCTCGGGCTTGAAGCGGATGGTCTCGAGCAGCACGTCGTCCTCGGCCATGATGTTCTTGCCGAACTCCTCACCGCGCGCGAGGATCTTCTGCACGTCCACGCCCGGCATCCTGGGGGTTGCGGTAACGGTGTAGCCCTTGGTGCGCCCGCCGTTGATCGGGGTACCGCTGTAGAGCGACATGATGAGCATCCGCTCGAAGCGGTTCTCGAAGGCGACGGTGTTGGTACCGAAGAGCTTGAAGTGCTGCTTCGAGAAACCCAGGTTCGGATCGGTGACCTCGTTCTTGAACTCGATCGTGTAGCCATCGATGTCGAAATCCTCGGGCTCCTTTTCCATGGTGGCGTGGTGCACCGCCTGGACGTGCTGAAAGTCATGGGTATTGCCCACGATCAGCCAGTGCGGCACCGGCAACGGCTTGCACTCGAACACGCTGTGCGCGATCTGCTCCTCCTTGAAAGTCGGAAAGTGAGGTACTTCGTAGAGCGGTGTCTCGCCATTGAAGGCCCAGATGAGTCCCCACTTCTCCTCGGTCGGGAAGTTGAACAGCCGCGCGCGGGGTGGCACCGTGTTCGTGACCGGGATCTTCACGCAGCGGCCGTCGCCGCCGTACTCCCAGCGGTGGAAAATGCAGCGCAGGTTATTGCCCTCGACCTGACCCACGGCGAGATCCGCGCCCATGTGCCGGCAGAAGGCGCTGTGAACGCGGGCGACACCATCACGCCCGCGCCAGACCGCGATCCGCCCGTCGAGGAATTCCTTGGAGATGACCTTCTCCGGGGCCACTTCGCTGCTCATCGCCACGGGGTACCAACATTGGTGGTAACCATCACGTTGCGCATCCGGAAGGCGCAGTGCCTCGGCGGCGGCGAAAATCTGTTCGGACATACGTGTTCCTCCTAACTCGAAGTCGCGGCGCGCTAACGCATCGCCTGGGAAAGGGATTGAGGAGAGGCAGAGGTTTCAGCCCAGGCACCGCGATGCGCGGCGATGAACTCGCGCATCGTGCGTGCCGGCCGGCCGAGGAGCTGTGCGAGCAGCGGTGAGGTGGTGGCGCCGGAGCCGTTGCGCAGAGTCACATGGATCAGGGTATAGGCGAGCGCGGGGCCTGCGCCGACGCCCTGTTCGCGGCAGTGCATCCAGTACCTCCACGGGCTCACCGCGCGGTAGCGGACGGTGCGGCCAAGCTCCAAAGAGAGCAGTTGCGCCACCTCGGCGAAGGTGAGCGAGTCGGGACCGGTGAGGTGATATCCCTTGCCGCCATGGGCTTCCGGCCGAGAGAGCGCGAGCGCGGCGAGCTCGCCCAGATCGGCCGCATCGACATACGCCACGCGCGCGCCGGCTGCCGGCAGGGTGAGCACGCCCGCGGTGATATCCCGGCGGTAGGGACCGGTGAGATTCTGCGCGAAGAACCCCGGACGCAGCATCGTCCAGCGCATGCCGCCGCGCATCAGGTGCTGCTCGACCTTGTGGTGCGGGACGAAGGAGTTGTGCTCGGCACCGGCTACCGACAGAAAGACGACGTGCGCAACGTTGCGGCTCGCGGCGGCATCGAGAAAGCGATTGAGTGTCCGCCGCACATCGAGAACCGGATTCGGGCGCATCAGGAACACTCCACGCACCCCGGCGAGCGCCTTGCCGTAAGTGGCCGGATCGCGGAAATCGAGGTGCACCGCCTCGGTACCGTCCGCTGCGGCCGCGCATCTGTCAGGGTGGTGGAGCGCGACGCGCACGGGCGCCCCGCGCGCGCGCAGTGCCGCGAGGACGTGCCGACCGACATTGCCGGTTGCACCGGTAACGAGGAATGGCGCTCCGGATGGCATCATCGCTCATGTCCCGGCATCAGAACTTCAGGCGCGCCCCCGCCGCCACCGTGCGCGGCGCGCCATCGACCGCGCCGGCGACGAGTGTGGGACTGAAGGAGTAGCGTGCCGTCTCGTACTTCTTGTCGAACACGTTGTCGCTCAGCACGTACACCTCCCAACGCCCGCTGGCCGCGCCGTACGACAGGCGCGCATTGGTCACGTTGTACTCATCTACGCGTGCGACCTCGCTGTTGAGCAGATCGCCTTCCTGCGCACTCTTGCTGGACCAGTCGACGCGGAAGGTGAGGATCCCGGAGCCTATCGGCAGGTCGAGCACCGCGCCGAGATCGGTGCTGAAGAGCGGCACGTGGATGAGCCGGGCACCATCGCTTACGACCCCGAACGGATTGGTGAGGGGATCGTAGAGGGCGATGGGGTTGACGTTCTTGATCTTCGAGTGCGTGTTGCCGACGCTCGCGACGAAGTGCAGCACGTTGCTGGGCTTTGCCATGAGCTCGAACTCGAACCCGTAGATGTCGGCGTCACCGACATTGGTCCAGGCCCGATACTGCTTGGCGAAGTTGGTCTGGACCTGCAGCTGCATGTCGCGGTAGTCGGTATAGAACCCGGCCAGGTTCGCGATCAGGTGATGATCGAACCAGGCCGTCTTGGCGCCGAGCTCATAGGCGTAGGCCGTCTCGGGCTTCACCGTGACCGGGTAGGCCGGATCGGTGCCGTTATTGAAGGTGCCGCTCTTGAAGCCGTAGGACCAGGAGGCATAGAGGAGCGCGTCCGGCGTCGCCTGGAACTCCATGCCCACACGGCCCGGTGTCGCATTCCAGGTGTTGTGCAGATCGAAACCGAGTGGTGGACGGCTCGATGCATTGGTGTAAACGAAATGCTTGTAGTCGCTGTTGAACCGCAAACCGGCCGAGAGACTCCATCGCGGCGTGATGTGCCAGGTGGCGTTGCCGTAGGCGGCGAGCGTATCGACCCGATAATCGGTCGTGGACTCGCCATTGGTGCCGTTCAGCAGTCCGCAGTTGAAGAGCGGCGGCTGGCTGGCGTTGAAGCAGGCCGATGGGGTTGCAAACGGGAACGGCAGAATGAGCGGCGGTCCACCCGGGAACGGCGGCGGAATCGGAAATCCCGGCGGGTAAATGGTCATCTCGGCGAACTGCTGTCCCTGGATGATCCAGTTGTCCGCGTGCTCGCGCATGGCAAAGAGGCCCGTGATCCAGTCGAGATGATGCTCGAAGGAGGAGGAGCTCAGCTGGAGCTCCTGGCTCACCTGCCATTGATCGGTCTCCTCACCGACCTCATTCGCCTGGGCGAGCGGCGAGCTGTCGCTGTCGGAAGCATCGTTGACCAGCAGGCGACGATAGGCCGTGATCGACTTGAAGGTGTAGTTGCCCGGGGAGTAGGTGAAGGTGAGATTCGCGCCGCGCGCGTACTGGTGGTCCCAGCCGGTGTAACTCGACTGGTGCGTGTTGTAGCTGGTGTCGACGAAGGACTGCGGGGTCCGTCCGCCCCAGTGGGCCTCCACCGCGCACGCGTAAGCGTCGGTCACCGGTCCGGGGCCCGGCGGCATGCAGGAATTCGGGAAAGGGAACGAACCGTAGAAGGCGAGGCGCGAGCCGATCGAGCGGTTCCAGCGCACCGTGTAATCCAGGCCGAGATCGACCGTGAGAGCGTCCGATGCCTGGAGACGCAACGCGCCGCGTGCCGCCCAGGTATCCTCATTCGAGAGGGCATCGTGGGAGCAGTTGGGGCAACTCGGGTCGGGCTTCGCCTCGACATAGCCGTCATGACTCAGCCGCGCAATGAACAGCGAGCCGAACAGGTTGTCCGTGATCGGCCCGTTGATCTTGGCCTTCGCATGCAAGGTGCTGTAGTTGCCGCCGTAGACGTCCGCGTACGCACTGGGGGTGGCGTTCGGCACCTCGCTCACGAGGTTGATGGCCCCGCCGATGGTGTTACGCCCATAGAGCGTCCCCTGCGGACCGCGCAGCACCTCCACGCGCTGCAGATCGATGACATCGAAGACTGCGCCCTGCGAACGCCCGATGTAGACGCCATCGAGGTAGATACCGACGCCGGGATCGTTCTGGACAAAGATGTCCTGCTGACCGATGCCGCGGATGAACGCGTAAGCAGTGCTCGAGCCGCCGAAGGAGGTCGAGGTGATGAGATTGAGGTTCGGGACGTGCTCGGAGAGCTCGGCGATGTCCTGGACGTCGAGCTCGCGCAGCGCCTCGGCCGGCAGCGCGGTCACCGAGATCGGTACTTTCTGCAGCTCTTCCTGCGTGCGTCGCGCGGTGACGATGACTTCTTCGACGGCGCCTGAGTTACTGTCCGGGTCTGCCCAGGCAGCCGTACCACCGACGGCAGACATCAGCACGAGCACACCTGTCGCAGCGACCCAGCGAAGCTGACTTGTCGTTGTCATCGTCCCCCCTGGCAAGAAGCGTTGTCTGCCATTGAATTGCGGACATGCTCTCACCATTCCGCGCCGGAGGGCCGACACTTCTCTTGCGCGCCGCATAACGGCGCGTTATCGCGTCGCGTTGGCTCGGTCAGTTTCAGGCCAGGGGCTCGAGCTCCGCGCCATCATCTGCGCGGCTGCAAGTCATAAATCGATGTTATGACGAGGGTGGCTGCGCTGCGCGCCGTCCCGCAGCGGGCGTCACGCAGAAGAGCGGGGTCTTCAGTCTCCGAGCCCGCGCCAGACCACCAGTGGCGTCACGATCAGTGACAGAAGGACGAAATAGAGAACGTAAAAGAGGAATACACCCCACAGTGCCCATTGCGCCGGCCACAGCCCGGCCCTGATCCCACCCCACATCAAGGCATAGGCGAGCGGCACCAGCACGAGCGTCAGGCTCGGGGCCAGCAGCAGCGCCCGCAGCAGCACGTTGCCGGGGAGCCTCTCGATCCATCCTGCTCCAACGCGGCGGCGACGCAGGTACTGTCCCCGCGACACCCGCCGTCTGGTGACCAGGGTAAGTCCTATGGTTACCAGCAGCGTGAAGTTGAAAGTGCCCGGAATGATTCCGAACATGCCGCCGGGCGGCGCGGACAGCATGTCGACCGAGCCCTCGCGGTGGAATATGAGCCAGGTGAGCAGAGCCGCGATGACGGCCGTGGCGATGGTGTTGCCGAGAGTTTCCTTGCGCAGCAGCTGCGCATGAGCCGCGTGCTCGAGTGGTATCTGCCTGTTCACCGGCTGCCCCCTTCTGCCTCGGATGTCAGCTCACTCCACGCGGCGACCGGCGCAGGTGTTCCGCGCTGCGCAACGCATGCGCCATCAGCGTGAAGGTGAGACTCGCCCCACCGCTTACCGGGAAGAGCCCCGCACCTGCCACGTGAACATTGGGAACCTCATGCAGTGCACCGTAGCCGTCGGTCACCGAGCGCGCGGGGTCGGTACCCATGATCGTGCCACCGATCAGATGACCGGCCGCTGCCGGTCCGCTCCAGTGCTCAGTTGCGCCCGCCGCACTCATCACACGAGCACCCTGCTCGTTCATGAACTGGTGCAGTTGCATCTGCTCGGGAGTGAAACGGTGCTCCACCTGTGCGATCGACATGCCGAAGCGGTCGCGCCGTGGAGTGAGGGTGATGGCATTACCGGGATCGGGCAAACCTCCGCCGAACCCCACCATGTAGGCGAGGCCGCCCGTCGCCTGCTTGATGAATCTCTCGAGCGCCACTCCGTAGAGGTCCGGCCGGGTGATCGCGCTTCCAAAGATGTCGTTGGGCTTCACAGCCGGAGCGACCTGCCATTGGTAACCACCGATCACCGCCGGAAGGGCGGGATCGATGATGCGGCCGCGGTGCAGATACTGTCCGGCGCTCACACCGAGGTGATTGTCGACGGGTGCCTCGAAAAGGCCGTAGCAGAAGGCCATCACCTCGGCCATGATCGAGCGTCCGATGAGTCCGCTGCCGTTGCCGAGACCGCGCGGGTGCCGGGCAGTGCGGGAATTCAGGAGGATCCTTGCGTTCTCCACCACCGAGGCGGCGAGCACGATGTGGCCGGCGTGCAGGCGTTGGGGCCGGTCCGCCTGGACGAACTCGACACCAACGGCGTGGCCTGCGGCGTCGCTCAGGATCCTCGTCACCTGACAGCCGGTACGGAACTCGGCGCCGCGGCGGCGGGCGAGCGGATAGTACGTCGTCAGGGGATTCGCGAGCGCGCCGATAGGACAGCCGGCATCACACCAGCCATCGTAGAGACAGGCGGCTCGCGACGCGTGGGGCACGGAGTTGATGGCCGCGGGCAGCGGCGCAATGGGGAGGCCCAGCTTCTCGAACCCCGCGCGCAGCAGCTCGCCGTGCCGGAACGTGCGCAGCGGCGGCAGCGGATAAGGCTCTCCGGCTCCCCGCCAGGGTTCGGCGGAGGCATCTCCGGCGAGGCCGACGAATCCCTGGACCCGATCGTAGTACGGGCGCAGCGTCTCATAGTCGAAAGGCCAGTCAGTGCCGCGCCCGTGACGGCTGGCGATCTCGAACACCTCCGGCGCGAAGCGCGGCCAGGTACCGTAATGATGCAGCGCCGCTCCGCCGAGTCCCGATCCCATGATGAGATTGTGGGCAATGGGGTTTTCGCCGCGCACGTAGACCGGAGGGCCGCGCCACTTCAAGCGTCGCGCCCAGAGCTGGGAGCTCCAGAGATCCGCGAGGCTCCAGGCAGGCCCCGCCTCGAGAGCCACGACACGGCAATCGCGCGCTGCGAGCTCGGCGGCGAAGAGGCACCCTGCCGCGCCCGCTCCCACGATGAGGACATCGGCGCCCGCACGCGTGAGGAGCCGCGCCGGCATCAGGCGACCGAGGTATAAGCGGCAAGGAGCTGCCGCGTGCGCGCCCGAGCGGCCGCGACGCTACGGCGTTTCACAGGGCCAAAGCCGCGGATCTGCTCGGGTACCTGCGCAATCTCGATGGCCGCCGCGTGACGCTCTGGGGTAAGTCCGCGCAGAACCGTATCGATCGTCAGCTCGTATTCTCTGATCAGCTCTCGCTCGGTCCGCCGCTCGGCGAGATAGCCGAAGGGATCCCACGCAGTGCCGCGCAGCCGGCGGCCCCGCGCGAGCACCCCCAGGAGCGGAAAGATCCAGGCGCCGAAACTCAACTTCCGTGGTTCACCGGTTCGCGGGTCGTCGCGGGTGAGAAACGGGGGCGCAAGCAGGACCCGCAGGCGATAGTCGCCCTCGAATTGCTCACCGAGCGACAGGCGGAACTCGCCGCGGGTGTAGAGCCGGGCGACTTCGTACTCATCCTTATAGGCCAGAAGCTTGCTGTACTGGCGGGCGACGGCGATCGTGAGCTCATCCTTTCCGCAGCGGCTCGCTTCGCTCAGGCGCACCCGCTCGATGAGCTCGCGGTAGCGGGCCGCATAGGCGGCATCCTGATAATCGGCGAGGAAATCGCTGCGGCGCTCGATGAGTGCGGCGAGGTCCGTGTGGAGCGCCGCAGGCGCTGCCAGCGGCAGCAGCTCTCGCAGCCTTTCCGGTGCATGCTGCCACAGGCGACCGAGCGCGAAGGCCGCGAGGTTCAACTCCCGCGCGGTGCCATTGATGGCGATGGCCTGCTCGATGGCGCTGGAGCTCACAGGCAACGCGCCATGCTGATAGGCGAAACCCACCATGATCATGTTGGTGGCGATCGTATCTCCGAGCAGCCTTTCGGCGAGGCGTGTGGCGGGGAGCTCCGCCAGGTGCTGTGGCGCGACCGCCTGCCGCGCGCGCTCGAGGAGGGCCGCGTTCCTGAAGTCGAAGTCGCGATCCTGCTGGAACTGCGCAACCGGCGTGACGCAGTCATTCAGCAGCAGTTGCGTGCGCTGCGCGTCCACGGTGTGGAGCGCTTCGGCGCCAACGCCCACCACCAGGTCGCAGGCGAGCAGCAGATCGGCGCTGCCCGTCTCGAGTGCCGCGGGCGCCGCGGCCGGGGTCGCCGTGATCCGCAAATGGCTGAGCACCGCGCCGCCCTTCTGCGCGAGACCCGTCATGTCGAGAACGCATGCGTGGGCGTCTTCCAGGTGCGCGGCCATGGCGAGCACCGCGCCAATGGTGACGACACCGGTTCCCCCGACTCCCGCAATGACGGCATTGAAGGGCAGCGCCGCTCGCTGCGGCGGCTCGGGGAGCGCTGCGAACAGCTCGCTCGAGAGCGGCGGGGGCTGCGGGCGACGCGGGCGGGCGTTCTCGAGGATGACGAACGACGGGCACAATCCCCTGATGCAGCTGTAGTCCTGGTTGCAGCTCGATTGATCGATGCGCCGCTTGCGACCGAACTCAGTCTCGAGCGGCTCCACCGACACGCAGTTGGATTTGATCGAGCAATCGCCGCAGCCTTCGCACACCGCCGCGTTGATGAACACCCGGCGATCGGGCTTCGCGAGAGTGCCGCGCTTGCGCCGCCGCCGCTTCTCGGCCGCACAGGTCTGCTCGTACAGTATGGCGCTCACACCGCGCACGTCGCGGAGGCGTCGCTGCAGCGCATCGAGCTCATCGCGATGATGAAACGTCACGCCGGCGGCGAACTCGGCGTGCCGCGCGCGCCAGCGCCCCGGGTCATCGCTCACCACCGCGATCGGCCGCACGCGCTCGGCCGCAAGCTGATGCGACATCTCCATGAGGCTGAGATGACCCTCGACCGGCTGCCCGCCGGTCATCGCCACCGCATCATTCACCAGGACCTTGTAGGTGATGTTGACCCGCGCGGCGACCGCCGCCCGTATGGCGAGTAGACCGGAATGAAAGTAGGTCCCATCGCCGAGATTCTGGAAGACGTGCGGAGTGGCCGTGAAAGGGGCGATGCCCGCCCACGTCATGCCCTCCCCGCCCATGTGCGTCGGAGGCAGCGTGCGCCGCTGCATGCCGATCGCCATGGTGTGACAACCAATGCCCGAGAAGGCAACACTCCCTTCCGGGACCTGGGTCGAGGTGTTATGCGGGCATCCGGAGCAGAAGTAAGGCGCACGCGAGAGCGGAGGTGCTGCGGCAGCGCTGTGCTGCGCGCGGCGCTGCTGAATCTCGCGCGCGCGTGCCGAAACCGCAGGGGCCGCCGCCTGCAACCGGGCGAGGCGCTGGGCGATGACCGGCGCGATCGTGCCGGCATCGAAGGTGACATCGGAGGGCAGCAGCGCCATGGCCTGCTCGTCGCGCTTGCCGGTAAGCAACGGTCGCTCCGCGGCCGGCAGATTGAAGAGCGCATGGGCGATCTGCGGCTCGAGAAATGGCGCTTTCTCCTCCACCACCAGCAGCTCGCGCCGATTGCGTGCGAACTCGCGCAGCGCCTGCGGCTCGAGCGGCCAGATGAGCGCCGGCTTGAAGAGCGCGACCGGACTTGCGCGCTCGGCGCCGTCGAGTCCGAGCAAACGCAGGGCAGCGAGGCAATCGAGGTACGATTTACCCGCAGCGACGATACCCAGCGGCGCCGCGTCGTCGCCGAGCATCTTGCGATCGAAGCCCTGGGCACGCGCGAAGGCCTGTGCTGCCGGCAGCTTCACCCGCTGCAACCGCTCGTCATCGGCGAGAGGATTGAAGGTGAGCCGCGCATGCACATCCGCCACTGCGGGCAGCAGCGCCGCAGGCTCCGCGAAATCGAGATCGACAGTCGCCGTGGCCTCCACCGTGTCGTTCACGCACTTGAGCGCGACCCACAGCCCCGCGTAGCGCGAGAGCGCCCAGCCACGAAGACCGAGCTCGAGATACTCCTGCACCGTTGCGGGGTAGAGCACCGGCACCTGGTTGGCGGCGAGGGCCGGCTCGCTCTGGTGCGCCACGGTCGAAGACTTGCCGGCGTGATCATCACCCACCGCCAGCAGCACGCCCCCCAGGGGTGAAGTGCCCATGCGGTTGCCGTGCTTGATCGGGTCGCCCGAGCGGTCAACGCCCGGTCCCTTGCCGTACCAGAGGGCGAATACCCCCTGCACCCGGGCGCCCGGCAACAGCGGCACCTGCTGTGTGCCCCAGATGGCGGTCGCCGCGAGATCTTCGTTGACCCCCGGCTCGAACACGATGCCGGCCGCCTCGAGGTAGCGCTGCGCTCGCCACAGTTGCTGGTCGAGTCCGCCGAGCGGAGAGCCACGGTAGCCAGTGATGTAGCCCGCGGTGCGCAGGCCACGAGCGCGGTCGCGCGCCTGCTGCATGAGTGGCAGCCGCACGAGCGCCTGAGTGCCGCTCATCAACACGGTGCCGCTCGAGTGGGTGTACTTGTCCTCGAGGGTGACCTGTCGCAACGCGGTGGGCATGGTGGCAGTGTGCCCGCAACCTTCCTGTCACGTCATCTCTCGGGCGCCCACACGGGATAACCAAAAGGCATGCGTGCAGCGCGAGGGGTCGTTGGGGCGTTTCGAGCCAATGCGCATGATCCGTGCGCATGAGCCGCGGAGATGCCTATGGCGCAGGCTCGCGGCGGCGCATGCTCGGCGCCGGCGCCCGTTTCAAAGGGCTTCGGCGACCAGATATCCCGAGGTGCCGCTCAAACCCGGTCCGGGATGCGTCGAGGCGCCAATGTGGTAAAGGCCCGGGATATGCGTCTCGTGACGCACGCTCGAGGCGATGGGCCTCCAGAAGAGCGACTGATCGAGCGCACACGACCCCGCGTAGGGGTCTCCGCCCACGAGATTGATGTTGAGCTCCTCCAGATCCCGCGGCGAGAGCACCTTGCGCGCGAGCAGAACCGAATCGAGGTTCTCGATCTGCTCGCGCAGCCGTGCGATCACACGGTCCGCATAAGCCTCCTTCAGTGCTTCGGACCAGACCCCGTCGGCGGGGACGGCGATCGAGCCCGCGGCATCCCCGCGTACGGCTGCCGGCAGCTCCTGGAGCTGGATCCAGAGAATCGCACCACCCGCGGGGGCGCGACTCGGGTCGGCGATGGTGGGTTGGGCCACGACGATGGTCGGGTGCGCGGGCAGGAATCCACTTTCCGCCTCATGGACTGCCTGGCGGATCTGAGCGTCCCCGGCGGTGAGGTGAACCATCATGACCTCGTTCATGGCCGCCGCGCGCCATCGGGGAGGAGCCGAGAGCGCCAGGTGGATCTGCATGTTCGAGCGTCCATAGCGGAATGCACGCGCCTCCTCGCGGATGCGGTCGGGCACGAGGTCCGCCCCGAGAAGGCGCAGGTACAGCTGCGTCGGTGTCACGCTGCAAACGACCGCGCGCTTCGCGCGGTACTCCTCGCCGTTGGCGAGACGCACGCCAGCAGCCCGGCCGCCGCTCAGGAGAATCTGCGCGACCTCGGCGCCTGTCACGATACGGCCTCCCCGGCTCTCGATGATGCGGCGGAACGCGCTCACCAGCTGGCCGCTGCCGCCGGCGACGACCGGCATGCCCACGGCCTCGAGGGTGTAGGCGATGAGACGCGTCATGAAGCCCGAAAAGGCACTGTCGGGGGCCAACCCGGTGTGCAGCACCCACGGTGCGAACAGGCACCGCAATACTTCACTCTGGAAGTGCCGGCACAGCCAGTCATGGGAGCTGCGGAGCGCCTCGCCGAAGAACTGCAGCAGCGAGCGCGGTCCGTGACGCCACGCCTCGCGCATCAGGAGGCGCGCGGTCCGGCCGCTCCAGAGCTCCTGCGTGAGAATTCCGAAGGCGAGCGGTGCTGCGGATTCCAGCGCGCGCATCTCGGCATCGAAGCGAGCGCCGTCCCCCGCGTGCAGACCTTCGAAGGCACACACGTTCTCGAGCCGCGAGGTCGCGAGCCGCGCGTACTCCCCGCCAGGCAGCACGACTCCGGTCGGGTAGGCGCCATGCACGTAGCGCAGACCCGCGCCCTCGAGCTCCGCCCGCAGCATCGTATAGGCGGGGGAGGTCACGAAGAGGGGGTGAAAACCCGACAGCGTGTCGTGCAGAAAGCCGGGCCGGGTGAGCTCAGCCGTACGGATGCAGCCTCCCGGTAGTGGAGCGCGCTCGAGCACGCAGACGCGGTAGCGGCGCGCCGCCAACGCGGCGCACACCAGCCCGTTGATGCCGCTGCCGACAACCAACACGTCGCACTTCTCGGTCAATGCTGCTCCCACTGCCGCCGGCACTGACAGCCTAGCGTGTAGAGCGGGCGTAGCGTGGACCCACGAGCTATGGGTCGCAATCCAAAATGAATGAGCCGCCGCGCAACTGGTGTGCTAGAGGTCGCAGCTGGTTTCCCAAACCTCGCCAACGACGGCACCGCGAGCAAGATACGTGAGCAGTATCACCGAGCGAATGGAAGACTACGCGCTCGAGCGGGTGCCCGAGAGTCGGCGCACGGGCTCTCATCGTCTACCCCGCCCTGCGGCGGGTGCGCTGAGGTGCGGCAGCGGGCGGCGACCGCTCTCGATGAGGCGCAGTCGCCAGCTCGCCTCGGGCAGCAGGTAGTCGAAATAAAACTGCGCCGTGTCGGCCTTGGAGCGATAGAAAGGATCGGTCCGGTCATGACGCGCAGCGAGGCGCGCGGCGCGGGCCCAAAGCCCGCCCAGCATGAGCAGCCCGAGGAGGCGCGTATAATCGCCGGCCACCCGCTGTGGGAGCTCAGGATCTTCCGACGCATCGGTCCTCAGCGCACGGGTGGCTTGACGCAGCTGCGCCAGGAGTGTCGCCAGCGTTTCAGCAAAGGGCACGAGGCCGACGTCTTTCGCGGCTGACGCCTCCGCGAGCAGCAGCTGCAGGAGGGCATCGAGGCGCGCATTGCCTCCCTCGCCCAACACCTTGCGCGTGAGCAGATCGAGAGACTGGATTTCGTTGGTCCCTTCGTAGATGAGCGCGATGCGGCTGTCGCGCAGGCACTGCTCGATACCGTACTCGCGCAGGTACCCATAGCCGCCCCACACCTGGAGCGCGGCGCTCGCGCAGCCGTAGCCGTTTTCGGTCAGGAAGGATTTGACGACCGGCGTCAGCAACGCCGCGAGATCCGCCGCGCGGGCCCGCTCGCCAGCATCCGGGTGCGCCTGCGCGACATCGAGCAGATGTGCGCACCAGTAAGCAAGCGCCCGCTGCCCCTCAGTGAATGCGCGCAAGGTGAGGAGCGTCCTGCGCACCGCCGCATGCTCTGCAATGGGCCGCGCACCCTGCACCCGCTCGAGCGCATAGCGCAGCGCGTTCTGAAACGCGGCCTCGCCGTGGCCGAGCCCCTGGAGTCCAACGTGCAGCCGCGCCGCATTCATCATGACGAACATCGCGGCGAGCCCCCGGTGCGGCTCGCCGATGAGCCAGCCCCGCGCCCCCTCGAACCGCATGAGGCATGTTGCGCTCCCGCGGATGCCGAGCTTTTTCTCGATCGCATCGCAATAGACGGCATTGCGCCGGAATCCTCCGGCAGCGCACTCGAGCTTCGGCACGAGAAAGAGCGACAGTCCGCGGGTTCCCGGCGGGGAATCCGGCAGCCGCGCGAGAAGCATATGGACGATATTCGGAGTGAGGTCCTGCTCACCGCCCGAGATGAAGATCTTCGACCCGGTTATGAGGTAACTGCCATCATGCTGGGCTTCGGCGCGGGTAGCGACCTTACTCAAGTCCGAGCCTGCCTGGGGCTCGGTGAGGCACATGGTGGCAAGCCAGGTGCCATCGACGATCCTGCCGAGGTACTCGCGCTTGAGCGGCTCGCTCGCGAAAGCCCGCAGACACTCATAGGCCCCGTGAGCAAGGCCCGGGTACATCGTCCAGGCGTGGTTCGCCGCGTTCAGCATCTCGTAGAGGGCAGCATTCACGAGCTGCGGCAGCCCCTGCCCTCCCGCCTCGGGGTCGCAGGCGAGCGCCGGCCAACCAGCCTCGCAGAACTCGCGGTACGCTGCCGCGAATCCCGCCGGCGTGCGCACGCTTCCGGCCTCGAAATGGCAGCCCTGCGCATCGCCACTCGCATTGAGCGGCAGCAATCGCTCGCTCGCGAAGCGCGCCGCACCGTGCAGAATCTCCATCACCGTCCCGGCATCGAGCTGCGCGAACGCTCCAGTCCGCGACCAGTCGGCGGCGACTGGCAGCAGCTCGAATATGACGAACTGCATGTCGCGCAGCGGCGCGCGGTAGGTCCACATGCTTACAGCGCGTGAGCGGGCCGGCTTTCTGATCCGGCAGCTGCCGCGAGCGCGGCAAGCTCCTCGGTCAGGCGCTTACCCTCCTCATCGGCGAGCGCAGCCTCCTGCAGGCGCGCGAGCTGCAGCGCTCCATCCTCGCGCGCCGCGAGCGTCTGCAGGCTCTCCGTAAGGCGGGAGAAATTCGCCCAACCCCGCTCGTACGTGTCGCCGTAGCCCTTGATGAGACGCTGCGCGCGCGCCAGCTCGACGCTCAAGGCATAGTTACGTGGCGCAAGAGCAATCAGTGCCTCGAGCCAACGCTCGATACGCTCGTTCTCGGTCGCATACCGCAGCGTGCCCCGACGCCAGCCGCGCATCCCTGCCACGACCGAGAGCAGCAGAAATCCGCTCACCGTGGTGCTGCGCACCTCCCTGCCGCCCGTCAGCTTCCCCAGCCAGCGACTCAGGCGCCTCGAGCGCTGCACGCGGCGGCCGAGCGGTGCCGGTAAGGTCCCGGCGAGCTCGGCAACGCGCGGCTTGAGGAACTCCGTGACCTCGAAGAGTTGCTCCGGCCCGGCGCGAATGTCAGCGCGCACCTTCTCCATCCGTTCCCGACGGCTCTTGAGCTGCGCCACCCGCATCAGGTCCTCGAAGGTCATCCAGAGTGCAAGCGCAGGCGCCACCGCCTGCGTCAAAGCGTGGCTGCCGGCAGGGTGTGCAAAGTGCTCGAGCGAGAGCAGACGCTCGAGGCGGTCGAGATACAGCGAGGCGTACGGTGCGTCCTGGTAATCGATCGCGCGCCGCACACCCTCCAGTGCCGTCGGCTGGATGTCTGATGGCAGCTGGCGCAGTCTTGCGAGAAGTGGCTCGTGAGCCCGCGAACGCGCGTGCGGGGGCAGTCCTGGAAGGCGACCGGGTCGCACGAGGGCCGCCGATGCAGCGCCAACCCGTGGGGCACTGGCCACTTCCGTGCCGCCCGCACGTGCGAGCTGCCAGGCATCCTCGAAGGCTGCGAGGTTCGTCGCGACGGCGATACCGCTCGAGCGGATGGCTTCCGTGACGCTTTCTTTTGGAAAGGGGAGAACGTCGCTCCCGCAGAGTGCTCCAATGAGCACCGCGCTCATGACGGCGCCATGGCGTTCGGCGATCGCCTGCATGTCGAACAGGATGCTGCGCTCGGCTTGTCCGCGGACGAGCTCGAGGAGCTGCGCCTGGTCGCTCGTGCCATCACCGAGCGCGCTCTTCTCGGAGATGGCGTAGGCCCGATGCGTCGAGGAAATGAGCGTGGTGCGCCCGGTGACGAGCCCTCGCTGGATCACGCGGCCCGCCTCTGCGAGCTCAGAAGCCAATACGCAGTCGACATCGCCGGCGACGGGCATCAGCGCCATGACGGGCTCGCGGCCGTCGCGCATGGATGCCCGGGGAAAGAACTCGATGTAGTAAAGCGTCGAGCCGGTGCGTTGGGCGACCCCTGGCACCGAGGTGGCCTGCACGAGCCAGCTCTGCTGCTCCGCTATGGCGATGAGCCAGTCGGTGAGCACGCCGCCACCCTCGCCGCCGAGCGCAGCGATGGTCAGCTTCAGCGTTCGCTCGGGCACTGCCGCGGTCCTACAGGCTCGCGCGCAGGCGCCGCCGGGACTCGCGCGCCTGTAGGAAGCCGATGACCGCGTGCCGCAGCCGATTCAGCAGGCGATCAATGGTCGAAGGGTTATAGATCAGGTCGGCGCGATAGAAAGAGGGACACAGTGTGGCGGCGTGCGCGACTTCGCCGCAGACGCCACAACCGACACAACTGTTGTCGACGTGCGCGACGGGATCGTTCCGCAGCGGATCGGGGTTCTCCTTCACGGTGAGAGAGGGACAACCGGAGAGACGGATACAGGAGTGATCCCCGGTGCAGGTGTCGGCATCGACGCCGAACCGCTGCCGCACGACGCGCTCACCTGCGGCGATGGCCTTCTGCATCTGCGGGCGCACGCGCCGCTGCCGGTTCAGCTGGCACTCGCCTTCAGCGACGATCACCTTGGGTCCCGGGGTGTCCGTCGTGAGCGCCTCGCGCAGCGCCGCGAGCGTCCCCGCCATGTCGTAAGTGCGCGTCCGTCGGACCCAGCGGACGCCGACCCCTTTCACCGCCTCGACGATGGAGTGATTGCCTTCCCGGTGGGGCCGCGCGCTGCGTGAGGAGAGGATATCCTGGCCCCCGGTGGCGGCGGAGTAGCCGTTGTCGATGATGACGGTAAGCCCATCGTGCTTGTTGAAGACGGCATTGCCGATGCCGCTCGTCAGGCCGTTGTGCCAGAAGCCGCCATCGCCCATCACCGCGACGGCACGCTTGCCGCGGCCCCCGCCGAAAGCCGAAGCGGCCGCAGCGCCGAGTCCATAGCCCATGATGCTGTGGCCGAGATTGAAGGGCGGCAACGTTGCGAAGGAATGGCAGCCGATGTCGGCACTGATGTGGAGCGGACCGGTCTCCTTCTGCAGGAGCTTTACCGCGGCGAAGAAGGGCCGCTCCGGGCATCCGGTACAGAGTCCGGAGGGCCGCGGCGGTACGAGCCTTTCGAGTCGCGCGGCGAGCGCGCCCGCCGGCCGCAGCGGTATCTCCGTCACCGGGGCGTTGGACCGTGGACCGAAGTCCGCGAGGAACTGACCGATCCCCTTGCGCAGCACATCAACGGTGTACTCCCCCTGCATCGGCAGGCAGGACTTGCCGATGATGCGGGTGGCGAGCTGCCGTTGGTGCACGATCTGGCTCCCCGCCTGCTCGATGTACTCCGGCTGCCCCTCCTCGATCACGAGGACCGCCCGCTTGTCGCGGCAGAAGCGCTCCCACTCATCCGGAATGAGGGGATAGGTGACATTCAGCATGTAGAGCGGGACCTCGGAGCGGCCGAATACATCCGCTCTCCCGAGCAGCTCGAGCGCCCGGAGCGTACTGTTGTAGAGTCCGCCCTGCACCACCAGGCCGATGCCACCGAGCGGTCCCTCCCGCATGTCGTTGAGATGCGCATCGGCGATGAACCGCAGTGCCGCGGGCAGCCGGTTCTCGATCTTGTCGCGCTCCTGCGAGTAAGTCGAAGGCGGTAGAACGATGCGGCCGTAGTCGCGCGTCGGGCGAGCGAGCGCGTCGCGCACCGTGAAGGCGGGACGGCGGTTGTCCTGCGCGATGAAGCGGCCATAGACGTGACACGCCCTGATGCGCAGCATGAGCATCACCGGCGTACGGCTCGCCTCGGAGAGCTCGAACCCCTGCTGCACGGCGCGCACGATGGCCGGCAGGTTCGGCGAGGGGTCGAGGAGCCACATTTGCGACTTCATCGCAAAGGCATGGGTGCGCTCCTGCATGATGCTCGCGCCCTCGCCGTAGTCCTCGCCGAGGATGATAAGCGCGCCACCCTGGACACCGGCCGAGGCCAGATTGGAGAGTGCATCGGAGGCCACGTTGGTTCCGACGGTGGATTTCCACGTGACCGCACCACGCAGCGGGTAATTGATGGAAGCCGCCAGCATGGCCGCGGCAGTAGCCTCAGATGCGCTCGCCTCGAAATGGACGCCGAGCTCGCCGAGGATCTCCTCCGCGTCGGCGAGCACATCCATCAGATGAGAGATCGGGGCACCCTGGTAGCCCCCGACATAGGCGACACCAGATTGGAGCAGCGCCTTGGTCACCGCAAGAATCCCTTCGCCGCGAAACTCTTCCCCGGCGCCGAGACGCAGGCTTTGAACCTCCTTCGCGAAGGACCGCTCGGCCATCGTCAAGTCGGGACGAGCGCCAGGACCCGCAATGGGCTACCCGAGCCGTTCACGATCTTGAGCGGCGGCGCGATGACCAGCGCGCCGGTCGGCGGCAGCTGATCGAGATTGGTGAGGCTCGCAAGCCCAAAGCGGTTGGCGCCATGCATGATCGAGTGACAAGGAAACATGGGCTCGAAGCTCGCTGCCTGGCCAGCGTCGGTCCCGACCGTCTCCACACCGACCCCCAGGATATCGCGCTCCCTGGCCAGAAATGGAACACACTGCGGGTGGAACCCTGGCGTATGGGGCCCATCATCCCGGGCATTGAGAAATTCCTGCGCGCCCTTGCGCTTTGACCAGTCGGTTCGGATCAGAACCCAGGCATGCTTGGGTATGCGCCCATGACGGCTTTCCCACTCCTGCACCGCGGCCTGCGTCAGAAGGAAATCCGCGTTCTCGCCCACCCGGGCGCTGACATCGATCACACAGGCCGGTCCGATGAAACGATCCACCGGAATGTTGTGAGTTGCATTATGAGGGTGATCCTTTCCCGTCACCCAATGAATCGGGGCATCGAAATGCGTCCCAGTGTGCTCACCGCAGCTCAGATTATTCCAGTACCAGGCCGGCCCGCGAGCATCGTAGCGGGAAATCTCCTCCAGACTGAAGGGCTTGGACGGGGCGAACTGCGGCGGCAGCTGGATAGTTACCGTGGAAGGCTCGAGCGGCACGGTGAGATCCACCACCCGGATGCGGCCGCCCACGATGCCCTCCGCCACCTGTGCGAGCAGCGCCGCGCCTGAGGACTGTGCCGACACGCTCATACGCTCCCCCTGCGGAATTAGTTGACACCTAAAGTAGTTGAAAATATAACACAAGCTGGCGCGGTCTGCGACCCAAGGTCATCGCGATCGATCACTACCCGCACCGGCTCGACCTCGAGCGGCAATGTGGCGCACGCGTGATCAACTTCGATGAGGTGAACGTGCGCGAGGCGCTGCTCGAGATGACCGGCGGCATCGGTCCGGATGCCTGCATCGCTGCCGTCGGGCTCGAGAGCCAGGGCGGACGCATCTCGATGCCGTGGCACGGTGCATTAGCCGCGGCCGTGGCCCGGCTCGGCAATGCCGCGCTTGTCTCCCGGCGAGTCCGCTTCCCCGGCTGAAGGCCCGACAGTGTCCGCCGCATACGCACCCCGCCGGCCGAGCGGAGCCCCGCGCACGGTGGTGTCCTGGACCGTCTGCCGCTCCATCTCGGCGTTGATCTCAGCTCCCAGCACCACGATGAAGCTCGAGATGTAGAACCACATCAGCAGCACGATGACGCCGCCGAGCGCGCCATAGGTCCTGCCATAGCTGCCAAACGTGCTCACGTACACCGCGAACAGGGCGCTCGCGGCGAGCCACAGAGTGGCCGCGATGGCCGATCCCCAGGTGACCCAGCGCCAGCGGGCGCGCTCGCGCGCCGGCGCGTAGCGATAGATGAAGGCAAGCCCCAGGAGCGTCATGAGCCACAGCAAGCCGAAGCGCAGCACATCCGCCGCCACTTTCACCCAGGCACTCGTGCCGAGCGCCTCGAGCGCGAGCGGCACCACGACTCCGAGCGCGAGCAGTGACAGGAATCCGCCGACCGCCAGGAGGGTAAAGCCGAGCGATACCAGTACCTGCACGAGGAAGCTGCGTTTTTCGCGCTCGCCGTAGGCGATATTGGTCGCGGTCATGAGCGCTGACATGCCGGAGCGTGCGCTCCAGAGCGACACCAGGCCGCTCGTCCCCGCGGCGATCGTCAGGGTGCGCTGGTCATGGGTGACGATGCTCTGGAGCTGCGTCTCGAAGAGGGTCCAGGTCCCCGGCGGCAGTACCCCGGAGAAGGCGCGCATCTGCTGGAGCACCTCGCCGGGGGTGGCGAACAGCCCGTAAACGAACACCAGTGTTGCGAGTGCAGGAAATACCGAGAGCAACGCATACATAGCGAGTCCGCCGGAGACCAACGACACATTGTCGCTGCCGAGTCGTTTTATGACGCGCCAGGAGATATCCCACCAACCCCTGGCGGGAATCTCATCCGGGCGATCGGCGGTGCGGCCGCGCGTTGCCGATGGGTCGGTCACTCTGTCAACGCCTGCTGCGACTACCCAACGGAGGTTTGCATGTCTTCCTGGCCCCGGGGATCGGGCGCGACCCTGCGCGCATGTCCGCGCCCCCTGACGCCAGCGCGGTTCCTTCGCCCAGCCTCTGGTGCCGCTGCAGCTGCACTGCAATACTGAGTGCCATGACGGACACCACCCGAGCGTGCCGGCGTCCCGGACCGACCCGTGACGCGCGACGCGCAATGCGCGCCGCACCGCTTCCTGACAACCTCAAGCCCGTCCATCCGGGCATGAGCAGCGGCCGGTACCGGCCGCTTACCGAGGCGGACGTGCTCAAGATCCATCGCACCGCGCTGCGGCTGCTGGCCGAGGTGGGGCTCGCCGACGCACCGCCCTCGGGGGTGGAATACCTCACCCGCGCGGGCTGCTCGTTGAGCGCCCAGGGACGGATCCTCTTCCCCGCTGCGCTGATCGAGGACACCGTTGCGCGGGCCGCGCGACATTTCGTGCTGCACGGCCAGGATCCGCGACACGACATGGAGCCCTGGGGACAGAAAGTGTACTTCGGCACCGCCGGTGCGGCCGTCAACATGGTCGATGCGCGCACCGGCGCCTACCGTGAATCGACTATCCGCGACCTGTACGACTGCGCACGCATCGTGGACGCCCTGGAGCACATCCACTTCTTTCAGCGCACCGTGGTGCCGCGCGACATCCCGGATCCGTACGAGATGGATTTCAACACCTGCTATGCGTCCGTCTCGGCTACAGCCAAGCACGTCGGCACCAGCTGGGTGCAGCCGCTGCACGTGACGCGCTCGCTCGAGATGCTGCATGACATCGCCGGTGGCGAGGACAAGTGGCGCGCGCGCCCCTTCGTCAGCCAGTCCAACTGCTTCGTGGTCCCGCCGATGAAGTTCGCCACCGACGCGTGCCGGTGCCTGGAGGTGGCGGCGCTCGGGGGCATGCCGGTGCTGCTGCTCTCGGCCGGTCAGGCCGGCGCGACGGCGCCCGCCGCACTCGCCGGCGCGCTCGCGCAGGAGGTGGCCGAGGTGCTCGCGGGGCTCGTGTACGTGAATGCCGTACGGCCAGGCGCTCCGGCCATCTTCGGGACCTGGTGCTTCGTCTCGGACCTGCGCACCGGGGCCATGTCCGGCGGGAGCCCGGAGCAAGCGCTGCTGTCGGCCGCCGCGGCACAGATGGCGCATTACTACGATCTCACCGGTGGCACCGCCTCCGGCATGACCGACTCGAAGCTGCCCGATGCGCAGGCCGGTGCCGAGAAGGCCTACAGCCACGCGCTGGTGGGCAATGCCGGTGCCAACCTCATCTACGAGTCCGCGGGAATGCATGCGAGCCTGCTCGGCTTCTCGCTCGAGAGCCTGGTGATCGACAACGACATCATCGGCGCCACGCAGCGGACCATCCGGGGTATCGAGGTCGATGAGGCCAACCTCTCCTTCGAGACCATCCGCGATGTGTGTCTCCAGGGACCCGGCCACTACCTCGGTTCCGAGCAGACCCTGCAGCTCATGCAGTCGGCGTACCTGTATCCGACCATCGGCGATCGCAAGAGCCCGAACGAATGGACCGAGCAGGGGGCGCTCGATGCGGCGGAGCGCGCCGCGCGCAAGGTGAGTGAGATCCTCGCCACGCATTACCCGGCGCACGTGCCGGAAGCTGTCGATGCGCGTATCCGCGCGCAGTTTCCGGTGAGGTTGCCGCGCGAGGCCATGCGCGCGCCCGCGAGCTGACCTCGAGCCCGTCGTGTCTGAGGTCCCGTCGCAGGCGAGCGTCGTAATCATCGGCGGGGGCATCGTCGGCTGCAGCGTCGCCTACCACCTCGCCAGGCGCCGTTGCGCGGACGTGCTGCTGCTCGAGCGCAGGAAGCTCACCTGCGGCACGACCTGGCACGCCGCGGGACTCGTCGGTCAGCTGCGCGCCACACACAATCTGACGCGCCTCGCGCAATACACCACGCAGTTGTACGAAGGCCTGGAGCGCGACACGGGACAGGCGACCGGCTTCCGTCAGGTGGGCTCGATCGCAGTGGCCGCCAGCGCGGCACGCTTCGAGGAGCTCAAGCGCGGCGCATCGATGGCGCGCTGCTTCGGGCTCGAGGTGCAGGTGCTTTCCGCGGGGGCCGCGAAGGAGCGCTGGCCGCTGCTCGCGGCGGACGATCTGCTCGGTGCAGTGTTCCTGCCCCGGGACGGACAAACCAATCCCGTCGATACCACGCAGGCGCTGGCACGCGGCGCGCGCCGCGGCGGCGTGCGCATCATCGAGGATCTCAAGGTCACCGGCATCCACCGCGAGCGCGGGCGGGTCACCGGCGTCGCAACCGAGACCGGCGACGTGCGCGCTGATGTCGTCGTGAACTGTGCGGGGATGTGGGCGCATGAGGTCGGCGGCTGGGCGGACGCCAGCGTCCCGCTGCACGCGGCCGAGCACTTCTACCTGGTGACCCAGCCGATCGCGGCACTTCCCTCCGGGCTGCCGATCCTGCGCGATGCGGATGCCTGCTCCTATTTCAAGGAGGACGCGGGCAAGCTTTTGGTAGGGTGGTTCGAGCCACGCGCCAAGCCCTGGGGGAGCGCCGGCATACCCGAGAGCTTCGCCTTCGATCAGCTGCCGCCCGACCTCGGCCACATCGAGCCGCTCTTCGCCGCGGCCATGCGCCGCGTGCCGGTGCTCGAGTCCGCCGGCGTGCAGGTGTTCTTCAACGGGCCGGAGAGCTTCACGCCCGATGACCGCTACCTGCTCGGCGAGGTCCCCGAGGTGCGCGGCCTGTACGTGGCGGCGGGCTTCAACTCGATCGGAATTCAGTCCGCCGGCGGTGCGGGCAAGGTCCTCGCGGATTGGATTCTCGATGGCCATCCGCCTTTCGACCTGTGGGATGTCGACATCCGTCGCTGCGCGCCCTTTCAGCGCAACAAGCGCTACCTGCGCGACCGCAGCGTCGAAACGCTGGGCCTCCTCTATGCCATGCACTGGCCCTTCCGCCAGGCCGAGAGTGCCCGCGGTGTCCGCAAGTCCCCGCTCCACGACCGGCTCGCCGCCGCCGGTGCCTGCTTCGGCGAGGTGGCCGGATTCGAGCGCGCCAACTGGTTCGCCGCGCCCGGCACCAGCCCCCGCTACGAGTACAGTTATGGGCGCCAGAACTGGTTCGAGCAGTCGGCCGCTGAGCATCGTGCCGTGCGCGAGGCGGTCGGCCTCTTCGATCAATCATCGTTCGGCAAGTTCGTGTTGAAAGGTGCCGATGCGGCCGCGGTGCTGGGGCGCATGTGCGCCAACGAGGTCGATGTGCCGGTCGGCAAGGTCGTCTACACCCAATGGCTCAACGAGCGCGGAGGCATCGAGGCGGATCTCACCGTCACGCGCGAGGCGCAGGATGCCTATCTCATCGTCACCTCGTGTGCGACTCAGACGCGCGACTTCCACTGGCTGTGCCGCAGCATTCCCGACTCGGCGCGGGCGGTCGCGCTGGATGTCTCCTCCGGCTACGCCGTGCTCGGCCTCATGGGGCCGCGCAGCCGTGAGCTGCTCGCCGTCCTCACCGACGCCGACCTCTCGAGCCAGGCGTTCCCCTTCGGCACCTCGCAGATCATCGATGTCGGCTATGCGCGTGTGCGCGCGAGCCGCATCACCTATGTAGGAGAGCTCGGCTACGAGCTCTACATCCCGAGCGAATTCGCACAGTCGGTTTACGATGAGATCGCAGGCGCAGGCGCCCGCTTCGGGCTGCGCCTCGCCGGATATCACGCGCTCAACAGTCTGCGCATGGAGAAGGCCTACCGGCACTGGGGACACGACATCTCCGACGAGGACACCCCGCTCGAGGCCGGACTGCAGTTCGCCGTCGCCTGGAACAAACCGGGCGGCTTCCTCGGGCGCGAAGCGCTCGAGCACCAGCGTGCCGGCGGCGTGCGTCGCAGGCTCGTCGCCCTCGCACTCGCGAGCGGCGATCACATGCTCTATCACAACGAGCCGATCTGGCGGAACGATGAGCTCGTCGGCCGCATCTCGTCGGCCATGTTCGGACATACCGTCGATGCCCCGCTCGGTCTCGGCTATGTGTTTCATCCGGACGGCCCAGTGACCGCGGACTGGATCGATGCGGGCGACTACGAAGTCGAGGTGGCCGATGAGCGCGTCCCGGCACGTGTCTCGTTGCGGCCGTTCTACGATCCCGCCAGTGAGCGCGTGAGGCGATGAAGGGCACGGCGCGCGTCGTCGTCATCGGGGGCGGAGCGGTCGGCTGCAGCGCCCTGTATCACCTCACCCGGCTCGGCTGGACGGATGCGGTGCTCATCGAGCGCGACGAGCTCACCGCGGGCTCCACCTGGCACGCGGCCGGCAATTGTCCGAACTTCTCCACTTCCTGGAGCATCCTGAAGCTGCAGCGGTACTCGACCGATCTCTACCGCAGGCTCGCTGAGGAAGCCGGCTACGACATCAACTACCACGTCACCGGCAGCATCCGCCTCGCGCACAGCGCCGACCGGGCGGATGAATTTCGCCACGTGCAAGCGCAGGCCACCGCGCAAGGCACGCCGTTCGAGCTGCTGACGCCGGCGCAGATCCGCGAGCGACATCCCTTTCTCGAGCTCGATGACCTACGCCTCGGGCTGTGGGACCCGACGGATGGCGATATCGATCCGGCGCAGCTGACGCAGGCGCTCGCAAAGGCTGCGCGCGACCGCGGCGCCTCCATCTATCGTCACACGCGCGTCACGGCCCTCCGCGAGCTCGACTCCGGCGGCTGGCGTATCGAGACCACGGCGGGCACGATCGATGCCGAGTACATCATCAACGCGGCGGGCTACCGGGGCGGCGAGGTGGCGGCCATGATCGGGGAGTTTCTCCCGATCGTTACGCTGTCCCATCAATACCTGGTTACCGAAGACATTCCCGAGCTCATCGAGCGCGGCACGGCCCGGCTGCCGCTGCTGCGCGACCCGGACGTGAGCTACTACCTGCGACAGGAGCGGCACGGGCTGCTGCTCGGGCCTTACGAGGCATGCGGCAAGGCTCACTGGTGCGACGGATTGCCAGCCGAGTTCGCACACCAGCTGTTCCCGGATGACCTCGTCCGCATCGAGCGTTATATAGAGGCCGCCTGCGCGCGCGTGCCCATCCTCGGCTCGGTGGGCGTCAAGCGCGTGATCAACGGGCCCATTCCCTATGCGCCCGATGGCAATCCGCTCATGGGACCGGCAGCGGTCGGACGCAACTTCTTCCACTGCTGCGCGTTCACGTTCGGCATCGTCCAGGCGGGCGGTGCGGGCCGAATCATCGCCGAGTGGGTCGTCAACGGCGAGCCCGACTGGGACGTCTGGCCGGTCGACTGCCGCCGTTACCTTCCCTTCGCCAATCGCAGCTACACGCTCGCCAAGGCGCTCGAGACCTATGAGCATGAATACGGCATCGCCTACCCGCAGGAAGAGCGACCCGCAGGTCGCCCCGCAAAGGCCTCGCCGCTCTATCATCGACTGGGCGCGCAGGGCGCGGTGTTCGGTGCGCGCGGTGGATGGGAGCGCGCCGTGTACTACACGCGCCCCGGCGACCCGCCGGGCGCGGACTGCTCCTTCCGCCGACCGCACTGGCATCGGGCCGTCGCGCGCGAGTGCGCGGCCGTTGCCGGTAACGTTGCGCTCCTCGAGCTTCCCGGGTTCACCAAATTCGAGGTCACGGGCGCCGGTGCCGCGAGCTGGATCGATCATATGATCGCAGGGCCCCTGCCGCGCCCGGGCCGCACTGCGCTCAGCTACTTCTGCTCGCCGCGCGGCGGCATCGTGAGCGAGATGACCGTATCGCAGCTCGCCAGCGACCGGTTCTGGCTCATCTCCGCGGCAGCCGGCGAACGCCACGATGAGCACTGGCTGAGGAGCCACCTCACGCAGCGCTTCGGTCCCGTGACGCTCCGTAATCTCACGCCGCAGTTCGGCTCGCTCATCGTGGTCGGACCGCGATCGCGCGAGCTCCTGGCGCGCGTCACCGCTGCGGATCTCTCCAATGAAGCTTTTCCGTGGCTGGCGGTGCGCCGCATGCCGGTGGGTTACACCGAGGCTCTCGCCCTGCGAGTCAACTACGTGGGCGAGCTCGGCTGGGAGCTGCACGTGCCGGTCGAGCACCTCGTGAGTCTCTACGAGCAGCTGCTGAGTGCGGGCGCGAGCCTCGAGCTCGCGCATTTCGGGCTCTACGCGATGGAGAGCCTGAGACTCGAGAAGTGCTACCGCAGCTGGAAAGCCGACCTCACCACCGAGTACACCCCGCTCATGGCCTCGCTCGAGCGTTTCGTGCGGCCCGACAAGCCGGCCGAGTTCATCGGCCGCGAGGCGCTGCGCCGCGAGGCCGCGGCGGGGCCCAAGGAGCGGTTCGTGCCGCTGCTGGTCGAAGCCGGGGACGCTGACGCAGCGCCGGTCTCGATCGTCTGGCGCGGTGCGGAGAGAGTCGGACTGGTCACTTCCGGCGGCTTTGGCTACCGTCTCAACCGCAGCATCGCGCTCGCCTACGTGCGTGCCGATCTCACCGAGCCGGGCACCGCGCTCGAAGTGGAGATTCTCGGTGAGCGCCGCCGCGCGCGGGTCGGACGCGAACCGCTTTACGATCCCGAGAACCTGCGTCTGCGCGCGTGAAGCCCCAGCACACCTTCCTCGCACGCCCCACCGTGTGGCTGTACCTGGTGGTCGGCGCGCTGATCCTCGCGGCCCTCGGCGCGACCGTCGCCTGGCTCGGACCTCTGCCGCCGAAGGTGGTGTCGATGAGCACGGGGACCGCCGGCAGCGACTTCGAGCTCTACGCACATCAGTACCAGGCGATCCTGAAGCGCTCCGGAGTCCGGCTGCGTCTCGTCCCCTCGGCCGGCTCGCTCGAGAATCTCACGCGGTTGAACGATCCGCACTCGAACGTACAGATTGGATTTGCGCAGGGCGGACTCACCAGTGAGTCCGCCTCGCCGGCGCTCGAGTCGCTCGGTACGGTCTGCTACCAGCCGTTCTGGCTGTTCCTCGGCCCGGGGGTGACGATGGCGCGACCCGAGCAGCTGCGCGGCAAGCGCCTCGCGGTCGGCCCGGACGGCAGCGGCACGCAGCTGCTGGCGAAGCGCTTCCTCGCGCTGAATGGAGTCGACGAAAGTCTCCTGCAACTGCACAAGCTCAGCGCGGCGCAGGCGGGTGAGGCGTTGCTGCGCGGTGACATCGATGTCGCCGCCATGGTGGCCTCCTGGGATACCGCCATCGTGCATCGTCTGCTGGCCTCCCCGGACGTGACCGTCGTCGGCGCTCCCCGTGCCGATGCCTACGTGGCGCTCGACCCCTCTCTCACCAAGCTGGTGCTGCCGATGGGCGTGGGCGATCTCGCCGCCAACCGTCCGCCGGCCGATGTTCCTCTGGTGGCCACCGAGGCCAGCCTCATCGTGCAGGCGGACCTGCACCCGGCCATCAAATATCTCTTGCTCGAGGCGGCGATGGAGGTTCACTCCGCCGGCGGACTGTTCCGAAAGGCCGGGGAGTTCCCCGCACCCGAGCGCGTGGATCTCCCGATCTCGAAGGACGTGCGGCAGTACTACAGGTCCGGCCCGCCCTTCCTGCAGCGATATCTGCCGTACGGCATCGCGGTGCTCGCGAGCAGACTGCTGCTGCTGCTGATCCCGGTGATCGGAGTGGCCTACCCGTTGCTGCGCACGGCGCCGGCGCTGTACGGCTGGAGCATGCGCCGGCGCATCTTCCGGCTGTACGGCGAGCTCAAGTACATCGAAGTCGAGCTCGAGAGTCTCGGCACGATCCCCACCACGGAGCTGCTCGCGCAGCTGCACCGGCTCGAGGAGCGAGCCAATCGGCTGCAGGTCCCATTCGCCTTCGCACCGTTTCTGTATCAGCTGCGCAATCACATCGCGCTCGTACGCGCGCGGATCGAGCAGGTCGCTGCGC
>DATKMV010000052.1:0-2419 GCA_035541695.1 Steroidobacteraceae bacterium
CAAGCTCGTGGCGCTCTATGAGCACAGCGTCTTCACGCAGGCCGCGATCTGGCACATCGACGCCTTCGATCAGTGGGGGGTCGAGCTCGGCAAGGTGCTGGCGCAGCGCATCGTGCCCGAGCTCTCGGCAGCGGAGCCGCCGCTCGCGCACGACAGCTCCACCAATAGTCTCATCCGCCGCTACCGCAAGTTGCGAGGTGGCTCATGAATACCCTCGACGCCAAGGCACAACAGCTGCGCAAGATCAGGACGCAACCGGGCTTCATCGCCGCGCTCGACCAGAGCGGGGGCAGCACGCCGGGCGCGCTGCGCGCCTACGGCATCCGCGAGGGCGCCTGGACGGGCGATGAGCAGATGTTCGCGCTGGTGCACCAGATGCGCGCACGCATCATGACGAGCCCGAGCTTCAACGGTGACCGCATCCTCGGGGCGATCCTCTTCGAGGGCACCATGGATCGCGAGGTCGAGGGACGCCTGAGCGCGGATTTCCTCTGGTACGCCAAGCGCGTGGTGCCCTTCGTCAAGGTCGACCAGGGGCTCGCCGATGAGACGGACGGGGTGCAGCTCATGAAGCCGATGCCGGCACTTCCGGCGCTGCTCGGGAAGGCCGTGGCCCGCGGCATCTTCGGAACCAAGATGCGCTCGGTGATCCGCCAGCCGAGCACCGCCGGCATTCGCGCGCTCGTCGAGCAGCAGTTCGAGGTGGCCCGCACGATTCTCGCGGCGGGCCTCGTGCCGATCATCGAGCCGGAGGTCGACATTCATTGTCCGGATAAAGCGGGCGCCGAGCGCATGCTGGAGCCGGCTCTGCGCACGCATCTCGCGCGGCTGGCGCCGGAGCGGCTGGTGATGCTGAAGCTCACCTTGCCGGAGCAGGACGATTTCTACACGCAGCTGGTGCGGCATCCCAACGTGCTCAAGGTCGTGGCGCTCTCCGGTGGCTACTCGCAGGAGGACGCCAATGCCCGGCTGTGGCGCAATCACGGCGTCGTCGCGAGCTTCTCCCGGGCTCTGGTGGAGGATCTCTCGGCGCAGCAGTCGGCGGCGGAGTTCGACGCTACGCTCGATGCCGCCATCCAGAGCATCTACGAGGCATCCCTCACATGAGCGCCCCGGCGAGCCAGGCGGCGATCTCGCTGAGCCGCGACCCGGACGCGCAGACCGCGATCAACACCATCCGCACGCTCTCGATGGATGCGGTCCAGCAGGCCGAATCGGGGCATCCCGGGACGCCGATGGCGCTGGCGCCACTCGTCTATACGTTGTGGAACCACGTGATGCGCTTCGATCCGCAGGACCCGATCTGGCCGAATCGCGACCGCTTCGTACTCTCGAACGGTCACGCCTCGATGCTGCTGTGGTCGGTGCTCCATCTGACGCGCACCTGTGCGGTCGATGCGGCCTACGAGCGGCTCGGGGAGCCGGCGGTGACGCTCGATGATATCCGGCGCTTCCGCCAGTGGGGCAGCAAGGCCCCGGGGCATCCGGAGTATCACTGGGTCTCGGGAGTCGAGACCACCACGGGTCCGCTCGGTCAGGGCGTCGCGAACAGCGTCGGCATGGCGATCGCGCAGAAGTGGCTGGCGGCGCGCTACAACCGCCCGAACTTACCGATCTTCGATTACAACATCTTCGCGGTGTGCGGCGATGGCTGCATGATGGAGGGCGTTGCCTCGGAAGCCGCCTCGCTCGCCGGTCACCTCGGCCTCGACAACCTCTGCTGGATCTACGACAACAATCACATCACCATCGAGGGCAATACCCGCCTCGCCTTCACCGAGGACGTCGCGATGCGCTTCCTCAGCTACGGCTGGAAGCTCGAGCACATCAGCGATGCCAACGATATCGACGCCATCGAGCGCACGCTGCGGAGCTGCCGCGAGCGCAGCGGCCGGCCCACCTTCATCATCCTCGACAGCCACATCGGCTACGGCTCCCCTCACAAGCACGATACGGCCGCCGCCCACGGCGAGCCGCTCGGCGAGGAGGAATGCCGCCTCGCCAAGATGAGCTACTGCTGGCCGCCGGATGCGAAGTTCCTGATTCCGCAAGGTGTGTACGAGCACTTTGCGGCCGGCATCGGCGCACGCGGAGCCGCCGCGCGGGCAGAATGGCTGCGGCTCTTCGGCGAGTATCGCGCGCAGCACGCGGAGTCCGCCGCGGAGATCGAGCAGATGCAGCGCCGCGAGCTGCCGAGTGACTGGGACCGCGACCTGCCGGTGTTCGCGGCGGATGCGCGCGGCATCGCAGGCCGTGAAGCCTCGGGCAAGGTGCTGAACGTGCTCGCCCGCAACATTCCCTGGCTCCTCGGTGGCTCGGCGGATCTCGGCCCCTCCACCAAGACGCTCCTCACCTTCCAGGAGGCCGGAGATCTCCAGGCCCTCACCCCCGGGGGCAGGAACCTGCACTTCGGCATCCG
>DATKMV010000053.1:0-11685 GCA_035541695.1 Steroidobacteraceae bacterium
ACCACGATGCCCGTGACGGGCCCGCCACCGAGCTTCCCGGCCGGCATCTCCTCGCTGATCCTGCCGTCCTGGAGGTGCACGAGCCCGTCGTGGTTCGATGTGAACCAGAGGCTCAGCCACAGGCCGCCGTGGTGATCGCCGGTGATGACGAAGTTGGACCCCGCGGGGCCCGCGAGCGTTGCGGGCGCCGCGGTGAACTTCTCGTTCTCGAATGAGGCAATGCCGTGGTAGCCCGAGAGCCAGATGCGGCCGCGCTCATCCTCGTAGAGCGCGAGTATCGTGCCGACGGGCATGCCGGGGTGATCTGCCGCGCGGTAGATCGTCGCGTGCCCGTCCTTCCAGCGGTTGAGCCCGTCGGCCGTGCCGATCCATAGCGTGCCATCGCGGGCGGCCAGCACCGAGGACACGTTCGCGCTGGAGAGCCCCTGCTGCACCGAGAACGAGGTGACGGGCAGCTGACGGAATCGCTCGAAGCCCTGACCGGTGCCGACCCAGACCGTTCCCTCACGATCCTCGAACAACACCTTGATCTCATCGCTCGAGAGGCCATCCGCGTGGGTGAAGGCACTGGTCTTACCTTCGTACGAGTGCACGAGTCCGTGAGCATCGGTGCCGATCCACAGTCCCCGGTCGTGATCACGCAGAAGGCTGGTCGCGTAGAAAGGCGAGGGGAGGCCCGGCAGTGCGAGGTCGGTGACCCGGCCGCCGCTGATCTGATGCAAGGTATCGGTGGCGACGATGACGCTCGCACCATCATCGCCTGGCGCGAGGCTTTGCCGGCCGGTGATCGCTGTCGAAAGGTAACGAGTGGGCTGGCCCGGCTTCCATCGCCACAATCCGGTCAACGCTCCTACCCAGAGGCTTCCATCGCCATCCTCGTACAGCGAATTCACGGCGCCACCCAGACTGCCATCATCGCCATGACAATCGATGCGGTCCGCCCGGACCGCGCACAGCCTTCCGTTGGGTCCACCGAGAGCGGTGGCCACCCACATCGTGCCCTCCCGGTCCTCGAGGAGTGCGTTGACGCGGCGTCCGTGGAAGTCCGGATGCTCCGTCAGTCGCCCGTCTTTCCAGGTCCACAACCCATCGAGCGCGCCGATCCACAGCGTCCCATCCCGTGCGATCCGCAGCACTCCGACCTGGGTATTGGCGAGTCGATGCCCGGCCGGCAAGGGCAACGGCGTCGCGCGAACGCCGTCGAAGCGGAAAACCCCCAACTGGGTGCCGAGCCAGAGATAGCCATCCTGCGTCTGCGCGATGGCGTACACCGCGCCGGTCTCGGCCACATCGCTACCGATCGCGGTGTGTGCGTATTGAGCGAGGTCGAGTGCCGGGTCGAGCGCAGAAAGCGCAGGACACCCGAGCAAAGTCAGGGCAGCCAGGACGACACGTGAGAGCGCGGATTTCCCCTGCGGCGTAGCCACTGCGATGCTCCGTGCAGCCGCTCCAAGGACCCTCATGCAGCTTACCGTCATCGCGCACGCGCAGCTCGAAGCGACGCGGATCATACCCGATCTGCGACTCGATGCTCGCGAGCTCCTCGATCCTGCCGGTGCCGGTGCCGCTCACATTGCCGCGGCCGCCGCGGCGAGCATGAGCATCAGCACCGTCCGGCTGCGGCGATCGCGCAATGCGAAGACGAGCGGATCGTGGTGCATCGCGCCGCGATGAGCCTTGAGCCAGACATACCCGATCCAATAGAGGAGCAGCGGGCACACGAGCCACATCAGCTGGTGCCTCGAATAGAGGGTCTGCGCCGCGCCGCTCGCGATGTAGAGGGCGAGCACCACCACCGCGGCGTATCCGCTCGTCGTGCCCGTGGAGGAGAGCAGCTCCGCATCCGAGAGCTCGTAGCCGCGCGCCCGCGCACGCTCGCCATCGACGCTGCGCATCGTCATGAGCTCGGCGTAGCGCTTGACGAGTGCCAGGCTGATGAAGAGGAACATCGAGAAAGCGAACAGCCAGATCGAGGGCCAGAGGCTGATCGCGGCTGCGCCGCCCACGATGCGCAGCGTATAGAGACAGGCGAGCACCACGACGTCCAGCACCTCGATCTTCTTGAAGCTGAGCGAGTAAGCGAGTGTCGCCGCCAGGTAGAGCAGCACGACGCCTAGCGCGAGCCCCGAGACCATCCCGGCGAGGGTGCAGCCGAGGATCGCCAGCGTCGGCGCCGCAACCCAGCCATAAGACTGCGGCAGTCGGCCGGAGGCGAACGGGCGCAGTCGCTTGCGCGGATGGCGGCGGTCCGCCGGCAGGTCGCACAGGTCGTTGACGAGATACCCGCTCGAGGCACAGCAACAGAAGGCGACGAAGACTGCCACGGTCCGCCCGAGCAGGAGCGGTTGGAAGAACAGATGCGCGGCGAGTAGCGGTAGGAAGGTCAGGAGGTTCTTCAGCCAGTGCTGCGGCCGCAGCGCCCGGAGGTACTCGCTCGCCGCTGCGCGGGCGGGCCCCCGATCGGGCGCTACGGGCCTGGGGAGGTCACGCACCAGGCGCAAACGCGGAGCGTCGGCGAGAGCCACTTCACCGACGGGTGGATACTCGAGCACGGCATGCAGCGCGTCCATTTGAAACCGATACTCCTCGTTCAGCGCATGCTCATCGTTGGCGATGGCGGTGTTGACAGCAACACTCGTGCCGGAAACGTGTGTTTCACGGACGGCAACGGTGCTTCAGCGGAACGACTTCGAGACCTGGATGCTGCCCCAGGTGAATGAGCGCGAGCCCGGTCCCCAGCGCAGCTCGGGCGACTCCCAGCGGGCGAGATACTGCAGCGCCCAGCCCGAGGAAGTTCGCCACTCGACGCCGACCCACGCCTCGGCGAGCGTCTTGTTGACATCGCTCCCGCCGTAACTGAGATCGCTGTGGCGGAACTCACCCTGGAGAAAGGCGTTGTACACGCGCAGCTTCCCTCGGGCCCCGGCAAACACGAAGAACTCGGAGGCGACATCGAGGCCGAGCGGCGGGGCGATCGGCTGGGTCTCCTGGACGTACATGGTCTGCTCGGGCGTGAACGCCCACCAGGAAGACTCGATCCGTCCCCAGCGTGCGTTGACGGCGAGGCTCGCCTCGGTCACGGTGCCGACGCTTCCGGCAACGGTCCACTTGCTGTCCCCGTGCCAGGTCCCATGGCCGAACTCACCGAGGAGTGCCTGGCGCGCGGTGCTGTAGCGCATCGTGGGCTCACCGCCCGCCGAGATCTGGTGCGACCAGCCTTCCGGCTGCGTGCTGCTCGTGATGCTGTGCAGCGTGTGCTGCACGGAGTCCGCCGCGTGGAGACCCATGATCCCGAAAGTGAAGCTCGAATTGTAGGCAACGTCGCTGTCGGTCGAGACATAGCGGCGACCCACGCTGATGAAGAAAAGGCTCGCATACGGGCGGTCGCCGTACACGATCTCATGGGAGGCGAGGTCGCGCGGCGTGAAGATGAGGAGGCCCACCGAGAGCGCGTGTCCTACCTGCCATCCGGGCTCCTCGAAGCGCCCGTGCGGGCAGGTCACGCCGTCGAGGAAGCCGAGCAGCCCGTCGAGACCGCGCCTCACCGGTCCGCCGCGCTCGTCCGACAATGTTATCTGGCCGCCGCCGTTGTAGTCCTGATCTGCCGAGCCGTGTGTGAGGATGTGCTCATCGAGCACGATACCGCCGCCGATACCCGTGGGCTCGGAGGAGGGCGTGACCTCCTCCACGCCCGAGGTGATCCGCCGACAGCTGGTGGTTGCGCCGTCCTCGATCGCGGCAGGCGCAGGAGTGCTCGCCGTGAGGGAGCACACGAGCAGCGTTGTTGCATAGAGGACAGCCGACCATCGCATGCCCGTAATGTTTCGATGCGCCGGTGCCCCGGACAACGCATGGACGGTTCGCCGGGCGTTTCACCGCAGTAAATTTGTACGCCGCGGCACCGTGGGTCCGCTGCAGACTTAACCCTGCATTTACCGGGTTTTTCGCGCGCGGCGCCGCTGTTGGTTGTTGGCTTTCCCTTGGGTAAACGCGCGTGTCCCGCCGCAGACCGCCTCATGTTGGAACCGGGCGGTGCGCGATGCACGGGGCGGCGCTGTCGGCGCCGGTCCCGTGGCGCTTTCCTCGCGGGAATCGTTCATCAACCCGCGCTTCCTTGTTGCCATTCCCCCGCATGGCTAGGCTCGAGCGACAGTCACGGGCGATGCGGGCGCTGCGCGCCGCAACGCCCGAGGGAGTCGGCATGGGTTCGGTTATCAGGTTCGATCGACGCAACGGCCCAGCGGAGGACCGGATTTCGCGCTCGATGGTGGGCAGGGCACACGCCGTATGGCGCGGCACTGCGCGTGCCGGGACCGGTGCCATTGCCGTTGCGGCCGCGCCCGCCTCTGAAAGGTTCTATTCGTTCGCGCCCTCGGTCGCGAGCGGCGGCGGCACGAATCCCGGGGAGCTCCTGGCTGCGGCGCACGCGAGCTCATTCCTCATGAACCTCGCGGCGGGGCTGCAGGCGGCGGGATACACCCCGAGCGAGCTGAGCGCCGAGGCCGTGGTCACTCTCGAGCCGGACGGCCCAGGCGTGCGCATCGGGCGCTCGGCGTTGCGGTTGCGCGCCAAGGTGCCCGGGCTCGCCCGCCGCGCCTTCGAGGCCCTCGCGGGGTACGCGCAGCGCACCTGTCCGGTGTCGAAGGCGCTCAATGCCCAGATAACCCTAGACGCCAGGCTCACCGGGGAGTGCCAGGCATGAGTCTCAATGTGTGGATCGCGGTGCTGGTGGTCGTGGTACCGGCGCTCGTGCTGCTCGCCATTGCGGTCGCGGTACGTATCTGCCTGCTCGTGATCGGCGCTGGGGAATCCGCGACGGCCGCGCCCGCGCGCGGCGCCAACTCCCGCGGCCTCGCTTCGTTGCGCTCCGGCCCCGAGCAGCGGCCGCGGCGGGCCGGCACGGCGCACTGAGGTCTCAGGGGTAGTTGAGCCGCCGCCGGAATTCCTCGCCGTATCGCTCGGCCTCCTCGCGCGGCAGGCCGTAGGTCTCCTGCAGCCGGCCGACGAGACGTTCCGCATGACCTTCGATCTGCTTGAGGTCATCGTGCAGCAGCCTGCCCCATTGCTCCTTGAGCCTGCCCTTGATCTGCCGCCACGCACCCGCCACACGATCGTTGGTCATTGAGCAATCCTCAATGCATTCCGGCAACGGGTTGCACGTCACGCGGTTGGATTCGTGGAGGTGCCGGGTCGAGCTTGTCGTGCGCTTCCTTCCAGGACTGGCAGATCTCGATCGCCTGCACGAGCGAGCCCGCCAAGTGGTCGGCACCCACGCTGGCCTTGCCGATCTGCGGCAGGCCCGTGACTCCGGGACACAGGACCCTCACGACCAGCGCGCGCTCGAAAAGCGCATGAACCTGCTTGCTGATCGCATCGATGCGCTCGCGCTCGGGATTTGGGAAAGCGCTGACCAGGTACACGATGGCCGTCCCGTCCGGGGTGGCCCCCGGCGGTAATCCGGCATCGAGGTCCGCGATCGAGAAACGGCGGGCATCGATGTGCTGTAGGCGCAAGAGGCGTACCAGCAGCTCCGCCGCGAGACCATCGGGCTGTGCACCGAGGCCCAGACAGATCACGACCGATCCCGGCGGCACCCCGAGGGGCCCTTGCCAGCGGCCGATGAGCTCCTCGCGCTCGTGCCGCAGCCAGCCCGCGGCACTCAGGTCCTCGAGTATCGAGCTTTGCTGCGCGCGGCTCGGAAGCTTCAGATTCTCGCTGCTGAACGCCGCGACCACCTCGAGCACGACGCGCGAGATGTTGATCGGCAGAGCCCCGCCGCTCATCGAGCGGCTGGCATCGAGCTGGGCCAGGTGCAGCGCCGGGATCAACACGCGATCGCAGTAGCCCGCGAGCGAATCGGTCTTCAGGAAGACCCGCGCGTTGGCGATGATCTCCTGCGAGTCGCCCGACAGTGCGCGCTGGTAGAAGCGTTGCGGCAGCGTGAGCGGCTGCGCGTCGCTCAACGCCACCTCCAGCATTCCGAGGGCCTTCATGTGGCGCCCCGCGACCACGAGGCACAAGGTGAGAGGAATGGAGACGATGAGACCCACCGGGCCCCAGAGCGCGCTCCAGAAGATCGCCGCCACCACCACCGAAAGCGGTGTGAGCCCCGTGGCATGACCATAGACGTGCGGCTCGAGCAGCTGCGCGGCAATGAGGTCGAGACAGACGAACGTGCCGAGCGTGCTCGCCGCCAGTGACCAGCCCGGGTCGACTGCGAAGGCGAGCGCTGCCGAGAAGACCGCCGCAATCGCGGTGCCGACATAGGGTACGAAGCGCATGACCCCGGCGAGCGCGCCGCACAGCATGGCCTGCGGGAAGTGGAGCAGGCTCAGGCATGCCCAGATGGCGAGGCCGAAAATGAGGTTGACCAGGAACTGCGACACGAACAGCCGCGAGAGCCGCTCGGCGGCATCGGCGAGCGCGAGCGTGGTCGAGCGGATATCGGTCGCGCCGGCGAGCCGGATGAAGCGGTCGCGGAGCGACTCGTGCTCGAGCAACACGAAGACGAGGACCAGCAGCACGATGCCGGTGGCCTGGAGCGGTGCCCAGAGGGAGCTCAGCAGCTTCTCGTCGAGCTGCAGCGGCGGTGGAGCGGCGGGGTGGGGCTCCACCACCACCACCTTCGGCTGCGGCACGAGAACCGGCCCCTCGAGCTCCGGCACCGGGGCCGGCGGCTCCTCGGCCGGTGTTTCCGGCGGCTGCATGAGTCGGCTCGCTTCTCTCGAGATGACTCGCAGCCGGCCGATGGTGGCGTCATCGAGTGTCTTGAGCTTGCGTTGTACGGTGGCTTCGTATTGCGGCAGCTGCTCGGCGATGCGCAGCATCTGCGTGCCGAGCAGCATCGCGATGGCGGCGCACGCCAGGGCGAGCGCGACCACCGTGGTGAGGACCGCCAGCGCGCGCCCGGCTCCGATACGCTGCACGCCGCGCACGATCGGCTCCACCAGAAAGCTCAGCAGGATCGCGAGCGTGACCGGTAGCAGCACACTCCGACCGAAATAGAGGAGCGCCAGAATCACTCCGGCGGTCAGGATGCGGTTGCCGGTATCGCGCAGCTTCTCCGTCGAAGGAGCATCGGACGGGGGCATATTGTGGTTCGATCGAGGGGCAGAGCCGTGGCTCGCTCCAGGTAGTCCGGGAGTCACCGTACCGGCGGCGGCCAGGGTGAACAACCCGCGCCCGATGCATGCACGTTTCCTGGGAGTGAACGCCTCCGCACGGCATCGGGGGTAGGATCGATGCCGCACGCAAAGCTGCTCGCGTGCGTCGCAGAGGAGTGCCGCCGATGTCGTCAGTCTCGCCCGCCGCGAGCGTCGAATCCCTGGCCAACGCGCGCGGCGGCCCGACGGAGCCCGCGGCGCGCCCGGGACAACCCGCGCCTGCCGAGCTGCTCATCGATCCGGCGGCGCTCTGCTGGCGCTACTACGCCCGCCAGCCCGATCCCGCGGATCCCGCGCAACGCGTCAGCTTCGGCACGAGCGGCCACCGCGGCTCTGCGGTCCGCGGCACCTTCAACGAGGCGCACGTGCTCGCCATCACCCAGGCCATCTGCGAGTACCGCAAGAGCCAGGGCGTCGATGGTCCGCTGTACATCGGCAAGGATACGCACGCGCTGTCGGAGCCCGCGCTGCGCTCGGCGCTCGAGGTGCTGGCGGCGAACGCGGTCGAGACGATGATCGATCGGGACGGCGGCTATACCCCGACGCCCGTCGTGTCGCACGCGATTCTCACGCACAACCGCGGGCGCTCGGCGCACCTGGCGGACGGCATCGTCATCACACCCTCACACAATCCGCCCGAGGACGGCGGGTTCAAATACAACCCCACCCACGGCGGACCGGCGGATACGCACGTCACGCAGTGGATCGAGGCGCGCGCCAACGAGCTGCTGCCGGGCGCCGTGAGAGGCATCAAGCGGGTCCCGTACGAGGCTGCACGGCGCTCGAGCACGACCCATCTGCACGACTACGTGGGCGCCTACGTCGGCGATCTCGGCTCGGTGGTGGACCTGGAAGTGCTGCGCACGGCCGCCCTCGAGCTCGGCGTCGATCCGCTCGGCGGAGCCTCGGTCGGCTACTGGGGACCGATCGCCGAGCGCTATGGTCTCGATCTGAAGATCGTCAACGATGCGGTCGACCCGACCTTCCGCTTCATGCCGCTCGACTGGGATGGCAGGATCCGCATGGACTGCTCATCGAGCTATGCGATGAGCCGGCTCATCGCGCTCAAGGACCGCTTCGACATCGCCTTCGGCAACGACACCGACGCCGACCGGCATGGCATCGTGACGCGCTCTGCGGGTCTCATGCCGCCGAATCACTATCTCGCGGCGGCGATCGCCTACCTCTTTGCTCACCGACCGGGATGGCCGGCGGCTGCTGCGGTGGGCAAGACCGTGGTCAGCAGCAGCCTCATCGACCGCGTGGCGGCGAAGATCGGCCGACGGCTCATCGAGGTGCCGGTCGGCTTCAAATGGTTCGTCGCGGGACTGCAGGAGGGATCGCTCGGCTTCGGCGGCGAGGAAAGTGCCGGTGGCGCCTTCCTGCGTCGGGACGGCTCGGTTTGGAGCACCGACAAGGACGGTCTCATCATGGATCTGCTCGCGGCCGAGATCATGGCCCGCAGCGGCCGCGACCCGGCGGAGCTCTACGAGGAGCTGACGCGCGAGCTCGGCGCACCCGTCTACCAGCGCATCGACTCGCCCGCGACCCGGGAGCAGAAGGCGGCGCTGCAGAAGCTGGCGGCGACAGACATCCGTGCCACGACCCTCGCCGGTGATCCGATCGAGACGGTGCTCACGAGCGCGCCGGGGAACGGTGCACCCATCGGTGGTGTGAAAGTGATCTCCGCCCACGGTTGGTTCGCAGCGCGGCCCTCCGGCACCGAAGACGTCTACAAGCTCTACGCGGAGAGCTTCCGCGGGCGCGAGCACCTCGAGCGCATCCAGGTGGACGCCCGCGCACTGATCCAGGATGCGCTCGGGGCGAAGTGAGCCCGCAACGCCAATCGAGGTTTTATCGATGAAAGCCACCCAAAGACTCCATGAGCTCGGCCAGAGTCTCTGGCTCGACAACATCACCCGGGATCTCCTGACGCGCGGAACGCTGCAGCGCTACATCGATGAGTTATCGATCACCGGGCTCACCTCCAACCCGACGATCTTCGACCACGCCATCAAGAACAGCGCGGCGTACGACGACGCGATCCGCGAGCGGCTCAAGGCCGGCCAGTCGGCGGAGGCGCTGTTCTTCGAGATCGCGTTGCAGGACATTACGGCGGCGGCGGACCTGTTCCGCCCGATCTTCGATCACACCGCGGGAGTCGATGGCTGGGTCTCGCTCGAGGTATCTCCGACGCTAGCGCACGATGCGGCGAGCACCGTCACCCAGGCGAAGGAGCTCGCCGCCCGCGCCGCGCGACCGAACCTCTTCATCAAGATTCCGGGCACCCCCGAGGGGCTGCCCGCGATCGAGGAGGCGATCTACGCCGGCATCCCCATCAATGTGACGCTGCTTTTCTCGCGTGAGCACTACCTTGCGGCGGCCCAGGCGTACCTGCGCGGCATCGAGCGCCGCATCGCTGCGGGACTCGATCCCAATGTCGGCTCGGTCGCCTCGCTGTTCGTGAGCCGTTGGGATGTCGCCGTGGCCGGCAAAGGCCCGCCATCGCTCGCCAACACGCTCGGCATCGCCATCGCCGAGCGCACCTATGCGGCGTATCGGGCGCTGCTCGCCTCGCCGCGCTGGCAGCGGGTCTTCAACGCCGGCGCCCGACCGCAGCGGCTGCTGTTCGCGAGCACCGGCACCAAGGATCCCAAGGCCCCGGATATTCTCTACGTCAAGAGCCTCGCCGCGCCGCTCACCGTCAACACCATGCCCGAGAGCACGCTGCTGGCCTTCGCCGAGCACGGCGAGCTCGGCCCGCTGATCGGAGCGGCCGGAGACTCCCGCGTCGTGCTCAAGGCCTTCGCGCGCGCCGGCATCGATGTGGATGCGCTCGCTGCGAAGCTGCAGGAGGAGGGCGCCGCCGCGTTCGTAGCCTCCTGGAACGACCTGATGGCCGTCATCGCCTCCAAGAGCGCCGCGCTCGGCCGGGCGGCGTAGCAACGATGAGCGCATCCCTCGACTCGGTCACGGGGCTCCCGGCCTGGAAGGCGCTGTGGACGCATCACGGAACCTCGAGCGGCCAGCACCTGCGGCAGCTCTTCGCCGCCGACCCCGGGCGCGGGGAGCGCATGGCGCTCGAGCGCGTCGGCATCTATCTCGATTACTCGAAGAATCGCGTCACCGATGAGACCCTCAGGCTCCTCGTGCAGCTCGCGACCGCGAGCGGGCTGCGCGAGCGCATCGATGCGATGTTCCGCGGCGAGAAGATCAACGTCTCGGAGCAACGCGCGGTGCTGCACGTCGCGCTGCGCGCCCCGGCGGATGCCTCGATCCTCGTCGATGGTGAGAACGTGGTGCCGCAGGTGCATGCGGTGCTCGAGCGCATGGCGGCGTTCGCGAACCGCGTGCGCGGCGGCAAGTGGCACGGCCATACCGGCAAGCCGATCCGCAACGTGATCAACATCGGCATCGGTGGCTCGGACCTGGGTCCAGTGATGGCCTACGAGGCGCTGCGACACTACAGCGCGCGCGCGCTCACCTTCCGCTTCGTCTCCAACGTCGATGGCACGGATATCAGCGAAGCGACGCGCGATCTCGATCCGGCGGAGACGCTCTTCATCGTCGCCTCCAAGACCTTCACCACGCTCGAGACCATGACCAATGCGCACAGCGCGCGCGCGTGGCTGCTGGCCGGGCTCGGCGGCGATAGCGCGGCGATAGCGAAGCATTTCGTCGCGGTCTCGACCAACGCCGGCAAGGTGCACGAATTCGGCATCGATCCGGCCAACATGTTCGGATTCTGGGACTGGGTCGGCGGCCGCTACTCCATGTGCTCCGCGGTCGGGCTCTCCACCATGATCGCGATCGGACCGGACGGTTTCCGCGAAATGCTCGCGGGCTTTCATGCGATGGACGAGCACTTCCGCACCGCGCCCTTCGCCGAGAACCTGCCGGTGCTCATGGGGCTGCTCGCGCTCTGGTACAACAACTTCTTCGGTGCCCAGACGGTGGCGGTGCTGCCCTACGAGCAGTACCTCAAGCGCTTTCCGGCGTATCTGCAGCAGCTCACCATGGAGAGTAACGGCAAGCACGTGACGCTCGAGGGCCAGCCGCTCCTGTGTGACACCGGGGCGATCTACTGGGGCGAGCCCGGCACCAACGGCCAGCACTCCTTCTATCAGCTCATCCATCAGGGCACGCGGCTCATTCCCTGCGACTTCATCGCATTCGGCCAGCCGCTCGATGCGCGCACCGTGCATCACGACCTGCTGCTCGCCAACGTGTTTGCGCAGGGCGAGGCGCTCGCCTTCGGCAAGTCAGCGGACGAGGTGAGGGCGGACGGCTCACCCGCGTGGCTCGTGCCGCACCGTACCTTCGACGGCAACCGGCCCTCCAACACGCTGCTGCTCGAGCGCCTGACACCCGCCGCGCTCGGCAAGCTCGTGGCGCTCTATGAGCACAGCGTCTTCACGCAGGCCGCGATCTGGCACATCGACGCCTTCGATCAGTGGGGGGTCGAGCTCGGCAAGGTGCTGGCGCAGCGCATCGTGCCCGAGCTCTCGGCAGCGGAGCCGCC